>JBATUR010000045.1:0-95423 GCA_049671305.1 Coleofasciculaceae cyanobacterium
AGAAAAGCCTGGTTTAATTATGGCGTCTGAAGCAATCGAACGGTTGGTTGCTAAGGTATGAAGTATAAGCAACTATTTCAGTTTAGCGTTAAAGGCATAATAAGTAAGCGATCGCCTTCTTAGTTAAAAGCGATCGCCTAGCATTCCGCACAGGGGTTATTGCCCTTTTTAACAAACCTTACCGATGCTTATGTTCCTCCAAAATATTCTGAGCCCGTGGCTTATAAATCAGATAAAACAACGCCTCAAGATAACGCAAGAGATCCTCACGATTCTCCTTAGAAGTATAGTTCCAGAAGCCATAAATCCGCGCTAAAGATAACAGCCTCGTCGTGTGAATTTTCCAAGTATAAGTACTATAAACTCGCTCCACACCTTGATCAGCAATTTTCTCCCAATAGTTCGGATCTTGGTCACACTTAACTACAAAATCCAGAATCTTTTGAGCCATTCCTTCCAAGTCGGTTGGGTTAATTAAAAACCCATTCACCTTATCCTGAATAATCTCCAAAGGACCGCCGAACTGTGTACCAAAAGTTGGCACACCAGAAATCATTGACTCCAAAATTGTTAGACCAAAAGCTTCAAAAAGTGCAGGTTGAATAAATACACCTTTATGGTCAGCAATAACCCGATAAATTTCACCGGAATCACTCTTTGCTAAACGCACTCCTAGCCAGCGAATTTTACCCTGAAGATTGTACTGCTCAATCATCCGATAAAGCTTAACAATTTCATCTTTCTCCTCATTGTCATCTGATTCTTCAACGCGCAACTTACCCGCTACTAAAATCAGATTACAATGCTCTTGCAAAGCTTCACTTTGACCAAAACATTCTACTAAACCAGTTAGGTTTTTAATCCGGTCAAGACGTGCCATTGAGAATAAAGGACGCTTATTCGGATCATCAAGACTGCCAAAAACTTGAACAGGATCATCCAAAGTAAAGAGCAATTCTTCCAAACGTTCCGCTGCATCAGGAATCCGATCTTCAGTCCTGGTATAAGGGAAGTAAACAGTTTCATTTACCCCTGGTGGCACAACATTAAACTTGGGAGAAAATAGCTCAATGCCATTTACAACATGGTACAAATCTGGCATTGTAAAACATTTGTAAGACTCATACTGTCCCACACTATCGGGCGTCCCGACAATTTCTTGATAAGTACTACTGATCACAAAGTTTGCCGCATTCATAGCAATCAAATCAGCGGTAAATTGTAAAGAGAAGTGATACTTATCTTCCAAGTCATTCCAGTAGAGGTTACTAAACAAATACTTGGATTTTTCCAAAGCATGAGCAACATTACACTGAGTCACTTTCATGCGTCGTGCTAATAAGAAAGCAACTAAGTTTCCATCGGTATAGTTACCAATAATAAAGTCAGGAAGACCTTGGAATTCTGCAATTAATTCCTTCTCAGCATCGATCGCATAAGTTTCTAGGTAGGGCCAAATCTCAAACCGAGAAATCCAGTTTTGAGTCATGTTAGGATTAAAATCCCGGAACGGCACGCGCAAAATCCAGGCATTATCAGTGCCATGAACTTTTTCCAAGCGTTCGTTACAGCGAGTGCCATCAGCGTTTTGAATTAAGCGACTAAGAATAATCACTTTCGGTTTAACGCCTAGTCCTTCTAACCCCGCAAGCTTAATATCTTCTTGCAGTTGCTTTTCTAAACTCCTTGCCTGGTCAAGGACATAAACCACCTGTCCACCTGTATCAGGACGCCCCAAAACGCCTTCTTGCCCAAACCAACCGTGTATGGAAACTAAGACGATACGAAAGATCATCGGCACGCGAGAAATGAACTTTTCGATGCCTTTATCATCAGGAGAATCGATTAGTTCATCAAGGATTTCTAGGGTTTCTCGGACGCGATAAGCCGTGTTACCCCAACCCGCTTCAAAGCCCATTTCTTGTAGCTTAAAGCGAAATTCTTCATAAGGTTCTTCATCGGGACGATCACCGACAAATAGTAAAGCTTTTTTGACTTGATCGGAAAGTTCTTTTTGGTTTTTTATGCGTGCGTTAATTAGTAGCTGAGTCCCTTGGAAACTGTGGAGACTCAAAAATGTGTATAACGATTCTAACCATTGTCGCGGGTCTTGAAACAGCTTACTAGAAAGGAAGCGGTTCAGGAATTGCGCGCCCTTACCGATGTTTTTCGGGTCACGAATTGTCGGGGTGTAGTCGTAAAATGATTGGAAGTCGAGTTCTAGTAAGTCGCCTTCGGTAGGGTTATAGCGATTGACAATGCGATCGCGTAAATCCAACAATTCTTCTACAGTTACAGACTCAGCCGTTAAGTCTTCTAAAACTCGAAACACTTCTTGAGAAGCAATTTTGGGGCGGATAATCAAATAGATGCTTTCATTCTCCAGAATGATTTCCTGGGTGTAATAAACCAGTTGTCCTAGATGTGAAGATGAGTAAAAATTGTCGGGTTTGTTGCGGCTAGTACAGTATTCAGAAAAAGCCGTAAGAATGTCATTTCGCAGCAGATAGCGACTTTCTGAATTGCGTAACTGGCTAGCAAATTGCCGTAAATCAGTTCTCTCATCACTTTCAAGAACATCCTGGATCAGACTAAGCATAAGCAACTCCAAATCAAAGCAAATTGAATAACACTAACAACAATTTACCTATTGCTGTTAGAAAGGACTAGTTTTTTTCGATACGCAAGTTAATGCAGGCAACAATTACAAGTTATAAAGCTGCCCATACTTGCGCCGGATATAACCCATAAATGGCTCAATGCGTAAAGCATCGCCAGTGACGGACTCAATCAGTTCAGCGGCTGTATATTTACAGCCATGCTGGTAAATCTTGTCCTTCAACCAATTATGCAGCGTATTACAGTCTCCTTGCTCGATTTCGCCAGAAATTTCTGGATGTGCCTCTAATGCCGCTTCAAAAAACTGAGCACTGATTATATTACCTAGGGTGTAGCCTTGAAACATTCCACCAATTTGACCTGTATACCAGTGTACGTCTTGTAATACGCCATCGGTGTCGGTTTCGGGGATAATGCCCAAATCGGAGCGGTAGCGCTCATTCCAGGCGTCGGGCAGATCCCGCACTTCCAAACTGCCTTCCAACAGTTGCAGCTCCAAATCAAAGCGAATCATGACATGGAGGTTGTAAGTTACCTCATCAGCATCGGTACGAATTAACGTCCGCCCCACTTTATTAATGGCTCGGTAATACGTGTCCAGGGAAACATTACCAAGTTGACTCGGAAAAGTTGCTTGTAGCTGAGGGTATAAATATTTACAAAAATTGTGAGAGCGCCCCACCATATTTTCCCAAAGTCGGGACTGGCTTTCATGGACGCCGGAAGATGTGCCACCAGCAAGGGGTGTGCCTTCATAGTCGCGGTTGACACCTTGTTCATACAAGGCATGACCCATTTCATGAATTGTACTAAACAGCGCTTGACTTAAGTCATTTTCATAAACACGGGTAGTAATTCGCACATCTCCCACAGAGAAGTTGATCATAAATGGGTGATGAGTTTTGTCTTGGCGCCCTCGGTGGAAGTCATAGCCAAGTTGTTCGAGGACTTTCAGGGAAAATTCTAGTTGTTGTGCTTCGGGATAAATTTGATGTAGACAACTATCATCAACCGAGTTTTGGGCGGTAATAGCTTCGACGACGGGGACGAGTGAGGAGCGCAAGTCGGCAAAAAGTGTCCGTAAAAAGCCAGCTTTCATTCCATAGTCGGCAAAGTCAATCAACGGATCGGCGATATGATCATAACCAGGGAAAAAGTTTGCCAATTCCCGGCTCATCTCCAAGGTTTTTTCGAGGTAAGGTAAGACTTGGGCAAAGTTATTTGCTGGTCGTGCCGCTGCCCAAGCTTCGTAAGATTCGGTTCTATGTAGGGAAAATTGCGCCATAAATTCGGCAGGCACCCGCACCGCTGTTTCATATTTTCTGCGGGTCAAACGGATTAGGCTAGCTTCATCCGAGTAGTAGGGTAGACTTTCTTCTAGGGGACGTAAATCTTCTAGCAGTTGACCGACTGCGGGATCAATAAATTTGGTATGAGAAATTTGTTGGAGAGTTGCCAGTTGTCGTCCACGCGCTGCTGCACCACCAGGAGGCATATAAGTCGCCTGATCCCAGTACAACAGCGAGGCAGCGGCTTCAATATCGTTGATTTCGCTGAGGCGGGTTTTAAGGTCTAACAGTTTTGGTTCAGTCTTTTCGGTAGTCTGCATAATTAGGAATTTAAAGTTTAATACTGGTTTTTGACGTTGTGTATGTTTTGTAAATTAGTAAATGTACACCTGACAACCGAAAAGGAAAATAGTCCCAAAACTGGAGGTGCTTGCTCGTCCTTGTTACAACTTAGCTTTCAGGCTTTGTAGACTCAAGGTCTTTGGGGTGTGATGCACTCTTCTTCAACCAGCGGGATGTGATGACTAATATAATGCGATGCCTGGAAATTATCTGATAGACAGTGGTGGCAAAATCTCCCAATAGCTGAAACTCAGCTTTAGGTTTGGGAGATCTAGAAACTAATATTGTGCCACTAACCGAGGAAATACTGCACCCAGGTTTTGATTAATCGACTTTTATCCTAAATTCACTGCCTGAAACCGCTTATCACCCTGAATGATATGTCATCATCTATTTTGGTCATACCATCCCGTAGTCAAGTCTGAGGAGGGAGAATAAGGTTTTGCTCATCTTTTCTCTTGTAGCTTGGGTCAATGTTGTTATGCCCAGCATAGCAGCAAGTTTTGTGAGGTTAAGATGGCTGGCAGAACCCTTGCCAGAGTGATTGTGATTCTATACAGTAGCTCATGATCTGGCTAAACTGGGCAAGAGCCAGCTTTTTCATAAATCGTCACTCTCGCCAACTTGGTCAAGCGCAAAAGTTACGACTTTTTCACTCAATCGAATACCTCTGTTTTTCATGCGCTCTATGGCTTCCTTCATTAAAAATGGGTATCCTGCCTTCTTGGCACGGAGTAAAACGCCGATAGAACCAGTAAGTAAAAGATTATTTGCTTTGGCAATACGTCTACCAGTAGTTTCGTCAATGCAGACAATTTGGATACTTTCATTAATGGCGAGTTGAATCACAGCAGCTTCACCTCGATCTAGAGAATTGAGGAGAATAGGTGCAATTTCTAGAGGTCTTGACCATTTATGTAGCCAGTTTGCCGCCTCGAATTCTGCTACTGCAAACCCACTCTTACCGCCTGCATAGATCTCATGACAAACTTCAAAGGGAACCAGTACTTGAGAGTAAAGAAGTTGTAGGACTTTTAAATCGCCCAGAGCTGCTACAAGAGAAATCAGCGGCGCAGTATCAATGACAATTATTTCAGTTTCAGGCATTCTCTAGGTCAGATAAAAGTTCCTCTTCTTCGAGGTCAATCATGGCTACTCCATAATGATGCAAATTCATCAAAAAAGTAACTCTATCTATACCTAATAATTGAGCTGCCTTCCCTGAAGATATGCGTTTCATTTCAAACAGTTTTACTGCTTCTTCCCAACTGCATTTGTGAGGTAATTCTGATATGTCTTCCTCTTTTTGAAAGCTTTCTTCCTGAATCAAAGCTTGAAACTGCTCCGAATGTCGAATGCTATTAAAATCTGAGTCAGTTTTTGCGTACTTGCGGAATTCTTCAGGATTGAGATTGATGGCTTGTTGTAAGTTTAAGAGTGCCTGTTCAACAAAGCCTTGCATTCCATAACAGCAAGCCTTATTGTAAAATGCATCGGCATAGTCAGGTTTGAACTCTAGAGCTTTGTCAAAGCTAGCGATCGCTTCTTTAAAGTTTCCCAATTTCCCCAGTCCAATTCCCCGGTTGTTCCAAACTTCCTGGTCGCATGGTTTAATTTCCAGAGCTTTGTCGTAGCTAGCGATCGCTTCTTCATGGCGATTTAGCTCATCTAGAGCAACACCTCGACCATTCCAAGCTTGGTGGAACTCAGGATTAGTTTGCAGGACTTTGTTATAGCTACTAATTGCTTGATCATGATACCCCAACCTCTCCAGTGCATTACCCCGGCTGTACCAAGCCTCGTAGAAGTTCTGTTTAATTTGCAGGGCTTGGTTGTAGCTATTTACTGCTTCTTCATGATGCCCCCAGTCATCCAGCGCCAAGCCTCGGTTTAACCAAGCTTCGTAGTCACCTGGCTGAATTTTTAGAGCTTTGTCGAAGCTAGCGATCGCCTCTTCATAGCGTTGCTTGTAGAATAGCGCTACACCTCGGTTGTACCAGATATAGTGGTCGCCTGGTTTAATTTTTAGAGCTTTGTTGAAGCTATCGATTGCTTCTTCATAGCTTCTTGACTTGAGCAGTGCATTGCCCTGGTTGTACAAAGCGTTGTCTTTATCCGGTTTGGGTTTGATGTCTGGGAGTCTTAAAAGGGTGAGGCTCATTGGACTATTTCTTCCATTCAAGTTTTGCCGAATTGTTGATCTAGATGAGGATACATCGCTCCTCACTACCCCCATCTCCTCTATTCAGATCTTAACCTTACCCAAATCTTGTAGAAGCGCAAAGAAAGAGCGCCCCTACCCTTATCACACCCAATTAAGCATACAAACTCGCCACATATTCCCCATAACCGTTATAAGGAAGTGTCGGGCGTTTATCCCACTTTAATCCTGGTCCCTTGCTAATAAACTTCTCCGTTGCTTGCGACCAACGAGGATGAGGTTTATTCGGATTAACATTTGCCTCAAAATCATACTCATGGGAATCAATTGTATTCCAAAATGTAGCAGGCTGACTTGCTAAAAACTCAATTTTATTAATCGATTTTGCACCCTTAAAACCATACTTCCACGGCAGTACCGCTCGAATTGGCGCCCCATGCTGTTTGGGTAATTTATGACCATAATTACCAATTGCAAAAAATGCTAATTCATTTGCCATTTCCTCAATTCTTAAACCTTCTGTATAGGGCCAGGGCAACTTTCTACCCAATGACCATAAAGGACCAACGGTAATTTTCTGATCATAGTAAGAACTAAAGCTGACAAATTTTGCTTGAGCAGTTGGTTCAACAGCCGCTAGTAATGACTTCATAGAAAAGCCAATCCAAGGAATTACCATCGACCAAGCTTCTACACACCGAAATCGATAAATGCGCTCTTCTATAGGAAAGATTTTTGGCAACTCATCTAAATCATAAGTACGGGGATTTTTTACTAATCCTGTTACTTCAATTTTCCAATCTTGAGTTGGTAAAGCTTGAGCTGATTGCCAAATCGATTTGGTGCTACCAAACTCGTAGTAGTTGTTATATTGCCCCGCTAAGTTTACGTCTGTCAGTGGGCGATCGACTGTTGAAAATTTTGGATTATGTTTAATATTCTCAAAGCTGCTTGTCATCAGCGTTGCTTCTAATTTTTTATTAGATTCTTCGGTTTTTTCACAGCCCAAAATTGGCATTAAAGTTGCACCAACCCCAGCACCGATTAAAGTTTTAAAAAAACGACGACGATTCAAAAACACCGTTTCTGATGTAACGTTTTGCTCGGCTATTTCCCAAGATTTGGGTACACGAATGATTGTCATTGAATAATTTTGCCACTAACTTATTAATATTTTACAATTAGATTAGGCTTTATTTGCTGAGTTTCTGCTTAGATAACTCAATTAGTGCAGCATTTAGCAATTTTCAAGGTTTTAGCTCAATACTTATCAAGTATCTTAGACGAATAAGGCTTGACGGCTGTCATGTACTCTTGAAGGGTATTTGGAGATAAGGTGATGCCTTGATTTATACAGCAAGTTTTATGCCTAACGATTGATGAATTAAACGAGCTGAATAGACTATCCTTTATTTAAAGGAAATCAGTTTCAAATAAATTAAAATTTCGGAGAAAGTTTATGCTCCGCCAAATACTTATTGTTTCAGGAATTGCCGTAATTGCAACAGGCTATTCATCAACAACCTACGCTCAGTCAAGCGTACCTTCTAGTTCAAACAGGAGTGCTGTAACCTTATCTGGTGACTCGCTGCGTGAAGTTGAGCGTCGTGCAATCATCAACGACTACCAAAACTTTTTTGATGGAACATTGCCAACAACACAAACTAATTCTGTAACAAATGTTGGTAGACTGACGACATCGCCACAACGTACTTTCATTGGTGACCAACCAGTAGATGTCTTGGTTGAAGATATGCTAAATTCTGATCGTCCTCTGACCTCATTTCCATCTAATGGTGATGCTGGGGATACGGAAACTGTTAGGCTACAGCTTCAACTAGGAAATCAGTAAGTTAGCGAATTCCCTTAAAATCAACTTGCTAGAAATTTCAGTGGGTGGTTAGGCTAAAAAAACTTTAGCCTGTTTTTCTCAATTGTATTTACTGAAATAGTTTATCCATAACCTAATCTTAAGGCAATGAATAGCCTCATCTATAACTTTTAGATGAATTTCTGTAAAATAACAGAACAAAAAGATTAGGTTCTGGTAAATTTATTATAAAGCTAAAGATAAATCATCAGCAGTAGCTATTTAGCAACTTAGTATCAAACAGACAAACTGTTTATACATAACTAACGGCAAAACAGTAAAAATATAGCAAAAAACTAAACTTTCTACTCGTTACAAGTTAGACCTGAAACTTAGCTTTGGCTTGGATGTGATGTGAGGATTATTTTGCGGCACTATTAAGCCAGAGAGTAATATTTGATTGCGCCAAGCTGCGCTGAATCACAATGCAACAATTCTTCAAATCAACACTTGTAAAAAGTGAAAATTCAGGAAACCAAAGATTATGAAAACTCAAGATCTTTTGTATCAATACGCAGCAAGAAAGTCGGATTTTCAAGGGGCAGCCTTAGCTGATGCCGCTTTAAGTGGCGTTAATTTGAGTCGGGCAGACTTTAGTCGAGCTGATTTGAGTCGAGCAGACTTGAGCAATGCTGACTTAAGTGGCACCTCTTTCCATCAAACTAATTTAACGAATGCTGATTTGAGCCATGCTGATTTAACCGGAGCCAACTTAACAGAAGTAAACTTAATTGGTGCTGATTTAAGCGGGGCAAATTTGAGTGGTGCTGATTTAAGTAGTGCCGATTTGCGTTGTGCCAACTTGCATCAAGCCAATTTGAGTGGGGCTAAACTAACAGATGCTGAACTTAGTGGTGCCGACTTCAGTGGTGCAACTTTAAAAAATGCCACCGTCAATGGTGCATCTTTAATGGGTGCTGATTTGAAGGATGCTGATTTAAGTGGTTCTGATTTGATTGAAGAAGAATTGGAGGAAAAAAGTAAGAGTGGTATTTCTCACAATTGGGTAACTTGGAATGGTAGTAATTTAAGAAATAATTAAGTCAGGAGTTGAGGGCTGACAGAGTAACAAATCCGTCAGCCTGAGCAATTGAAATTAGGACTTAAAAGACTTAGAAATTAAAGCAATGAAAGCTTTATTTTCTCGCAAGTTGTCAAAATCTGAGTCGGTTGTGGCAAGTTTTTGATATTCGCAAGGATGGAGATTAATAGCATTACCTAAACTCAGAATAGCTTGTTGAAAGTTGCTAATCCGAGCATAACAACAAGCTTGATTGTACCAGGTATATTCATCTTCAGGTTCGCTATCTAGGGCAGCATCATAACTTGTAATAGCTGCTTGATATTGACCCAAATTCCGCAATAATTCGGCTCTTTGATACCAACTCCAAAAGTCTTTTGGTTTAACAGATAAAGCTTTGTCATAGCTGATCAGAGCCTCTTTTGAGCGTCCCAAATGACGTAGAGTGTCTCCCTGTCGGTACAAACTCCAATAGTCTAAAGGGCGGCAACTCAGAGCTTTTTCGTAGCTTTCAAAAGCTGCTGAATAACGTTTCAAGTGCCGCAATGCATCACCTTGACGATAGTAACTCCAGTAGTCGTCTGGTCGCAATTCTAGGGCAATTTCAAAACAAGCAAGAGCTTCTTCAAACCAGTCCAAATCTTCTAATGCCACCCGTCCTCGGTTGTACCATGTCCAGTAGTCATCGGGGCGGGCAATTAATGCTTGATCATAAGATGCGATCGCTTCTTCATAGCGCTCTAGATGCCTTAATACACTGCCTTTTCGACACCAAGCCCAATAATCGTGAGGCTTATCTAAAAGTGCCTTATTATAGCTAGCAAGAGCCTCTTCAAAACATCCCCAAATATCCAGAATATCCGCCCGCCAATACCAAGCCCAATAATCACGAGGATTGTATTCTAACGCCCGTTCATAACTAACAAAAGCTTCTCGATAACGCCCTGCATCTTGTAAAATATTTCCCTGCTGATACCAGTCCTGATAGCTGTCTGGTCGGCATTCTAGGTTTCTGTAGACTGCGTGGGAAGTCTGCCGAGGCATCATTGTCCTCATCTTAAAAATAACTCCTAAGTAATTGCTGCTGGGCAGAAGGTTGCCATAGTAACATTGTTACGATTGCCCTAAAATTATGACTATAAGTGCTAATAGTAACAGGCAAATTAATGCTTCCGACAGAATTGTTAATTAATCGCCAAAATGGTGAAGAAATTGTACCCAAACGTTTACCAATCAACACACAAATGTGCGCCCTTGCCACTGAGGTGATTGCTTGTTTTCAAGAAGAAAGAGGCAATACCCAAGGTGAACTTAATCGTAAATTATTAGAACTCGAAGGTGATAGTACTGATTATCGCCTGAAACGAGGTCTAGCTCATATTCTTAAAAGTAGTTTTTCTACATTTGAAATTATTAGTCCTTTGGAACCACCTTTGTTACGCCAAAGAGTATTTGCTCTATCAGCAACATCTGTTCCCAGTCCTCAAGCTACTGAGACAACACTTTTAAGCTTAAGTATTGCCCTGAGTCAGGAGTTAAATCAAGAAGTTTTACCGACTCAAATTCGTCAAGGTCTTTATGCAGATTTACAAGAGAATCGTATTTTAACGCAATTTGATGACCCAGCACCAGAAGCTTTATTGCATCGCTATAACTTATCACAAATGCAGGGAATTTTTTATCGGGCAAGTCAGATGACATTGAATGCTCATCGCAATGTTCCTGGGCAGTATAAACTGTTATTTCGTTATTTAAAATTGTTTCAATTAATGACTTATATTGAAGGCGATGCTGACCACGGTTTTACGATTATTATTGATGGACCAACGAGTTTATTTAAGCCAAGTACTCGCTATGGTTTAGCTATTGCAAAACTGCTACCAGCACTTTTGCACGTCACAAAATGGAGTCTTCATGCTACATTACAAAACCGCGATCCTTATAGTGGTACTCAAAAAACTGGGCGTTTTAGTCTCAATGATAGTTGTGGTTTAGTGACACATTATCCGCCAGGTAAGCCTTATGATAGTATGTTAGAAGAATCATTTGCTAATCGTTGGAATTCTTTAAAAACTGAATGGATATTAGAGCGAGAAGTTGACTTAATTCCGATTCCTGGTAGTGTGATGATTCCTGATTTTCGGCTAGTGCATCCTGATGGACGTGATTATTTATTAGAAATAGTTGGTTACTGGCGTCCCGAATATTTACAAAAGAAATTTGCTCAAGTGCGTAAGTCGCAATGTGATAACTTAATTTTAGCAATTTCTGAGCGTCTCAATTTGGACAAAGCTGGCGTTAAAATCGAAAATGTAGATACCAAAATCATCTGGTTTAAGGATAAGCTTTTGCCAAAAGCAGTCTTGGAATTGTTAAATTAATTTAGTGTTTTTAATTAAATACTAAAACTTTATGGCAATATATAGTCATCGATCAATTAGTAATAGAGCGAATTGGTGGTGGCAACTGATTTGTTTGTAACGGTACGAAATAGCGACTGTATACTATACTATTAGACTGCCAAGTGGAGCGCCAATAGGTATCTTGAATTACGGCTTTTGCTAACTTATCTGCATCAGACCATTGCAGACTAACGACACCAAAATTACTACGTCCAACAACTTCTTCTCCTTCTTGTACCCATTTATTTTGCCAAAGTATAGACAGTGAATTCGCTATATTTTCCAGCAAATTCGATGAGTTTTGATGTTTATTAAAAGACTCAACTTGTTTTTCTTTCCAAGGAACAAACCTAGCTTGCTGACGCTTAATCCACTCAATATGATACTGCCAATCAGGGACAGCTTGAGGATTTTTTAGGGCAATTTCCCAAGCGATATCCCAATTGCCACGTCCTCCTTTAAGTTGCCGCACTACTGGTCCAACTTCTGGCACTTCAACATCTAAAATTTTGATTATTTCTTGTATCATTTGAATTTCTACAAGTTGTGGTGGTTTGTGCCATCCTAACCAATCTTGAGGAGGTTCTAGTGCGAGAGATTTAGCTTTTGTGTGGATAAAATAAGTTTTAGTTTCACCATTTTTTAAAGCACTTGATGTTAGTTGTGCTAATACTTTTGCCTGTGAATTTTGTTGTTCCGTTGACCAATAGTTGAGGCTAACTGCTCCTGCATAATGAATATCACCGGATAAAATAACTACTTGTGTTCGACGTTTAAACAATTCAGCTAGTAGCCTAGATAAAGCCGCTTCATGAAAATTCCAAGCATCCCCAACATCAGAGTTAAAAACATTACCTTTTTCTAATTCCTGTTTTTGAAAGATGTCAATAATTTGGAGACTGACTAAATTAGTTGGCACAACAACAAAGGTAACCTCAACCTTGGTTTTACCCATTTCTAAAGGCTTTTCAATTTGCTGTATAAATGCTGTAGGAGATAACAACATCGGTGGAGCTAAATCATCTGCTTGGGGATAGCCGCGCCAAGTTCTAGTATCTAAAACAATTACTTCATGCTTGGGACTACGAATTGTATAGTGCCATTCTAACGGCAGCATTCCATCAGGATAATTGCGATCTAATACCAGGACATCTTCATCTAATCTAAACTCAGGTAAGCCAGTTTCTGGTGAGATTTGAGGAAGTCCCAAACATTTAGAAATTGCGGCTTCGGCGAGTTGATTAGTTCCTGCTGAAGCTGACCAAACTTCTGCTGCTTGTAATAAAGTTTCACCTGTTTGCCCTGCTTCAAATTGCTGTGGAGTATTTCCCCACGCCTGAAAAATGGCATAGGCAAATAGACCATTTTGCACTGCACGTTTACCTAATGGTTTACTTAAAACACCTGTACACCAAGCTTGATTTAAATACCAATCATCACTAATATCATGGTCATCACAAATCATATAAACAGGGACATTTGCTAAGGCACGACGAACTTTCCATAATTGATCAAGACAATCTTTAAGAATACCTGCTTCTTTATCCCATGACTTGGCTTGTTTGGAGTCTTTATAAATATCTCTGCCTTGTGGTAAATCTAGCCAAAGAATTGGTGACCAGGCTAATAAATAGGTAGCAAAGTATTCACCCAAACTGAATAGATGGCTTTTAGATTCATGGGGAGTATCAATTAGCATTGCTGTAAAACCAGCATATTCTCTGGCAATTTCAGTACGCTGCCCTGGCAAAAGTTCTTGAGGTTTCTTGCTTTGATAATCAGTAGTTTGTGTTGAGGAAAAAGGTAAATTTTCTTGCCAACCAAGCAACGTATCACCCAAATCTGTAGCCAACCATAATAATGGATCAGCAACATCATCACCATAGATTTGATCACCTGTAAAAAAGAGTTGATGCAATCGTGAATTTGGCTGAGTTGCATGATGATTAATTAAGTCATCCAACATTGGTACTGCATCTTGTCCACCACCATGTAGTTTGCGACAAGAACCATGAGCAATTCTTAAGTGATTTAGGTCATTTGGTGGTAAACTAAAAGTAGGTAATTGATGCTCAAAATAACTAATTGTGACAGGAGAAATGCTGGGTGAGTTCAGTGCTTGACTCAGATTTTCTTCACCATCAAAACTTAGGTTATAGGCATAGATTTGTCCCGCTTCTAGTTGATTTTCGTTTATTGGTTTGGCGGTGACGGCAACAATATGTAGGTGCTTGCCAAAAGCGACTGTAGTGCGTGAACCTTTTAGCAAGGGGGTTTTGATAATTGAACCATGATCATCTGTGGCGTAAACGTTGAGGGTGACTTGGCGAGATGATTTGAGTGCCACCCAGACAGTCACCGAGTCGCATTCCGTATGACGCAAAATCGGTCCTGCCAGGATGAGAGGCAAATGATGAAGGCGAGCACTATTTTGATCTAAAGGCATCCACGACATACAACAAAAATGGCGACTTGCTCAATTAACCACATAAAAATAGCCTAACCGATCAGCCGTGCTAGTGGAATCTTTTGGCAAATACCGCCAGCACCTACCAAAACAGGCATCACTTGTTATATTTTGCCAATAAATCCGGAAAAGAAGCTAAAAAAATGGAATTTACTTTAGAGAGAACTTAAAATGCACTTCTTAGCTGGGTGCAATAGGAGAAAGCTATGTCTGATGTAACACGTCGTCCCCTGCCGCTGATTTTAATTCGCGGCTTTGGCGGTTTAGATACCAAAGATGAGAAAAAAGACGCCTACCAAGGATTTACTGAAGGTAGTGTTTATCCTCAAAAACAAGGAGAAAACTACATATACGAAGGTTTACTTTTGCGTTTCATGAAGTCAAACTGGCAATATGAAGACGCGACTAATGTTGTCGGCTATTACGGTAATAAAATAGGTTATGAACCGAATCTTCCTGGAAAACTGCAATATTTAAAAGATATCAAAGATGATTCTCAACTTACAGAAAAACTAAAAAAATTAAAAAATAAGGGCGTACTAGAAAAATTTGAGCGATTGCAAAAAGCTGGCTATTTTTCTGGCGATAAAGTCGTCATTAACCCAGCAATGGCACTGAACCTACTAGAGTCAATGGACGACCCTTGCCGCTCAATTTGGGTATTTCGTTATTATGACCTAAATGACCGTGAATTCAAAGTTTATGGTGAAGCCTTGGTGCGGCTAATAAACTTTATTCGAGAACTTACAGTTATGCAATCTGAGGGCGATCCCCAGATAAAAAGTGACCCGAAGGTTAATATTATTGCTCATTCAATGGGTGGCTTACTGGTTCGGGAAGCGGTACAACGCACCTATCCAAAAAAAGGTTTGAAAGCTGAAGATTACATCAACAAAATTGTTACCTTGGGAACACCACATCGCGGCGTTACCTTTCAAGTTTTGAGAGATTGGATTGGTATTGAAGCAGCAGATGATTTAAAACACTTTAATCCAGAATTTCAAGATGATCAAAATAACGATGCCTCCTTTTGGAATTTTGGTAAACATTTCCCAGTAGAAAGATTACTAACAGTTGTTGGTACAAACTATCGTTCTTATGGTACAGGCATAGCAACGGCGCTAAATCGCTTCTTTTCCGCATCAGGAGAATATGGAACAAACTATAACCGTAGTGATGGTTTAGTTAAGCAAATTTCTGCTCAAATTCCCGGTGCACCAAGAACTTTTGTTAATAAGTGTCATGGTGGTTTTGATTCGTTGATTACTTCTCGTGAATCATTTGAAATAGCAACTAGGTTTTTATTTGGCAATGTTCAAGCACGTTTGCGGTTTGTTAAAGGCAATATTTTACGAGGTAAAGATTGGTTTGGTAAGAGTGAGTTTTACTTTGGTGTATCCCTCAAACCTCGTGGCGTTGACTTTGAATTATTCCACCAAAGTAAGGAAGCAGAAAACTGTTATGGACCCTTTACTAAGGAAGATATGACAGATGATAATCTTACCTTTGATTGGGCAGATCAGAAAAACTTAATTTGGGAAGGATACCTGAATACACTCTCAATTTTAGAAGAAGATTATTTACCTGAAAAAGATATGGTATTCCGCTTAGATTTTTATTTAGGCGAACGGGATTTATTGGGGTTAGGTTTTTCGGATAATGTTATTTTCCGCAAGCAATATTATATCCGTGCTTTATTGACCAAGCGACCTTTGGAGCTTTATCTTTATACCAACGAAAGATTTGCCCAGCCAGATTTAGCTGATGCTGAAGACTCAATTAAGATGAATGCAGTTGATGGCGGTTGGGAATTTGAGGTTGTAGGAACTGGCTTTAAAGGAACATTCAGGATTGAGATTGATGCAGTTCCAGAAGTAGGAGAACCCCAAGCATTTGTGTGATTGGTAATGTGTTGTCATCATTGGTATCAACATAAGGTCAAACCCCTATTTCATTGCTATTAACTGGGGACTTAAGTCCCCAACTTTCATCCTTAAAATGAACATTTCTACTGATCAGGGTTCAGCGCCGACATCATAGCTTGTTGACTTGCTATTTGATAAACTCCCTTCAAATATTGCATCAAACTGCCATCAACAGATGACAAAGGAATATTACCCAAAACATCTAAAACACTACGATTATCCGGCGGTGGCACAATCACAACTAAAGAAGAATCTAACGCTTCTGAATATTGCCAAAACTGCTCAATATTTAGAGGCGTTACCTTTTCTTTCTTCACCTGAGTTTGAGCAGTGGTACTTTCTTGATGAGATTCTGGCACAACATCACCAGTGCTCCTTAAGCGCCGCAAATCGTCCAAAATCTGGGCTTTGGTGCGTCCCCGCAACTGAAATAAGACAAACGGATCTTCACTAAAGCGATCGCCTAATTGATAATAGACTGCCCCAATATGTTTACAGGGATTTTGCGGGTCAGGACAACTGCATTTAGAACGAATATCAGCAAGAGTAAAAGGAAACAAACTTAAACCATTAGCAGTAAAAACTTTTTCAATATCATGAGGCATTTCTCCGGCTAATAAATAAGCAGAATAAACAGCTTGTTCCGCCATTGTTTCCACTACAAAATTCCAATCTTCTTCAGTAAAAGGATCGATGGAAAGGGAAACTTGATAAGGTTCAGGTGCTGTACCTTGTACCTCAGCTAATACTTGAGCGCCTTTAAATTCAATACTAAGAACATTACCTTCTCTTGCATAGATTCTAGCTCTCTCCAAACGTTTTTTAAAACGATAAGAATTAAGTAAATCGTTCCAACGTTGTACCCACCATTCTTGGCTTTCGATTTCATAATTAGTCATAAAACCTTAATCCTCATCAATTACAGCATTACGATCAAGTATCAAAAGCGATCGCAATTGATCAGTATTCATCTCCGTCAACCAAGCTTCACCAGCATCAACAGTTTGCTCTGCCAGTTGTTTTTTACTCTCAATAACCTCATTAATTCTTTCTTCCAAAGTCCCGGTACAAACAAACTTATGTACTTGAACATTGCGCTTTTGACCAATTCTAAATGCCCGATCCGTTGCTTGATTTTCCACCGCTGGGTTCCACCATCTGTCAACATGAAAAACATGATTTGCCCGTGTTAAATTAAGTCCAGTTCCTCCTGCTTTTAAAGATAAAATCAATACACGTGGACCATCTGGATCATTCTGGAAACGGTCAATCATTTCCTCTCGTTGCTGCTTTTTAGTTGAACCATATAAAAACAACGTTTCACCACCTAATTGCTTGGCTAAATAAGGTTGTAATAATTTTCCCCACTCAGCAAATTGAGTAAAAATCAAAGCTCTATCCCCTTCCTCAATTGCCTCTTCCAACATTTCCTGTAGACGTAACAATTTACCTGAGCGTTTATTTTTACCTATACTTTTTTCCTTCAAATATTGTGCCGGATGATTGCAGACTTGCTTAAGTCTTAAAAGCAAGGTTAAAATCAAACCCCGACGCTTAATGCCATCAGATTCTTCAATTTCTACCAAAGACTCATCCACCAACTTTTGATAAAGTGTTGCTTGTTCTGTGGAAAGTCCACAAAACACATTCATCTCCTGTTTTTCCGGTAAATCTTGGATAATATCTTTGTCAGTTTTCAGACGGCGCAAGATAAAAGGTTGCACTAAAGATCGCAATGTTTGCAAAGAATCTCTGTCGCCAAATTTCTCAATTGGCATGGCAAAACGACGTTGAAAAAACTGCTGATTTCCCAAGTATCCTGGATTGAGAAAATCTAAAATTGACCACAATTCCGATAAGCGATTCTCGACAGGCGTCCCTGTTAAACTAATCTTAAATCCCGCTTGTAATTGTCTTACTGCTTGCGACTGCTTCGCCGAGGGATTCTTAATATTTTGCGCTTCATCTAAAACAATTCCCTGCCAAGAAACTCCCTCAAAAGTTGTGGCATCACGATAAATTAAAGGATAACTAGTAATCACTAACTGCTTGTTGGCAACTGCCTTAGCAAATGCCTTACCTTTCAGTCTTTTATCACCATGATGAACAATGGTTTTCAGCGAAGGACCAAACTTCTTAACTTCCCGTTCCCAGTTACCTAAAACTGAAGTTGGACAAACTACAAGTGTCGGTAATTCTAACGCTTCTTGCTCTTGTAAATGCAACAAAAATGCAATCAATTGCGGCGTTTTTCCCAACCCCATATCATCAGCTAAACAAGCCCCCAAACCCCAACGTTCTAGGAAAGCAAGCCAGCTAACCCCTCGCTCTTGATAGGGTCGCAATTGACCTTGAAAACTTTTTGGTGTCTCTATGAGCGTGATAGATTGATTTCCGGTAAGATTTATAATCAACTCTTGCAATGCTCCAGATGCCTCAAAGTTAACAACAGGCAATTTTGCCAAAGTTGTCGTATCACCTGTACTCAGACGCAAAGCATCTTCTACAGTTAAATTCATCTGTTCTTTTGCTTCCGTAAAAATTGCTTGGGCGGCGCGTACTTCTGAAGGTTGTAAAGCAATCCATTCGCCCTTAACTTCAACTAAAGGAGATTTTAAAGCCATCAAACGATCAAATTCTTTCTTAGAAATTGTTTGCTCACCGATCGCCAATTCCCACTTAAACTTTAGCAAACTTTGCAACCCTAACCTGTCGCCTTTTTTCGGTTGTGGCGCCTGTGCACTAATACTAATTCCCAAGCGCTTCGCCCCAGCACCCGGCGCCAACCCAGGCGGCAAAACAATCCCTAATCCGCTATCCTGTAAGCGCCACGCACTACCTTTAATAAACTCATACACCTCAATTGAAGTTAACTCACAAGATTCGGGACGCCGTTCGTGTAAACTTGGCTCAATTGGTGGATAAAGTCGCGACGCTAACCCCAAACCCTTAAGAAACATCTCTTGTGGTTGCTCAATTGTGCGCCCTTGATACTCCAAACGCTCAACAGGTTGACTCCAAATTGTAGCCGCATCAACCCAAAAATCAGCTTGATCAATTGCTTGTAAACCAAATTCCAAACACCAATTACCTGCCTCAGAAACAGGCGGTTTGAGGGAAAAACCAGTGCGCCATAAATTTTGTGGCAACGTCTGGGAAGTTGGTACAATCAAATTTTGTTGCACAGGCATCGTCCAAGTTTTCAGTGCCGCTTCCAGTCGCGTCATCTCCTCATTAGCTGTAGCAACGCCTGAAGTAACCAGCATTCGCAACCATTCCTGTACCGGCGCTAGCGTCGGAATTGCCTTAACATCCAAGCAATTCCTAACTTGAGCATCAACTACCTGACTCAAAAAAGCTAGCAACAACTCTCTTGGGTTGATTGCCACAGAATTATCCTGCCCCATTTCCTGATAAGCTCGACAAGCAGAAGGCATCATTGCCGTAAACTTATCCAAACGTGCCTGATCAACTCCACTATCAAGCAAAGGTTGCCAACAAGCAACCATCTCACCAGTTGAATTTCGAGATAAACCTGGTAAAAACTTGCCCCGACTTAATAAGTCTAAACTCCAGCGACAAACTTGCGACCAAAAGCGCAACTCACCACCCACATAAGCATCAGCAGCTTTAAACGAACCCAGTGGTAAAGCTTGCAAAAATTTAATTGCTGACAACGACTTTAAGACAAAACCCTCAACCTGCCACCATTGCCATGTCAGCGCCTCTTCAGCATTAGCAGGCATTTTCGTAGATAGCAACGGGTAGATTGGTTGACCATTTTCAGGTGTTTGAGTTGGCAGTGCAATAATTTGTGAATGCCAATTATTTTGCTTAGTTTTAGTTGTTGGATTAGCCGTTTCTCTACCCACACTCAGATTGTGAGAATCTAAAAAAGACTTCAACTCTTGCTGTGTCATTGCCCAGGGATGAGAATAAATACCTGCTTCCTCAGCCAATTCTACTGAAGCCAACGGGCGCCAGATTTCGCCCCAAACGAATAAATGACTATCATTACCAGGTATCCAACTGCCATGTAAAATCGCCATGCTAAAAAAGTTTTAAGATTTTAAAGTTAACCAAGTCGCTTTTTATTTATGTCTTAAAAATTATGATTCATTTTCTCGCTCTGCGATGACTTAACATCTTTCATTCTTGCCAAATAACTCAAGGCAGCAACAGTACATAAGTGTTACGATTGCGACATACAAAAGAACGTGATAGAGAAGGACAAAGTACCAGAATGGTAGAGTTTGACAAGTCGATATCTTTCGATGGAAGGGATATTCGGCTCAAGGTGGGTTTATTAGCCCCACAAGCCGGGGGTTCCGTTTTGATTCAGTCAGGAGACACTGCCGTATTAGTGACAGCGACACGCTCTACAGGCAGAGAAGGCATTGATTTTCTTCCCTTGTTGGTTGACTACGAAGAAAGACTCTACGCAGCCGGTCGTATTCCGGGTGGTTTTTTGCGCCGAGAAGGGCGTCCCCCAGAAAAGGTTACACTAATCAGCCGTCTTATTGACCGCCCTTTGCGACCTTTATTTCCCGGTTGGCTGCGAGATGATATTCAAATCGTAGCAACTACTTTGTCAATGGATGAAGAAGTTCCACCAGATGTTTTGGCAGTAACCGGGGCTTCAATTGCTGTGTTGCAAGCAAAAATTCCCTTTTTGGGACCAATGGCAGCGGTGCGTGTTGGTTTGGTGGGTGATGATTTTATTATTAACCCAACTTACAAAGAAATCGAGTCTGGTGATTTGGATTTGGTGGTCGCCGGTTCTCCAGATGGTGTAATTATGGTGGAAGCTGGTGCAAATCAACTGCCAGAACAAGACATCATTGAAGCGATCGAGTTTGGTTATGAAGCTGTACAGGATTTGATTCAAGCACAGCGAGAAATGCTTGAGCAATTGGGCATTGAGATTGTTACTGAGGTAGCGCCGGAACCCGAAAATCCAGCCCTAGAAGCCTTCATTCGCGATCGCGCGACAACGCAAGTTAAGGAAGTTCTCAGCAAATTTGACCAGGACAAAAATGCACGAGATGTCTCCCTGGATGAAATTAAGGAAAATTCGATCTTAAATGCGATCGCTTCCTTACCCGAAGAAGACCCCCTCAAAGTCGCTACAACCGAAGACAGCAAAGCGGTTGGCAAATTCTTCAAAAGCTTGACCAAAGAATTGATGCGTCGTCAAATTGTCGAAGATGGCGTCCGCGTTGATGGTCGAAAACTCGATGAAGTGCGACCAGTTTCTTGTCAAGTTGGACTACTGCCCCGACGTGTACACGGTAGCGGCTTATTTAACCGAGGACTTACACAAGTCTTATCCACCGCCACTTTGGGAACCCCCGGCGATGCCCAAAAGCTGGATGACTTAAATCCAGAAGAAGATAAACGCTATCTGCATCACTACAACTTCCCGCCCTATTCCGTCGGCGAAACTAAGCCCATGCGCTCTCCAGGACGCCGCGAAATCGGTCACGGCGCACTTGCTGAACGAGCCTTAGTCCCCGTCCTACCCTCCCAACAAGACTTTCCCTACGTGCTGCGGGTCGTCTCTGAAGTGCTTTCTTCTAACGGCTCTACCTCAATGGGTTCAGTTTGTGGCTCAACTCTGGCTTTGATGGATGCAGGTGTTCCCATTACCAAACCTGTTAGTGGCGCGGCAATGGGTTTAATCAAAGAAGGACAAGAAATCCGTATCCTCACCGATATCCAGGGCATTGAAGACTTTTTGGGTGACATGGACTTTAAAGTTGCAGGTACTGATACCGGCATCACAGCCCTGCAAATGGACATGAAAATCAGCGGCTTGTCAATGGAAGTGATCACCGAAGCCATTAACAAAGCCCGACCAGCCCGACTCCATATTTTGGAGAAAATGTTGCTGGCAATTGACAAACCCCGCCCCGAAATGTCGCCGTTTGCCCCCCGTCTGCTGACTATGAGGATTGATCCTGACATGATTGGTCTTGTGATTGGTCCTGGAGGTAAGACGATTAAAGGCATTACGGAGCAAACCGGCGCTAAGGTCGATATTGATGATGATGGTACAATTACCGTCTCGGCAGTCGAAGGCGAAAAAGCCAAGCGCGCCATCAATATTATCCAAGGCATGACTCGTAAGCTGAATGAAGGCGATGTCTATGTTGGTCATGTAACGCGGATTATTCCCATTGGTGCTTTTGTGGAAGTACTTCCTGGCAAAGAAGGTATGATCCACATTTCTCAACTAGCAGACTACCGTGTTGGCAAAGTTGAAGATGAAGTTGCTGTCGGCGATGAGGTGGTTGTGAAAGTTCGAGAAATTGACCAAAAAGGACGCCTCAATCTCACTCGTTTGGGTATTCACCCCGATGAAGCCGCAGCGGCACGGGAAGCTGCAACGAGTTGATATTTGTGATTAGTTGAGTTGTACTGTTGCTTGTTGAAAGCCAACAAGTAACTAGTAAAAACGAAGCATTTTGGTAATATTTTGGGATACCTAAATGCTTCGATAACCACTAATAGCACTTAGATTAACTTTTTATGAAACATCGTTTAATCGCCTTATTTGTTGTTGTTTTATTAGCGTTTTCTATTGTATTAAAAGTGAGTGCAACCCCTTCAGCAACAGCACTCCCAACTACTTCTACCTCAACTTCTTTACGCACCTTGGCAGAAAAGCGGGGTCTAAGTATTGGTGCAGCAGTGGACTTTGTACCCCTACAAAAAGATCCAAACTACCGTTCACTTTTGATTCGGGAGTTTGATACGATGGTGCCAGAAAATGCTTGGAAATTTATCTATGTGCATCCCACACGTGGTAGCTACGATTTCACCGATGTTGATGTTTTGATGGCTTTTTCCAAAGAGCATAACCTGAAAATGCGCGGTCATCCCTTAGCTTGGCATCTTCGTAATCCTAAATGGGTAATTGAAGGTGATTTTAGCCATGATCAATGGATTGAAATTTTACGAGAACATATTCAAACTTTAGTCGGTCGCTATCAAGGACAGGTTTATATTTGGGATGTTGTGAATGAAGCAATTAATCGAGATGGTTCGTTGCGAGATACTATTTGGCTGCGAAATATTGGTCCTGAATATATAGATTTAGCCTTTCGTTGGGCTCATGAAGCTGACCCGAAAGCTTTATTATTTTATTGTGACTATGGAACAGAAGAATTAGGTCAAAAATCCGATGCTGTCTATGATTTAGTGAGAGGAATGTTGCAGCGTGGTGTACCTCTTAATGGTGTCGGTTTTCAAGCTCATTTGGGATTGAGTTATGCTCCAAAACTTGACTCTTTGGCAAAGAATTTACAGCGTTTTGGTGAACTTGGTTTAGAGGTACAATTTACGGAATTAGATGTTAAGGTTCAAGATGGTGTTGGTAGTTGGGAGTCTCGCTTAAAAGAGCAAGCTAAGGTGTATGGTGGACTACTGAGAACTTGTCTTGAGGCTAAAACTTGCACAGGCTTTACAACTTGGGGATTTACAGACCGTTATACTTGGATTGGTGATTTGACGGGTTTGGGAGAAGCGCCCTTAATTTTTGATAAATCTTATCGTCCGAAGCCTGCTTATTTTGCTATGCAAGAGGCTTTGAAGAACGAAAATAACTGAAGTAGTGCGATCGCTTATCCAAGTATTGAAAAGCTGAAAAGTTTCAATCTAAGTGGTGGTTACCACTTACAGATATCTGGTTTGAGAGGGCAAGTTTGAGGATCGATCGGATTTCCGCTGAGACGGACTTCATTTAGGTTAGTCATACCTTGCAAGGGAGTGATGTCGCTGATTTTATTGAAGCTGAGTTTGAGCCAAGTCAGTTTAGTCAATCCTTGCAAAGGTTTAATGTCGCTGATTTTATTGCTGTCGAGGCTGAGAATCTCAAGGTTAGTCAAGCCTTGCAGGGGAGTGATGTCGCTGATTTTATTGTCGTAGAGGAAGAGCCAAGTCAGTTTAGTCAAGCCTTGCAAGGGTGTGATGTCGCTGAAATTATTGTTGTCGAGGAAGATTTGAGTCAGTTTAGTCAAGCCTTGCAAGGGTGTGATGTCGCTGATTTTATTGTTTTGCAGGTTGAGACTCTCCAGTTTAGTCAAGCCTTGCAGGGGAGTGATGTCGCTGATTTTATTGTTTTGCAGGTCGAGCCAATTCAGTTTAGTCAAGCCTTGCAGGGGAGTGATGTCGCTGATTTTATTGAAGCTGAGGCTGAGAATCTTAAGGTTAGTCATGCCTTGCAGGGGAGTGATGTCGCTGATTTTATTGCTGAAGAGCCAGATCTTAGTCAGGTTAGTCAAGCCTTGCAGGGGAGTGATGTCGCTGATTTTATTAGTGTTGAGGTAGAGTGTTGTGAGAGCTGAAAGTTTCTGATTAGCCGCATCACAATCAGTAGTTTCTGCTTTCTGCAACAACACCTCAACTGTATGTTTAGTTTCAGGACTCAAAGAAGCCTTTTCTCGACACCAGTCAGCAAAGGTTCGTCCACTGTTTACTGGTTGCGGCGTCAAGGTTTTTCCACTGTTTACTGGTTGCTGCGTCGTGGTTTTTACTCTTAGTTCAGTAAATGTTCGCCCACTGTTCGCTGTTGGCGTTGGTGCGGTTTCAGCGACAGGTTCATTTCCACATGAGGAAAGAGTGATCATCGCACTACTAGCAACCATAATCAACCGAAGTACTTTTTTCGACTTTGATAGATTCATCTGTTTACCTACAATCAATATTTGTATTTAGGAGATAAGTCAACCTTTCTCTCTTCCTTCCACCGCTGTCTCAAAAATTGCTATTTGCTCAAAAGTTAAATCATTTAAAGTTCCTGAAACTGCAGGGGTGTACGACCGTGCGCCCCGACGATATATGGTGTTGTTGCGTAAGTACTGACTAATTTATTGAGGGCAGGAGCTCAATTTGTAGTTACTGGTTCCCACTTACAGATATTTGGCTTGAGAGGGCAAGTTTGGGGAGCGATCGCATTTCCGCTGAGGTAGAGCACATTCAGGTTAGTCAATCCTTGCAAGGGAGTGATGTCGCTGATTTTATTGCTGTTGAGGTTGAGAAAAGTCAGGTTAGACAAGCCTTGCAAGGGAGTGATGTCGCTGATTTTATTTTTGTTGAGGTAGAGAATCTCAAGGTTAGTCATGCCTTGCAGGGGAGTGATGTCGCTGATTTTATTGGTGATGAGGCTGAGAGAAGTCAGGTTAGTCAATCCTTGCAAGGGTGTGATGTCGCTGATTTTATTGTTGTCGAGCCAGAGCATCGTCAGGTTAGTCAATCCTTGCAAGGGAGTGATGTCGCTGATTTTATTGCTGCCGAGGTTGAGTTCATTCAGGTTAGTCAATCCTTGCAGGGGAGTGATGTCGCTGATTTTAGTGTTATAGAGGTCGAGTCTCAAGAGACTCAACAGTTTCTGATTAGCGGCATCGCAATCAGTAGTTTCTGCTTTCTGCAACAACACCTCAACTGTATGTTTAGTTTCAAGACTTAAAGAAGCTTTTTCGCGACACAACTGGGCAAAACGCCCACTATTTCCCGGTTGCTGTGCTATTTCTAAGGCAGATAATCCAGATGAGGAAACAACTATACCACCAGTAACCACGATCAACCGAAGTACTTTTACAACACCCTGCTTGGTCACATTCATCTATTTACCTGTAACTATAAATGTCATCAAATTGACACCGACGCTAGCTTAAGAGGACGATGGAATATAGTTAACTACAGCCTTAAATTCAACTTTACGGAACACCTGCCCGCTTAGTTCTCAACGTCACATTCACCCCTTCACTCGACTGCTGCAATACTAATAAAGGCGTCGGTTTCGCTTTTTGATCCCAACGAATTGCCACAATACGACCTTGAATAGTCGGCTGCCAAGTTTCATGTTCTTCTTTGGGATTGAGAAAGGTTTCAATACAATCAATAATCTGACTAATTGTTGCCGAAGTTGCTTGAGTTGGTAACTTCATCAACACAATTTGAATACGAAAAAGTACGCGCAATGTCCGCTTGCCGCCGCCTTCTGTTTCATACATTACATCAAAAGTTTCATCAACCTGCCGCCCGCCTGCACTAGCAATTCCCACTGCCGTTTGATTGCCCTGAGTTGGACGCAATGCCACACTAATTAACTGTTTAACTTTAATTTTAATTTGATTAACAACCGCAAAATGAAACACCTCTTCATCCATCCGCATTCTCAGGTAATCTAAATTAAATTCCCGTGAGTGAACTAAATCTGGGTTACCTTCCATTTTGCGAATGGTATTAAGAGCTAATTTTAATTTTTTTTGCAAATCAGTTGTTTTAAATTGCTCAAACTTCAGTTTCTTTGCCATCTCATCAACTTTCAGCTTGCCATAAACAGCTAAACCAATCAGCAGTAAAAATAAAGCTATTGATACGAATAGCCAAACTTGCCCTGATGAGCGGGGAGTTTTGGCTGGAGTTATAGTTTTAACAGGAGCTTGAGCTAATGCAGATTCTATAATGATCTTCGACGTAGACATAATTACTACTAGCTAGAACTCAATATCTATGTTAATTTTTTAAATGCAATTAAAAGTGCATTTAACTGATAAAACGTTAAGGAAAGCCAAGATTAACGTTGATCAGGAGTATGAAAGTAGATGCTTTTGGCAATAAACTAGTTTACCAAGGATGCCTTTTCTTAATTTAGCCATCTTGCCCGATAATTTCTGGCATCAATGTGGCATAAATAAGGAAACTTATTATATCGTCCCAAACCACCAGCCCACCAAGGATCTAGTATCCAATAAATTTGATTAGCCGTTAAACCCTGGCAAACAAAGCTTAAAGCATCTCCCAGCAAATGACGACTGGAAATAGCCTGATTTTTAATCGGGCAGTACCAACTTGTAACTAAAAAAGGTAGTCCAATGCGATCGCGTGCCCGTTGCGCTAGTTTAGCAATACGCACGATCGCATCCACTGTCGCCTGATCTGGAGGCAGCCACATACCGCCCTGGGTTGCTTCAGCCCAACTAAAGTTACCATCTTCAATTATTGAGGCAAAAAGCTGAATATTATCCGGCGTCCAACTGCTCGGACGTTTAGGTATAATCGGCAGTGGTTTGGGAAATGCTGGTTTAGTATTACTACCCGTTTGTTGCAGATTTTTTTGTTCTTCTAATAAAAATTGCCGCGTCTGACTTATTGTGGAAATATTACGCCAAAGTTGTACTAAGCGAATTAAGGCTTCTCTTTGCTGTTCATTTTCTTGATAATTTACTGGTATGCGTCGCACAAAGCTAATAAGTTCTCTATCTAACTGAGTTGCCAAGTTAACTAGTGCTGTCTTGTCTGTAGTGCTACGCTCAAGCAAATCAGGATCAATGCCCAAAGCCAGCAGGGCGGCAGCACGGGAGTTGAGATTATGCCACAGCCGAAATGCTTCAACGAGGGCATTGCGCTGGCTACCGCGCCCCTGATAGGCATCTGGGAGCTTTTCTATAAAGGCAATGAGAGCCGGATCAATGGCATCCAGGCTGGCTTCGGGAGAGGTGTTGGTGAGCAAAGATGCGATCGCGTCTTCTCTAGTTCTCAATTGACGCCATAATTGAGCTAGACGCAGCAATGCTTCCTGTTCTTGAGGAGTCCCCTTATAATCAGCAGTAACGCCTTGTACAAACTGTTTGAGGGGAATATCCAACAACAAATCATGGCTAGTGGCAGCGGCAAGTTTTTCCTCAGTCACTAAATAAGCGATCGCTTCTTCAGTCGTATCTAATTGTTGCCAAATTCGTACCGCCTCCAGCATTGCCTCGCGTTGATTGGGCAGCCCTAGGTAGTAATCTGGAATTTGCTGCACAAAACTGAGCAGCGCTGGCTCTAAATCAGCTAAATCTGTGGGTATTACAGCCTTAACATCTTCCCAATCAGCCTGATAAGCTTGTTTGAGCAAGTCCAGTTTACAAGATTCTAAACGGGCAGTTGTGGTATCAGTAGCATCAGGTACATAGCCTTTCGCCACGGCTTCCAGAAACTTGTCACTATAACAACCCTGCCGCGCCTGCCACAAATCTGCACCAATCCAACCTTGAGCTATTAAACTAGCGGTAAGAGAGCGGATAGCATTAGCGGCATATTGAACTTGTTCAGGAAAAGTATTAACCTGTGCCAGGGAAACACGATTTGCCGGCGTTATACCCAAGCCAGTTTCTCCGTCAGCACAATTTGGGGAATTGTGTGCTTGATACAATGCTGCCAGAATCGGCTGATGAATGCCTGTTCGTTCAGCCTCTTTGAGGTAATAATAATTACGCTGTTCTAAAGATGTTGCCATTGCCAAGTCTAATCAATCAACATACGACACCGAGTTACAGAATAATCTATGGCTTTGACACTAATCGATCGCAATCTGAATAATAATTTTTTTAATCTGCGTCTGATTGCCACGGATATGGATGGTACTCTCACTTCTGAGGGCAAGTTTACTGCCAAATTACTGCAAGCCTTGCAAGAATTAAACGCTGCCAAGATCGCTGTACTTATTGTTACAGGTCGTTCGGCGGGTTGGGTGAGTGGATTGGTCAGTTATTTGCCGGTGGTAGGTGCTATCGCTGAAAATGGTGGTATTTTTTACCAAAATAATCAGGCTCTTGCTTTAACATCAATTTCTAACTTGCTGGAACATCGACAAAAATTAGCTGCAGCTTATCAACAACTCAAGTTAGAATTTAAACTTCAAGAATCTGATGATAACCGTTTTCGCCTTACAGATTGGACATTTGATAATCAGGATTTGACAATAGCTCAATTGCAGCGTTTAGATGAGCTTTGTTCGGCAATGGGTTGGGGTTTTACTTATAGTTCTGTGCAGTGTCATATTAAACCATTGGAGCAGGATAAGGCAGTTGGATTAAGACAGGTGTTGGCTAAATTTTTTCCTGACTATTCACCACAACAAGTTTTGACAGTTGGCGATAGTCCTAATGATGTTAGTTTATTTAATCCTGAATTATTTCCGCTTTCTGTGGGCGTTGCTAATGTTGTAGATTATATTGATCAAATGAGTTATCAGCCAGCTTATGTTACGCAAGGGGCAGAAGGTGAGGGTTTTTGTGAGTTGGCGAGGTTGTTGCTTGGTGAAAAGACAGCAGACTAGATCCCCGACTTCTTGGTTAAAAACTTGATGCTATGGAGCAATTTGATTAAGTCGGGGATCTGCAACTAATCAATACTTTAAAATAATAACTATGAATTTTTTTACTATTGTTTCTCTAACTTGGCGTCGTCGTTTTAGTCTGGTATTTGCCATATTTTGTGCAGTTACCTTTTCTGGCTGTAGTTTAGCCCAATTTAAAACTGAAGCAGCCAATGTACCGCAATTAATTGATACAGCACTTGGTGAACCTAAGACCTTTAATTTGCCTTTAAGTCAAGAAGCTAACAGCGTTTTTGGTTTAATTTATGAAGGATTAACCACGGAAAATGGCAAAGGTGAAATTCAGCCAGCTTTAGCCGAATCTTGGCAATTTTCACCAGATAAAAAGCGAATTGTTTTTACAATGCGTGAAAATTTAAAATGGTCTGATGGTGCGCCACTAACAGTTGATGATGTAGTTTTTACTTATAACGATATTTACTTTAATCCCAAGGTACCGACAGATTATCGAGACATTCTTAAAATTGGTAAAGATCGGGTTTTACCTACTGTCAAAAAAATTGATCAACGTCGAGTAGAGTTTAGCATTCCCGAACCTTTCGCGCCTTTTTTACGATATGCAGGCGGCATTACTATTTTACCTGCCCATGCCTTACGTGAGTCGATTAATACTACAGATGCTAGTGGAAATCTCAAGTTTCTATCTACTTGGGGAACCAATACTGACCCCAAAGAAATAGTTTCTAATGGAATGTATAAGCTGGAAAGTTATGCCACCAGTCAACGCATAATTTTGCAAAGAAATCCCTATTATTGGCGCAAAGATGCTCAAGGAAAACCGCTACCTTATATTGAGCGTGTTGTTTTAGAAATTGTCGAAAATACAGATACAGCTTTTTTGCAATTTCGCTCAGGTGGATTAGATACGACTTCAGTTGCACCTGATTATTTTTCTTTGTTGAAGAAAGAAGAAGAACGAGGAAAATTTAAAATATATGTTGGAGGTCCTGCTCTAAGTACAACTTTTATAACATTTAATTTAAATAAAGCGAAAAACTCACAAGGTCAACCTTTAGTAGATCCCATTAAATCAGGTTGGTTTAATAAAGTTGAGTTTCGTCAAGCGGTTGCTTATGCGCTCGATCGTCCGAGACTATTGAACAATCTTTACCGTGGTTTAGGAGCTCTACAAAACTCACCAATTTATCAACCAAGTCCCTACTACCTTTCTCCCGAACAAGGTTTAAAAGTCTATGATTATAATGTCGAAAAATCTAAAGAGTTACTAAAAAAAGCTGGATTTAAATATAACGCACAAGGACAGCTTTTGGATGACAAAGGTAATCGAGTACGCTTTAACTTATTAACAAATGCTGGTAATAAACTACGAGAAGCTATCGGTGCACAAATCAAACAAGACTTAGAAAAAATTGGAATGCAGGTAGATTTTAATGCAATTCAATTTAATGTTTTAATGGATAAAGTTTCTAATCAACGTAACTGGGATAGCTACGTTGGTAGTATTGGTGGCGGTGGTGTTGAGCCAAATGGAGGAGCAAATACTTGGATGACAAACGGTGGACTACACTTATTTAATTTAGCAACAAAGCCAGGAGAACAACCACTAAAAGGTTGGGAAGCTGCGCCTTGGGAGTTGGAAATTGAACGGTTGTATATTCAAGGTGCGAGTGAATTAGATGAAAAGAAGCGCCGCGATATTTATGTACAAACCCAAAAAATTACCCAAGAAAACTTGCCATTTATTTATTTAGTAAATCCTTTGAAAATGGAGGCAGTACGCGATCGCATTCAAGGTATTCAGTATACTGAACTTGGCGGTGCTTTCTGGAATCTTTACGAACTAAAAGCAGTAGAAAAAAGCTAATTAACTGTCAGGTTGGAAATGCCAATTAAGTAACACTAGCAATAAAAAATGATTGCCGTCTTCTTCAAACTTCGGCGTTGGTTACCAAGGCTACTAAAATTAATCTTGCTTACTACAGCTTTGATTTTGGTAGCTTGTAACCCCACAACTTTAAACACTGAAACATCAAAATCACAATTAGTCCTCCATAGCCTCAGTGATCCAAAAACCTTTAACTATGCCCTAAAAAGCGAGTTTCCTAACATTTTTCCCTTCACCTTTGAAGGACTAACTTTTGTCAATGATAGTACAGGAAAGATTGAACCAGCTTTAGCTGAATCTTGGCAAAGCTTTGATAATAACAAACGCTATATTTTTACTTTACGAGAGGGCTTAAAATGGTCAGATGGTGTACCTTTAACGGCAGATGATGTCATTTTTACCTATCAAGATATTGTCTTTAACCCAGCAATTGCCACTGATCAAAAAGATGTCTTAAAAATTGGCAAAAAGGCTGCTTTCCCAAAAATCCGCAAGCTTGATAATCGTCGTATCGAGTTTATTTTACCCGAACCCTTTGCCCCATTTTTACGCATTACATCGGGCGCACAAGATGGTGTGGTAATTTTGCCAAAACACATCTTATCTGAAGCTGTAAAAACTAAAGATGCCAAAGGTAATTCTCAATTTGCCTCAACTTGGGGAACTGATACTAAACCAGAAAATATTGTTGTGAATGGTGCATATAAAATTGCCAGCTACACACCTAGTCAACGCATAATTTTACAACGTAATCCCTATTATTGGCGTAAAGATTCGCAAGGAAATCCTCAACCTTATATAGAAAAAATTATCTGGCAAGTTGTTGAGTCAACAGAAACAGCCTTACTACAATTTCGCTCTGGAGGATTAGATATTACCGATGGTTGGGGTGCAATGCCTACGGAAAACTTTTCTTTATTAAAAAGAGAAGAAAAGCGGGGAAAGTTTAAAATTTATACAGATGGCACTAGACCTGGTACTAATTTTATCTCCTTTAATCTTAATCAGGGTAAAAGAAATGGAACTCCTTTAATTGATCCGGTTAAATCTCGCTGGTTTAATACCTTAGAATTCCGACAAGCTGTTGCTTATGCAATCGATCGTCAAAGCTTGATTAATAATATTTTTCGTGGTTTAGGAGAATTACAAAATTCACCAATTTCTGTACAAAGTCCTTATTATCTTTCCCCAAAAGAAGGCTTAAAAGTCTATACTTATAATCTTGAACGCTCTAAACAATTACTAACAAAAGCCGGATTTACCTATAATACACAAGGGCAATTACTTGATGCTAGTGGTAATCAAGTCCGCTTTACTCTCCTTACCAATGCTGAAAATAAAACTCGTGTGGCAATTGGCTCACAAATTAAGCAAAACTTAGCACAAATTGGCATTCAAGTTGATTTCAATCCCTTAGCATTTAATACAGTTGTTGATAAACTTTCTAATACTCTTGATTGGGAATGTTATCTGTTAGGATTTACAGGCGGTGTAGAACCAAATGATGGGGCAAATGTTTGGTCACCTGATGGAGGTTTGCACACTTTTAATCAAAAGCCTCAACAAGGACAAGCACCCCTTGAAAATCGAAAAGTTGCTGATTGGGAAACAGAAATTGGTAGATTATATATTGAAGGAGCAAGAGAAATAAATGAGGCAAAACGTAAGGCAATATATGCCGAAACCCAACGCATTACCCAAGAGTATTTGCCGATGATTTATTTAATAAATCCGCTTTCTATGTCTGCCGTACGCGATCGCGTTTCTGGTGTTAATTATAACGCCCTCGGCGGTGTTGTCTGGAATATTCATGAATTGAAAGTATCTAATTAATACTATAGGCATTACCTCTACTTATAGTCTTAAAAGTTACTAATTGCCTATAATATTCCTTATCTAGACCTAAAACTATTGTGACTCAACCTGAAGCCTTACAATCATTACTGTCCGCCGTTGCCTCCGGTGATCTTAGCCCAGATCATGCACTAGAAAAGCTTAAAAACTTTGCATACGAATCAATCGATGAATTCGCTAAAATTGACCATCATCGTAGCTGGAGAACAGGCTTTCCTGAAGTAGTATGGGGACTGGGAAAAACCAGTGAGCAAATTGCTCAGATTATGTTAGCAATGCAAAAACATAATGCCGAAACCTTAGATACCGTTCCCATTATAGCAACCCGCATTGAGCCAGATGTTTTTGCCAAATTGCAATCAGAAATTCCCGAACTTCAATATTATCAAACAGCCCGAATTTGTGCAATTATCCCACCCACACAACAAGCAAAACATACAGGCATAATTGGTATAATCTCAGCCGGAACCTCAGACTTACCAGTAGCAGAAGAAGCGGCAATGACTGCTGAATTATGCGGATTTAAAGTACAGCGCCTTTGGGATGTGGGAGTCGCTGGCATTCACCGCTTGCTGAGTAACCGCCAAGTAATTGCCCAAGCTAATGTTTTAATTGTCGTTGCTGGGATGGAGGGCGCATTACCCAGCGTGGTTGCGGGTTTAGCTGATGTGCCAGTGATTGCGGTTCCCACTAGTATCGGTTATGGTGCAAGTTTTGGTGGTTTTGCGCCGCTCTTGACAATGCTCAACTCTTGTGCTGCAGGTATTGGTGTGGTTAATATTGATAATGGCTTTGGGGCGGCAATTTTGGCTGGTCAGATTCTCAGGACGGCGCAGAAGTTGCAGTTAGACTCCAAGGATTAATCAAATTGTCAAGCTCCTTAAAGGATATTGCGGTTCAGCCGATACTGTCGGCAATGTGCGTGGCTTTAGTAGACAGCAGATTCTGCAAAAAACTATAACCAGCTTGCTCTAAGTCTCCCGATAAAGAAAAAATCAGGCTGCGAATTCGGATGCTGCCAATTCTTATGTCTAAAGGCTCAGATAAAGGCGTTGGGTACAAAAGAATTGCCTCCTGACACCCTTTAGCTTCGGCATAGGCGACAACTTGAGCAAGATCACTTGATGCAGGTGTAGTTGAGGTTTTGTACTTCGTATCCAATACATACCTCGCTGCACCTGTCGCTATATCTAATAGCACCAAGTCGATCTCAAAGTAGAGAGTTTTGCTTTGACCGATATAGATTCTTTCTTGAGACTTGAGATCTAACCCAAATGATAGTAGGATTTCGCGGTGTGCCACAAGCCATTCTGCCACAAAACGCTCGTATAGTCGCGCCATATCCACCAGGAATGGTAACATTGTGCGATCGCCTATTTCGTGACTGGCTCCACTCTGCTCTAAAAAAAATCGACAAAGCGCGTGTAGAGGTCGATAATCTTCGTTGAGGCGGTTATATTGTCGCCCTACACAGGATTGAGGACTGTAAGGCTGTAGTGTCACTAATCCCTGTAGCAGGTGGAAAGCACGGCGTACTGTCGGCATGACTCGTTCTGTACAGCCGTTATGGGCAATGCACCAGAGAGTCCAGGCGAGGATCTGATTTTCTTCTACGTCGGCAGTATGTTCCTCATAATGACACTGGACTTTCAGATCCCAAGGTTTAGCGATCGCCTGTTCTATGTCAATCCGCCCTCGGATATATGGCAAGCGCTCAGTTTTTGGTAAGTAAGCACAATACAATCCCTGGCAACTTCGGTCGAAAATTCGGCGGGTTAAAATTTCAGCCAATCTTTCATAAAAATCCTCAAAAGTTTGGCAATCAACTAGTCCCTCCAAAAACCGAAAACTCTTAAGCTCGTATGCATACTCCAGCATCCCTAAAAGATTATCTATCTGTACTTTAGGACGTAATATAACCTGAAAATCAGCAGTTAAGGGAATCTGTCCTACCCATCCTTGTGCCGTCAGTCGCCATTGCTGATTCGTCTTGGGAGAGGGGAAATCTACAGCTACTTGAGGGCTATAACTACGCCATAAAGCCTTACCCAAAGTTTCGGGGATGACTTGCTGCGCTAATAGCACTGGACGATATTCTGTTAGCTCTATTCTCCGTGGGGAATTACTCATGAGCAAACCTGTGGCTTTACTTTGTCCCAGCGAAATTGGTTAACTTTACTCGGTTGGTTAAAGAAATACTCTTCTAAATAAGGTTCTATTTCTAGTCTCCAAATACTTTCTATCTGTTCCTTTAGCTGAGGTCTTAAAAAAAAACTGATTCCTACTTCATAATGAGGATTGCCGATTTCTTGGTTTAGTTGCTCTAAGATCTGAATCAGCTTATCCACGGGAAAGCCAGTTGAACTATGATAGTGACGTAGAATTTTGTAGTTGGGGTAAATAGGGATGAAGGCAAAGCGGCGGCGTAGGGCATGATCTACTAAAGCAATTGAGCGATCGGCAGTGTTCATTGTGCCGATAATCCGCACATTAGCTGGAATACCAAAGACTTTGCCCGCAGCGAGGGGAATTTTGGCGTCGCGGTACTCTAATAGGTACATTAATTCCCCAAAGACACGGGCGATGTTGGCGCGGTTGATTTCATCAATTATTAGTATGCAGATATGCTGACGAGTGCCTGCTTGTCGGCAAAATTCGACAAACCGCCCATCAACTAGGGAATAGTTTAGTTCTCCATTGATTAGTTGTGGACGGATGCCTTGCACGAAGTCCTCATAAGCATATACAGGATGAAACTGCACAAGTTCCCAAAAACCGTCACCACCGCCTATTAAATGCTGGGCGAGCTTTTTGGCGATGTAGGTTTTACCAGTACCGGGTGGTCCGTAGAAGATGGCTTGCTTGGTGCGTGCGATCGCCTGAAGCCAAAATTCCCAGGTTTCTACCTCAATCCCTGTCTCATTTGCCGATTGGGCTAAGGTATATTCTGGTTGCAGTTCAATCTCTTTTTGATCATCGGCAGCAATAACTATCGCTTTCGGCTGAAGTTCTTGTGTAGCCAAGTTGTACTTTTTCACAACAACCAACCAGTGACAAAACATATCGAATAAATCATTGTCTCTGAGAGCTGGTACGCCCGGTTTGTGTAAGTCTTGAGCTAATTTTTTTAAGAGTTTATGTCCGGTAATATTGATTGTTGGATAGTTGGTTAACTTCTCACTATAAGACGTATTGGCAAAGTAGTTGATCGCCTGTGTAGATTTGTTATTAATTAACAGAAACTGATCGGGACGCAAGGCATTAAGGATGGGCGTGAGCATTCCCATCTGAAATACTTTGCAGTATGGCAATTCTAAAAATTCAGAGCAAGCGGCGACTAACTGTTGAGGATCGTCATTACATTGACAAACGAAATGGAAAACTGCCTTGGCAATAAGTAAACAATCTTCTGGTTTCGTCCAAACTTTCTGTTCAAACTTAGTGCAGCCAGAATGGTGTATCCAAGCTCCATTATGTCGATTGTTTGCAGAATCTGGATGAGGTAATAATTGTAATAAAACTGCCTCTGTTATATCTTCTTTCGCCTCGGTAGTTCTCTTAATTGCTTCAAAGTTACGATGTGCTTGCTGACGTTGCTCATCATAAGCTGCTGTATGACGTAATCCAGCAGAGGTATATAGATATGAGTTGACAAATTCTTGAAATAGCCTCACAAATTCTGCTCTTTTTTTCACAGAAAGCTTACCTCAGCCCAGAATGTTTTAATGTTCCAGTAAAGCTAATTGATATCTTGTTTCTTCAGTCAAGTTTGATATTCTACATTTTGCTAATGATTCAAGAACACAAACTTCTTGAGGTTTTAAGTAATGATAGCTTTGGGGTGGTCTAAATTCAGACCATTGTTCTTTAATGGTTTCTAAATCAATTGGTTTATTAAAAGGAAAACTCTTCTTTAATAAAATTCCATAACCGAGTGTTGCACCTTCGTAATAACTATCGAAAGTTTTACGATTTATACCTGCTTTATTTTCAACTTTATGCCAAAGTTTACTAGGATTTTCTTCAATAATTCTTTCAACTTCAAACCAACCAAACAAAGCTTTCTCAGGGCATGAAGCATACACTATAACTATATCATCCTCTCTCAAACGGGGGCGAACTCGCCGAAGTTCAACTGTCTTTGAACCATCAAAAATCTTGTTGGCGTACTCAGGTTTAATCGATATTAAAAGAATATTGCTTGGCATAAGTGTAATGCCTACTTTAAGTTTGAACTCCTAAAGCATAAACTTTAGAAAAGTTTTCTTTAGAGATGTACAAAGTTGTTGGTATTGTCGTTTTATTTTCCAAGATTTCTTGAATTTGAGGTAATGTTACAGGTTTTTTAAACAGCTCAGTATCACTAAACTTAATCGCCATAATAACATTATTTGGGTCTTGATCAGCGGCATCAAATATATTTTTTCGTTCAAATATACCTAAATCTCGAAAGCGTCGATACAGCTCTTCTGGTTTGCCAATAACAACCTCGTCAAGTCTGGAGCAAGCTCGAATAGCACTAATTCCCCTGTATCCATAACCCTTTTTTTCGTTATCTTGACTCACGTACCAGAGAATTCTACCGCATCTACCTGATTTTAATTGTTTTAAACTCTTTTTCGATGTGTAATATACAGCTTCCCTGTTGAGGGCAAGACCTATTTTTGTTGCACCGAATAGAGTTTGATTTGCTAATTCTTCATCAAATAATTGTTGTGCCCAGAAGGGTTTAATAGGAATGATGAAAGTTGGTATATCTGCATCAATAATCTTTGCCGGGTAGAGAAAACGCTCAATATCAAACATCGTTTGTGTATCTTTAATTGCATCATTTGTATTTAGGTTATTAGCCAGGTGATGACAAAAAGTATATTCTTGCCCAAATTTAATCGCTAAATCTTCAAGATGCTGTGAAAGGTTTAGCGCCGTTTCAGCAACTCCTATATTTGCTCTCAACCAACCATTTTTAACCTTGATAAAATTATCTTTTTGCATAACTTTAAGAACTTTTTCTTGTATTTTATTATCAGTAATTCTTGTGAATTGTCTATGTTCACGAGCCGAAGTTAATGCTGCTTGAAAAATTAGATGATGTGTAATAGTTACCGCTAAATGATTATCTCCAACCCTCAACATCGGTATCTCTAGCTCATGTTTTTTGTGCCTATCATATACCACTAAGACTAGTGGTTGGTTTTCACCCTCTACAATTACAGAACATTCAAATTTATCTGGTTCAGCAAGAAAACGGTGTATTTGCTGCTGAAAATCAGCTCTATTTTCTCCTTGATTAAAAGACTGAAAGTAGCTGTCTGGGATGGCTTTTTGCCCTATCTGAAGACGTTTTTGCTCTAACTGAGTACCCGCTAAACGTACAGGTTGATATTCAGGTTTTTGAAGAAGCTCATCTAATCGAGTAATTAGCTCAACCGGATGAAGAATTGATAATTTGAAGTACTCATAAATATCTTCAGCAATATCTAATAAAATACTATTAAAAGTCGTATATATATAAATATTAGCTGCTAAGGTTCTAGCTAGATTGCGGATTTCATATTCGTCAATTAACGTATTTTTTTCTTGTAGAAATTTCCTTAAATGTTGTTCATTCGTATCTAACTGCTGATGACAAGACAATACAGTAAAATTGTCGGCAAATAGACGCATTTCTTTTCTTGCTTTTTCAGTATTTATCTTATCAATTTTATTGAATATTTCACCAGTTATGCACAGTTCTAAATAGGGCTGTAACCAGTCAGCAATTAGTAAATGTGCTTCTTCAACTTCCAGTTTACTGTTTATATTTGAGTATAAATGAAAGAAGATTTCCGTATCTACAACTACAAATAGTTTAGATTCACGTTGTTGATTGGTAAGAGTAGATAATAAATTAGGATGACCGTAATCGAGCCACCAATAAGTAAGTCTTTTTCCTGGTGTTTTTGCTGGTTTGTCATCTTTAGCAACAAAACCTAAGCTAGACCAAAAATGCTCTAATTTATAATCTCGACGACAGTTTAGACCAATGCCATTATACTCTTGGGTTATTTCCTTGAGGTGATTAAATAAGAGCTTTGCTACTCCTTTTTTGCGCTCTGAAGGATCAACACATAAATGAATAATAGCGATGCGGTTATACTCAGATGAGGGTCTATACAGTAAATAGCCAACACATTTTGATTGAGGTTCAATAGCTACAATTATTTGGCGAAGTACGGCGTGTCTAAGAAAAGCACCTTCTGGAAAAAAGCCAAGAGTTTTTTTGTGAGCATCACCTAACTTTATAACTGTTTGTAGGTGAGGAGATTTGTCATCAATTATTTCAATCTTCAACTGTGTCTCTTTAGTCATTTTTTTTTTCATAGATTAGATAGCTGGTTCGTTGGTTTTGAATAACGACTTGTCTCTGGTTTAAGTTAAACCACTCAATTGATACTTACCATATATCAACCAGCGTCATCCTAATATCATGTTCCACTTCTTCAGTACTTTGAATCTGTAAGAGCATTGCTGTCACTTTTCGTCCATTTTTAAAAATCATATTTGATTCATTCTTGCTAACTAGCATTTGCAGTAAATCGCCCCCATTACTTATAATTTTCTCTTTCAAATAATGCCATTTTTTAATCCCACCAGTAGCAAATTACAACGGCATCACAATTACGTTGCATATTATCAGCAAGCCCTTCTAACAATCTAGGTCTTAAACCACGCTTAAGCCGCCAAGTATAACTATAATCCTCATTCGTGCTATCACTCACATCTACTGAATCAGCACGCCATTTTTTGCCCAAGTCCATAAGTTGAAAAACCGTTGTATCTTTGTTTTCAGCAAGGATGTATAACGTATCCGCAGGATAGGGAATGAACCGAATCATACTAGTTTCAGGCATAGGACGATAGTTTGCCATCGCTAGAAGCGTATCGATTACACCGCTAAAACTTAAACCATTTTCATCGGGTGCAAATATCGGTTTTGTGAATAGAAAGCTAGCCCATAAAGCAGAATGATTAGCAAGATCAGTAATCACTTCTTCGCCATCAAACTCATTAAATTGACGCTGCCAAACTAGTGCCGCAAAAAGTTCTTGAGGAGAATAAGATTGAGCAATTGATTGAATTTTAGCTAAGTCAAGCATCGTTTATTCCTCACTTGTTGGCAGCTAGCTATTGTGATTATCCAGAGATGAGCAACAGCGATCTGCTTACTGTAGTGCGATCGCTTGAGCAGGAGAGCTGCTGCTCTTCAGATCGCAAAATACTGCTCTTAATCCCAATAATTATTTCATCTAGGCATGATGCCGCATAACCTGCCTATGATAGAGAAGACTCGCTTAAGATGATATAACTCCACTCTCGCATGATTAACATTAGCGAGTTTCAATCATACCTGCAAGAAATCTGCCGCTACTACGAGCAGTGGTGGACTGAGGTTGCTTTAACTGACACGATCGCAAATCAACTTGCTCGCTTCTCATTTGAGCAGATGGTGCAAACTGAGGAGAAGGAGAAGACAGAGGAAAAACCGCAGAAAATCTCGCTGCCAATTTTTCAAGGAATACAGACTTACCTTCAATCAGAGCATATCTTATTAGTTGGTTCGCCCGGTGTCGGCAAATCAACGGCTCTTTTACGTTGTTTAATTAGCTTTGCTTCATTGGAACTTGAGAAACCAGAACCTCGAATTCCCGTGCTGATAAAGTTGAAAATGTATGAGGTTCCTCCACCTAACTCTGAAGATCCTTCGGGGATGTTGGCACTAATTAGAGCTGCTCTTAAGCCACAACTACGACGACTAAAACTGAAAATTCCAGAAATTCCAAAAGTTGAAGAGCTATTGTTTCAGAAACGACTGATTCTGCTCTTAGACGGCTTGAACGAGATGCCAGCAGACACACGTCGTACAAAATTGCAAGTATTTCGTGACGAGTGCAAAGATTCCGAAATACCTCTTATCTGCACAACAAGAGAAGGTGGCGGTACTCTAGGCATCAACAGGCAATTAGAAATTCAACCGCCTAGCTCTTTAGAGATTGATCGCTTTTTACGAGAATGTATGCCCGCTCAAGGGCAACAAGTGTTGCAATTGTTGAACCGAGATAACCGAGAGTTGAGCCGCACGCCATTTGTTTTATGGATGCTGTATCAATTGTTTCAGGAGAAAGGCGTTGTTGTAGAGACTTTGGGAGAGGCATTCCGGCAATTTTTTCAGTCTTTCCAAAAATACAAAGAAGATGCACCTGTTAGCGATGAGCGCCGCGAAGATTGGAATCTTTGGCTGGAATGTTTGGCATTTACAATGCTAAACTCTCCACCAAATGAGTCTAGTTTGGTAATCTCTAAGGAACGAGCAGAAAAAGTTCTTGCTGAAAGTGAAAGGTTTGGTCATCTTTATGGTGCTTCATCCCGGATTGAAGAGTTACTTAAGTATCACCTTTTGGAGAGAGTTTCTGATAAGGAAGTTAGTTTTCATCATCAATTGATTCAGGAATATTATGCGGCAGAATGTCTACTTCCTCAGCTATCTGAACTGATTAAAGAGCAATCAGGTCAGAAATATACTCGATTTCAGATAGATTATCTCAACTATTTGAAATGGACAGAAGCGATCGCGATTATGCTTGGGCTACCGGAGATTACTGAAAACCAGGCAGAACGATTAATAAAGTTGGCGTTGGATGTGGATTTGCAGTTGGGAGCAAGGTTGGCGGGGGAAGTCAAACCAGATTTTCAACAGAAAACAGTTAGCATGATTGCTAAACAGCAAGTCTGTAAGAAACTTAGAAGTAGGCTGCTAGGTAAAACACGCTCTGAGGCTGCTGTTCCACTGTTAATCGAATTACTTCAGGATGAAAGTTCCTCTGTACGTTCCGATGTAGTTTATGCATTAGGACAAATTGGTGGTGAAGCAGCAATTTCAGTATTAATCGAGGCATTGAACGATGATAACTATTCTGTGCGTTCCGGCGTAATTGATGCATTAGATCAGATTGGTGGAGAATTAGTACGTCCTGGTCTTATTAAAGCTTTAGAAGATGAAGATAAGTACTTAAGCAGAAAAGCACTTTTATTATTAGCAGAAATAGACTTAGGAGACAACTTTGAAATACTAAGTAATGCAATTTTAGACCCTGATACTAGTTTGGTTGCAGCTATTGCGATAACTAGAATTGATTCAAAAAAATCTGCTCCAGTCCTGCTCAAAGCAATTAAAAGTTCAAACTTTCGTGTGCAATTTAGTGCAGCGTTTGCACTGGGAACGATGGGATTTGAAATTGCAGTACCAGTTTTACAACAAGCAATTGAAATTATAGATTTATCAGATATTCATAGGATGGTAATTCACCTATTAGCAAGAATTGACTCAGAACAAGCTGTCTCAGCCATGAAAAAACTGATTCAAGATCCAAATCCTGATAAAAGTAATCTAGTAATCAATACTTTACTGTCAATGGACATCGAAGAGATTGCCCCAGCTCTGCGTAGAGTCATTCAAGACCCAATAAGTGAATATAAAACGAGCTTTGATCGAAAACTCAACATAGTCAATACAGAAGAAATATCTGACTGCCTTCTTCAAGCTACACAGAATATACGTCCTGATGTAGTAAAAAGTGCAGCTTTTCTTTTGAGAAAATATGGAAATCCTGAAATGCTTTCTACCCTTTGGCAGCAGCAAATCAGGCTTTTTCAAGAGGATATTGTTGAAACCATCGCTTCCATCCAATCACGCTGCCAATTCTACAATTACGAAATCGCACAATCTTCCCGACCCGCAGCGCCAAAGGCAGAATATTCAAACTCACCACAAGGATTTACTATCATGACTGACAAACAACCAATCATCAACTTTAATCAATCAAATGCGACTGTAGGTGTCAATTATGCCGCTGAAAATAGCAACATCAAATTTCAGCAAAACGTCAAAAACATCTCCGAACAAGACCTTGCCGAAGCTGCAAAAAAAATTCAATCTCTCTTAAGTCAACTCGCTCAAACCTATTCCCATACCACCGAGTCCCAACAACAGACCTTCATTCAAAAATTTATAGCACAGCTTGAATCTACTCCTGACCTCATAAAAGTTATCCTCGCAGGTGGTATCGAATGGCTAAAAATTCTCTGTCCTCCTACTGGAATTCCTATTGAAATGTCACGTAGCCTCTACGAAGCTGTGCAAAAACGTGACAGTCAAGCGTAAGACAAGGAGAACAGACCTATTGCAACATATAAGTAACTCTACCCCAACCCTCCTCTTACTAAGAAGAGGCTTATTTGGGCTTTTGGAAGAGGTCTAATATATCCATGCAAATATACAAAAGCGATCGCGTTACCTCCCAAAGTGTTATCGCCTCATTATCGCCTCAAACGCCCCGACCTCAAAATACTGACAATCAACCACAACCCAATAAAACTAGCCGCCCCAAACAACACATTACTAATTAACAACAACTGAGGCGTCCGTGCATTAGTCGAAATAATCGCCGCGCCCATAATCAACGAACCAACTACAATACTAAAGGAAACTCGATTTGCCGAATCATCCATACTACGACGCAACGGATCGAGGTCTTTGATTGTAATATTCCATCTCAAAGTTTCCGAAGTAACCCGATCTAATAGCAACTCTAACTGACGCGGAGTTTGCAAGGAAAGACTCTTAAGATCTAATGCCGTTCTAAGCACTGTCTGCAAAGGATTATCGCCCAATAACTGACGACGAAACAAATCCGTCATCAGCGGTTTTATCTCATTTAAAAGATTAATTTCTGGGTCAAAACTACGGGCAACACCTTCTAAATTCGCTAAGGTTTTGGCATACAAGCCCATATTACTAGGAAGCCGCACTTTATTATTTCGTGAAACTTGCAACACTTCATAAAAAACCTGACTAAAATTGATTTGTGACAGGCTAAGATTATAATATTTACGCAACATCCGGTCGTAATCATTGGAAAGTTTTGATAAATTTGCCGGATGTGCTGACTCTGCCAAATCTAATGTTAATTGACTACAACGTTGGGCATCTAAATCAACAATTGCCAACAACATTTCTGTTAAAATCTGCTGGGTGCGCGGGTCTAAACGCCCTACCATGCCACAGTCTAACAGTGCTAGCCGACCATCATTTAAATAAAATAAATTACCAGGATGGGGGTCAGCATGGAAAAATCCATCAATATAAAGTTGCTGAAAAAAGGAACGGAATAAAAGTGTAGTGATATCTTTGCGTTGAGTATCGGCATCCTTGCCATCTCGCAAGGCTGGTAACTTTGCTAATAAAATTGGTACACCATCCAACCATTCCATCACCATCAACTTTTTCGAGGTAAAATCCCAGTAAATTTCTGGTACAACTAATTGTGTTGGATCAAACCAACGACTTGTTGATAAATTTTGGCGTAGTTGCTGAGTGTAGCCTGCTTCTTGAGTGAAATCGAGTTCCGCTTGTAGCGCCGTTACAAACTCTTCTGCCGTCCCGACAATATCAAAATCTTGACCAAAGTTTGTGCGCGAAACCAACTCTGCTAAAGATCTAATTAAACTAATATCTTGAGCGACAACCGCATCAATACCAGGACGTTGCACCTTCAGTGCCACTTCTTGACCACTTTTTAGGGTAGCACGGTGGGTTTGGGCAATGGAACCGGCGGCAACGGCTTGAGGATTAATTGCGGCGAAGGCTTCCTCTAAAGGTATTCTGAGTTGTTGGCGAATTAGAATTTCTACTTCTATCCAGGGTACCGCTGGCACATTTGCTTGTAAGTCGGTTAGGGCTTCAATATAGTCTCCGGGCAACAAGTCGGGGCGGGTACTGAGGAGTTGCCCCAATTTGACGTAGACGGGTCCCAAATCAATCAGGATGTTGCGTAAGACTGCGGGAGTCGGGAGATTTGGTTCATCCGTTTTGCCACCCGTCAACAGCCCGCGCATATAGTCCCAGCCATTGCGGAGGACGACTTCGATGATTTCCCTTTGTCGGGAAGTGGTTTGAGTTAGGGCAAACATCGCAAGGAAAGCTAAAGGATACAGAAATGGCAATTATTGTTTGTTGTAGCGTTGATTGCTAGTGCCTGCCAATGTGTCTGGAGTAGGAGATTAGAGGGGGAAGTCATACTTAAGCCGAAAACCGCCGGGGGTTTAAACCCCCGTCTAATAGCTAAAGTCCATTGAAATGGACTGAAGAAATAAGAACTCATTAGTCCTCTAAAGAGGACTTGGGCTTTGAGGCAGGGGTTTCAACCCCTGTCGGAATATGGGTTTCACCTTAAGCCGTTCTCCTTAAGTCCCCGTCTAATAGCTAAAGTCCTCTAAAAAGGACTGAAAAACCACCTTAGTCCTCTAAAGAGGACTTGGGCTTTGAGGCAGGGGTTTCAACCCCTGTCGGAATATGGGTTTCACTTAAGTTGACACTACTTTGCAGAGATGCCGACTTTTAATTAGATTTATTTTTATTAAATTATTTACCATAAATACTTGCTTTTGTCAAGGAAGTGTGTAATAATAGCATTGTTGCAACGGCAACAGAGACAGAAGCCAGCCCCCGTACCGTCCAAAGTCGAAAGGCTGGCTCTGGCTCCCATAAACGAGTCAAAGGAGACAAATTTATTATGACTTACAAAGATAGTCTTAAGCCTTGGGCAGTGGTGCGCTTGGGCAAAAAGTTGCAATGGGTGACTGTCGCCCGTTACAAATCTCGTGCTGATGCTGAAGGGCATCAGTTGTTATTAAAACAGCGTGTGCCTGATATTGAGTTTAAAGTTGTTTTCGACTTGCCTGATCGTAAGGAATAGAAAGGACTTAGGCAGAGATGCCATATATGGTAGGGGCGCATGGCTGTGCGCCCCTACGGGTTTTCCGGAATGAGGCGTATTGAGTCGTTATATTGGTGACATATCCTCATATAAACCCGCCGCGCCCCAGGATGACATTATGGAACCGATTTCTTTGACCGCAGGAGCGATCGCTACTTTAGCCTTTACAAAAGCCGTGGAAAAAGCAGGCGAAAAATTTACCGAAGCAGCACTCAAAAAGATGGATATCTTGCGTAAAAAGATTTGGGACAAATTGCGGGGCAATGTTAAAGCTGAAACTGCCCTTACTGCTGCGGAAAAAGGCTCAAAATCCGATTTAGATAAAGTTGCTGATTATTTGAAAATCGTGATGAATGAAGAACCGGAATTTGCCAAAGAGGTTCAGGCGCTTGCTCATGAAATTCGGATTGGCAAAATCCAAGATAACAGCAGCATGACTCAGAATAACCACGATAACAGCACAGGCTACCAAACAAAGATTGAGCAAGGTAAAAACTATCTTGGCGGGACTCACAACTATTACGGTAAAGGTGACTGACTGCCGCCGCTGGTAGCGGAACCGGTACTGTTAACTCCGCCACAAAATCTTCCCCCTAGCGGCATTTCCCAATTTGTCGGACGAGAAGACGTACTCAAAACTATACATCAGCAATTGCAGCAAACACAGACAGTTGCAATTTCTGCCATTGCTGGCATGGGTGGCGTCGGTAAAACCGAACTGGCGCTGCAATACGCCTTGCAATCATCACGTGATAAACAATACCCAGGCGGTATTTGCTGGCTAAATGCCCGAAGTTTGAATGTGGGAATTCAAATTGTCAATTTTGCCAGAAAATATTTAAAGTTGCAGCCTCCCGAAGGTTGGGAATTACTAGATCAGGTAAAGCATTGCTGGCACAATTGGCTGCCGGGAGATGTGCTGATAGTGCTGGATGATCTGACCAAATATGAGGATGTGAAGCCTTATTTACCACCAATAGATCTCCGTTTTAAGGTATTGATGACGACGCGGCTACAGTTGGGTGCACCAATTAAACGCTTAGATTTGGAGGTGCTGACTCCAGAAGCGGCACTGGCTATGTTGAGGTCGTATATTGGGAAAAAACGGGTAGATAGCCAGTTAGATGTTGCTAAAAAACTCTGCAAATGGTTGGGTTATTTGCCCTTGGGTTTGGAGTTGGTGGGGCGATATTTGGCTGATGAAGAGGATTTATCCATAGTAGAAATTCAACAACTTTTGGCGCTGAAATGTGAAGCCTTGGATGAGACTCATCCTGAAATGACAGCAAAGCTAGGTGTTGTGGCTGCCTTTGAGTTGAGTTGGCAGGAATTGGACGAAAATGCCCAAGTTTTAGGTTATCTGCTTTCTTTGTTTGCCTCTGCGCCCATTCCCTGGTCGTTGGTGGAAAGTGCCACAGACTTTTGGCAAGAATACCAAACCCACCAGGGAATAAATTCCCTGGCTGATAGCGAAAGTCCGTTAAAACGGACTGAAGACACTGATGCTAGTCGGTTTAAACCGACTTCCGCTATTAGCCCGGAACTTAAGTTCCGGGCGGGGAAAGCGACTATCCCCGATTTAAAGAAAGCCCGACGCGCTTTGCTAAAGTTCAACCTAATTAAGCGCACCAAGAAAGACACCTACGAGTTACACCAACTAATTCGAGAATTCTTTTTGGATAAACGGGAAGAGTCCGCCGAGGCAGAGGAACTGAAACTGGCATTTTGTCGGGCAATGGTAGCTGAGGCAAAGACAATTCCTGCGACACCGACGCTTAAAGATATTGCAGCAGTGAGATTGGCTATTCCTCACATTGGCGAAGCTGCCACTACTCAGAAAGCTTGGTTGGATGATGAGGATTTAATCAGACCCTTTGTTGGTTTGGGGCGATTCTACGAAGGACAAGGAGACTACAAGCAAGCCGAACCCTGGCGTGAGCAATGCTTGTCATTAACTAAAGCACGCTTGGGAGAAAACCATCCTGACGTGGCAACCAGTATCAACAATTTGGCAGAACTCTACTATTATCAAGGACGCTACACAGAAGCAGAACCTTTGTATCTGCAAGCTTTGGAGTGGAGGCAACGGAATCTGGGAGAAAACCATTCTGATGTAGCAGAAAGTCTCAACAATTTGGCAGCACTCTACTATTCTCAAAGACGCTACACGGAAGCAGAACCATTGTTTCTGCAAGCATTAGAGTTGAGGCAACGTCTGCTGGGAGAAAACCATCCCGATGTAGCACTCAGTCTCAACAATTTGGCATATCTCTACTCTTCTCAAGGACGCTACAGTGAAGCTGAACCATTGTTAGAGCAAGCTTTAGAGTTGAGTGAGCGAGTGTTGGGGCTTAATCATCCTAATACTGTTAGCTACCGTAAGAATCTGCAAAGACTGCGTGCTCAGCAGGTTGATTGATGACGAGAGAGGAAAGGCGATAATTAAAATTGAGCAATCAAAATTAAATTTTTTTGGAGACTCCAAGCATGAGTGAAACTGCCCAAAAACTTAAACTCGAACTTTCTCAGCTTTCTGCAAAAGAACGTGCTGAAATTGCCTATTTTTTAATTCATTCTCTAGATGAGGGTATAGATGATAATCTAGAAGCTGCTTGGGATATGGAACTAAGCCAACGTTTGGAAGATATTAATTGCAAAACGGCTATTGGAGAACCAATGTCTCAAGTTTTTTCTGAGTTACGAGAAAAGTATTCGTGAAGTTTATTGTTATCCACACTGAAGCCCGAAAGGAGCTTGATGGTGCGATTTCTTATTATGAATCTCAAAAAGTAGGCTTGGGACTAGACTTATTGTCGGAAGTGGAAAAAGTTCTGCTGAAAATTCAGCAAAACCCTAATTTAGGAACCCCACACAAGATTGAAGGCATACGTCGTTATGCTATTCAACGCTTTCCCTATCTAATTTTTTATACGGAACTCGAAGAGGTGATTTGGATTATTGCGATCGCTCATAGTAAGCGTAAACCAAATTATTGGAAACAAAGAAATCTGGAAATTTAAGATTTTAATGCTTACCATAGACGTACAATCAATTTTAAATTCAATTCCCCATCAAGTAAACTGGCAAGACATAATACAGTTTGAGCAACTTGATCAACGTGTCACCATCGCCAATGACCTTTGTGCCAATATTATTGGTGTAAATGAATCCTCTATCGAATGGTGTCCAAATGAAGAGCCACCAAGTCAGCAGGAAACCTTAGTTTGGTGGTGGGTTGTACGTCCTGACTTGGGCGCAGCTATAGCCATTGAAGCACCTCAAGAACTTAAAGAAATTATTAGTCAGTATATTTTGCGAAACTAAGGTTTTGACTAGCGATATTGTCAGCACTTCAGATCCCCGACTTCTTGAAGAAGTCGGGGATCTCCCCTTTAAATATACTTAAAGCAAATCTTTAAACTTCGGGTCACCGTCAAGCATCTTCACAACTTGCTTAATATCCTGAGTGCGGTCTTTTTTGACAATCAAAGTTACATTGCGATCGCGTACTACCACCACATCTTCTAACCCAATCGTCACAATCACCTCATCCTCACCACTAGCATACAAAATTGCACCCTTGGTATCTAGCCCCAGATGAGTTGCTAATTCCACATTATCGGCATCTTTTTTCAGCAAACGTTCGATCGCATTCCAATCTCCCAAATCATCCCAACCAAATGATGCAGGTAAAACATAAGCCAGTTTTGTCTTCTCCATCAAGGCATAATCAATACTCTTTTTCTGTAGTGTTGAATACGCCGCTACGCCTTTTTCTTCTATAGGCTTGATAATTTCTGGGGCATAATTACGCAACTCATTTAAAACCACCCCAGCCTGAAAAATAAAGATGCCACTATTCCAACAAAAGCGCCCTGTTTCAATAAATTTTTGTGCAGTTTCACGGTCAGGTTTTTCGGTAAACCGCGTCACTTGATAAACTGGCAATTCCCCAAAAGTCCCGGTTTGTTCACCTTGTTCAATATAACCATAACCCGTAGACGGAAAACTTGGAGTAATGCCCAGCGTCACAATTGAAGGTGTTGCTGCTGCCATTTGTGCCGCCGCCTCAATAGTAGCCTGAAACGCAGCCAAATCATCAATCCAAGGATCAGCCGGAAAAAAGCCCACAATGGCATCTTCCCCATAAACCTTAGCAATTTCCAGCGTTGCCCAAGCCAATGCTGGTGCCGTATCCCGTCCTTCCGGTTCCAAAAGTAAATTAGATTCTGGTAAATTAGGTAATTGTTTGCGAACTCCCTCAGCCAGCAACTCAGAAGTCACAACCCAAACCTTTTCCAGATTACCAGCGGGGTTACTCAGTCGGTCAGCCGTTGCTTGCAAGAGACTCTTACCACTACCATCTAAGCTTAAAAACTGTTTTGGGTGCTGCTTGCGGCTTAGGGGCCAGAAACGTTCACCTTTACCACCAGCAAGAATCACAGGAATCAATGACTTATCCATTGCAACGGACATCCAGATATTTTCTGCTATATCCTAACTTTAACCTTTAGCAGAATAAGTTTTTTTTGACAACAAATTAATTGATTTAAATTCTAGTTAATTATAAACAGCAAAAATTTAGTTAGTGGCGTTATAATCCTGCTTGAGATTTCAAAAAATTTAACTATATGCGATCGCCTATAGTTATGTGAGTGAGGTGGTGGTGAAAAAAGATTTCGTGCAGTCCAAAACGGGCTTAGGACATAAAGCTTCAAAAAAATCCAACGGTTCCCAAGCAAATATTGACGAACCTCCTAGCTTACCGCCTCATAATAGGAGTAAATCACCAAAACGCCACTATATGCGCTGGTTCTTCTGGAGTGCAGCTTTTGTCCTAACCGCTACGATTTCTGCCTCCCTAGGTGCAACTCTTGCCCTCCTGACGCCTTTATCGCCGTTTCTTGCCCCCATACAAGGATTAGGTGCCAAAAATAATTTGTGGAGTCGTGGTTTTCAATACAAAATCGCTCGACCAATTAACATTTTAGTTATGGGCATCGACCGAGTACCAAATGCCCCCAAAAATTCACGGGAAGTCTTTGCCGGTCGCAGTGATACAATGTTGCTCTTGCGGCTAGATCCTAGAGATAATACGGTAAAAATGCTCTCAATTCCACGGGATACACAAGTCGAGGTTCCCGGCGTTGGTGTCGATAAAATCAATGATGCTAATGTAGAAGGTGGTCCTGCAATGGCAGCACGGGTAGTTAGTCGTACTCTAAATGATGTGCCAATTGATCGCTATGTGCGAGTTACAACTGAGGCTTTTCGGGAATTGGTAGATATTGTCGGCGGCATTGATGTCTATGTACCCTACCCAATGCAATATGTTGATAATACTCAAAATCTGAACATTGATTTAGCACAAGGTTGGCAAACCTTAAACGGTGATCAAGCTGAACAATTTGCCCGCTTCCGAAAAGATCAATTTGGTGATATCGGTCGTGTACAGCGCCAGCAGACGCTACTCAAGGCACTACGACAACGTATCTCTAACCCAACTGTTTTGCCGCGTTTAGCCCAAGCCGTGCGGGTGATGCAACAATATATTGATACCAATCTTAGTTTAGAAGAAATGTTAGCGCTGGTGGGATTTGGTCTTAAAATAGAACCAGAAAACTTTAAAATGGTCTTGTTGCCTGGTCGTTTTAGCACTCCTAATGAATCGGTGGCTAGCTACTGGATCATGGACTCTGCAGGCAAAGACCGTATAATCCGAGAGTATTTTCAACTAAACTCAACCCTCACTTCATTAGAAGTAGAGAATGATTCAGCTACTCAGGTACGCATTGCTATTCAAAATTCTACGCAAAATCCTGAACTTGCTTATCGTATGGTTGAATATTTAGCAGAAAAAAACTTTCATAATGTTTATGTTATCTCCGACTGGCCCGATCGCCTACGTCAAACTCAAATTATTGATCAGCAAGGTGACCAAAAAGCGGCGGGTATTCTCAAAAAAATATTGGGAGTCGGTAAAGTAGAAGCATCTTCTACTGGTGATCTTGATTCTGATGTAACAATTAGACTAGGTGAAGATTGGCTCAATAAACAATTTTAATGATGAATTCTTTTGTTAAAAAGCCAGCGAAAGTTCCCAACTTCTGGAGTGACACCTTGAAAATAATGCAAGAAACCTCAAAAAGCAGCCAGCTATTTGTCACAAATCAAAGCACAATTTGGCAATGGCATAATTTTCGTCCGTTGCTAAGAGTAGTTTTGGCGATTATTTTGGCTTGCTTGTGGATTATCTTAACAGCTCGTCCTGTTTATGCTCAAGATAGTGCAATTAATTACACAAATACCGATTTAACCAATCGTGATTTTTCCCACAGCAATTTAGTCGGTGGCACTTTTGTCTCGGCAGAAATGCGGGGTACAAATTTCCAAGGCTCTGACCTAACTAGCGCTATCCTAACTAAAAGTACAATGTTGGGCGCAAATCTGGCTGATGCCAACTTGACGGCGGCGCTGATAGACCGTGTAACCTTGGATAAAGCTAATCTGACTAATGCCAATTTGACTGATGCCATCTTGACAAGCAGCCGCTTTTATGAAGCTGACATCACGGGGGCTGATTTTAGCAATGCCATTATTGATCGCTATCAGGTTTCACTTTTGTGTAAACGTGCCAGTGGCGTTAATTCAACCACGGGCGTCGAGACGCGAGAAAGTTTAGGCTGCCGCTAAATTGGTGTTAGATAGTTGTTTCAAAGCTTCCCAGTTCAAGACATCTTGCAATAATGCCTGATATCCAGCAACATTAGGATGCAACCCATCTTGACACAGATGTTGGTTGCACCAATCATTACCCCGCGAAATCCAGCTATCAAATACGTCTAAATAGGGAATTTGTCGCTTTTGGCAGGCAAGGCGGGTTGCTTCTTTATAACGGTATTGGTCGGCGTGGTTATAGTAAAAACAATCCAGAAATGGCATACTAGCTTCATTAACTGGAACCATGCCGACAAAAAAAACCGGACACAAGCGCTGTGCTTGGTCTAATAAATTTGCTAGTTCTGGTGAGAATGTCTCAAAATCTGTATAATTTTTGCCATCAGGGCGTCCCAAACGAGCTGAATCATTGACGCCAACAGAGAGGATAATAGCATCAGGGACGCGATTTTTGAGCTCACCGCGATGGCGAAATTCTTGCTCAACACGTTGCTGGACTTGCTTTACACCGTCGCCTCTCACGCCTAAATTATAAAGTACATGACCAGGACTATCTGGATGCATCCACTGGCGTCGCAGTCTCTCTACCCAACCGCCGCCTTCTGGGTCACCAAATCCATAAATCAGACTATCTCCCAATACTACCAGCTTTAGGGGCGATAGTTGGTTTTGATGAAATGACTGTAAGCTTGGAGCAACAAGTGTTTGCATAGACAACAGTACCGGATCAGTTAATTGTTAACAGCTCGAAACATACGCACAGATTTTACATCATGGTAGATCATTATGGGCATTATAAGTATATTTGCTGATCTAATCATGGCGGCATCAAGGGTTGAAGTGCCAGATGAGATGGGCTAGACCAGATAAATTGTAGCCTTATGTTCAATATTGGCATCTCTTTTTGCTGATCAATTCAAAAGCTCAGTAACTTCATCAACTCTTTAGATGCCGTCTGCTAAACTAAAAATACCTATAGCTGTCACCAAATGACTAAAGCTTTAGGTAATTCCACACAAACACCTAAAACGACTTATGCTGCACAAGCGTTATCAATTTGATTCTAGCCAGATTATGCTCCGCGCCGAGGAGCTAGTTAGTGCAGCGTCTAATCGCTATCGGATTACAGTACAAGTAGCAAACCGTGCCAAGCGTCGTCGTTATGAAGATTTTGAAAATATTGATGATCCGATGATGAAACCGGTATTACGGGCAATCATTGAAATGTCGGATGAATTAACCCAACCAGAAATTATTGGTGATTAATGGCTATCGCTGCTGGTAGAAATATGGCGATCGCCTTTAAACTAATCAAAGTGATCAAAAAAAGCTTACGCCAACCAATGCCCTTAATCTTATTGGCGTTGACTAGTGTTTGTCTTTTGGGAACAGATGTTAGATCAGATTTAGTGGGCACACAACCAGCAATTGCCCAAATTTTTACATCATCGGATGCCTGGCGCCAAGTTTATCAACTACTGCCGAATTTCCCCAAAGAAAATCAGTATGTGAACCAAGAAACGGGCAAGATAGATGAAAATAATACCTTAGCCAGTCGCTTAATTCGCTATCATGTTTTTGTGAAAAGTCGTCCGCCTGGTTATCGGATGGATTGGAAACTAACTTTGGCTGATTACTTGGGTGTAAATCAGTACTTGGTAGAATCTCAGTATCCGGGTAGTACTACTTTACGGACAAATCCGATGGAAAGCGATCGCGCCGTCATTAATAAGCTGACTCGTAAACAGCGAGATGACTTAGTTAATGTCTTAGCCAGCATCTTCAACACTAACCCACCAGAAGCAACAACAACAAAACCAGTTACCACGCCACCGCCAGCAAAACCACCCATTCCCAACAATACAAGACCAAAGTTACCACAACCTGGGGCTGCTGAATTATTGCGTTAACATCCAGACATCAAGATTATTCTAGAGATCAATTCTCAACAATCTTAATGGAACGTTTAATCAAACAAGGTGCAGGTTGGCGTCTGGGATGGAACCCGGAAGCGGTAGAATATCATGGTTTAGTTGGTGGAGATGATTGGGCGATCGAGCTTTCTGGGGCAGAGTTGGAAGATTTTTGCCGTTTATTGATGCAATTATCTCAAACCATGAGCCAAATGGCAAGTGAGTTGATGGATGAAGAGAAAATTGCTTGTGAAGCGGAAAGCAACCTACTTTGGATGGAAGTAGAAGGACTACCATCAGCTTATAGCCTGAGTTTTATTTTAAATACAGGGCGACGCTGTGAGGGAAGTTGGCATCAAGAGGCGGTTTCTGGTTTAGTGCAAGCGGCGGCATCGCTCAAAGTATTTTAGATAGTTTTGTGGTTATCAAATGTTATGATATACTAGATAAGCTTATTCGGGGCGTAGCGCAGCTTGGTAGCGCACCACTTTGGGGTAGTGGGGGTCGTGGGTTCAAATCCCGCCGCTCCGATTGAAAAAAAATTAAAGTTATACATCCCTAAATTTTTGCTTAAGATGGCAAATTGTCATATTAAGATTTAATCTTAAAGTTACTACGGTTTATGAGCAGCAAGGCAATCGTTAATTTCCGCTTGCTAATCACACTGACGCCATACAAAAAACATGACAGCGCTACAGCTAACTGCTAAAGTGCGATCAGATTAGTTGTATCTTTGAAGACGAGCAATGCTAAAGCGTCTAACCAGTCGCCCTGTTCTTATTGCAGCAGTGATTATCGGCTTTATTGCTCTTGCACCAATCATTGTACTCTTTCCCAAGCCGCCAATCGTGACCTCTGCTCCTGGGTTGCTAACTGATCCCTTTTTGCAACTGCCGACACAAACATCAGTGCGAGTGGTTTGGTTTACCGAATTTGCAGGCACTAAACATAGCGTAGCTTATGGACAGGGGCTGACACAAAAAGTGTCCGCGACCAGCATCAAACTAACACGCATACGTGAAGACCAAAATTCCTCAGTTGGCAAACAAATTAAAGACGCCCAAATCTACAAAAAGCCCACAAAACGGGACATTTGGCGTCATGAAGCAATTATCAGTAAATTAACAGCAGGGCAACGGGTTCCCTACCAAGTTACAAGTATACGGGAAGATGGGCAAACTCTCAGTAGTCAGCAATTTACCTTAACATCTGCACCGAAACAACAAGTACCCCTCAAAATCTTACTAACTTCAGACCATCAATTAATGCCGATGACAGCAGCAAACCTGCAAAAGGTAGACAAAACAATCGGCAAAGTTGATGCAATCTTTATGGCTGGAGACTTAGTTAATATACCTGATCGTGCCTCAGAATGGTTTGATGATAATCGAGGCGGCGCTTTTTTTCCTGTCCTCCAAGGACGTGCCAATTATCAACTAGAACGAGAAGGAATTAAAACGACATATAAAGGCGCTTCCTTAATTCAATATGCTCCTTTATTTACAGCTACCGGCAACCATGAAGTAATGGGGCGTTTTTCAATGGAAAGCAGTTTAAATGACCAATTCAACGACGCTTATCCCCGCATAGCTGCCCAGGCAATTTACAAAAAAAATGCCAAAAAATTGAATAGTAAAAATAATGCCAAATTTCGAGAAAATTGGTTAACAAATAATTCCTTTAATACCGATACATACAACGAAATATTTACCCAACCGCAAGGGAAGAATTATTATGCCATAACTTTTGGCGATATTCGCTTAGTAGTTTTGTATGCCACAAATATTTGGAGAACACCCAGTTTAGATGTAGAAGCAAGAGGCAGATATCGTGAACGCAAGCTTGACTTAAATAACCCTGTAAAATGGGGTTATGGACAGCATATATTTGAACCTATAGCCAAAGGAAGCGAGCAGTATCAATGGTTACAGACAGAACTAAATAGTTCGCAGTTCAAACAAGCTAAGTATAAAATCGTGATGTTTCACCATCCGCCCCATACTTTAGGTGACAATATTGTACCAGCTTATACTAATCCCATTCAGCGAATTAATCGAGATAAAAAAAGAAAAATTAACTCAGTAAGTTATAGATATCCCAAAGCAAATGATTATCTAACTCGTGACGTTGTGCCACTTTTGGAAAAATCTGGAGTACAAATGGTATTTTATGGACATTCCCATCTATGGAATCGCTTTCAATCAGCTAATGGCACACACTTTTTAGAATCTTCTAATGTGGGCAATACTTATGGTGCATATATTGGTAATAAAAAGCGTCCTATACCAACTGGTTATGGCGTAGATTATAGCGCCGTCGGTGATCCTAATGGGTTGAAACCGGTGATGCCAACAATTGCACCGTTAATGGGTGAAAATCAGCAAACATTACCCTATATAGCTAGTAATGATATTACGACTTTTAGTATTTTAGACACAGCGACGGGTATGGTAAGTAGCTATCGATTTGATACACGAGTACCTAATTCGGATGTAGTCAAATTTGATGAGTTTAGAATTGCTCAACCGCTGAATTTAGAACCCAAAACCAATAATCTAGTAGCACTTGTGATGATTTCACTTATTGTGGCAACTATCTTGATATCTGCTTGGTTAGTTGGCAATCAAGTTAATATTTTCACGAAAATGTAGCAGCAAAGCCTGTAGCTTCAAAAGTATGATTAGTTAGCATTAGTTGATTAAAATTTATTGCAAAAGCTTACATTAAGTATATTCTTTCACGAGATATTAAAGAGCAATTCCTTATCTGGTAAGGGTTCCAGTACTTTTTCTTACTATTGAAAACTCATACTTCATAGGGAATAAGTAATTAGATAGACGTGGAAGCACTGATATTTTGCTTTACTGAGAGTAGAGATTAAGTAGTTCGGGAGCATTAAAAATGTCAGATAATAAAGATATAGGCTCCATAATTAGATCCGCTGCCGGAAACATCTTTTTTGCTTTTTTAACCATTCTTGGTGTCGCTTTCCTTTCTGGCATCCCTGTAGGCAAGGCAGCTCGCGAATTCTCAGACACAATGTTCCCCCCAAATAACAGCGTGCAATACAAGTAATAATTATCTCTACAGGGAACAATCTTTTTACAGTGCATCTTACTCCCATCATCAGGATGTCCCCGCTCAAAATTGAGCGGGTTTTTTATCGCCTGCGCTTTTGTGTTAATTTAAATGAGTAAAATTTAGTAATGATTAATTAGCTCAAGTAGAAAATTCTGGATTTTTGGGCATTGGGAATAAAGTTAAATGTATCTCCGCCAAATGAGAATTGCTATATAACAATTTTTAATTAATCTCAATAAGAAACGTTAGCATAAACAAGTCAGGAGCTGCTCTATATTAAGTAGCTTTCTCTAAGAATTAATTACTAATAAAAATACTAGCTCTAACACAATCCAAAAGATTTGTCAGTGATAGAGAACTATTAGCGCTCAAAAGCCTTCATTTTTGAGTTTGAGTTAGCATTGAGCAAAAAAATGAGAAATAACCCAGAGCAAATCATTCTTAAAACAAAGTTAATAAAGCCAGTTTTTTCAAAATCTTCACACAAACAATTATTCTCCTATAGTTGAGTTGAATGATAGTCGCATAGAATCATAGATAAGTCTGGAGGCTTTTTAAAATCTCCTAAGTTTTCCTCAATAACTTCACTACAAAAAGCCGTTCTCAAGTTCGTTATTATGCTGGAACTCTCACAGATATTTTTTGGTAAAGAAATTATCAACTATGGATATAGCTATCTGATAAAACTCGGTTTATTGTGGATAACTGTATTGATTAAAATGCTCATTAACTTCATTTGTATTTCAATTGCACCGCTAATAATTTTATACTTACATCAGTATTTAAATCTTTCCTTAAAAAAAATATGCGCGGGGTTGTTTCCTAAATTTGAAACCGAAGCATCATCAAGCCAAAGACTAGCTTTACTGGTTCAACAAACCCCGCTAGCAGTAATTGAATGGACTGATGATTTTAAGATAGCTGCCTGGAATCCTGCCGCCGAAAAAATTTTTGGCTACAGTAAAAATGAAGCATTAGGATGTCTTGGTATTGAATTAATAGTACCTCAGCAAGAGAGGAAACAAGTTAATCAAATTTGGGAGCAGTTGTTGCAGCAAGAAGGTGGAACACGTAGCACCAATCAAAATTGTACGAAAGAAGGTAAAACAATTTATTGCGAGTGGTATAACACGCCACTAATTAATAATAAAGGGCAGGTAATTGGTGTTGCTTCACTAGTTCAAGATATCAGTGAGCGTAAACTTGCTCAACAAGCCGAGTCACAAGCAAAAGATGACCTAGAAGTGCAAGTAGAAGCACGTACCGCACAATTAAAGCAAGCCTTAATTGAGCTTAAAGAAGTAATTGCTTACCTAAAACAAGAAATTTCACAACGCCGGGAAGTAGAAGCCGCTTTAGAAGAAAGAGAACAACAATATCGCTCAGTTGTTGATAACGTCAAAGAAGTTATTTTCCAAGCTGATATTTATGGTGACTGGACTTTTCTTAATCCTGCCTGGAGTGAAATCACGGGTTTTGGACTTGCCGACACAATTGGTACTTGTTGTTTAGATTACATTCATCCTAACGACAGACAAAACAATATAGAACAATTTCAATCTTTATTAAAACGCAAAAAAGAACATTGTCGCCACGAAGTTCGCTATCTCACAGCACAAGGTAATTACCGTTGGATCGAAATATTTGCTCAATTAAGCTTCGATGCCGAAGGCACAATTAACGGCACTTGTGGCACTTTATATGACATCACAGAACGACATTTAGGCGAAGCTGCACTTCGGCAAAGTGAAGAAAGATTCCGTTCCTTAGTTGCCAATATTCCAGGGATAGTCTATCGTCGTGGACACGATCCGGAGTGGACAACATATTTCATCAGTCAAGAAATTGAAAAAATTTCTGGCTATCCAATTGCTGATTTATTGCATAATCAAGTCTGTAGTTTTGCTAGTTTAATTGAACCACAAGACCGCTTAAGAGTTGAAACAACTATCTCAAACTCTATAGCTCAAAAACAACCCTACGTCATTGAATATCGGGCAATTTGTGCTGATAAAAGTGTAAAATACTTATATGAAAAAGGTCAAGGAGTCTTCGACAAAAACGGCAATTTACTTTGGTTAGATGGTGTTATCTTTGACAGCACAGAATACAAACATACACAAGAAGAATTGCGCTCTAGTGAAGAAAATTTTCGTCAACTAACAGAAAATATTCGAGAAGTCTTCTTTTTAACTACTCCAGAATTAGACCAAATCCTCTATATTAGTCCCGCTTACGAAGAAATTTGGGGATGCACTACACAAAGCCTTTATCAAAAGCCGTTATCCTGGTTAGATAGCGTGCATCCAGAGGATCGAAATCGCTTAATATCTACTTCTACAAGAAATCTCAAAAAAAAGCACAACTTTAAGATAGACTATCGGATTGTACGACCAGATGGCTTAGTACGCTGGGTAGGAATGCGTTCTATCCTAATTCGTAACGAGGCGGAAATAGTGACACGCATTGCCGGTTTGGTAGAAGATATTACAGAACGAAAACAAGCCGAAACCGAAATATTAAATGCTTTAGCCAAAGAAAAAGAACTTGGCGATCTCAAATCCCGTTTTGTCTCGGTTACCTCTCATGAATTCCGCACACCGCTAACAACAATTATGTCCACTGCCGAGTTATTAGAACATTACGAATGGACAAAACAAGAAAAAATTGAACAATTGCAACTGATTCAAGATGCCGTAAGACAAATGCTGCAATTATTAGAAGATATCCTCTTAATTGGTACTGCTGATGCTGGACAACTTCGCTTTAATCCTGAACCACTAGAACTCAACGAATTTTGTCAGCATTTAGTTAGCCAAATCGAGCAGGGAGCTAATTCTATATCAACTAACATTAACGAAACCAGCTTCAAGCAAGCCTCAATCAAATTGATATGTTTGGAAAGAACTTTTTTAGCTTGCATGGATAAAAAACTGCTCAGGCAATTGCTGTTTAATTTGCTCTCCAATGCCCTCAAATATTCACCTTCTGGCGGTACAATTGAGCTGAAACTAACAAGTAAAGGTGAGCAGGCAATTTTCCAAATCCAAGATCAAGGACTTGGCATACCAAAAGAAGACCAACCACGACTGTTTGAATTTTTTCATCGAGCCAAAAATGTCGGCGCGATTTCTGGTACCGGATTAGGGTTAGCAATTGTCAAGCAATGCGTTGATATTCATGGTGGAAGTATTACCGTTGATAGTGAGGTTGGCAGCGGAACACGATTTACCGTGACACTTCCTTTAAAAAACCATTTCTTGATCGCGCCATACAACACTAAACTAGCCAACCAAACCCCAAAAAGGCAACGACAAGCTACCTGAAAAATTAAAGGTTATTTCCAAAAGTTTTTCAAGACTATCTGTTAGTGTTATTCTCAACCCGATCTACCACATATTTACCGATACAAAGATAATAGCTCATGAATAAAATTCTGGTAATTGAAGACGAGCAAGCAATTAGATCTAACCTGCTTAAACTTCTTAGCATTGAAGGGTTCCAGATGCTTGGTGCAGAAAATGGAGTGCGTGGCGTTGAACTTGCCAAAACACATCAGCCTGACTTAATTATCTGTGATATTTTGATGCCTAAATTAGATGGCTATGGAGTCTTAAAAGCCTTACAAGAAGACCCCACTACTGCCACAATACCTTTTATTTTTCTGACTGCCAAAGCCGATCGCTCCGACTGGCGTCAGGCAATGAACATGGGTGCAGATGATTACTTAACCAAACCCTTTAGTCGAAGTGAACTGCTAGAAGCGATCGCCACTCGACTGCACAAACAAGAAAACCTCAGCCAAAAGCATACCCTACAACTCAAACAAGCTCAAGACCAACTCAAGCACCTATTACATTACAACCAATTAACCAACCTCCCCAACCGACTGGTTTTACAAGAGCAATTTGATCAGCAACTCGCTCAAAAAACCAAAAGTCCCCAACTCCCACTCTTAGCGATCGGTTTAGAACAACTGCACCGCATTAACAGTACTCTAGGAGATGCCAGCGGTGATTTATTACTGCAAGCTGTCGCCGAACGTTTACAAAAATGTGTTAGCAGACAAGACATCGTGGCTCACCTAGGTGCAGCTCAATTCGCAATCCTGCTGAGAACCACCTCTGATCGCCTAGAAGTGGCACAAATTGCCCAAATCCTTTTAAACGCCTTCAACGCACCTTTCCTCGTTGGCGTCCATGAAATCGTCCTCACAGCTAAAATTGGCATCGCTTTCTATGGTCGTGATGGTCGTGATTTAGATACTCTTATTAAACACGCCAGTTCAGCACGAGAAGATGCCAGGAAACCGGGCAACGATCCTTATCAATTTTATATCGCTTCCATTGGGGCAAAATCACAAGAAGCTTTAATGCTAGAACTTGAACTACACCAAGCTTTAGAAAGAGCAGAATTTCAATTATATTACCAACCAAAAGTCAATCCTCTAACCGGAGAAATTAAAGGAGCAGAAGCCTTAGTTCGTTGGTATCATCCAACGCGGGGTTCAATTTCTCCAGCCGAATTTGTGCCGATGGCGGAGAAAACTGGGTTTATTATTCCCTTGGGAGAATGGGTTTTAAAAACAGCTTGCGCTCAAGCCAAAATTTGGCAAGATGCTGGTTTTTCGCCGTTACGAATTGCGGTAAACTTGTCAGGACATCAGTTTAATCAACCAAATCTCAGCGGCTTAGTAATTGATACGCTCAAAGAAACCGGACTTGATCCCAACTATTTAGAATTAGAAATTACCGAAAGTGCCTTGATGCATAATCCTGAAAAAGCTATTGAAACTTTAGGTGAACTAAAAGCGATCGGTATTCAAATTTCCATTGATGACTTTGGCACAGGTTATTCTTCACTCAGCTATCTAAGACAGTTTCCTTTTGATACTCTCAAACTAGACCGTTCTTTTATTACTCAAGCTGCCAATGATGAGAAAGATGCAGCAATTACAATTGCAATTCTCCAAATGGCTCGTAATCTCAATTTAAAAATTGTGGCAGAAGGCGTAGAAACCGCAAGTCAATTGGCATTTCTCCATGCTCATCAATGTGATGAAATCCAAGGCTATTGGTTTAGTCCACCGCTGTCAGCAGAAAGACTGGAAGAGTTGCTGCGTGCAGGTAAATCTCTGCCAATCATGACTTGTTGAAATAGTAATTAATGGCTTCATCCGTTTCAATTGCCCGTTCTACTAGGGAAAGTACCTGTAGACTTCTTTGCGATGAAGAACTCTCACAAAGACAACAACATCATTATTAATAAGAATGCCGATTCTGTAGTCTCCAACTCGAATACGGTAGTAGTCTCCTTCTGCTTTGAGCTTTTTAACATTGCTCATATCTTCAAAGATTTCGGCATCTTCAATCTCCAAGATTACCGCTTTAATTCTTGTGAGCAAATCCTTATCTCGAAGTTTGCTTAAATCTTTTTCAAAACTTTTTCTAAATTCAACTTCCACAACTACGGCTCTATAATTTTGAAAATCGCTTCTCTGCTAACAGGTTCTGTTTCTTCACCTTCTTGAATTGCCCGTTCCATAGCGATATCTTCGATAATTTCTGATAGCAGTTTAGAAAACTCCTCTCGATTCTCTTGAAAAAGTTCAAGAATTGTGGCTTTAAGTACTTCTTTGAATTGATCTGAATTCAAGGTAATTTCTGTCATCTTTTCTGTGTAGTTATTGAGCTTCGTTTATTAATTTAACGCCCAAGTCTTCAAGTTGTTGATTCATCCAATCTGTTGCCGTGGCTTCATCTGTTTCAATTGCTCTTTCTACTCCTGTTTTAGCGATTTCTAGTAGTTGCTTGGATTTGAGTTTCTGATCAAGAGACAAAATGTATTGACTCACAATTTGTTGCTGTTTATCCTTGGCAATAAAAGGAATGATAAAATTGTCAATATCTTTTGGGTAAAGTTCTGCTTGTGCGCTTCCTGCACTTAACTTTTCTGTTTGAAGTCTTCCAATAGCTGAATTAATAACAAAACCCACATAAACCTGATCTTCTTCTTTCAGTCTGAGAATATTGACATGATTGCTTGCTAAAGCTTTTTCCTCACTCAAATATACATTGGTTCTGCCAATATTTGCTCCTGTTGTATAGATTAAAATATCATTCTTGTAAACTCTAGCCTTTTCCTGAATATTCCAATTTTTAAAGTCTGTTCTTTTAAAGTTATCATAATCTAAATGTTGTTCTAAAATATGCCTACTATTGATTATTTTCAAACTTGCATCTTCTGAATATATTGGCTGTAATCCTCTTGTATTAAATTTTTGAATATCTCTAATCCTTTTAATAGATACAGCAGAAGAATAGATCGTCTCGCTCAACTCATCATACTTGGGTTGGTAATACTCAGCGTCGAGGCGACCAGAAGACAGGAACGACTCAGAAAAACTCTTGACAGCAATGGTTTTTTCAGTAGGTTGCCAGTCTTTTAAGTTGAGTTCTGATAGTAGTAAATCTTCAGCTTGTTGATAAAGTTTTTTTGAATGCTCAAGTAAGGACTTTGCAAATTGAACATTTTGCTCAATCAAAGTCTGAAAATTATAGTTTAAATTAGGAAGTTTAATTTCTTTGATTTTGTAAATAAAGAGATGTAATTGAACATTGCCAGTTGATTCTCTTAGTGTTTGAAATCTTCCATACTTACCAACTAAAAATGTTGACAAGAACATCGGCTTAACAGATTTATCTTGTATTCTGATAATTCCAACATCACGATCACAGTTTGCAGGTAGTATGGATTCATCTACCACGGCACAATTTCCGATGGTTCCAACAGTTGAAATAATTACATCATTTAAGCAAAACTGAGTTCTTATATTTACTTGATGTTGACGAAGAGAAATTTTCTTTATATCAGTCAAATCAAAATAGTTTTCTTTAGGAAACTTTGCTGAAAATGTAAGTACATTACTATCATCATCAAAATCAATAGATTCATGTATGCCGTCAGTTACATAAGCAAAATCATCAATTTTTTTGTATTCATGCTTTTCAAGTTGTTTTAAACACAAGAGATAATACTTCCTAAAGTATTCACTATCTACCCGTAACGGTGTATTATCCTTTATAACTTCGCTCAACTTTACTTCAACCGCCTCAAGCCCATCCATCAACCGCTGATACCTCTCAACATCAAACAGCGTAACAGATGGGCTCAACTTAAAAAAACTCAGTTCCTCCTTCTTTGCAAACTCAATAAAAGCTTCCGCAATACCATCTTCCGTCAATCCTTCATGACTATACAAATCATGATCAACCACTAAATGACCATGAACATCTTGCAAAAAATCGCCTTCCATTCCCACCATTCTTTCTATCGGAGAAGGAGGATTTAAGACACTTTCATCATCCTCTAAAGAATCAGTAGAAGCATAAACCCTTCGCCAGATTTTCTCCCCAGAATTATCCTTACCCGACTTCTGCATTGTCGCAAAAAAGATATTGTAATCATCCTTGCGAGGACATAGCGCCCCAAGTTTCGGATCATCATTCCACTTCTGCACAAATAATACAGAAGTCTTCGTCCCTGTATGCGGCTTAAAAGTATTACCATGCAACCCCACTACAGCCAAAATCCGGCAACGTTGGGCAAGATAATCACGGATATTTTTATCAGAAGAATTATTAAACCTTCCCTGTGGTAAAACAATTGCCATTCTACCTCCTGGTTTCAAAAAATCCAGGTTGCGTTCAATAAATAAAATATCGCGCCCAACTTTGTTTTGCCACTTTCCATCACTCTTTTTTGCCAAGTCATAACGGGCAATCATGCGCGGTTCCTTAATATCTCCAGCAAACGGTGGATTCGCCATCAATATATCAAAGCCAAATTCACGGTAATCTTTACCTCGTCGCCGCTTTTTCAACCGTTTGAAACCTTCAAAATAAATATCTTGCCAATCTTCCTGCTGCGTCACCTCATCCCACAATTCATAGTCCAATGTATTCAGGTGCAAAACATTAGTTTGTCCATCACCTGCAATCAAATTCAGTGTCCGCGCCACCCGCACTGCTTTCTCATCAAAATCAATAGCAAATACCTTTTCTTCCACATATTCCCGACAGCGAGGCGGCTTATCTTCCAAGGAGAATAAATGACTTGCTGCAATACCTTCATCCTCTAAAATCTGCTTCCAAACGTGAAATATCGTATGTACTGGAAAGCCAGAAGAACCCGCTGCCGTGTCAATCATGTACTCATCTTCTTGAGGATTAAGCATTTTGACGCACATATCAATTACATAACGAGGCGTGAAAAACTGCCCTTTCTCACCTTTACTACTTTGGTTGATTAGATACTCAAAAGCTTCATCAATTACATCCAAGTTAGAGTTAAATAGCTTCACATTCTCCAACGACGAAACACAAACCGAAAGGTGAGAAGGCGTGAGACTAATTTTAGCATCATCGCTAAATACTCCTTCCCACTTTTTCTTAGCCGAGTCAAATAAGTCTTGAATCTTACTTTTGAGGGCAGCTTCAGTCTGTCCCGTATTGCGGAATTCTAAAGAGCGTTTGTTGCGGCGGTTCCCTTGCCCAGAATACCACTCATCATAAAGCTTAGTAAAAATCAGCTTAAATAATTCCTCGAAAACATCCACGCCAGCATTTGCTAACACTTCATCTTCCATTTCTTCGATGAGTGCTTTTAGAGATTTCTTCTCCTTGCGTAGTTTGTCATTAGCAATCAAGTCTTCCAGCGTGAACTTGATTTGAAGGATATCTGCCAGAGTTTGATTGGCATTAGGTAAACCGGGAATATCTTCGAAGTAGTTAGGATCTTTGCGCTGATAATAAGAAATCTGATCGCCATTTGTCCAAACCGCAATCGGCGCACCTGTAGCATTACAGTAAGAACGTAACTGGTCTTTACCATCTTTCAATTTCGGCTTTTTCAGTTCTACAATCATGTAAACTGTGTTGAGACGGTCTTTATCCATGACCACAATATCTGCCCGCTTAACCTCGCGCCCAAAGTTCACGCCGTACTCTACCTGAATGCGACTTACTGGATAGTGATAGCGCCCAATTAATACACGTAAGTACAGTTGCCGGATGACTTCTTCTGGTGTGAGTTTAATATCCTTGTTGCGAACGAAACAACTGACATAAGGAACTTCACCGCTTTTCGTCTGTTTGAGGATAATTGCTTGCTCTAGGCTGTCAATTTCCTCTAAGGTAAATTGCGAAAGCTTATAGTTAGAGTCTCTGAGGATATTGGCTATATTCATGTTTATTAAAAGTACTCACTATAGCTTTGGCTAAGAACTCCCAAAAATGCCGAGTCCTTAACCTCAAGGGCTGAATCAGTATATAGGAAAAGCTTCACAACCCAAATACCTTGGTGAGGTTTTCTTAACTCTATCTAACCACAGTTGGTAGAGACGTTCCGCCGGTTGCCTTAGCTTTACCGAGGGGCACGTCTCTAAAAATTACGATACCAAATCAGGAAAAACTGACTGTACCGCCGGATGAACTATCTGGTGGTTCTGCACATTTAAACCCTTGCCCAAAGCTAGGTCAAGTTTAAGCGCTTCCAAGCCATGATTAGCCAACTTCAAGACATAAGGCAGTGTACTATTATTTAATGCCTGTGTGGCTGTCCAAGGCACAGCTCCGGGCATATTAGGAACACCAAAATGCACAACGTTTTCTTCAACATAAATAGGATTAGTATGTGATGTTGGTCGCAAGGTTTCAATGCAGCCCCCTTGGTCTACAGCTACATCAACAATTACCGCACCTGCTGGCATTTTCTGTACTAAACTTCGAGTTACCAAAATTGGTGCACGACGACCTAAAACTAACACCGCACCAATTAATAAATCAGCATTAACCACCGCCGCTTCAATATGTGCAGAATTACTATGGAGTAGTTCAACTCTAGAGCCAAACAAAGTTTCTAAATAAGCCAGGCGCTCTACACTGATATCAAGAATTTGCACCTGTGCACCCATACCCACGGCAATTCTTGCTGCTTCTGTGCCGACAACGCCACCACCAAGGATCACAACTTTACCAGGGCTGACGCCGGGGACACCGCCTAAAAGCACGCCTCGTCCGCCTTGTTGACGTTCCAAATAGCGGGCACCAATTTGCACGGAAAGACGACCGGCAATGATGCTCATGGGGGTGAGTAGGGGAAGTTTGCCGTCTTCTCGTTCGACTGTTTCATAAGCGATCGCACTTACGCCACAATCAATTAAATGCTCAGTCAAGGTGCGATCGGCTGCCAAATGCAAATAGGTAAATAATAGCTGTCCTTTTTGCAGAAACTGATACTCTGCTTTTAAAGGTTCCTTAACCTTAACAACCAATTCCTGTCCCCAAGCTACTTTTGCTGGCACAACTTTTGCCCCAGCATTTTCATAATCTTCGTCCGTAAAACCAGCACCCGTACCCGCCTGAGTTTCCACAAAAACTCCATGACCTGCTTCAGATAAGACCCGAACACTACTAGGACTTAAGCCTACTCTCCATTCTTGATCTTTCGTTTCTTTCGGGACGCCTATTTCCATGTTTTACCCCTTAGATAACTATTATGTTGGGAACGTGCGTTGACGGCGACTTTACTACTTACAAGCCAAAGCTGCTTCTACCACTTTTGGGCAGTGATGGCGACTTGTGAAAAGCTATTAGCTTTTAATTACTAGTATGACGAGTGTATTTCGTTCAGCAAAGTAACTTCTGGCAATTAGTGAACATATTCGTCCTCAATTTCCTGAAAGAGAGATTTTTCGTGGTCTTCCTCAGCTAGGCGACCTATCTGGATCATCGCCATGTCAAGCTCTAAACTAGTTGGTGATTTTCCTCAAAACTCAGTTGAGGAAAACTTGACAAGCTCCTTTAATTAAAGAATCATTAAAAAGATTAAAGGATTGTAACTGATTAATACGACTAAAATGAAAAATTCCCCAACCATGACTCAACCCCAGCCCACTACAACCCCCCAGCTAGAAGAACCGAAGTTCGGCTTTAATGAATATGCAGAGCGCCTCAATGGTCGTGCGGCAATGATTGGTTTTATGTTGACTTTAATTATTGAGTACTCCACAGGGCAAGGCTTGCTCAACTGGCTCGGCTTATCATAAAACTTGGTAAAAGTCAAGAAAACAACTAAATCTGACTTCTTGATTGAGATCCCACTCAACTTACTCAAGAAGTCGGATATCCGTATTAAATAATCTCAATATTTCCCCGAAAGCTTGATCTGGCAAACAAATCAGGCACTTTTCGGTTGTGTTTGAAGCCGCAGAGTTTCCCGTCAATTGCCCTCAAAAATGAGAAAATAGAGATTCAGGCACTCGTTGCTCATCGCTAATCTAGACCTTGATGAGATAACCTGAAATTAGAGCAAATATTTACATGGAACAGAGCAAGTAGCAAGCCGTGATTAATGCTTTATGGCATCGATTTATTAAGTCAGCTTACCGTAAGGAGCCAATTTCTAGCTTTATTATCATTGTTGGCGCAGTAGATGTGGTGATTGGTGGCTTTGGTGAGCGCTGGTCATTGCTGAGTTTTGGGCTAATGATGGTAGTATTGGCGGCTGCCCTGCGTTGGTGGCATCAGCGTCAGGAGGGTGAGTTATCTGAGCAGCCTGTGACACGTTTTCTGCCGCCTAGTCAGTCGCCTCCTCCTTTACCGATGCTTAGTATAAACAAGCGTCAACCGCCTCGCTCAGGGTTTTAGATGAGTTAAGAGTGTTGGGCATTAAGCACAAATGATTATGAATAGTTCAACTGTACGCCGTCTGATGATTGGCGAAGTTTCTGCTATTACTGGAATACCCGTAAAAACGATTCGTTATTACGAAGAAATTGGCTTGCTTACGACTACTACCACACGTTCCAAAGCAGGCTATCGTCTTTTTGCCCAAACTGTCTTAAATCGCCTTGCCTTTATTAAACGGGCGCAGTCTTTGGGACTAAGTTTAAGTGAAATACAAGAACTTTTGGCAGTTCATGACTCTGGTGAGTTGCCTTGTGGTGCTGTCAAAAAGCAGTTGCTGCATAAAGTTGAGGCAATAAACCAACAAATTGAAGCACTTTCCATTTTGAAGTCGGAAGTGTTGGGCTTACTTTCAGGCTGGCAAGAGCAACCAGCAAGCGATAGCATAGCACAAACAATTTGTCCTAATATTCAGGAAAGGGAAAAGCCAGTCAGAAGCTAATTTATCAGCTTTTTGAGCAAAATCATAAACGTCATTACTTACATAAGTCACCGTAACGCCGTCTCGTCAATTGCTCAGACTCAAATAAAGCAACCCAAAACAAAGACAGCACCCTTTATTTGGGTGTCAAGTTTTAAGACTTGATAAAAAAGCTCTCAGTTTCTTGCTCATCTGCTCAATTTGCAATAGGATGCACATAAGTAATACAAGTTATACGCTAGTATTACGAACAAAGACATCTACTTTCATCAACTTTCAAAAGCCTGTTAGTGACAGTCTTTTTGGAGGGGGTACGCTACGGACTGGCTATTTCAGGGTTATCTATCTTTCCTAAGTCATTTAATTAATCTCCACTATGCAACTTTTTGTAGTCTTAGATATAACTCTGTAGTAATTCGTCGTGAGGTTATTGCTCCACCCGCACAGGCTTTTTGTTTGGGCAATAGAGTAATGATTTGAGATAATCAGGGTAGTTTTCTTTAGCTATGGCTGGCAGATGAGTGTTAATAAAATACTCATAAATTTTTAGGCTTAATAAAAAAATCTTCGTTTTTATTAAGTGCCTTAATGCTGTTCATTTTCACACGAATAGGTAAGCCTAGTTTAAGGCTAGGGAATCTGAGAAAATTTAACTCTTTTAATTGCTGAATTCTACATTGTAAAGATTCTTAAATAACATCAAATCATGTACCTAAAGACAAGCTCGGCAGGCAGTTATTTAGACACATCTCAAATGACAAAAGATAACCAAGCTAGAAAAAAACAAGGAGAACAAGCCTTGCTTGCTTCCCTGGCTATTGAAGTAGATAGTATTTTTTTTAGCTTGCGAAAAGCCGATCAAGTAATTCATCGTGAACTAAGTTTACTAAACCAAAAAACCTTAAATCCTTTCAAGAAAGCCTCAATCAATCCAATTAATCTAGAAAACCTAATCACAATTTTTAATAAAGTTCCTTTACAACAATTGTTGGTAGATGAATACATAAGTTATATGCTTAGAAATGAAAATAATAGTATTTTTAAACTGATTGAAGAATATAATACTTGCCTAGATAAAAGACTAATTGAGCAATATGACAAAACAAACCTTGAGGGAATTGATGAAAAATTAACTTATTATATTCGTCATTTGGGAGCAATGACTTACCACTTAAATATTCATTTAAATCTATTAAATGTATTACTAAAAAATGCCAATAGGGGAGTTGATTCAAAACAACTAGCCATCGAAGTAAGCAAAGAAATTGTAATGAATTATATGGTTAAAGAATGGGGACAACAGCAAGGAGACGTCAAACTTTTAGAAATTACTATCGATGAGCCTTATGCTATTGTAACTTGGGTGCTAGAAAACCTCAGTGGTGATGCGATTCTCTTCCAAGACGAAGGCTACTGGCAACTAATGAGCATTAGCGCCAATCGATTTACACTTGATGATTTTGAGAAAGCAGATGTGCCATTAGAAATAGCTCAACGCATGATTGAATTGCATCATCAAAAACTGGGATATTAAACTTTTAAACTCTATTTATTCTGAGTTTAATTAAGTTTTAGGATGCTGCCAAGGCATCCTATTTTTTTTTCACTCCACAATTCATTTATAAGTTCAGGAGCGATTACTCTCTGTTTTGATGGTTTAGTACCACTGAATTTTAGAGTATGTGTGCTAAGGAAAAAAAAGCCTCAAGACTGAAAACAATACCACAGAACTATAGTATCGCTGTTGATTTGGGTACGTCTATATTTAAGATTTAAAGTTACATTTACAAAAGAAGCAAATGTTTAAAAACCACTTACACCAATTAAGATTTAATAATATCAGGAGATGCTTGATTAGTGTTTCCGATGGTGCGTGTAGCTGATAATGCTGCTTGTACCGATGCCATCTGAGTCATAATTTCTTGTAGCTGTGAGTTAAGTTGTTCAACTTCCTGGACGGGTAATGAAGTAGAATTAGGAATTGAATTGGGCATCGCTGTAGTTGTTTCAATGCTGGCAAAACTTGATGTTGTGCTTTGATTAATTTGGTTAGGTGTTGTTAGTTTTGCCAAACCTGCTTCATCCAAGAATGTTGATAATTGTGTATCGGCTAATTGTAACTCAGAGCTTTGGAGTGCCTGAATTTGTGCTTCTTTTTCTTGGATTTTTCGCGCTAAAGTTGATAGTTGCGCTTCAATTTGAGATGATTTACGACTAGAGTTTTGCCAGCCCAAAAAAGCAGCACTAGCAACGCCAACACCCAGACTTAAAACACTCGCCAAACACAGGTAAGGAGTCGAGATATCTCGCAATTGACCTTGAAAAACTGGCTCTTCTTGGAGTTGGATGGTGATTGGTTTTTTGTTGAGGAAGACAAGTGGTAATGTCAGAATTGCCAATACCGTTGCCGAAAGCAAAACTGGAGTGAGAACAAATTTGTTGAGTGTAGAATTAGACATGATTGATAATTCCCTGTAAACGTTTTCCGTAGCAGTGGAACTCAAAGATTGGTTAAGTTTAACAGCTAGGTGCTTTCTGCCGAATCTAACTATGTGATGAGATGAGAACTTAACTGATAAATTAATGGTTCTTTTTCTGCTACTAAATTTAATAGGGAAAGCTATAAATTGCTGTAAAGCTCCTATGAAGAGAGAAAAAAAATCGATGAATTTCTTGTGAAGCTTTTTGAGAGTTTAAAGAATTATTGCTGGGGGAACATTGAGCAGAAACAATTAGTCTATTAATTTCTTAATAAGGAAAATTCTCTGAACAAAGATAATCAAGAATAGTAAAGTCTTTACTCTTTAAACACCAGCAAAAATTAGTTATCCAAAGCCATCATCACAAAGATAGATTATTACCAACCCCAGGTTCCGGGTCCACCTTTAAATGGTCCAACAATATCGTTAGTAATCCAGCCGCCGTAAAAATTTCCTGGCTGTGGTTGCACCTGTTCATCATTCACATAACAGGCATCCATGAGGTGAGGATAAAAGGCTAAATAATCTTTGAGGGCAGCAAAATTCGCTGTCGGGTTGGGGTAAGACCAAGCCGCATTAACAGCCTGCTTTTCACCAACAACAACTGTATAGTAAATTGCCCGCCCTTTCCATTCGCAATATGACCCTTGAGTTGTTTTTAAGAGATACTCCATTTCGATATCTTCCGGCGGCAGATAGTAGACTGGCGGATGGCTGGTTTCTAAGACACGCATGGCACGCTTAGTATCTGCGATCGCAATTCCATTAAAAATAATCTTCAGGTGCTTTGGTGAGTCTTCTAGGCGCGGTGGACGGGGATAATCCCAAACGGACTCTTGACCTGGTTTTGGTTCAATACGTTGAGTGTTCAAGCTAATCAATTCTCCTGCTGGTCTAACACTAGTTATTTTAAAGATAACGCGATCGCTGATATCCTAGTCTTTGTCTGCTTCGCGCTTTTATCTTTAGTATTTCTTGGCAATTGCCTCTAATAGTATCGCCATCGAAAAGTAGATGTGGGCAGTTAGTCGTAATCATTGATGTGATCAGTACGGACAGGAAATGAGCAACCCGCATCTTTTCTCCACCCTAACACTTTCCGAAGAGCGATCGCAAAAATTTTACGAGTGCCAAGCAAGGGAAATTTGACTTAAAGTAGAGGCGTCTTCTTCAGGGAGGCAGTAATTAATCAAAGACTATTTTTTAACTATTGAATTGAGCCCTATACATCTATGCTGATTACTTACTCAATAACCGTAACTTAAATATCTAAAATTCTCTTAATATTCAGTATTTTATCACTGGGAAGAAAACAAAATACTTATTTTTGGTAATTAAACCTCTGACAAAAACCTATAAACCCAATTAGTAGAGTGGGCAATGAGTTTTTCTAACTCATCTTCTTTGATAGCCATATTGCTCATTTCGCGGCTGATTAGCTTCCATAATGCAATCCTCACACGCTTATGGACTTCCTACTAATGGCTTAATCCTACCTACTCAGTTAAGGCTTTTGGATAACGAAGTTCAAAACCCATACAGGCTCTGGATTTTTTAGCTTTATGAGCAGTAATTTTATTTGTGTAAAGTAATATTACACTAAATTTATAAAAAAATGTTGCAATATCTTGAGCAGATTGCTAACGTGTGCTTAGTGATTAATTTTGGTAAATTCTCGTATCTAGGAGACGTACCATTTATGCTCCACATAAACCTGGAATCTGCAACGATTCACTAATTCTAGTAATGCCTCAAATAGGCAGGCTTGCTCTCAACATCACTCTTAATGTGTTGAATCATCTTTGCTTGGTTAAGCGTAGACACACCTTCATTTTTTCACTCACTCGCTTATACCCAACACTTACCTTTTTGATTCAGGAAAAAGATTTTTCGTGTCCATTTTCCCTTCAAAACTGACAGACAAATTTCCTGCTTTCAAAAAGTGAATCATGCTCACAAAATCCCCAATTATCGTTTGTTTCACAGCGTACAAGTAGACAGCTTCACTTGTGTTTTAAAACATCACTGACTACGCACTGAAACCTCAACATTAGAGACATATCAATTATGAACATTCAAGGAAAAACCGCCCTAATTACAGGCGCTTCCCGTGGAATTGGCAAAGCGATCGCCATTGCCCTAGCCCAACAAGGAGCCAAACGCTTGCTCTTGGTAGCACGTAACCAGCAAAAATTAAACCAAGTAGCCAGCCAAATTGAGGCATTGGGCGCAGAAGTAGTCATCTTGGCATTAGACTTAACAGAGCCAGTCGAAGTCAACATTGCGATCGCCAAAGCCTGGCGCGACAATGGACCCATAGATCTCCTAGTAAACTGTGCCGGAGTCGCTCACCAAGCGCCCTTTTTGCAAACAAAACTGCCAAAAGTCTCCGAAGAAATTGCCACAAACTTAATCGGAATGTACACCATGACTCGCATCATTGCCCGACGCATGGCAGCACAAGGAGAAGGTACAATTGTCAACGTTTCTAGCCTCATGGGCAAAATCGCCGCCCCAACAATGGCAACTTATTCTGCCACAAAATCAGCAATATTAGGCTTTACCCAGGCTTTACGCAGCGAATTAGCACCACATAATATCCGAGTCGTCGCCTTGCTGCCAACCCTCACCGATACAGACATGGCGCGAGACTTACAATTATTCCGCTGGGTAGTGCCCATGACAGCCGAAAAAGTCGCTGAAGTACTAATAATTGGACTGCAAAAAAATTCACCAGAAATCTTAGTAGGATGGCAAAGTCATTTAGCCGTATGGTGCAACCGCCTTGCCCCTTGGCTACTAAATAAAGTTTTGCTAATGGCAGCGCCTCCCCTACCGAAAGTGAAACTAAAGCATCATCAGATCAGGCAGGCTGAGGCAATTTCACGATAATTTTTGTCGGGACAGGATATTTTTTCTTTGCCTATTTGTAGGGGTACGATCATCAGCGTGCCCCTACCATTACAAGAATATTAAAGCCTATCCAAAAACCCTGCTCCTGGTAAGGTTTTTTGTTGCATTTGACTATTAATCTTGCTAGCAGCAACAACACCAGAATTGAGCGCCCCATCAATTAAATTTCCCCCGCACCAATCACCACAACAAATGAGAGGCAAAGGTGTTGCAGAATACAGATAATCTTGAGGCAAATAATGATTAGGAAAAGCATAACGCCAACGATGAACTTGAAACCAATCAGGATGATCAAGTCCAGCAAATAATAACTCTGCCGCAGATGATAATAACTGCTGTCCGACGGGTTTTAAATCCTCAGTTTCTAAATAAAGATTGGCAAAACTAGGCGTACTTTGCAAGACAAAAATTGGAGCAGTTGCATTTGGGCGCTTGCTGCTATCCAAACCAATCCAAGCTAAGTCAGAATTATTAGCTACATCGCAAGCTTGCCAACTAGGTAGAGACAACTGATCATTTTGATAACCTGCCATAACCGTAATACAAGGATCAAATTCAACTGAACGTAGGCTATCTAAAAATGTCTGTGGAATCGTTTCTCTCAAAGGTTCCACTAACATTAAAGCTTGGGGTGCAGGAATTGCCATCACCACAGCTTTTGCTCTTAATTCTTTCTCGGTTTCGTCAGCAGAATTGACAATAAGACGCCAAGTATTTTCGGTTATTGTGATGGCTTCAACTCTGCGGTTTAGCCAAATTTCTAAATCTTTAGCCAAAAACTTAGCAACCGCCGTCATACCTGCGGGTGCAATGTAGCGAGTTATCTGAGATTCAGAATCATTTTGTGCTGATAATTGATCAAGATCATTTGTCCAAGCTTGCAAAATGCCACGCTGTCGCAACACTTCAATTAACGGCGGCAACCACTTACCTTGTGACTCAAGATAGCGTACGCCATGATCAGCACAAGTCGTTTCCAAGCGTCGCGTTGCCATTCTGCCACCAACACCGCGAGATTTTTCGACAACAACGACACGATAACCAGATTGCTGTAATTGTTGAGCGCAGGCAAGTCCGGCAAGTCCTGCCCCGATAATGGCAACATCAAACATGAGTAATCCTGATGGGTTCAACTAAATATAAGTAGAATAATTGACAATAGTGAATCTGGGGTTGTAGAGGGTAGAATTTTGGATGAATTGAGAGCCGCGTTAGAGTTAGCGACACAGGAAGAATTGCAACAATTGACGGAAATCTTGTTCCGTCGTAAGTTTAATCCCTTAGATTATGTGCAGGCAGCCGACCCGATTGACATTCAAAGTCAAGACCGTGAAACTTGGTTAGATGCGATCGAACTGCGCTTTCGTTTTTTGGCAGCCGATGGCATGACGGTACTCAAAGGACGCACTGCTGAATATAGCTATCGAGATGCTTTAATTCAAGTTTGTCGTTATCTGAAAATTCCTTATTCCAAGCAGCTATCAACGACTGATATTGAAGCGGAAATATTTCTTAATTTAATGGGGCGTGCTTGGAAACGTATGCCAGCAAAAGAAAGGAATTCTTTAACTGTGCGAGTACAGCAGTCACTTGCCCAATCGAATCTTTCTGAACCTTTACCTGTGCAGCTTCAACATGATCCGATGGGTTTGTTGCTTAAAGGTGGCAGTGCTTTGGCTGTAAGTTCAGTCCTCAAGCCGATTTTGCTGGAAAAAGTAGCAAGTCAATTTGCCCTACATTTTGCCACTTATCAAGTTGCAAAACAAGCTGTAGTTAAGGGTGGAGTGGCGGCAGCGACGGAGATTCAGGGCTATCTGGCACTGAATGCGGCGAAACGAGGTATGGCGCTGAATGCGGCACGTTATGGAGCAACCAGGAGTGTTTTGGGGCTTTTGGGTCCGTTACTTTGGGGTTATTTCTTTGCTGATTTGGGTTGGAGAGCGATCGCGACTAATTACGGTCGTATCATCCCCACTATTTTTGCTCTAGCACAAATTCGCCTAACTCGTGCCGAATGTTGGGAGCCAATTTAATCGGTTATTTAGTCATTAGTCATTAAATCTTTAGTTTCCCTGTGAATGACCGATGACAAAAATCCGTAAGCCAATTTTGAGCCAGCATCCAGAACGTCACCTACAAGGCGCCTGGAATTGCGCTCAACTGGGATTGCTACTGTTTCCTTGGTTCCCCACATTGGGCATTGTCGGGCTGTTGCTGGCGGTTGCAGGAGTCTGGAAACAGGAATATCGTACCATTGTCCGACGCCCCCTAAATTGGGGACTGGCAATTTTGAGTTGCTGGCTGATTTTCACTAGTTGCTTTGCCTATAGCCGCCCCGATGCTTTCTTAGGTTTACCAAATTTATTACCGTTTTTCATCGTTTTTGCCGCTTATAGTCGCTTAATTCAGTCGGCAGCCCAACTACGGCAATTATCCTGGATTTTGCTGGCTAGTTCTTTGCCAGTGGTGATTTTGGGCTTTGGGCAGTTATTTTTGGGTTGGAGTGGCGTTGAGGCGTTGCAAGCTATATCTGGTTGGGTGTTGGAAGCAAAAGGAAATCCGCCAGGGCGCATGGCTTCGGTGTTTATGCACGCCAATATTTTGGCAGCTTATCTGCAAGTTGTATTTATTTTAGGCTTAGGATTGTGGATTGAGGCGTTTCAGGCTAGGCGCAAAAGTTGGCAACTGTGGTTTTTGACGGTGGCAGTGGCAGGAAATGCGATCGCACTTATCCTCACCAATTCTCGCAATGTTTGGGGCATCGCGGTTATTGCTTGTCTTGCCTTTGCCCTTTACCTCGGTTGGCGCTGGCTAGTTATCGCCGTTACCACAGCAGCAAGTATCATTCTTTGGGCATCTTTTGCCCCAGTTGCGCTTGGTAGCAAAGAATTGCGTAGCATCGTGCCAGCCTTTTTTTGGGCGCGACTTTCCGATCAAATGTATGCTAACAGACCTGTGGCAATGATGCGAACAACTCAGTGGCAGTTTGCTTTATCAATGACTCAAGAACGTCCTTTTATGGGTTGGGGATTAAGAAATTTTCGACCACTTTATGAAGCAAAAATGCATTTAGCATTAGGTCATCCTCACAATTTAATTTTAATGTTAACAGCGGAAACTGGTATTCCGGCAACACTATTATTTTGTGGTTTAATCGGCTGGATTTTGGCTCAATCTATTTTAATTATAAATACTTGGTCAGATGTTGCCCCAACTGCCACTAAATATCAATGGCATCAAGATAAATTAATTATATTTAGTTATTTATTAGCCTTTACTGGTTGTATTTTATTTAATATGTTTGATGTTACCTTATTTGATTTGCGAGTTAATACAATAGGTTGGATAATTTTATCGGCAATTTGTGGTGTAGTTTATCGTTATCGTGGGCTGCTAATTTGGATAGAGTTTGAGAAAGCGGCGATGAAAATTAACGGTTTAAGAGCTTGGAGCGAACAAGATCCTCTTCATTAAACGACTTCAATTAGAAATTGACTCTTCAAAATCAAGAAGACGAAGAGATACAAGCTGGTATTTGACTTTTTCCTCTCCTGTAATAGGTAGTATCTCGACAATTGCTCGAATTACTGTAACGTATATTTGATTCAAAGTAGCTGTTTCTACATCGGGCAGTGCTTCATCAAGGATTTGACCTGAATACTTTATATCTGTCTCAAGCTCTCGTATCTCGTAATTCTTTGTGCGTATATTAGCTCCGATTAGTTGACCAGTAACTTGATATTCTTCAGGAGCTTCAGCCTCTATTTGATTGATTATCGCTATGATATCCTTGACGATAACAAGGGATAGTTCTGCATAACCACCTCTATTAGGTTGTGGTGAACCCCAGTTAAGGCGAACCCCAGTTCTTGCCTTCACCAAAGACTGAAGAAAGTCTCGATATCTAGATGCTGAACGACTCTGCAATTTAAGTAAACATTCACGTAATTCTTGGGCTTTACTTCCAATTTTTATTAATGCTAAAAACTCCTCTATAGCTGCTCCAGCAAGTGAATCGCCAAATAAGTCTGCCTGAGACGACGCTACAAGCTCGACTCCAAATGAACTAGCAAAAGTTCCAGCTACAGCTAACTCTGTTTGCTCTATTACCCTTTTAGGTATCTTTCCAAGTAGTTTTGCATTGCCAGTTCTGACTTGACCGATGGCATTAAGGAGATACTGTAAAGACTGCAAGATAATACCTAGGTCAGCGGCGGGAGCCTCCGTTCGATGTATCGTAGGAAATTTAAAAGCCAGATTCAAGACTTCTCGTCTGATTTCAAGTGCAGTACGAGTTACCTCTTTTACTTCCATTGTAGAGAGAGTTTGAGTATCACAGGTAAGGAATTCGCCAGCCATTGGCAGCAAATCTTCATCAAGTCTTTCACAAGGAATTGTTGTGACTTCAGCAGGAGTGTCATTATTAAAAGTTATGATTTGGAAGACAAAATTATCTTCTGCCATTAAAAAAGCATCATGTAGATCAATACCTCCAGATCGAATGTATTGGAATCTACGTGAGGATAGTGGTACATAGAGCCAAGAGTCTGAATTTGGTGTTTCATCTATCCAGACCGCAAGGTATATTTGCCCTGAGCCATTGCGACAAGAGAAAAGACATGGTTTGTCATAATACTCATATACCTCGAGCATTTCGAGGTTTCCTATAGTAGTAGCCTGCAAAAGAAGGCTCATAAACGTGCCTCATTCACTTATAATAGACAATTTGAAACACCGTCCAAGGTTGCTTACCCGATGGAATCCACCACGTATGGTGAGACTGACTCGTATTTGATGGAGTGTGCAGTGTTAGTCCTAAGTCAGTAGTTAAATTACCCAAAGCAGGCTTCGCTTTTCTAAATCGAGGAATTCTTTTAATTACGCGATAAGCATCAGCTTTTTCGGTGTAAACAGATAGACCACAGGCTTGACATTCTGTTACCCCATTAGGACACTCTTTGTCTTTATTCTCCTCACGCCATGAGCGAAAATCATTAGGCATTGGCGAATCGTTATTGATAAGACGATACACCTCGCCAGAAGTATTGTGGGCAGTTTGAGGTGGACAACCTGTAGGAAAGTGTTCCGGCCATTGCATTAAGCGCTTCCTTAGTCAGATGTGTAGACTTACGGATAGTCAGACTTGACTACCCCTTTACAAATCTTCTCAAATCCGTGCTTATTTGCTCATAAAGTTTCTATGAACATTTTGAAGAAATTGATTCTCTGCTATGGTTTTCCCTTAAACTGCTCAAGGCTAATTATTATCATTTAATAGTACAAATGTATCAGTAAATGTAGATATAATTCCAGAAATGTTAGACAACTTTCTTTTTCTCATTCCATAATCTCAAGAGAGTTTGAGAAATAATTCAGTAACTCAAAACAGATTGACTTTGATTGACAAGTTTCTACTTCCATAGCACAAAGCGCTCCAGTTGCTTATTCCACTAGGGTAAAAATACTCAATTTTTGTCCAAAAAATGCCCTTTTCCTAGCACCATACCAGCGATTCGCTTAGAATAATCAAAAACCCATTGTAAAATCAGCAGGGTGGAACGGCGGTGGCTCAAGAGTGGGTACGACAAACAATTAGGGAGCGCGTCAGTCAAAATCAAACGGGCTACTATGCCCTATTGAAATTACATCCAAGCGCCTCACCCATCGAAATTAGACGTGCCTATCGGGAACTTAGTAAGCACTATCATCCTGATACCACCGACTTACCCACAGCCACAGCCACGGCAAAATTCCAGCAGCTTAACGAAGCCTATGCTACACTCAGTAACCCAGAGCAACGCTTGGCATACGATCATCAAATTGGTTATTCAAGGGTTAATGTAATTCAACCACCTTTACACTTAAACCAACCCAATAACCAACCAAAACGCACCTATTCTTCCTCAGCTTATCTTGACCCAACTGACCGCCCTTTGTCGGCTGGAGAACTGTTTGCGTTATTTATATTGGGTTTAACATTTGTCGGTTGTTTGCTCTTGGCGATCGCTATTGGTTTAACACGCGGCGAGTCAGCAGTGCAAGTTGGAAGCTATAGCACCAACTTACATAGTCAACCAACGCCGTCTACATCACACCAAAAGTCCCTAACAACCACTCCTCCCATAATTCCCCAACGTCGCCCTAACTAACTCGTTTTTTTCCTGTCCACGCTTACTTTACTTCCCTTTTTCCTTGACTATGACCCTGCCAACCGCTGATACTCCCTTATATAACCACCCGCTTAATCAAATTGAGCAATGGTTGCAAACTCACGGATGTGAACAAGACAAAAACGACCTGCACTGCTGGCATATTGCCCAAGGCAAATGGAAAGCCGAACTTTGCCTAGAAGTTGAAGAATTAGCTGTACGCTATTTGGGAGCAGGTGAAGGCGGGCGTGATGTTGTACGCTCTTTTAAGTATTCTCTTAGCCGCGAGGATGTAGAAGCTGCTGTGTTTTCTGGTCCTTAAATAAAGACCATATCATAAATTATTCCATCAGCCAGTGAATCAAATATTTATTTGATGCTAAATATTTGAGACTAGTAAAAGAGCTTTTTGCAGTTACAAAATCTGGCATTGCTAATGAGAATTATCAAGATAAAATTTTTAGAAAAGCTCTCGAACTAAAACCCAACATAACAGAGCTTTCGACAATTCAATCTTAGGGTAGAGATTTAACTCTACCCTGAATTAATACTTCTCATCAGCAACGCCAAATCTCTTTTGAGCAAGGAAAAATTAAAAAACCTTACACTTTACCAAAACGGCGATCGCGTTTTTGATAAGAAGACAATGCCCGATGAAACTCCCTCCGATCAAAATCAGGCCACAACGCTTCTGTAATATAAAGTTCCGCATAAGCCATTTGCCACAGTAAGAAATTGCTCAAGCGCATCTCGCCACTAGTACGAATTAACAAATCTGGATCACCCACATTCGCCGTATAAAGATGTTGAGAAAACATCGCCTCATCAATCTCATGAGGTTCAATCTTACCTTGCTGCACAAGCGTTGCTATTTCTCGACAAGCTTGTAAAATTTCCTGCCTTCCTCCGTAATTAGTGGCAACAGTAAATTGAATTCCTTGATTATTTTGAGTCTCCTGCATTGAGCGCTCAATTTCAGCCTGCAGACTGTGGGGCAAAGCTTCTAAATTGCCGACAAACTGAATTCTGACATTTTCCTGCATCATCTCTTGCAGTTCTCGCAGTAACACCCGCTCAAACAGCGTCATCAAGAAATCAACTTCCTCATGAGGGCGCCCCCAATTTTCGGTAGAAAAAGCATAAGCAGTCAAAGATTGAATTCCCCAATCATTGCAACAACGTAGCAAACCTTTGAGGGTATCTGCTCCCCGTCGATGCCCCATAATTCGGGGTAATCCTTTGCGTTTTGCCCAACGACCATTACCATCCATAATTACCGCCACATGACGGGGTAGACGGTCTTGATCGAGATCACTTGGTAATTCTTGTAAAATAGTTGGCATAGCAGTCATTTCTTCTCTTGAGAAGTTGATGACGGACGACGGAGGACGTGAGAAACCTTAGATGTGATTTGGCGACCAAAACTGCGTAAACCAGGAGATCCTGCTTCACGGTCAACTGAGAAAGTTGAAAAACGAGCTTCTAGCAATTCTTTCAGTTTGTTGCTGGTCAAAGGTCGGTTTAGCGTCCCCCTCTCCGCCAAGGAAATTGAACCTGTTTCTTCAGATACAACAATACACAAGCAATTTTCGACTCGTTCCGTAATTCCCATTGCAGCTCGATGTCTTGTACCTAATTGTCGTGATGCTGTACGCTCGCTAAGAGGTAGAATGACACCCGCTGCCGCAACCCGTGAGCCGCGAATCAACACGGCACCATCATGTAATAGAGTGGTTGTTTGAAAAATCGTTTGCAGCAGCTCTTTAGAGATCTCCGCATTAAGCGGAACACCAGGGACAGAAACATCTAGCGAGTCAATTGGCCCGTTAGTTTCCATAATCATCAATGCACCGACGCGGTGTGAAGCCAATTCTTTGACAGCATCGACAATTTCATCTATGACGCTATCTGGCGCGATTGTCGGTCGTCGTTGAACTTGAAATAACTGTAAGATCTGTCCCCGTCCTATTTGTTCCAAAAATCGGCGAAACTCTGACTGGAAAATTACTGCCATTGCTACTGCCGAACCAACCACCAACTTTTCTAACACAAAACTCAGTAAGGTAAGTGATAGTCGATTGCTGATGGCGGCAGCCAACATCAATATTATCAATCCTCGTACCATCCACAAGGTGCGGCGCTCCCCAATAATGAGGAGTACCAAGTAAGTCAGTGCTAGTACTAATCCGATGTCTATGCTATGAAGCAATAAGGATTGAGCTAAAGCTATATTTGGTGTCAGGGCGGGTACATACGGACACATTAAGTTTCAATATATTGGGCGTACGAAAGAGTGGGAGTGCTGCAACTAACGAAAAGAGGGATACTACCTATCATTCCAGGTGTGGAAGTGATGTATTTTAATGATGACGCCGATTATTAGTTGTTTCGTCAATAAGCATCTCGAATCCAAGACCATCTTGGCTTATATTAGTAAAAACTTGTGCGCGTATAGCACCCCGCAATGAATCGTTTTCATGCCCAAAGGGCTGTACGCGCTCATTTTACTCGAAGAGTGAGTTGGTTTTAAGTCACGGTTAATGAGATTGCCACGGACCCAACGACGATGACAAGATATCGCTCTGTTTTCCCTTAAGGACGAGCCAAGTGCTGCTCTTCAGATTGCAATAATCGTTCTGGCAAGCGATCGCTTCTCAATAAATCTTGGTAACTCTCACGCTCTAAAATTATCGAGTCGTGTCCTTGATTGACTAAGACTGCGGCTGGTCGTGGTATTCGGTTGTAGTTGGATGCCATGCTGTAGTTATATGCTCCAGTTCCCATGACAACTAGTATGTCTCCTGGTTGGGTTATGGGGAGCAAGGCTTTTTTAATTAAGATGTCTCCTGATTCGCAATGTTTGCCTGCTATAGTAACTGTTTCTGTGTTGGGTGCTGATATCCGGTTAGCAACTATTGATTTATATTCTGATTGGTAGGTGATGGGACGCGGGTTGTCTGACATTCCACCATCAATGGCTATATACGTCCGTATACCTGGTACAGTTTTGCTGCTGCCGATTGTATATGCTGTAACACAGGCTGTGCCGATGAGACTCCGCCCTGGTTCGCATAATAGTTTCGGTAATGATATGCCACTGGCTGAACAAGCTGCTGTCATTGCTTCACAAACACATCTAACCCAGTGGGAAATGCTGGGGGGGTCATCTGACTCGGTATAACGTATTCCTAATCCTCCTCCTACATTTATTTCTTCTATTGCTAGCCCATGATCTGCTGCTTGCATTAAACTTTTGACGAGGACGCTGGGTAGATCTTTGTGTGGCTGTGTCTCAAATATTTGTGAACCGATATGGGCGTGTAAACCAATGCAGTTTATTTGTTTGTACTGAAGGCATTGCTTGAATACTTCTTCTAGGCTATTGGGATCAAAGCCAAATTTACTATCCAAATGCCCTGTACGAATGTATTCATGGGTGTGGCATTCAATGCCTGGTGTGAGGCGTAGCATGATCCGTACGGGCGACTTTGGATCGGCTATTTTGGCTATTGTCTCTAATTCATAAATGTTGTCTACAACAATTGTCACCGAATTTGCGATTGCTAATTCTATTTCTGACACTGATTTGTTGTTGCCGTGCAGATACAGTTTGTCGCCTTTAACTCCTGCTTGTAGTGCTGTATATAATTCTCCTCCTGATACTACATCAATTCCTAGTCCCTCAGAGCTAGCGATCGCACATACGCTCAAGCAACTCCACGCTTTTGAGGCATACAACACCAAGGATTCGCCTTTATAGTATTTCTGCATTGCCGATTTATATTGCCGGCAAGCGCTACGCAATGTTTCTTCATCTAATATATAGAGCGGTGTACCATATTTTTCCACTAAGGCTTCCACTTCACAGCCGCCGACAAGTAGGCGGTCTTTACTGTTAACTTTGGTGGTAAGTGGCAACAGTTCCTGGTTAGGGGAACGTTCTTCGTTGGCATCACTTAGAGATGGTAGGTACTGTTTGCCTGTGTCTTGATGTAGTGCTGGTTCAGTCGATTGCATAATTGTAGTAAGTATCGTTTTTATTGGGTTCAAAGGGAAGAGCAGTTGATCCCCGGCTTGCCCCCTCAACTGGGTAGCTATGACTCTGGACATCATTACTTATTGCAGAACTTGCGCCTCGTTAATCAGTGTACAATTGGGGACCCGTGATCCTAGAACTTGCTCATTTAACTGCACAAGATTTAGATGCCGTCGTGGCACTAGACCAACTTTGTTTTGGTGGACTTTGGACAAAATCCGGCTATGAGCGAGAGTTAGAAAGCCCATGCAGCCAAATTATCGTTTTAAAAGCAAGTCTTGCTGCTCAAAACGCTAAATTGCTAAATCGGTCTTCTGTTACCCCGACTCCCCATCAAAGTACAAAATTACCAACTGCACTGCCTCTAGAAAACTCTATTGTAGGCTTAGGTTGTCTTTGGTCCATTTTAGAGGAAGCGCACATCACAATCTTGGCAGTGCATCCAGACTATCGACATCAGCGTTTTGGTCAACTATTGCTGTATGCTTTGCTACGGGATGCCAAAAGGCGTCAGTTAGAGCGGGCAACTCTGGAGGTGAAGCCATCAAATCAAGCCGCACTATCTCTATATCACAAGTTTGGCTTCAGCGAAGCTGGACGAAGGCGACGTTACTACAAAGATACAGGTGAAGATGCCCTAATTCTCTGGCGTAGTGGTTTACAAAGCTCTGAATTTGAGGAAACCCTCACTAATTGCTATCAGCAAATTGGGCTAGATCTTGCCGACTCCGGTTGGCAATTATCGGAGTTTTAAAAGGCTATATGCTCTCTCGATCAGCCAGTGAGCAGCTTAACCCTGATCAACAAAAACGTAGAAACAAGCACCATATTCCTACGATCCCGATCTGGCAAGTAGGGAAATCATAACCAAAATGGTGGCATCGGATATCTTTAGATAGGCATCCGTTCAAATCTCCTATGCTAAAATCAGCGTACACGGGTACTGCAACAGGTGATGGAAATACGCCATGTTTGAACGCTTTACAGAAAAAGCCATTAAGGTGATCATGCTGGCCCAGGAAGAGGCACGTCGCCTGGGGCATAACTTTGTTGGCACTGAACAAATTCTTTTGGGTCTAATCGGTGAGGGCACTGGTGTCGCGGCTAAGGTCCTCAAATCTATGGGTGTTAACCTCAAAGACGCCCGCATTGAAGTTGAAAAAATTATCGGTCGTGGTAGTGGTTTTGTGGCGGTGGAGATTCCTTTCACTCCCCGCGCTAAACGTGTCCTGGAATTGTCTCTTGAAGAAGCCCGTCAGTTGGGTCACAATTATATTGGTACGGAACATCTACTGCTTGGTCTAATCCGTGAGGGTGAAGGTGTGGCAGCTCGTGTTTTGGAAAATCTGGGTGTAGACCTAACGAAGGTGAGAACTCAGGTAATCCGGATGTTGGGTGAGACGACTGAGGTGACGACGGGTGGTGGTACGGGTCGCACCAAAACGCCGACTTTGGATGAGTTTGGTAGTAATCTGACGGTGATGGCTGGTGAAGGTAAGCTTGACCCGGTAGTCGGTCGTGCTAAGGAAATTGAACGGGTAATTCAGATTTTGGGTCGTCGTACTAAGAATAATCCGGTGCTGATTGGTGAGCCGGGTGTGGGTAAGACGGCGATCGCTGAAGGCTTGGCGCAACGCATTGCTAATAATGATATTCCCGACATCCTAGAAGATAAGCGCGTCGTCACTTTAGATATCGGCTTACTCGTCGCTGGTACTAAGTACCGAGGTGAGTTTGAGGAACGCTTGAAGAAAATCATGGATGAAATTCGCCAAGCGGGTAATGTAATTTTAGTAATTGATGAAGTCCATACGCTAATTGGGGCGGGTGCGGCTGAGGGCGCGATTGATGCGGCAAATATCCTCAAGCCAGCTTTAGCCCGTGGTGAGTTGCAGTGTATTGGAGCTACTACACTTGATGAGTATCGTAAGCATATTGAACGGGATGCTGCTTTAGAGCGTCGTTTTCAGCCGGTGATGGTGGGTGAGCCGACGGTTGATGAGACGATTGAGATTTTGTATGGTCTGCGGGAACGTTATGAGCAGCACCATAAATTGAAGATTTTAGATGAGGCTTTGGAGGCAGCGGCGAAGTTGAGCGATCGCTATATTAGTGACCGTTTTTTGCCAGATAAGGCGATTGATTTGGTGGATGAGGCGGGTAGCCGAGTGCGTTTGATTAATTCGCAATTGCCGCCTGCGGCTAAGGAGTTGGATAAGGAGTTGCGCCAGGTTCTTAAGGATAAGGATGATGCGGTGCGGGGGCAGGATTTTGATAAGGCGGGGGTGTTGCGTGACCGGGAGATGGAGATTAAGGGGCAGATAAGAGCGATCGCTCAGTCTAAGAAGGCTGAGACTGGTAATGATGAGGCGATGCCGCAGGTTGATGAGGAAGATATTGCTCAGATTGTGGCTAGTTGGACTGGTGTACCGGTTAATAAGCTGACGGAATCTGAGTCGGAGAAGTTGTTGCACATGGAGGATACGCTGCATCAACGGTTGATTGGGCAGGAGGATGCGGTGACGGCGGTGAGTAAGGCGATTCGTCGGGCGCGTGTGGGTTTGAAGAATCCGAATCGTCCGATTGCGTCGTTTATTTTTTCGGGTCCTACGGGTGTTGGTAAGACTGAGCTTGCTAAGAGTTTAGCTACTTATTTCTTTGGGGCTGAGGAGGCGATGATTCGGCTGGATATGTCGGAGTATATGGAGCGGCATACGGTATCTAAACTGATTGGTTCTCCGCCTGGTTATGTTGGTTATAACGAGGGTGGTCAGTTGACGGAGGCGGTGCGGCGTCGTCCTTATACGGTGGTGTTGTTTGATGAAATTGAGAAGGCGCACCCGGATGTATTTAATATGTTGCTGCAAATCTTGGAAGATGGGCGGCTGACTGATGCTAAGGGGCGTACGGTTGATTTTAAGAATACGCTGCTGATTATGACTTCTAATATTGGGTCAAAGGTGATTGAAAAAGGCGGCGGCGGTATTGGTTTTGAGTTTAGTGAGAACCAAACTGATTCGCAGTATAACCGGATTCGTAGTTTGGTTAATGAGGAGTTGAAGCAGTATTTCCGTCCTGAATTCTTGAACCGTTTGGATGAGATTATTGTGTTCCGGCAGTTGAATAAGGAGGAGGTTAAGGAGATTGCTGAGATTATGTTGAATGAGGTGTTTGGTCGTTTGACTGAGCAGGGTATTACGTTGCAGGTGACGGATAAGTTTAAGGATCGGTTGGTTGAGGAAGGTTATAACCCAAGTTATGGGGCGCGTCCTTTGCGTCGAGCGATTATGAGGTTGTTGGAGGATGTGTTGGCGGAGCAGATTTTGAGTGGTGGTATTAAGGATGGTGATACGGCGTTGATTGATGTGGATGAGTCGGGGAATGTGACTGTTGGTGCTGGTGAGAAGCGGGAGTTGTTACCGCAGGCGGCACCTACAGGAAGTTAGGCTGTAGGTATATTGATGTAAAAGGGGGAGTGCAACCGGAGTGCTCTCCCTTTTTTGATGTGGTCACTGAGCGAGCCTGCTGATGTCAGCTTTTTAATTTGGGAGTGCTGATTCTAGCCAATAGGTGGTCATTTCGCTTTTGCCTTTTATTGGTATGGTTCCTCGATGAGTAAGTTTGTATTGATGTTTTAGTTGTGTTGCGGTGAGGAGTGTCAGTTGTATTTTTCCTGGTTGTCCGGTGGATTCCATGCGTGAGGCGATGTTGACGGCATCTCCCCAGATGTCGTAGGCGAATTTTTTTGTGCCGATGACGGCGGCGACTACGGGTCCGCCTGTGTTGATGCCGATGCGTAGTTGTAGTTGGTTGCCGTTGGGCCAGTGGAATTGGCTGATGGTGGCTTGCATATCGAGGGCAAGGTTAGCGATCGCTTGTGCATGGTCTGGGCGTATTACGGGTATTCCTGCACTGACGAAGTAAGAGTCACCGATAGTTCTAATTTTCTCGACGCTATATTTTGAAACTAGTTGATCAAAGGCTGTAAAGACTTGGTTTAATAATGCCACAACTTCAACCGGCGGCATGAGACTGGAATTAGGAGTAAATTGGGCGATGTCAGCAAATAAGAAGGTGGCTTCTTCAAATTGTGTGGGAGTAGAACTATCTGTATATTTTAATTCTTGAACAATTGCTTCAGGCAGGATATTTAATAATATTTCTGTTGATTTTTCTTGTTCTTTTCTCAGAGCTTTTTGTAGTGCTTGAATTTTGATTTGATTCTCGACACGAGCTAATACTTCTTCAGCTTGAAATGGTTTGGTGATGTAGTCTATTCCACCGACTTTGAAAGCTTTTACTTTATCCCAGACTTCATCAAGAGCGCTGATAAAAATTACGGGTATTTCTTTAGTCTTGACATTGGCTTTTAGTTGTTGACAAACTTGATAACCATCCATATTTGGCATATTGATGTCAAGTAAAATCAAATCTGGTGGGTTAGAAGTGGCGGATTTAAGAGCCATCTGTCCATTCAGCGCTTTGCCTACTTGATAGCCTTGAGGCATCAATAAAGTAAAGAGAAGGCGCAGGTTATCAGGTAAATCATCAACAATTAAAATTGTTTCTTGTCTTTCTTTTGGGTTACTATTCATCTAATCAAGAGTAAAAGTAATAATTGACTATTAAAAAATCAATGAAGCCATAGAATAATCAATATTACTGATCTTTTTTCGTAAAAAAGAAGGTTTTTGAAGCTGCTACCAACCTGTGAAAATAGTGATGAGAAACTAAGCTTTACTCCTGCTAATGTAAGGAGTATTGGGGCAAGTTTAGGCTTTGTTCTTGAATTAAATCAATAATTCGATCGAACATATAATTATTTGCCCAATCTTCCAAAACTTGAGCTAGTGGAGCCTGATTAGCTGGAACTTGCAAGAGCAATTCAATAATTACATGATCCAAGCATTTTAGTGCGGCTGTCTCAAGTTTTTTCACCCAATCATTTGGCATTTGAGTCAGATGAAAAACCAGAGATTGATCTGGGTTAATCGATACATCTAGCAATGCCTTTTGCGGTTCGCTTAGTAACAATTGCTGTTCATTATTAACTTCTTCGTAGAGGTATTTTACTCCTAAATATTGAGCAATCTTTTGCATAAGCGTCTCTTCTTGAAACGGCTTACGCATGAAGTCATCGCAGCCGGCTGAGATAACAATAGCCCTCTCTTCTTCTAAGGCGCTAGCCGTTAGGGCAATAATTGTGGTTGCCTGCCCTTGAAGGTGTGTTTTAATTTGTTTGGTGGCTTCATAGCCATTCATTACGGGCATCCGCATATCCATAAAAATCAAATCTGGTGAGTAACTTGACCATATTTCAACTGCTTCTTGACCATTTTTGGCTTCGCGGACATCAAAGCCTATAACAGTGAGTAATTTAACCAAAAGTAGACGGTTATCGGTGCTATCCTCTACGACGAGAATGCGATATTGCCGCTGGTTAGGGGCTAACCCAATTACTTTTTGGGTTTTTTGAGTGGTTTGAATCTCCACTGCTAAACTGGTTGTGACTTGAATATGAAAAGCAAAAACTGTACCCTTTCCCAAAGTACTGCTAACACTGATATCTCCTTTCATCAGTTGTATAAATTGTTTGCTAATTGCTAAACCTAATCCAGTTCCTTCTTGAGAATCTTGCCCTGTTTTGGTTTGTCCAAAAGCCGTAAATAATTTATTTTTCTCTTCTGGCGCAATACCGAGTCCTGTATCTTCAATTTCAAAAAAGATTGAGGTCGTACTAGCCAATTCGGATGTATTTTTTGCCGGATATATTTCTTCCCTACCCAGTTTTATATCTGTTCTTACCCGTAGAACTACATAGCCATTTTCAGTAAATTTGATGGCATTACCCAAAAGATTAATTAAAACTTCACGCAACTTCCGCTCGTCAGTTTGTATGTATTGGGGAACATTTGGTTCACAATCTACAATTAGCTGCAAGCCTTTATAAATGGCTTTAAGTTTTAGCATAGCTTTGATTTGGTCTAACAAACTATATAAGTCAAAGCTATTAATATTTAGGGTGATTTTGCCTGCCTCAATTTTTGCCATTTGTAGGATATCGTTGATTAATTCCAACAAATGTCCCCCAGAACGACTTATAATACCCAAGTGTTGCTGATTTTCGGTGGTAATTTGGCGATCGCGACTGACGATTTGGGTAAAGCCAAGGATAGCATTCAAAGGAGTACGCAGTTCATGACTCATGTTAGCCAAAAATTCGCTTTTGGCAATGTTGGCAGCCTCTGCAGCTTGTTTGGCGAGGGCAAATAAGTGAGATTGAGCTAAGAGTAAAACCTGCATATCGATTAATCTACGTCGTCCTTCTTCCCATTGATCTTCCCATTCAATCATGATGGGTTCATAGGCTAAAGATGCAGGGCGACTAAGAGCAATTTCCACAGCTTTATCAATAGAGCAATTAGCACTTATTACTAAATATTTTTCCAGAAAAGTTTCAATATTGATAATCTCTTCTGTATCTGCAATTATCTTCCACAAAGATTTAATCGGGCGTCTTAGAAAAGTCTCTAAGCCATAAGGGCGACTTAGCCATTCATAAAATTGTTTCCGAGAAATCATACCGACAATTTGAAAATTGGCTGTAATCATAACTCCAGGCAACTCTGGATGTTGCTTGAAATGTCTTTCTACAGCTTGTCCTAAAGTTTTTTCGTTAACTTGAAAATCATGGCTTGGTAAGTCTGCCAAGGTGGCGTTGAGAGTAAGTCTATTAATCTTAGGAGCAAACACTATTGAAGCTTTCCGTATAGAGTGTAATCAACAATACCTGGTTGATGCTTTGTCCCGGTTTGATGATGCATAACCACTCAACTAATCAATAAATTATTGAGGTTATGCTTACAACGTCTTCTCTTTAATTGTATTCAGTAAATTCACGATAGTTACAGGATATATATGATGATTTGTTGAACTTTTTAGGTATTACGTTTGTATTGCACTTTAACTAAAAGACAGCAGCTTTTTGTATTACATTGCTAGTTCTAATAAATAGAATTTATCAGCTTAACTAATTATTAATAATATCAAGTCTTTAATTGCTTGTTATGTAATTATTAAGTGTTTCATAAACAAGCCCTAATTTTTTCAATACCTTATCTTAATTAATCTATGCCTATAAGTCCCAAATTATCAGGTTTTGAGCCAGACAAAGCCTCTCGGCGATTTTGTAAAAGCTTACCCACACCGTTAGTAATAATTTGAATTAAATCATGATTACAGCTAGCTAAAAAATCTTCAGGAGAAATAATTCCTTGAAAAAAGGCTTGTGTCAGCGCCACACCTTCAACTTTTTTGTGCATTGAGTGAATACTTTCAAAACCAATGTATTTCACCAGAAAAAAAGCTAAAGGAGAAGTTTTTAAATCGTAGGCGGAACTATCGCTGCGTCCTATTTCTAACAAATTTAATACTTCCCTTTCAATTTCATTGCTGGGTTGATAATCATCAATGAGTTTAGGAAAATAATCTGCTAAACGACCTATATCTACACTAGAACTTGGTAATTCTCCCATCATTATGGTCAAGGAAACATCCTGCCCCATGCGTAAAGATAAAGCTTCAAGAATAGCAATGACAACTAGTTTACTCTGCAAATAAAGCCTTGCTACTCTAAGATTTTTGCTGGTGCGCTCAATTAAGCCTTGGTATGTCTGATCATCTGGTTCACCTTGAAACTGTCTAAACACTAATTCTGGCTTCAGAAAACTAAGAAACCCCGACATTTTTTGTAAAGCAATTCGATAATCTCGAACTGTATAAGAATTAGACTTTTGTAGATTATGATTAGTTTCAGGCAATAAACTCCAAGTATTAGCCAAAAACACCTCAGAATTGGGATGAGCAAAACTATAAACATCTCGATTTGCTAGTCTTACCGAGCGTTTTATTGTTAAAATAATTTCTGCTTCTGTTAACTCAAGCTTAAATTGATTATTAGTAGTTCTTAAGCGATCGCATAAAACTTCGTTAGAACTTAAACCTAATTCTGATTTTGAGCGAAAAGGAATAGTTGCTTCAATACAAGCGGCTATCTGAACGATAATTTTAGGTGTAAATAAAGGTTCCAGAACTTTAGCAGCAACCAGTGCACTCAAAAATTCATTTTGCCCTACCAAAGGAGAAAGCACTTGACCTGGAGCAAAATCAAACACCTTGAGTACTATCTCATAAATAGCATCATTCTGATACTCAGTTTGCTCTTTAATATATAACTGACCTGCTTCTTCCCTAATAAAAGGAGCCAGATAACAGGTAAGGTTAAAGTTCACACATCCATCGATCTGCACATAAACAACATCATGAAATAATGCGGATAAGACCTCAATTCCATCACTAGATCCACCAACAGCAAAAATATGTTCACTTGCATGAAAATAACGCCAAGGACCTGTCATGGTTTGGACAATAAGCTTGGCAATTTTAGTAAGTTGTTCTTGAGTAACTTCCGCCTGAAGCTGACTGCTAGCCCAAACTAACTTTTCTAGACATTGCTGATAATTACTTTCAAAATTCATAAGAGCATTTCAACCTTTAGTGAAATCGTTGAAATTGAGGATAATAGATTTTTGATTTAATATACTTGTATTAATAATCAATTATATTAATTGAATTACCAAAAATCCCAGTTGTTTGTATGCCAAATCACACTGTTAGATTTTTTTTTACAATTCTCTGAAGATCAGAAGAATAAAAAGCCCGATAAAATATTCTCCAGCCTCCTCCTAGCAGGTTCCGGATAAATTTGGATAACTTACAACACAGTCACGATTAAACACAAGTAAACTGGCAAAAAGTAGGCATAATCTGCCAACTTTGGGGCGTCAAAATAAAACAAACTTACGGCATATCAGCACCTCTTAATTCAGGCAAGAAGTCTCATCCAGCTTCAAATTGTTAACTCTTTAATATATAGAATACCAATTGAAATAAAAAAGGATGGCTTTTAGACCACCCTTTCTCATTTATTCACTTAAACAAACTTTCTGCCCTACAGTTGAGGTACAAATTGCTCCTTATCAGGAACCTCAGTGTACTCAGCAACAATCTGACGAAACTCTTCGCCGTCGATAGTTTCCTTCTCAATCAACAAGTCTACCAAACGGTCAACCACAACGCGATTTTCCCGCATGATCCGCCGTGCATCATCATGGCAATGCTCGACAATTACCCGCACTTGCTCATCAATTTGGGCAGCAACTTCTTCAGAATACTCGGCTCTCGACATTGCGCCGCCACCAAGGAAGACTTCTCCGCCTTGTCCTTCCAAAGACATTGGACCTAAATCGCTCATGCCAAAGCGTGTTACCATCTGCCGTGCCATGTTAGAAACTTGTTGTAAGTCGCCGCCAGCACCTGTAGTTACTTCTGAGTCACCAAAGATTTCTTCCTCAGCCGCACGACCTCCCAAAGCACCGCTAATACGAGCTTTGAGCTGCGATCGCGTAATTAAACCCTGCTCTTCACTGGGAGTAAACCAGGTCAAACCTTGAGCTTGTCCACGGGGAATTAGCGTAACTTTTTGTACAGGATCGTGGTCTTTGAGAACAGTACCAACGATCGCGTGTCCAATTTCATGATAAGCAATCAAGCGCTTGCTCTTGCTATCCACCAACGGAGTGCCTTCCATGCCGGCAACTACCCGATCAACGGCAGCATCAACTTCCGACATAGTAATCGCTTCTTTACGTCGTCGTGCCGTCAAAATTGCCGCCTCATTCAGCAAGTTGGCTAAGTCAGCACCAGTAAAACCAGGAGTACGCCGGGCGATCGCTTCTAATGATACTTCGGCAGCAATCTTCTTATTACGTGCATGGACTTCCAAAATACCCATACGTCCTTTTAAGTCTGGCGCATCAACCATTACTTGTCGGTCAAAACGTCCTGGACGTAATAATGCTGAGTCTAAGACATCTGGTCTGTTGGTGGCAGCAATTATAATAATTCCTGTGTTACCTTCAAAACCATCCATTTCTGTGAGCAACTGGTTTAAGGTTTGCTCTCTTTCATCGTTTCCACCGCCGATACCTGCGCCACGCTGTCTACCTACGGCGTCTATTTCGTCGATGAAGATTAAACATGGTGCGTTTTCTTTGGCTTTTTTGAATAAGTCGCGTACACGGGAGGCACCCACACCGACGAACATTTCCACAAATTCACTACCAGAGATGCTAAAGAAGGGAACTCCTGCTTCACCTGCGATCGCT
>JBATUR010000046.1:0-57524 GCA_049671305.1 Coleofasciculaceae cyanobacterium
CTTTAGAAGATACTGCTGACGCTAGCGATAACTTGGGTTACAAAATCAAACGAGGTGCTCAAGATGTTGCTGATACAGTCAAATCAACCGTGAATAAAGCGGCTGATGCTATTGACTAAAGTAAGGGTTTAAATCCCTACAATCTTTAAGTTTATTTGAGCCAGTCAGCAAGTTAATAGTTGCTGACTGACTTTTTACTTTTATAAACAATTTATAAAAGTCTTAAAAACGCTTCTTCCTAACTATTTAAGCAGAAGCATCAATAAATTAATATTGAGCTGTTCCATACTTAGTCATTTCTTGAGGCATTATCGCCAGATTTAGATCAGCACCGCTTAAATTAGTATTCTTCAAGATTGCTGTTGATAAATTTGCATACCGTAAGTTAGTATTACTTAAATTAGTTCCTGTGAGGTTAGTATCATTTAAGTGAGTTCCATATAAACTAGCATTACTCAAATTAGCATTTGCTAGCTTTGCACCGGTCAAATCAGCATCTCGAAGTTCAGAAGATTTTAGTATTGCAGCCGTAAAATCAGCATTAATTAAGCTAGTATTCATCATTTGAGCTTCACTTAAATCGGCACTTTTTAAATTACTATTCTTAAAATCAGCTCCTGCTAAGTCGGCATTTTTGAGATTGGCATTGTTGAGCCTAGCACCACTCATTTTGGCATCTTGTAAGATGGTATTGGTTAGGTTGGCATGAGAAAGATCAGCATTTCTAAAATCAGCCCCAGTTAAGTCTGCACCACTGAGATTAATGTAACTTAGATTGTAGCCATTACATTTTTTTGTTTTGAGGATTAGCTTAACATCTGTTTGATTTTGCTTTAATGAAAGAAGATTATTTTCAACTTGTTCAAGTGGCTTTACTTTTAGCGATTGGCTAACTTTATCAGCAAAAGACATACGAATAGAAATTGGTAAAGCAATTGCCGTAGAGAGGGAAGCAATCATCAAAAAAACTTGTAAATTCATTGGATATATACACTCAGTTTGATCAGGTTTTATTGTTATTAAGAATTGCTTAAAAGCATTTTCTCAATATCAGAGATTAAAGTAAATCTGCATAGACTACGACTACAAAAATAGAGCTAAAAATTGTATTTTAACTTTTAAGTCATAATTCTGTTTGACGCTAACAGACTATGCAGATGGGCTCTATTAAACATACATAGTAGAGACTAGATGTGAATAACTTGTGAAGGTAAAATGGTAATATTTTATGAGGATGGCTTTACTTTCTTAAATAGTAACAATAATTTTTCAAGGAATAAAAATGGCAGTTTATCAAGTGCGTCTGATCAACCCAGTATCAAATATTGAGCGCACTATCGAAGTTTCGGACGATCAGTATATTCTGGATAGGGCTGAGGAAGCTGGTATGCGCTTACCAGCAGGTTGTCGCGAAGGGACTTGCTCTTCTTGTATTGCTAAACTCGTCAGTGGTGAAGTTGATCAAAGTGAGCAAAAATTTCTGAATTCATCAGAAATAGAGGGTGGTTATACCGTTACTTGTGTCGCTTACCCCTTGTCCGATTGCACTCTAGAAACTCATCAAGAACAGGTGCTTTATAAGGCATCACTTTACTTGAAACATAATACAGTTTAAGGATTATAAGTTTAATGAAAAAGGTATTAATTATCTTTTAGCCAAAACTACATAGTCATCAAGCACATAATTTGAGATGTACTTTTGTCCTAAATACTGTTGCTTTAAAAAACTCATATACTTCTGTTTAGGTAAGTTCTCTTTAGCAAACTTTGCAAATTCCCTTCCTTTAGGCGTTCTTTTACCTGTTGAGGTTAGATATTTGTACCACTCTAATTTTAGCCCCAATTCTTCTAAAAACATTTCTATCAGGCTCTGTTCTTGATTAATATCTTCACTTTGCCGGATATCATAGGCGTCAAATAACTTTTTACCTTGCACTATTAATAAGACATAGCCGCCAAGTTCTAGGTGATTTTGAAAAAATTTGCTGTAAATATTATGAGACTCAATTCTCTTTTGAGATTCATAAAAGAAGCAGTGAGAAATTACAATAAAATTAAAAAAGGATTTAGGAAGCTTTTCTGAGATAATCTTTTCGTCAAAGATATCTGCTGTATCAAACCTAAAATAAGCATTGGTTGCTGTCTGCTTAGGTTCTATATATTGCCGCCAAAATTGAAGTCCACGATATTGCAATAACGATTGTTTTTCTAAAGAATAGTAAGAAATATGCATGAAAGATGAAGAAAAAAAGTAGTCAGCACTCTGTAGTAGCAATGCTAGTCCGTAAGCTACTGTTCCAGGACCTGCGGCAATATCAAGAATTTTAAGATTTTTGGGAATTAAACCGGATTGATAAACCAAAAACCAAGCAATGTAAGTACAATAAGTATTGTCTAAAAAATACTTCATGAAGTAAACATGAGGACTCAATCGAAAACTATATTTAGGGTCTTCTCCATGCTTTAGACTTTCAAGATCTTTGATAGCAATATTTAGTTCTGAAAGCTGTAAATCTTGGGAAAGTTTTGCCAGTTCAGATTGTAAGAAGTCAGCTAAACTTACTTCAAAATCATCAAAAACGTTGTTTTCTATCCCAGTACATTGCAACTTATGCTGATCATGTTCAAGATAAATTAAGCTTTCGCGAATGAACTGAATAAAATTGGGATTAGGTGTTAATAATTGATTATTGTCTTCTAATTTTTTTATTTTCTGTAAAGCCAACTTTAAACTTTTAGATACAGAAGCGAATTCTTCTTTCTGTACAGATAAAGATTGTTCAGAGTGTAGCTTTTTTTTAAAGATTTTCTCTAAATTAGAAAGTTTTGCACCGGAACTTTCAATTTTTTGTAGAAGCTGTTTTGCTTGTCGTTCATTACCTTTAGTAAGAGCCGTATTAAATTGACGTGAGCGCAACCAATTAATCAATGAATTACTCATAACCAAAACCTTCTTTACCTTCCAAAATTTCAACATCAGTTAATAGATTAACTAACTTATTTTTAAATTCTTGGTAACTTTTTGCTTCATCGTTATACCACCAAGCATATTTAGTTTTTAGTGCAATTGCTTCAGCACGGGTTGAAGCTATGAGAGAGCGTTGAGTACTAGAATGAAACTCCTGAATCACCACTCGATCCACTACTTCTAACTTACAAATAAAATCAGCTTGCTCATCAGGTAAAGTAGGAAGTAAAGGTGTTACCGTAACCGAAAATCTTGCTTCATGCATTGCATCACAAGGAATTTCATGTTTTAGGTTGCCGATGGCACTAAGTCTGGCTTTGATGCTAGGCGTTTGCGGTTCAAAATCGCGCCTAACTTTCTCGCTTCCTGTGGGAATGCTCATGTTAATTCGTAACCGCTGAAATTGCTTAAGAATTTTAATATCTCTAGTAATTAATGGACTGCGAGTTTGAATCACTAAAGTTGGTTGGTATGGCACCATTACCTTTAATAAATGCTCTGTTAACTGTTGTTTAAATTCAAGAGGTTGATAGGGATCGGTAACACTACTCATGTAAATAGTAGGAGGTTTATCAGGATTTTTATTTTGCCATTTGGCAAGTTCTTTCTCTAAAAGTTCAGCCGCATTTTGTTTAATAATGACCCACTTGCCCCAATCTTGACGCATTTTGCTATTAGGGCTAAAAGCTGCAGCATAACAATAGCTACATCCGTATTGACAACCTTGATAAGGATTTAAAGTGAAATCATAAGCACTAATAAATCCACTAGCTTTATTGAGTATAGATTGAGAATTTTTAGCATATACATTTACACTGCCAAACTTTTCCCGTAAGGAAATGTTGTGTTCACCTTTTGAGTATCCTTCATACTGCGGTTTTACCATTGTTCAATCTAGTATTTTAAGGTGATCTATTTTGTAATATTTTCCTCTACTATAATAAAAGCATTAACCTAGAAAGCGCTACAGAGATTTCACGGATATCCTGGATTGTCTAAATGCTTAATACAAAAAAAATCTCTCATTTTTACTCATTGGAAATCATTTGATAATTGCCTCATTTCAATTACCAAATGATTTCATCTGTATCCTTAATAAAGTTATATCCTCTCAGCTTTTTAGGGCAATCCTATCACCTTAGTCTAGTAAACTTTAAGGTATTAGCAATCTCTCGAATATGTCCTTTATTGGCATTCAACATCAAGTGATCATATGTCATTGTGCCGATGCGAATAGTTTTAGGATAACGGGCAATTAATGTTGCCATTTTTTCCATTGATGAGTCTTGGTCAGGCGAGGGTAAAATTAAACAAGCTGGACGCCCCTGAATTTGTAACCGTTGTATCTGCGGACGACTACCATAAGGTCTGAGTTTATGGGTTGCTGTAACATTACAAGTATCCTGTAACGTTGGTCGAGGTTGCCCTGGCAATACATCATCAGAAAATCCAATTGACGATATCTGAAAGAATCCATCAGCACCATTAAAACGTTCTTCATAGCCCTTGGTAGGTTGCCAATTTTTTGGGTAATTAAGGGTAATATGATAGGTAAAATTAGTGTAACGTTGTGTACTTTGACTGTGCTTAGATGCCGACTGCATCAATGTATTTTTTGAGTTAATTTTTGAAACTGACTGACTGCTACTACTACCTGGAGAGAGTATTCCTGCTAGTGGTAGAAAGGCTAAAATTCCTAGGGCAAAGTGAAGTGAAGAGCGAGAAATAAGCTTGTTCATTTTGGTTGAAAACATATATAAAACTAAGCAAGTTGCCGTTTGTGTGAAATAATACTTAGTTATTACAACAAGCTTATTCAGTAGAATTCCAGACTAGTAGTTGATTAAATGTAGGGCAAATTAGTGGTGATTTAGACGTTTCTATCAAAGCTTTTGTTCCTCACACAGCTATCAAATTTGAGTCAGTAAATTAATACTGCTCAAATTTCTAAATATGCTGTAAATAAGATGTTTAGCTTTGTTCAGAATTAGTACTCATTTCAATCACCGCCTCAGCATCATGAACAAGCGATCGCAAATCATCCAACATCCTTTGCTCCACATCTTGCCACAAACCCCGCTGATTCGCTTCTAGCAACCTTTCTGCCATATCTCGCAACGCCCAAGGATTCTTTTGTTGCACAAACTCTTGCACTTTAGCATCAAACAAATACGCCTTAGCTACACCCTGATACATATGATCTTCCACACAACCCGCTGTAGCATCATAAGCAAACAAAAAATCCACCGTTGCTGCCATTTCAAACGCCCCTTTATAACCGTGGCGCATCATACCTTCAATCCATTTCGGATTAACAACACGCGAACGATATACCCGTGCAATTTCCTCCTTTAACTGTCGAACTTTCGGATTTTCAGGAGTTGAATTGTCGCCAAAATACGCTTGTGGATTTTTACCCGTTAACGCTCTTACCGCTGCCGTTAAGCCACCTTGAAACTGGTAATAATCATCAGAATCTAACAAATCATGCTCACGATTATCCTGATTATGCAAAACAATTTGCATCTGCTTCAAACGTTGCTCAAAAGCTTCTGGTGCAGCTATCCCTCCTCCAGTTTCCTTCGGCAAAGAGGTAGAAATGCTGCTACTATAAGCATAACTACTCCAATTAATATAAGCACTGGCAAGGTCTTGCTCATCCGTCCAATTTTGTGATTCAATTAACCCTTGAATACCCGCACCATAAGCACCAGGTTTCGAGCCAAAAACTCGATAACGCGATCGCACCTTCGCCTCTTCTTCTGCCAAACCAACTGTCTGCCAATATTGACTTTCTTTTCTTACTTGCGATGCCAAAGGATTTTGCTCAGAAGTTTCATCCAACTCCGCAACCGCCGTTACAGCTTGGTCAAATAAATCAATTAAATTAGGAAAAGCATCACGGAAAAATCCCGAAATTCTCAACGTCACATCTACACGTGGACGCCCTAAAATCGACACAGGCAAAATTTCAAAATCAACGACACGTCGTGAAGCATAATCCCAGACAGGCTGAACACCTAGCAATGCCAGTGCTTCTGCTATGTCATCGCCACCTGTACGCATCGTCGAGGTTCCCCAAACCGAAAGTCCGAGAGTTTTGGGGTATTCGCCATTTTCTTGGGTGTAGCGCTCAACTATGACCTCAGCCGCCTTGCGCCCAACATCCCACGCCGTTTCTGTGGGAATTGCTCTAATATCAACTGAGTAAAAATTGCGTCCTGTGGGTAACACTTCCGGGCGTCCCCGTGTTGGTGCGCCAGATGGTCCACTGGGGATATATCGCCCCTCTAAACCTCTTAATAATTGGCTAATTTCTTCCTTAGTTTGTAATAATGCTGGCAGTAAATAATCGCTGATCCATTGCAGTTCTCTTTGTGTTGCTTCTCCTATCGTTTTTTTTACTAAAGATGAATCTAATGGTGTACAGTTTTCGATTAAATCTGCAACTAATTCAGCCGCTTGTTGCTCCAACTCCTCAACAGCATCACCAACAATTCTCTTGGGGGTATTAGTTAAAACCACAGAAAAATCAGCAGTCAGCGGGTCAAAATCCCATCCTAAATCTTGAGCCAAAGCACGAGTCAAACCTAAGCGATCGCAAGTTGGATTTCGAGCAATTGCTACAATTAAATCTCGTAATTGACGCCCGGTTGGACATTGCCCAAAAATGTGTAAACCATCTCGAATTTGCGCTTCTTTCAACTCACAAAGATAGCCATCAGCATGATTTAAAAATTCTGGTAAAGAGGTTACATCTATACCTAAATCTTGCTGTAACTGTTCTTGCTCAATTAGTTGAGAAATGCGCCCGCTAATTACTGCTAACCTAGACGGATCTAAACTTTGCGCCTCATAATATTCATCAATCAAACCTTCCAACTGCTGCAAAGGACCATATAATTCAGCACGAGTCATCGGCGGCGTTAGGTGATCAATAATTACGGCTTGAGCCCGCCTTTTTGCCTGACTTCCTTCGCCCGGATCGTTGACAATAAACGGATACAAATGAGGCATCGCTCCCAACGCTACCTCTGGATAACAACAATCCGAAAGCGCCAAACTCTTACCAGGTAACCATTCCAAGTTGCCATGTTTGCCGACATGAACAATCGCATTAGCCTCAAAATGTTGCCGCAACCAGTAGTAAAATGCTAGATAAGCTGGAGTTGGCTCCAAATCCGGCGCATGATAATTTAAACTAGGGTCAAGGTCATAGCCCCGCGACGGCTGAATTCCTACAAAAACATTACCTAACTGAATTCCCGAAATGGGAAAATTTTCTAATTTTTCCTTGGTAAGAGGAGAGTCAAAATGTCCCGCACAGGTGACTTGCCAGCGATCGCTTATGCCTTGCTGAACTTGCGGCGGCAGCGTTGTAAAATAGTCCCAATACTCCTGCCCCGGCAACTTTTGCTCAACTTTACGCAACTCTCGCCCTTCTGGATCATTAGTCACCCCAGCAGTTAAGCGCCGAATTAATTCATCGCCATTTTCGGGAATGTTTTCAACCCGATAACCTTGCTGCTGCAACGCTTTGAGGATTTCCACACAACTTGCTGGCGTATCTAGCCCCACACCATTAGCAAGGCGTCCATCACGGTTCGGGTAATTTGCTAAAATCAAGGCGACGCGACGCTGAGAAACCTCAGTCTGCCGTAGTTTCAGCCAATTTGCCGCCAAATCTGCCACAAAATCAATGCGATCGCCCAAAGGTTCATAACCGACAACCTCAGTTTCCAGCGCCTCATTCCAAGTTTGCACCGACTTAAAGGAAACGGCACGGCTAATAATGCGCCCGTCTACTTCTGGCAGTGCCACATTCATCGCCGTATCACGCGGCGTCAGCCCCTGCAAACCAGACTGCCACTGTGTAACGGTACCACCACTAAAAATCACCTGCAACACAGGCACATCCAAAGATTTCCACAACTCCAACCCAGGCAACTCGTTGCCCAATTTTGCCACAGAAAAACTAGTTGTATTCAGCAGCACCCCAATTCCTGGCTCATCTTTCGGCTGAAAATAGGACAACAATTCTGCCTGTACTTCTGGATCGCCCAAAGAAGAAACATAAATCGGCACAACCTGCAACTGCCGCGCCCTTAAAGCTTGACATAACGCCTCAATTGGGGCTGTATTTCCCGCCAAATAGTGAGCACGGTAAAACAAAATGCCAACTTTGCCCTTGCTTAACTCCCAATTCTCCCCCCGAAATTCGGGGGGCTGGGGGGGATCTACCCTTGCTAAGCAAGACTCAAACCCTCCATACAAGCCAACACGAGGCACAGGTTGCGGCGGTGGCGGGTTATAACTCTGCCCCAAACCAATATCAGCAACAAACTTTAAAGCATTGAGATAATTCTCAACACCACCTTCACAGAAATAGCGCCAAACCTGATTAACCGCCGCTAGACTGACAGTTGAGTGACTAACTAAATCTAAATCTGGGCGCTCATCTCCAGGCAAGACAATTAAGACGGCACCGGTTGCTTGCACCGTCTCGCGCACCACTTCCAAGCCATAAGACCAGTAGGAGCGTCCACCCAAAAGCCTTAGAATAATAACTTGGGCAGAGGCTAAGACATCTTGAGCATAAGTGTCAATTGTTAACTGCTGCTGCAACTGCAACAAGTTAACAACTCGTAACGCTGCAAAGCCAACCGGCAATTGAGGCAGGGATGCTGCCAGCGTCTGAATGTCAGTATCAGCAGCAGTGATCAAAACAATTGGCGCTGGTGTTTGTTCAATAAACACCACTCCTTCAGTTTGAGAGTCCCACCCTCCGGGCGTTGCGGCGATCCGATGCATACTTGGTTCTTCTAGTTAAGAGTTGTAACTTACAATTGTTATCTCACGGATAATCTGCTCGAAGACTTTTCTAAATAAAGATTGAAGAATATACGACGACTGATCCGCCAGCTATTAGCTAGCATCAACTAAGGAGCAAAGTGAACATCAAAATATCTGGCTGCTGGCATCGCATTCAGCTTTATTGAGTTAAGCTTTGCTGCTTTTTCATCATACCTTTCAGAGTAATGCCGATCGTGGGTGATTCAAAATTCAGCCGCATTTTACCCTTGATAATATTGGAGCGGTTGCAAGGGCTATTACAGCAAATGCAGTCAAAAATTGGTGCTGAAGCTGTGCTTTTAACGGCTGATACTCTGAAGAGTGGAGTAATTCAGCAAAGCGAGCAAGCCCCAAAGTTTACTGTTTTAATTTCTCAACAGTTTAGTGCCTTGTTGTTGGCAAGAAAACCAGAAGCAACGACAAACGACGACGGCAAGTCAGAGCTTTATCAAGTTGAATTAAGATTTGAGCCAGAAGCGATCGCTAATTTCTTAACTGAGCTAATTAACTCCTCAGAAAATCATACTCTTCAAGACACCTTAATCAAAACCCAAGCTTGCCTGCAACCAAATCAGGCAGCTATCCAAAGCGAGTTTACACTTTTATTAATTGAAATTCTGACCGATAATCTTAACCATGATCAAACCACTAGCAACACTATTGCTGTTTGCCAACCTTTTGTCGAAGAAGCAATATACCAACAAGTTGAACAAGAGCGACTACTACATCAAGTAACTACGCAAATTCGCCAGAGTTTGGAGTTGCCAGTTATCCTCAAAACGGCAGTTAAACAAGTACGAGATTTCCTAAAAGTAGACAGATTAGTAATTTATCAATTTGACTTTGATTACACAGCCTTACCCACATCAAATAATCTAGATTTAAGTCTTGATAATACAGAGCAATTAAGTATTTCAAAAAAATTACCCAGCAGCAACCTTTTTGGTGAATCATTGCCACCACTAGTAGAAGGAGGTTGGGGTTGTGTTACTTATGAAGCCAAAGCCTCCAAAAGCATTTCCTCTGTACTAAGTTTAACAGAAGGTGACTGCTTGACTTATGTACCCAACTGCCGCAAAAAATATCGCAAAGGCTTGACTTTTGCCATTGATGATATTGAGAAAGCTTATGCACATTCACCTTGCTTATTAGAATTCCTCAGAAAGATTCAGGTACGAGCAAAATTAGTTGCACCGCTAGTTGTGAAAGATAAGTTATGGGGCTTATTAATTGCTCAACAATGTGGTGAACCATACCATTGGCAAGACAGCGAAAAAGTCTTTTTGAAACAAATTGCTGAACATCTAACTGTAGCTATTTATCAAGCTCAATTATATGCTCAATTACAACAGCAAAAAAACACCCTAGAAGAGCGGGTAATTGAGCGAACCCAAGCTCTCAGAGATACACTACACGCAGCACAAGCAGCTAACCTTGCCAAAAGTGAATTTCTTGCCGCCATGAGTCATGAGTTACGGACACCTCTAACTTGTGTAATTGGAATGTCTGCAACACTTTTGCGTTGGTCTTTTGGTCAAGATGGAGTAAAATCTATACCAATTCATAAACAGCGAAATTATTTGCAAACAATTCAAGAAAGTGGAGAGCATTTACTTGAATTAATTAACGATATTCTCGATTTATCTCAAGTTGAATCGGGAAAAGCTATGTTATGTATTAGTGAGTTTTCTTTATTACAACTAGCACGTCAAACTATCAGAACCCTAAAAGAAAAAGCTTTTCGTCAAAAGGTAAACTTGGATCTTGATTTTCAAGTTGAACAAGAGCATGATTGCTTTTTTGCTGATCAACGCCGCGTCAAGCAAATTCTCTTTAATTTGTTAGGTAATGCTCTTAAATTTACCCCCCAAGGCGGTTTGGTAATCTTGCGAGTTTGGCGAGAACATGATTTAGTTGTTTTTCAAATAAAAGATACTGGTATTGGTATTGCTAATGAACAAATTCCGCTTCTATTTCAAAAATTCCAACAGTTAGAAACCTCTTATCATCGTACCTACGAAGGCACAGGTTTGGGTTTAGCTTTAACTAAACAGTTAGTAGAATTACATGGCGGCAAAATCACTGTTGAATCTGTAGTTGAGCAAGGTTCTTTATTTACTGTTTGGTTGCCAAATAATCCAACTACTACAGATGCTATCAAATTAAGGGCAACACCAAACTATATTTCTATAGCTAGTGGCACGATTGTTTTAGTAGAAGATCAAGAGGAAACTGCGACATCAATTTGCGAAATTCTGACGGCAGGTGGCTATCAAATAATTTGGCTTACTGATGCTGCGACTGCTGTTGAACAAATTGCTTTGCTGCAACCAAAAGCTGTAATCTTAGGGTGGCAATTAGCGGGAATGGATGGTTTGGAAATGATGCAACTTTTGCGTAATTCTCCGGAAACTCAACGCCTCAAAGTCTTAGCTTTAATAAATCATAGTTTGCCAGAAAATCAAGAACAAGATTTGAAAATGGCTGTAGATGATTATTTATATAAGCCGATAGAACCTCTACAGTTGTTGCATAAAGTTCTCGCTATTATGTCTGATTAATTATTAAAGAGGAAGCTAAAATAATATCTCTTCAACAGTTATAAAATTTGCTCAGTGACTACTAACTAATGAATCAAAAAATTCAAACCTTACGCAATGGTTTAATTGTCTCTTGTCAAGCCCCAACAGACTCACCTCTCCACAACCCGTTGATCATCGCAGCGATCGCACAAGCAGCCGTTAATCAAGGTGCAGTTGCTGTCAGAATTGATACTCCCGCCCATGTTAAGGCTTTCCGGCGGCAAAATCCGACAACTTTGATTATCGGTCTTTGGAAGCAGCAATTAGAAGGCTCTGAAGTTTATATTACTCCTCAATTTGAACACGCCACTGCTGTCGCCTCTGCAGATGCGGATATTATTGCTCTCGACGCCACCCAGCGACAACGCCCACAAGGAGAAAAACTTGAGGAAATAATTGCTCAAATTCACTCACAAGGCAAATTGGTAATGGCTGATGTTGATACCATAGAAAATGCGATCGCAGCAAAGCAAGCTGGTGCTGATTTAATCGCAACAACCCTTTATGGCTACACTCCTCAAACCAAACACCTCTCACCCCCTGGCTTTGAGCTACTAACTGAGCTAGTAAAATTAGAGACTCCAGCCATTTGTGAAGGTGGCATTGCTTCCCCCCAAATGGCTCAACAAGCCCTGCAATTAGGGGCTTATGCGGTGGTTGTTGGTACGGCAATTACGGGCATCGATTTGCAGGTTAAGGCTTATCAGCAAGCTCTTGCCCATCTCTTTTAAAAACTTATGCCATCACCATACCACCATCCACATTAAATACCTGCCCTGTAATATAGGCAGCAGCGTCATCAGCAGCTAAGAAACGAGCCATGCCTGCGATTTCTTCTGGCTGCCCGTAACGCCCCAGGGGAATGTATTTGAGAATATCGTCGGACTTCAGATTATTGGTCATATCTGTGGCAATAAAGCCAGGTGCGATCGCATTTACCGTAATGCCACGACTTGCCAATTCTTTTGCCACGGTCTTGGTAAAGCCAATTACACCCGCCTTGGCAGCGCTATAATTTGCCTGACCCGGATTTCCCATTTGTCCGGCAACTGAGGTAATACTAATAATACGACCAGACTTTTGCTTGAGCATCACCTTGCTGACTGCCCGTGTACACAAGAAAACCCCAGTTAAGTTTAAATCAATTACCGCTTGCCAATCTTCCGGCTTCATCCGCAACAATAAGGCATCGCGAGTAATTCCTGCATTGTTAACCAGTATGTCAACGCGCCCAAACTTTTCTAAAGTTCCATTAATCAGGGCATCAACTTGCTCAAGCTTAGAGACATCAGCTTGTATAGCGATCGCCTTACCACCCGCCTCACAAATTTCTGCAACTACTTGTTCAGCCGCCGTGCTAGAACTAGCATAGTTCACCACCACATTCGCGCCCTCAGCAGCCAAGGCAAAAGCCACCGCTTTACCAATTCCTCGTGAAGCACCAGTAATAATTGCCACACGCTCATGCAAGCGATTTTGTAATCCTTCCATAAAAAATCCTCTCTAAAACAATCTGCCCAGATCTATCCTTGGAATTTTGCACTAGAATCAAGCATAAAGCCTTGAAGAGCAGCCTTATTTCTTATGGCAGTCAAAAAACAGTTTACAAGTTTCCAAGACCTACTTTCTGGTTCTGATTTGCCCGTATTGGTAGATTTTTACGCAACTTGGTGTGGTCCTTGTCAGATGATGATTCCGATCTTAGATAAGGTCAACAATCAGCTCAAGGGTCGCTTACAAGTTGTAAAAATTGATACTGATAAATATCCGCAGTTGGCGTCTCAATATGAAATTCACGCCTTACCTACCTTAGTTCTCTTCAAAAACGGTCAACCTCTAGAGCGAATAGAAGGCGTTGTACCAGCCGAGCAGTTGATCCAACGCTTACAAGTTCTAGTTTAGTTGGGTTATAAGCTATTAAGATGCCTCAATTCGAGGAAGCTTCGTCTTGCGGAAGATCATTTGCCCCAGTGGCGGTTTTAGCCTTTTCCTGAGCACGTTGTTCTCGTTTTTTACGATCAGCTTTGATGGCATCTTCCATGACGATTTGTACCTGTGCCATTTTTTCCAAATTGCTACGGTACAATTCCAAGTCTTTTTGTAACTTTTCATCAGGGATATGTAAAGCCTGAGCAATTTGCTTGAGAGCATCATTGCGCTGCTTTTCGTCTTTCATCAATTCCGAGTCAGCTTGCTCTAGCAGGGTATAAAGCCCGATCGCAAACAAACGGCTGTATTTAAATTTAGAATTATCAGAAATTGCCGCAACTGTGGTGTGCAAATCTCCGGCAGCATCGATTGGTGTCGGTGAGCTAAACCAGGCAACCAAATCTGGGAAAGACTTGCTATTTGCCATCGCAGTCAGCCTTTCGGCATCTTGTTTGTACTGTTGCGGATCATTCCCTACTGCCTGACACAAGGCATTAAAAATCGATTCTATGTCTCTTTCTGGTCGATAACCTTGCATAAAGCGGTTAAACGAGGTTACGACGCCAAGAGCAAAAATTGGATTGTAATCAAAATCAACATTAACCGATAGCAGATGCATTTCTACCATCAATTCTTCTACTACCCGCCGATAAATGGAATTAACAGGACGGGTATGATGGTTGTAAAAATCTCGTTTTGTATCCGAGACGGTGCGAACGTTATTCACAAAGCAGACTTTAAGGGGGACGTTATGACTATTGTCTCGTTTAAGGAGACGTTTGCCAAGGCAGATATTTTGCTGGTCTTTCAAGACGCCTTAATTTGGGATCGCGGGACTGTTATATTATGAAGCGGCAGCCCCAGTTGGGCGCTGATTTGTTGTGACTAAATGAAGAAATATGACCATTTCCTCTGAATTAAAAATTCTTGGACGCTACATGGCGGGTGAGTTTGATAATCAAGAACAAGCGATCGCTGATCCGGCTTGGTACGTTCACCTGCGTCTCTGGCAACGACCTGTGCCTTTATTTACCGAAGATAGTCTTACTTTCTTTGCCGAGCAAGCCAACATCGTCAATCTTGACAAACCTTATCGCCCCAGAATTATTAGAATTTATAAAGATGACCCCAATGACTCTTTACAAGTTCAGTATTATATGCTGGACGACACAGAAGCAATTCGAGGAGCAGGTCAGCGTCCCGAAATCTTAAAACAACTAACCCCTTCCCAAATCAGCTTTTTACCTGGCTGTTCTTTGACCCTGAAATATCAGCAAATTAACCCAACTGCTTACGAATTCAGGGCTTTCTCAACTACTGGCACTCCTTGCAGCTTCAGCTATCAAGGCAGCAATTTCCAGGTTTCGTTGGGCTTTGAGGCAACATCTCAAGAATTCCGTGTTTATGACAAAGGCATCGATCCGAACACCGGAAAAGCCATTTGGGGCGCCTTAATGGGACCATTTCGTTTCAAAAAACGACAAGATTTTGCTGCCGAATTGCCAGTTTAACGGACTATTGCTGATTAATTAAACAAAATTTAAGTTGGCATACTACGGGGAACACCCTCTAAAGCTTCTTTCTCCGTTTCAAAAATTTCAAACACCGAGTCCATCATCGTCACTTCAAACACCAGTTTGGCTTCGGGATGGACATTACAAATGCGAAAACTACCTTTAACTTTGTCAGCATCTCGCATTCCGGCGACCAAAGAAGTCAAACCGGAACTGTCAATAAAATTAACTTGGCTCAAATTGACAACCACATGACGGCTGAGTTTAGAAATACATTCTTGCAACTTCAGGCGAAATTGCCAAGCCGTGGTGATATCTAGTCGCCCAATGGGCGCCAAAACAATGATGGTTGTGCCATCTGCCGTCGTGTGCGTTTTCTGATCAATATGAATCATCAATACCTCCTTGCCGTGGCAGCATTGCAATTGCGCTCAATGGTCCTGTAAATACAACTTTAAAACCTCAGTCTAAACCGAGAGCACCCATCTTGCGCCGATACGACTACCCCCTCAACGTAGTTTAACTCAGATATTTTCTGAGTCTACAGGAGTCCAGTCCGCCCAATTTTGAGGCTTTAGAAAGGTTTCATATAAATCAGCTTCTGGTGTGTTAGGTTCGGGCTTGTAACCATACTCCCAACGGACTAAGGGAGGTAGAGACATCAGTATTGACTCTGTACGCCCGTTTGTTTGCAAGCCAAAAATTGTACCACGGTCATAAACTAAATTAAATTCCACATAACGCCCCCGACGGTAAAGCTGGAAGTTGCGTTCCCTTTCACCATACTCTGTGTCCTTACGGCGCTCAACAATTGGCACATAAGCGGGTAAAAAGGCATTGCCACAATCTTGAGCAAAAGCAAAAATCTCTTCCCAGCTACGTGATCCTAATGAGCCAAGCTGCTTACTATAATCGGCTGCAGCACCTGTTGGATTATGTCCGCGATACAGTCCATCTGTACCATCTTGATAGTCAAAAAATATGCCCCCCACACCCCGTGTTTCTTGGCGGTGCTTCAGGTAAAAATACTCATCACACCAGCGCTTGAACACTGAATAGTACTCAGCATGATGCTTATCGCAAGCTCCTTTGAGAGTACGGTGGAAATGAGCCGCATCTTCTGCAAAGGGATAATAGGGCGTCAAATCTGCTCCACCGCCAAACCACCAAACAGGACCCGCCTCAAAGTAGCGATAATTGAGGTGAACTGTTGGTATGTATGGGTTGCGGGGATGCAAAACCATAGAAGTGCCAGTGACAAAAAAGTTATGTCCCTTCGCTTCTGGACGTTGTGCCAAAATTGAGGGCGGAAGTTCGTCGCCCCACACTTCTGAAAAACCAACTCCAGCTTGCTCAAATACGGCTCCATCCCGCATAATCCGGGAACGACCACCACCACCTTCCTCTCGCTCCCAGAAGTCTTCCTTGAAGCTGCTAGCGCCATCTACCTGCTCTAGGGTGTGGCAGATGTTATCTTGCAGTTGTTTCATAAACTGCTTGACTTTCTGTTGGGAGTCAGAAATTGGAGCAGAACTAGTGGTATTGGTCGTATCCGTTTTAAAAGCTGTCATATATCTCAATTCGATGTAGTTTACCCAAAAGCTTCTTTTGGTGTGGCTGCTGGGGGTTCAAAGCAAGGCTTCAGGAAGTAAGTTTATACTTAATCTCAAGTTTTGTAGAAGATTGTCTACTTTCTTTAATTTAAGACAAATACTTACTCTGATCATGTCACTGTTCTTTCTTAGACTAGCTTGGATCGGCGCTCGTGAAGCACCCCAAACTACCGAAATTTAATGTTTTTCAAGAAATTGTGATTATATCTTCTATAAGGGTATTACCTTAGAGTGTTATTTACATACGATGATAAGTTTGCCTAAGCGTCGCTCTTGGGAGGCGTGTTGTGATTCTTAATTTTTCCTTTAAATTAACCGCTGGTCATGAGGGAATTTGGTGCAAGTTCTCACTTTTTCGGACATATCGTGCTTTGAGTACGGCACCTGTAGATGTACTTTGGCAAAAATTAATCAATTTGGCAGATGTATCTTGGAATCCTCTTTTCTCTAGTACCAATGCTCCGAGGGGTTTAATCGCTAAACCTGGTTTAATTTATCAGGTCGTGACTCGCTTGATACCAATTCCTGTGCGAATTTTTGTTGAGCGTGTGCGACCAGGTGAGCTACTTAGTGTACGTTTTTTGGCAATTCCTGGAGTTGAAAAACGGGTGACTTACCAAGTTGAGTCTACTGTTTGTGGCACTTATGTCTCTTACTCGGTGACGCTACGGGGTTGGTTATCTCCCTTAATTTGGTGGCTAATTCGCCCATACGCGGCGCGTGTGGCGTCTGAACTTGCCCAGGCAGCAGAACAGGGAGCGCTACTCTGAATAGCTTTTAGGTGTCTCTGTGGCACGGCGTCTTAACTCACTTGACACCGACTCATATCCTGTTGCCATAACTAAGCATGGACTATGTAAAGGTAAGGTGATTTTAAAAGTCGTGCCGACACCAACCTGACTTTTGAGGCTAATTTTGCCTTTGTGCAAGTCTACAAACTTTTTAACAAGACATAATCCTAGTCCAGTTCCGGGAATTTTTCCAACGTTTTGCCCTCGATAAAATGACTCAAATAATTTTTGTTGTTCCTGCTCAGGAATGCCAATTCCCCAGTCTTGAATTAGAAAAACTGCCTCATCTTTTTCGCAAGCAAGTTCTAACTGAACCTTACCGCCTTTAGGAGAATATTTAATCGCATTGGAAAGCAAATTATTTAAAATATGTCCTAGTAGTTTTTCATCCATACAAGCTTGAGTACATTCCCCAGAAATCACCAAGTTAATACTATATTCAGCACTAGTAGATAGCTGTATGCCTTCCACTAAATTTTGGCAAAATTCCTCTATATATAAAGGTTGGGGATTAAACTCTAATTGTCCAACTTCGGCACGAGAAAGATTTAAAATATCATTTAAAAGCTGCATCATTTCTTGAGCAGCATCCTCAATGCGATCAAGACAGCGCTCTTTTTGTACGGGTGTGGTTTTATGACTGTAATTTTTTAGTAATTCACCAGAAGTAATAATTGTTCCTAATGGGTTGCGAAACTCATGAGACATCATGGAAACAAAGTTAAAGCGGGCTTCACTTAATTCTCTTTCTCTTTCTAAATTATGGCGAGTTTCTTCAGCACGTTTGCGCTCGGTTATGTCACGAGAATTAACAACAACACTCAGCTTTTGGGCATAATTAATGCTCTCAAAACAGGCTTTACCTACTGCTTCAAAAATACGCCAAGAACCATCTTGATGCTGAAAACGAAACTCGCTATTTAAGGACAGATTGACATTTTTAATGGTTTGATTCAATGTCTCCAGAAAATGCTCTTGATCCTCTGAGTGAATATATTCAATGATATTTTTGCCAATCAAATTTTCGGGTTTGTAGCCCAAAATTTTCTCAATTGAAGGGCTTTCATAATCAATAATTCCCTCAGCATCAAGCACTGTAATAATATCCAAACCATTCTCAATTAATGAGCGGAATCTTTCTTGATTTTGACGCACAGCTTGTTCTGCTTCTCGTCTTTTTCTTCGCTCACTAGCTTCTCGTAATTCTCGCTCAACTGCAGGAGCAAGTCTTGCCAATTTGCCTTTCATTACATAATCATGAGCGCCTGCTTTCATGGCGGCAACGGCAGTATCTTCGCCTATACTGCCGGAAACAATAATAAAAGGTAAATCTAAGGCTTTTTCTTTTAAAAGAGCCAAAGCTGCTGGTGCACTAAAATTTGGCATAGTATAGTCAGCAATAACTAGATCCCAATTTTGAGCAAGGGCAGCATTCATTGCCGATGATGTATCTACTTGTTGGTAGATTAAATTGTAACCACTACGTTCTAGTTCAGTTACTAATAGCTCGGTGTCGTCTTCGGAGTCTTCAACGATTAAAATACGCAGTGGCTTATCCATACTAATTTACCAGTAATGGTGGGGGTTCATTGAGTAGCAGCCAATACATTCCTAGTTGTTGTACTGCTGTTTGAAATTGGTCAAAATCGACTGGTTTACGAATGTAGCTATTACATCCCAATTTATAACTATTAAGTAAATCTTGTTGTTCGTTGGAAGTTGTCAAAATCACAACAGGAATATATTTTGTGCGGTCGTCGGCACGCATTCGCTCTAACACTTCTATTCCATTAATTCGCGGTAGTTGTAAATCTAGTAGGACGAGTGCTGGCAGATTATCTACGTTACGACTAGCAAACTTACCTGTGCCAAATAGATAGTCTAATGCCTCTACGCCGTCACGGGCTACTACTACCTCAGTGACAATTCGGCTTTGCTCAAAAGCCAGCAAAGTTAGCTCTTCATCATCAGGATTATCTTCTATTAATAAGATCAGGACAGTTTTGTTACTCAAGTCTCTCTCCATTTATAGGTAAGTTTGAATTGAGTTTATCCTACAGTGTGAAGTAAAAAGTTGCACCTTGTTCAACTGCTCCTTCAGCCCAAACTTTACCGCCATGCCTGTGAATAATGCGCTGTACCGTTGCCAGTCCAATGCCTGTACCAGGAAACTGTGTTGTTGAGTGCAAGCGTTGAAAGGCGCCAAACAATTTGTTGGAATAAGCCATATCAAAGCCAGCACCGTTATCGCTTATAAAGTAGGCAGTTTTAGCATCTGCTTGAAGTATGCCACCGAACTCAATTTTCGTCTGTATACTAGCTGACGTAAATTTCCAAGCATTGTTAAGTAAGTTTTCTAAAACAACCCGCAGCAGTTGGGCATCACCATTAACATTTAATCCTGGTGCGATCGCAAATTCAACATCGCGATCAGGTTCAGTAAACTTCAACTCAGTGGCAATTTCTGTAGCGATCGCACTCAAATCTACCTCGCGGCGGCGCATCTCAGTCCGAGTCACACGGGAAAGCGTCAACAAATCATCAATCAATTCTCCCATGCGCTGAGTCCCCGCACGGATACGATTGAGGTAATGTTTGCCCTTATCATCCAACTGCTCAGAATAACGATCCGCCAACGCTTGACTAAAGCCATCAATTCCCCGCAGTGGCGCCCTCAAATCGTGAGAAACTGAATAAGAAAATGCCTCAAGTTCCTGATTAGCCGCCGTCAATTCAGCAGTCCGTTCAATTACCCGGCGTTCTAAATCTTCATTAAGTTGTTTAATTTCTTGTTCAGCAAGTTTACGCTCAGTAATATCACGACCAATTCCTACCAAACCAATAACATTTCCTTGAGCGTCTAGCCAGGGGCTTTTTGCCGAAAGATATATCCGCACCTTGCCATTTTTTAAGACTTCTTCTTCAATTATTTGACTTTCACCTGTCGTCATAATTTGGCGGTCATTTTCTTTAATGATACGTGTCATTTCCGGTGGCAAATAAACACTGTCATCTTTATCTAAAAGTTCCTCAACAGGCTTGCCCATAATAGTCGCCGTCATCGAATTAGCTAGCAGAAAACGACCTTCAAGATCCTTGGCAAAAATCGCATCTGCTGTACCTTCAATCACAGTTTGCAAAAGATTATGGCTTTTTTGTAGTTCACTTTCTGCCTGTTTTTTCTCGGTAATATCCGTATGAGTGCCAACCCATTCTAAAATCTCGCCATTGTCATCCAAAACAGGAACCGCACGCACATTAAAATCTCGATAACTGCCATCGCGTGTCAGCAGACGATGCTCAATTTCATAAAGACTTCTAGTTTGCACCGCATGATTCCAAGCTCGACTAGTAGCCTCCTGATCATCAGGATGAAGCACACTCAGCCATCCCCATCCTTTCATTTCTGCGGCACTTTGCCCTGTAATCTGTCCCCAACCGAGCATTTCTTCAATAACTTCGCCTTGAGCATTTGTTGTCCAGATAATCTGTGTAGTTGCAGTTAGTAATGAACGGTAACGTAGTTCTTTTCGTCGTAATTCTTGTAGTGCTTGTTGGCGTTGCTTAGATGCCACCACAGCATCATTTATATCTACGCTTGAGCTAATATAACCCGCAAAACTGCCATCTGCTAGCCAGCGCGGTGCCCCTTTATTCAAAATCCAGTGATATGCACCGGAATGAGATTTTAGCCGATACTCCATCTCAAAACTTTCACGGGCAGCAAAAGCAGTTTGAGAAGTCTCCAAAAAGTGCTGTTGATCATCGGGATGAAGATGATCTGCCCAACCATCATCTAGTTCTTTTTCCAAAGTACTGCCCGTAAAATCTAACCAGCTTTGATTGACAAAAGTACATCGCCCCATTGTATCTGCAATTCCCAACATCACAGGCGCATTATTTGCCATTGTTTTAAAGCGCATCTCACTCTCTTGCACTTCTTTTAATGACTGGTTACGCTTGTGGTTTTCTTGTTTGAGGATGTAATAAACTAGGTAGAACAAACAAAATGTTAAAATAATACCAATTGTGAGAAAGTTTTGTGTATCGATATTGTCGCCTGATTGTTCGAGGCGCTGTTTTAGCAGCTCAATTTCTGTTTGTTTAATTTGAGCAGATAACTGGCGAATTTGCTCCATTAGGTTTTGACCGCGATCAGTTACGACTACGGCTTGTGCTGCTTCAAATCCTTTGGTTCTTCTTAGTTCAATTGTTTCTGATAGTTCGGCTAATTTTTGCGAAACTAAAGAATCAAGAGTGTTAACTTGAGTAAGTTGTCTGGGAGTATTAGTTACTAATGTTTTTAGTTCCTGAACTTTTTGTGGAATGCTATTAACTGCATCTTGATAAGGTTTTAAGTAACTTTCTCGACCCACAATTATGTAGCCTCGTTGTCCTGTCTCGGCATCTTTCATTTGAGAAAGAATAGTTTCGACTTTTTCTCTAACTTGGCGACTTTGATCGCTTAAGGCAAAGGAACTTTCTTTGTAGTTAACGAAGTTCCAGTAGGAAAAGACATTAGTCGCAATTAGCACGACTGCGGCTAAACTCAGTCCGACCAGGGTTTTTTGCTCAATTGACCAGTTTAGAGGATTAGAGAGCGATCGCATTTCTTGAAGAAATCCTCTTGTCTGCCTGGCGTCGGCAAGATGATCCCCATAATTTTCATCTTGTTGGGGAGATCTGCGAATATTTTGTTGCCATTTTGTGCTTAATGCCAGAGTAATAATGGCGATGCTCAAAACTAGTAACCCCAAGGCGGTATGGACGGCAAGACCGATCGAATATTTCCAACCGTAAGCCGTTATCACACCTGTGAAATAGCCGACTAAGGAAAGAATACTGACCGCCGCGACAATAGCTCCACAAAGCCCTGCAACTACAGATGTTCGCCTGCGTTTTCTTGCCCGACAGATCAGTATTAGGGCTATGGCAGTTAGGGCAAAACTCAAGGCTGTATAAAAGGCGGGACGACCTGGTATTAGTTGTTTGTCAATTAAAGTTTGTTTTGGTGCGGAGGTGTTAAAAATTGAATTTGGACTTAAGGTGTAGTCTTTAATCAGCAATTCATCGATGCCAAGATTGACATCAAAAATATACTGGGAAAGCGTTAAGACTCCCAGCAGTCCTAGGGCGATCGCCAACCATCTAGCAATTTTATATTGCTTTTGTCCTAACGCCAGCACAGACACGCCACTCAAACTAAACAATAATGCCGTGTTGTAGGTCATTGGTACTGCCATAGGCAGTATCTGCAACAACCACTGATTATGAATATGCCAGCCCAGCATGACAACTAATCCTAAACAGGTAGAAATCAACCCCGCTGTCATGATTAATAAATGTGACCAACTTGTGACTTGCTTTTGTTTCGTCATTGTTCCGGAACCTATGAATAACCAACTGTTAACTAAATGCAGCAGACAGTAAGCTAGAATTAAAATATTAAGAAATCTTTAGCTAGCAGATTTTTCTGCTATGCGCCCCACTCCCTAACGCTTCTATGATTCCAATTCGCAACCTCGCAATTATTGCTCACGTCGATCACGGCAAAACCACTCTTGTTGACGCCCTGCTCAAACAATCCGGGATCTTCCGCGAAGGCGAAGCTGTCCCAGACTGCGTTATGGACTCCAATGATTTGGAGCGGGAGCGGGGAATTACGATTCTCTCTAAGAATACCGCCGTTCACTACAAAGAAACATTAATCAATATTGTAGATACTCCCGGTCACGCTGACTTTGGCGGTGAAGTTGAACGGGTGTTAGGCATGGTTGATGGCTGTATCCTAATTGTGGACGCCAACGAAGGACCAATGCCTCAGACGCGCTTCGTGCTCAAAAAAGCTCTAGAAAAAGGGCTGCGACCGATTGTAGTGGTCAATAAAATCGACCGCCCCCGCGCCGATCCCCACACGGCTGTTGATAAAGTCTTAGACTTATTTATTGAACTGGGTGCAGATGATGACCAGTGCGATTTTCCTTACCTGTTTGCCTCTGGTTTAGATGGCTATGCCAAGCAAACTATGGAAGCTGAAGGCGTGGATATGCAGCCGATTTTTGAAGCAATTCTGCGCCATGTTCCGCCTCCTGTCGGCGATCCACAAAAGCCATTGCAACTGCAAGTTACCACCCTCGACTATTCTGAATACGTCGGTCGAATTGTCATTGGCAAAATCCACAACGGCACAATTAAAGTCGGTCAGCAAGCGGCAGTGGTAACAGAAACAGGCGCAATTGTCAAGGCAAAAGTTACCAAATTGATGGGTTTTGATGGCTTGAAGCGTGTTGATTGGGAAACCGCCTCAGCCGGAAATATTGTCGCCGTGTCAGGTTTTGCAGATGCCAATATTGGCGAAACCATTACCTGCCCTAACGAACCAATGGCACTGCCTTTAATTAAGGTAGATGAACCAACCTTGCAGATGACCTTTTCGGTGAATGACTCGCCGTTTGCCGGTCAAGAAGGCGACTTTGTGACCTCACGGCAAATACGCGATCGCTTAATGCGAGAATTAGAAACCAACGTTGCCTTGCGCGTCGAAGAAACCGACTCGCCTGATAAGTTCCTGGTTTCCGGGCGTGGTGAGTTGCACCTAGGTATTTTAATTGAAACTATGCGTCGCCAAGGCTATGAGTTTCAAGTTTCCCAGCCTCAAGTTATCTACCGAGAAATCGGCGGTCAACCTTGCGAACCGTTTGAGTGTTTGGTAATGGATGTCCCAGAAGTCGCAGTTGGTAGCTGTATTGAAGCCCTCGGTAAGCGCAAAGGCGAAATGCAGGATATGCAAGTAGGTACCAATGGTCGCACCCAATTAGAATTTGTGATTCCTGCCCGTGGTTTAATTGGTTTCCGGGGTGAATTCATGCGAATGACTCGCGGTGAAGGCATTATGAACCACAGCTTCTTGGATTATCGTCCGCTTTCTGGTGGCATCGAAACCCGCCGCAACGGAGTGTTAATTGCTATTGAAGAAGGCGTAACGACTTACTACGCCATGCAAAACGCCGAAGACCGGGGCGTATTCTTTGTTATTCCTGGTACTAAGGTTTACAAAGGCATGATTATTGGGGAAAACAACCGCCCTCAAGACTTGGAATTAAATGTCTGTAAGACCAAGCAGCTAACTAACCACCGTTCAGCAACTAGTGAGGAACTAGTACACTTACAAGCACCCGTAGATATGGGCTTGGAACGGGCATTAGAGTACATTGGTTCAGATGAATTGGTGGAAGTCACACCAAAATCAGTTCGTTTGCGGAAACTCTCGAAGAAATTGGCAAAGCGTTAAGCATCTGATACTAAATCCCCGACTTCTTGTTTAAGATTTATCCTTAATTTAAGGGTTTACATCTAGAAGTCGGGGATTTTTTCTTCTTGTTTAAGATTTATCCTTAATTTAAAGGTTTACATCTAGAAGTCGGGGATTTTTTCTTCTTTGCTGAGTTTAATCCTTAATTTAAAGGTTTACATCTAGAAGTCGGGGATTTTTAGTTGCTGTTGATTTTTCATTTAGACAATTGCCAGATCAGTCAGATTGCCAGTGAAACCAGTAATTTCAATGATGCTGTCTGTGCTCGCAGAAAATCCAGCCGTTCTGTCATTAATTCCTAGGAAAGTGCTATCGCCAAAGCTAAAGGTAGCAGCACCTCTAGCAAGAAAATTAGTTGCAGTTAAAACTTGCTGGATGGCAATCTCAGTCAATGCTGCAACATTACCTAGTTCCTTGAGTTGCAAAGCTGATACCGCTCTAGGACCATCTATCAAATCGCTGCCAATCTTCAAGTCTGTAATAACATCATAATTTGCTAACAGAGAATCAGTACTACGGGTATAATTGAAGGTATTTACTCCAGTTCCTCCGGTGAGAGTATCACCTCCTGCTCCACCTGTAATAGTGTCATTGCCAGCGCCAGCATTGATAATGTCATTGCCAGCGTCAGTTTTGATTGAGTCATTTTTGCTCGTGCCGATAACGGTGAACTCTTCTATGTTTGCGAACCTGATGTAATCCAATGCTGGGGATGTTTTTGTACTGCTGACCTTTCGATAAGCAGAGGGAGCGTAACATTGAGCGTTGAAAACCATACCAGTGCCCGTATCGCCTTGTTTTGAAGGCGGGTTAAATGCGGCAATGGTGCTTGCAACGATGTATTTGCAAAAATGAAGCTGAAATTCTGACAATTGGTTCAGCAATTCAATTTCTCTGAAACTTGAAGATTCCTTGTAAGAGACTTGGGGCTAGATGAGGTATAAGTTTTTGATTTAATGCATTACCGTACCTCTTAAAGGAAGAGGCGATCTTCACGGATTCAATCGAGTAAATTTGTCGAACATCACTTTAAAGCCGAGACCAAAAGGCGAATCTCTTTATTACGTCTTTCCAGCCACATAACCGCATCCACTTGTCCATATTCTCCATACTTTGGATCTACTCTAGTCGAGCCGTCTTTTCTTACCACAGTGCGAGCTATCTGCTGTTTCATCTCAGTAAGGTTGTTTATCCAATCGATTGTTACCACATAGGCAATTCCTGCTTCGTTCGTTCTAATTTCATCAACTCTGACCATTTCATAAATACGTGTCGTCTCATCTATTCTTGACACAAAAATCAAACGTGCATTCCGGCTTATATATTTACTTTGCGTTTCTGAAAAATTTTTGACGCAAATTACACCGTCTTTAAGAATCTGTCCATCACAAAGAGTGGGATAGGAGCTAAAGTTCAAGTAATCATCGGGTACAACTTTCTGTGCGATTGCAGGAGTAGCACTTAGCAGTGTTACAACAATAGCGGGTATGACAAATTGTTTCATATTGAGGGGTTTTCCTACTATCTATAATCTGACTTTTCGGAAGGTTAAGATCTTCTTCAACTGGGGCATTCTGAAAAGAATGCCCACAACATTACAACAATCCCAAATGAATCCTGGGCATCGTAAGCACTCCAGTCAGCAAATTTTCTCAAATGAGTTGAGAATGCTATGAAATCATGGAAAACTTTGTACTTGACTTGGATACTATTATTGGGTGGCTTTCGGGAAACCTAACATTAGCACTCGTAATAGCTATAACCAGTAACCCAATTTCCGCGACGACAAACATTAGGAGTGCTTGCCGAATCAATAACCATCATAAATAGCTTCGCGGCTACTTCACTTTGCCTTTGTTGTTGGGCTCGTTGTTCAGCAATATAAGCCTGTTTCTGTTCAGGAGAAAGGCTCTCAAAGTATTGACGACGACGATCAGCCTCTATTCGTTGCTGCTCAGTAGCCACTTGTCTTGCCGCAGCTAGTTCGACTTCTCGCTGTTTTTGAGCCTCAAGAAGTCCCTGCCTTTCTCGATCTTGCTGTTGTCGGCGTGCTCGATCCTCTGCACGGCGTCTTTCCCGCTCAATGGTGTTAAGACCGCCATCAATTGTGCGTAGGATGCCACCAAATTGAGCCACCTGGGTGGTTTTTGTGGCACTGGAAAAAGATTGATTTGACGAGCGACTGCGTGTTTCAGTTGTGGCTAAACCCGGAGAAACGCTAGTGAGTGAAACCAGAGCAATACTTGCTAAACTGACGATTTTCTTCATCGAAATCTACCTTCAAAAACTAAAAGAACTAGAAACGGGATACCTGGTTTTGACCATAATCGTATTTAATCACAGGAACATAGATGGTTTCATGCTTTGAAGGTAAAGTTCATATTAACTTTATGAATACTGCCCTAAGAGCAAAAATTAGCGAAAATTTCCAGAAAGCTGCATAATTTTATGGGGTAAGAGTGAAAGATAAATGGTAAGTCTAACTTTGCCTAAGGTTATATTTAAAAAACCGTAGTCGGACTTTGATGATCCACTGCAGCATTGAGAAAACCTAAATCGTACTTACCACTCCCCGCTACATTAAAGTGGAAAACTAAAGATATCTTAAAAGCATTCCAATCTGCTGAAGCAACTGGTTGCTTGGTATTTTCAACTCGAACAGTTTCTTTAGTATTAAGAGCAATTGCCGCATTGAGGGCATCCATTGCCGAACTTTGCCTTGCCGCATCAGCCCGATCAAAAGGTCCTGCCCACTTCAAGCCAAAATGATTATTAGGGTTGCGATGTAACCAAATCGAATTAGCATTTTGGGTGATAAACTTTTTGTATGCTGGTTTATTGGTAATATCGTAAAGGTAATGTAGGTTGCGAATAAAAATCCCTTTAAATTGTGGTCCATCCTCGCCACAGTTTGCCGGTTCACACGACTCTTGCAAAATGCCCTTTGGTGCTAGTTTTTTAATTGCAGCATCAGCGATCTTTTCTGCTTGCATAATTAAAGAACGGTCATTCGTCGCTTTATACAAATCGACCAAACCACCCAAAATCACACCCTGATTATAAGTCCAAGTCGTTTGACCATTGTTTTTACAAGAATCATTAAGCCCATCATTAACCAAATTCTTGCTATTAATCATGCCACTATCTTTAAACCAGCGCCATGACTTTTGTGCCCAGTCTAAATAGCTTCCTGGTCCCTTATCCCCCTTAGTTCGCAAATGCAAGCGCGCCGCTACACTTAAGAACAATTCATTAGTTATGGCATTTTTGTAAATGCGTTTTTTCTTCCACCAAATGCCACCACCACAAGTTGAGTCCCAACCGTTTTTCATATCGTTAAAAATGGTTTTTGCCATATCAAGATAGCGGGTTTCACCTGTTAAGTCATAAGCTTTAATCCAAGTTAACGCCCACCAACCATCGTCATCATAAAACCATTCGTTGAGAAACTTACTGTCTTTGTTTTTTTCAAAAGTATTGTGGATAATACTACGATATTTTTTGGTGTTGGTGATTCGGGAATAGTCAATTGTTGTTTCCAAGGCATTACCTGCCTGCCACCATTTGCTCGTATTCCAAAGCCCAGTTGAGCTGTTATAAAAAATTTGTAGCGCTGTCATTCCTGCTGCTACGCACTGATAGCAACTTGCTGGTACAACCATTCCCAATCTTTACTTAATGTGACAAGTTTTCATCTTTACATCCCTTGGCGCTACTCAGTCTTTTTTGTTGTAAAACTAGTAAGAGCTAAGTTTCGCTTTTTCTGGGCATAGACTAGTTTAATTTAGACTAAGGAAGTTGCATAGAGCAATGTTACCCAAAATTTCCTCAAAAACCAGTGACGCCGACAAAAGAAAGTTAAATCAAAATGACTGAGAAATCTCTAGGAAAATGTTGAGTTATGGTGAGAAAAGAGCGGACGCTATTTAATCAGCAAATATGAGCACAATTAGTCGCCTTAATTATTGGCTAGAAACTCGCGCTTGTACTCCTGCCTATGCGGGTTTACTGTTAGCGGGCGTTGCTTTTAGTTTCTTTGCTGCTGCCACCAACACTATGGCAGGATGGCTTTATGTAATTAGTGGTTTAATTATTGCACTTTTGGGATTAGCCGCCGTTTTACCGCCACGTACACTAAAACAAATTCAAGTGCGTCGCCAGCCAATTTCACCTGTTAGCGTGGGTGAGCAATTAACAATTACCTTAGAAATCAAAAATCAGTCACTTAAACCCAAAACTTTCTTACAAATTCAAGATATTTTACAATCAGAATTAGGTAAAATAGTCGAGATACCAATTGAAGTAATTAATCCCCAAAGTACCTATGAATGGGTATACTATCAGCATACCAAAAAACGAGGAGTTTACCGCTGGCAAGAAGTTCATTTAAGAACCGCTACGCCATTAGGATTATTTTGGTGTCGTCGCAGTTGGCAGGCTGCTGCTGTCGCCATTGTTTATCCCACCATATTACCTCTAACATCCTGTCCTTTAATAGATCAAATTGGTCAAGATGATAGCGCAAAAACTTTTAGCGATCGCCGTTCTAATGCCGCCGCAGAAGACATTACCCGCACTCTACGCCCTTACCGAATCGGTGATCCTACCCGCCTCATTCACTGGCGTACTAGCGCTCGTTATGGCGATTTACGAGTCAGAGAATTAGAAGTTTTTACAGGTTCTCAAGATATTATCATTTGTTTAGATAGTGCCAACTCCTGGAACTTTGACGACTTTGAACAAGCTGTAACTGCTGCCGCCTCAATATATTTTTATGCCATGAAAATTCAGCTAAATGCGAAACTTTGGACAGCAAAAACAGGCTTAATTCAAGGAAATCAAGTTGTTTTAGAAACACTGGCAGCAACGAATGCTGGAGAAGATTCAGATGCAGGAAAACTTCCTAATCTTCCTTTAATATGGTTAACTCAAAATCCGATTAGTCTTAATACTTTACCTTTGGGCAGTCGTTGGCTGCTGTGGCAAGCTGCTTCAGAAAAAGTCATGAATAACAGTGATGCAGGTATAATCATTGACACGACACAGCCTCTACAAACTCAGTTACAGCAACCGCTACGTTAGCCAACGGCAGAGATGAGTTTTCCAATTAATAATTGGGTTTAACTCAGCTTTGAGCAGCAGGTCCAAAAAATGTCGCTTTTAACCAGGCAAACCTTTGATGTTGAGTAATGTGTATTACCCGAATCAAGTCCTTGAGGTAAAATGCAAAGAAACCACATACCTGTTGAGCCTGACTAGATGACTACAGCAAAAACTAATAAACTCTCCAGCGACAAAAATCTGGAGGCAATGAAAAATTTTTCTGAAACCTATGCCAAGCGTACAGGAACTTACTTTTGCGTTGATCCTTCTGTAACCGCTGTGGTTATTGAAGGACTTGCCAAACATAAAGATGACCTCGGCGCCCCTTTGTGTCCTTGCCGCCACTATGAAGACAAAGAAGCTGAGGTGAAGGCGGCTTTTTGGAACTGCCCTTGCATTCCCATGCGAGAGCGCAAAGAATGCCATTGTATGTTGTTTTTGACGGAAGATAACGAATTTGCCGGTGAAATGCAAGATATCGACATGGCAGAAATTCATACTGTCAGAGACAGCATGGCATGACGTCTGTCGTACCACCTCAAGCATTTTGGCAGGGTGTCGAGCAATTTAATGACAGAGAGTTTTACGCCTGTCACGACACCCTAGAAGCCTTATGGCTCGAAGCCTTGTCGCCACAGAAGCGATTTTATCAAGGTGTTTTGCAAATTGCAGTCGCCTGCTACCATTTGGGCAATCTTAATTGGCGCGGCGCTGTAATTTTGCTGGGTGAAGGCATTGGGCGTCTTGACGACTATCAACCTGTATATGAGGGTGTTGATGTTGAGGCGCTAATTATTGAGAGTATGGCATTGTTGAAGGCACTACAGCAGTCAGGACAAGCAGAAGTGGCAAATTTTGTGAAACAACTGCCGTCTGGAGTTAGTTTGCCAACAATTAAGCGTGTGGACAACACAAATGCTAGTTCGATATAGAGACTTGATTCTCTGTCCTATTAATATTGTGACTAGAAACTTATTAGACTCAATGAGGGTCAAGATATCTAGGGTAAAGTTCCAATTTCTGAAGCCTCTTTTATGCTAAAAAGTCAATGGAGATAACTACAGCTTAATTTCTCTGGTGACTATCTGTGTTTTGTCGTTACCGCTCACTCACCTACACTAACCTATGAAGTCCGCTTTTAAATTTGCAACTAACTTGAGAAAACACCTGGGTTTAGGGTTATTGCTGCCAGCTACCTTGGCAGTTGCGATCGCTATCCCTCCCCAGCTCTCCAAAGCCGAGGCACAAACTACCGACAAACGTGCCCTCACCGTGCGCTCTGATATCCAGGAAGCCGACAGAGAGACAGGCATTGTTACGGCGCGAGGAAATGTGCAAATTGACTACCCTTCTCGCCAAATACAAGCAACCGCAGCCCAAGCACAATACTTTAGTCGAGAGCGTCGCCTGGTAATGAGTGGCAATGTCTATGTTTTACAACAAGGCAATAGTCTGCGAGGCGAAACCATTACTTATCTAATTGATGAAGGGCGTTTCTTGGCACTGCCTAAAAAGCAACAGCAGGTAGAATCAATTTATCTGGTTCCCGAATCTGAACCGGCGCCAGCAGCAGCTAAACCGTAACGCTCAAGTTGCATCGCTATAGTGGGAATGAAGGCTCAACAAGCTTGTTAGTTTTTACGGGTGATGACGCCAGACATACAGGCTATGTAGTCAATTTTTTCCTTTTGTAGTCAATCACAAATAACTAAATTAGGAGCAGCGAAAAGGTCGTGAAAATTGTCCTAGAAAATATCCATAAGTCTTATGGAAAACGGGCAATTGTGAAGCGTGTTAACGTTTCCGTGGCACAAGGAGAAATTGTCGGTTTGCTAGGGCCAAATGGTGCCGGAAAAACGACAACTTTTTATATTGCAACTGGTTTAGAAAAACCCAATGAAGGTACTGTCTGGCTCGATGATTTAGATATTACCGCTTTGCCGATGAATAAGCGAGCGCATCTTGGTATTGGTTATTTGGCACAGGAAGCGAGTATTTTTCGCCATCTCAGTGTTATGGATAATATACAACTGGTGTTAGAGCAAACCGGTGTACCTCGCAGTCAGTGGCATGGCAGGTTGCATCATTTGCTGCAAGAATTTCGCTTAGAAAAAGTCGCTTATACCAAGGGTAATCAAATTTCGGGAGGAGAGCGACGCCGCACTGAATTGGCGAGATCTTTAGCAGCAGGAATGGAAGGACCGAAGTTTTTATTATTAGATGAACCTTTTGCGGGGGTTGATCCGATCGCCGTTGCTGAAATTCAAAAGATTATTGCAGGATTACGCGATCGCTTTATGGGTATTTTAATTACTGATCATAACGTCCGCGAAACCCTGGCAATTACCGACCGCGCCTACATTATGCGAGATGGACAAATTCTCGCCGCAGGTAATGCTGAGGAAATGTACAGTAATCCTTTGGTACGGCAGTATTACCTGGGCGATGAATTTCAGCGGTAATTTTATTGATGAGAGGGCGACCCTGGGGGTTTTGTTTTGACGCAGTGGGGTAATGTTGCGGGTCGCCCCTACGAAGTTTATGGGAAATGTTTGATTATTGCCTCAGCAAACTCAGAACATTTTAATGCTGGTTCAACAGGTGGCTCCATTAAGCGTGCTAAATCGTAGGTAACTTCACGATTTGCGATCGCTTTTCCCAACCCTTGTTTAATTAAATCAGCAGCTTCCTGCCAACCCATAAACTCTAACATCATCACTCCCGATAAAATTACCGATCCCGGATTAATTCTGTCTAAACCCGCGTGTTTCGGTGCCGTGCCGTGAGTCGCCTCAAAAATCGCACAAGTATCACCAATATTCGCCCCAGGTCCCATCCCTAACCCACCAACAATCGCAGCAGCAGCGTCGGATAAATAGTCGCCATTCAAATTCATCGTCGCCAAAATGGAATACTCATCGGGGCGAGTTTGGATTTGTTGAAAAATACTATCGGCAATTCGGTCATTGACCATCACCTTTTCTTTCCACTGACCGCTGCCGTGGCTGTCCCAGATGGCATCCAAAACCTTTTTCACCTCAGAAGTGATGTCGGCGCGTTTTTCGGGCGTTAGGGCATCAAATCCTGGCTCAATCTGACGGGCATTATCTTCCAGACTAAGGGCAGGATTTTTCTCTTTATTACTCAAAATCCATGATTCTCGTTCCGTTACACACTCATTACGAAACTCAGCAACAGCCAGTTCATAACCCCAATCTCGAAACGCCCCTTCGGTGTATTTCATAATATTGCCTTTGTGCACCAAAGTCACTTGCTTTTTGGCTTGTGGCAGTCTCAGGGCGTGTTGAATAGCGCGGCGTACTAGGCGTTGGGAACCGGTTTTACTAATTGGTTTAATGCCAATTCCTGAGTCGATAGGAATTTGTTTTTTACCATGTTCAGGCGTTGCCGGAATTAGTTCATTATTGAGTAAGGAAATCAGTTTAGCGCCGATTTCGCTGCCTTGGCGCCACTCAATACCCAGGTAGATATCTTCGGTATTTTCCCGGTAGATAATTACATCTAGTTTTTCTGGGCTTTTGTGAGGAGAAGGTGTTCCGGCATAATATTTACAAGGACGCACACAAGCATAGAGGTCATTAATTTGTCGTAGTGCCACATTAAGCGATCGAATTCCACCACCAACAGGCGTTGTTAAAGGACCTTTAATGGCAACACCATACTCTTTAATTGCTTGCAATGTGTCTTCGGGTAAATATTGGTAAGTGCCGTACAACTCACAAGCTTCATCCCCAGCATAGATTTTAAACCAACTGATGCGGCGCTTGTCTCCATATGCAGCAGCAACAGCAGCATCAAAAACTTTTTCAGCAGCGGGCCAAATATCGACTCCTGTACCGTCACCCCGAATGAAGGGAATAATCGGGTTATCTGGCACAATTGGCTTACCATTTTCAAAGGTAATGCGGTTCCCTGTCTGTGGCGGGGTGATTTTTTCGTACATAGAGATTGGTGATTAAGTTGAGGTTCTTACAAAAGATAACGCTGTCTGAAGCGTTCGGACACAAGAAAGAAAAGAAAAATATTTTTTGTCAGCTAGGTTGAGTGTCATTCACCATAGTTGTGTCCTGCCACTTTGCCACGGAAAACCACATAGGAGTAAATGTTATAAAACAGCATAACCGGAATCAGAAAGCCGATAAAGACGATCATGATTACCAGTGAACTTGGATCGGCGGCGGCGTCGTAGATGGTAATCTGGGTAGGAATTATGTAGGGAAAAACAACTAAAGCCAGCCCAATAAAGCTTAAAACGAATAGCAGAATTGTCCAAATAAACGGGGCGCGTTCCTGTTTGAGGTCGAGGCTTTTTTGCAGTTGCCAAATTAAGAGAATTCCCAGTATAGGAATTAGGGCAAATATGTAAACTAACGGTTGTTGAAATAAGCGAGTTCTGGCGCTAACATAAAATATGGGAGTTGTAATTGTAATGAAAATTGCTCCAATTAAAGTCGTCCAGGCAGCCAGCTTTGCCGTTTTGTAGTGAGTTGTTTGCAATTCTCCTTCGGTTTTCCAGACCAAATAAGTTGAGCCAATTAAAACGTATCCTTGAATTAAGGTTAGTGCTACTAATACAGACTGCCAACTTAACCAATCCCAAGTTGTGCCGATAAAATGACCATTTTTATCAACATTAATACCTTTGAGAACACCTCCGAGGGCAAATCCTTGACCGAGTGCCGCCAGAAAACTACCTGAACCAAAAGCAAGATTCCAAAAGAACTTACGGTTAGAAAGTTCCCGAAATTCAAAGGCTACGGCACGAAATATAAAGCCAAAAACCATCATAATAATGGGAATATATAAGGCACTTAAGATGGTGGCATAAGCTAAAGGAAATGCTCCGAATAATCCACCTCCCATTAAAACCAACCAAGTTTCATTAGCATCCCAAATATTGCTTAAACTGGTCATCAAAAGTCCGCGTCTTTCCTCGTCATCAGAAGTAAGAGATAAGATTCCTACCCCCAAGTCAAAGCCATCTAACATAACGTAGAGGAAAAGAAATAAAGCTAAAATTCCAAACCAAACCTGCGGCAAAAAATAGGTTAAAGTCTCCATGTCACCTCGTTAGATCTTTATTTTAAATAATCAGTGATTAGCCCGTAAAATTAATGACTAATCACTAATTATTTATTGTTGTGCTTCTACAGGACGTTCATCGGGAACAAATTCACCAGGAGTTGTATCAATGGCTGGTTGATCAACTTCCATACCAGGTATTGGTAAATTTAAATTAGGTCCTTTGCGGATAATTCGACTGCCAAAATATAAGACAGTAAAAAACAATAAAGTATAAACTGAGGCGAAGCCAATTAGTGAAACTAAAACATTACTAGCCGGAATTTTAGATGCCGCATCAACAGTACGAATTTGACCGTATAATGTCCAAGGTTGTCGTCCCACACAGCGGACAATCCAACCTGATTCTACTGCAATATATCCTAACGGCGCGGCAAATATCCAAGCACCCATTAACCAACGTTGTTGGGCAATATTTTCTCCAGAAAGTTTGCCACGAAGCCATTGAATTGTGCTGACAAACATCAAAGCAGTAAGATAAAAACCAATGGCAATCATAATCCGAAAAGAGTAATAAATTAAACCTACCATGTGAGGTCTATCTTCGGGTTTCCACTCTTTTAAACCGAGTACAGGTTCCGTAAGTTTGGGTTTAAATTCCAGAATTAAGCCTAATGCACCGGGTACTTGAATCTCCCAATCATTTTTTTGTGCCTTTTCATTTGGCAGCGCTACCACACTCCAAGGGGCAGTTTTTCCAGCAGGTGAAGTTTCCCATTTTGCTTCCATTGCCGCTAGTTTTGTTGGTTGATAGTGATAAACTTGTTCGGCACTTAAATGTCCAATATATAATTGAATGGGAGCAACAGCAATTGCCGCAGCAATGGCGATTTTTAAGGATTTGGAAAAGAAGGCGGAATGGCAATTTTTTAAAATGTACCAAGCACTAATTCCACCAATTACAAACAAAGAGGTTTCTAAGGTAGCAAAAAACATATGTAAAATGCTGTACCTGGCAAAAGGATTAGCAATTGCTTGAAAGTAATCGCTAACAACAAATTTGCCATCAATCATTGCCCCACCTGCTGGAGTTTGCATCCAAGAATTGGCTGTTAAAATCCAAACTGTAGAAAGATTCGCACCAACAGCAACTAAAATTGTAGACATAAAGTGAATGGCAGGATTGACACGTTCCCAACCAAACAACATAATGCCTAAAAAAGCAGCTTCTAACATAAATGCCCAAGATGCTTCAAAGCCAATTACACTACCAAAAAAGTTACCGACTGCTTCGCTAAAAGGTGCCCAATTTGTGCCAAACTGAAATTCCATCGGGATGCCAGTCGCTACACCAATACCGAAATTTAATACATAAAATTTAGACCAAAATCGGGCATGGAGATAGTAATCTGGATTGCGAGTTTTTAGCCACACTCCCTCAACAATAACTAGATAAATTCCCATCCCTGTTGTTAAAACGGGCCAAAGCATATGGAATATTGCAGTTAAGGCAAACTGCATCCGTGAGAGCACAACTGTATTGGATAAAAACTCCATGAAGCCTCTTGCTTGAGTTGAGTGATGAACTTACATTTCCAACATATAGAATAAAACTTTTTTAGAGTCAGTTTTTTGGAAAATTTTAAGATTTGCTTAGTATTTTGAAGATAATTAACTAAATTATTGTCGATTTGTATGTTTCAATACTATTGTCAAAATTAGTAGCAATAATCAATCAACTAAAGTTTGACCACTTGTCTTTTGACTTGAGCAAGGATTTTACTTATAATTGAATAAACTTTATTTAAGCAAATTAATTAGCATTAGCATTTAATTCATCTAAGAGAATTAGTTTAATTTTTAATTTAAAATACCAGGCTCACTAATTGGAGCTTTGTTAAAAACAATAAAAAAGAAGAAATTAATTTTTACAGAATGAAGGTCATTATTTATTAGCAATTGCGATTATCAAGTTAATAATTTTTAGAGAAAAGCTTAGATTATAATAAGTAAGTATCTAAAGTTTTTGCCAAAAGTACTCAAAAAACGAGAGTTTTTGGAATTTAACTATTTTTTCATCATATAGAAAAATAAAATCTCAAAAAATCAATTGTCACATTGGAACTAAAAAATATCAAAGCTGTCAAAACAAATTTGAGCCGTGTCTGAGATCAGCCATTATGCTGGAGGAGGGCATATTCAGCCGAAGGAGAAAGACGCGGGGTGTTGAGATAGCGTTGGCACTGGCGCGCTAAAAAGCGAGTCACACTAAAATTAGCAAAAGAAAACGATATCGCGTCGGTTCGTACTTCATTTTGTAACAAAAAAGGCTAATCAGCTAACTCATCTGTTAGGCAGTGAGTAGACCAAGTAAGGGTCAAGGATTAGCTATAGTAATGCGAATAGCACTCTTTCACTCACATCGCGGCTGAATCCATCCACTAATCACCCAGACTCCTGCCTATGAATTAAAATGACTCAATAAAAACAAATTCGACCTAAAGCTAAATTGTCAATTTGTGCCTGCTCAGGCAAAAAGGCAGATAGCTCACAATGAATTTTGAAAGAGAGTCAGTCGAATTTAGATAACAAATCAAACAAATTTGTGATGTACTGCTTGTCGAGACAGCTTCTCTCAAAAACTCAACCCAGACTAAAGCACGGTAAATTAAGTACCTATAAGCTGACAAGTCTGAAAGGATTGGTGGCTCTAAAAAAACGATGAAAAAAATATTAGTCGTTGATGACGATAGAACTATGCGTACTGTTCTGACGCGCTACCTTGAGAACCGAGGCTACCAAGTTGAACAGGTAACTTCAGGTGCGGAAGCTTTAGTGGCAGTTACCAAAAATCCACCAGACTTAATAGTGTCGGATATCATGATGCCAGAAATGGACGGCTTAGAATTTTGCCGTCGCTTACGTGCAACTCCTTCGGGGCAATTGATGCCATTTATCTTTTTATCAGGAAAAGGAGAATTAGAAGACCGCATTCATGGACACTCAATGGGAGCTGATGATTATTTAACCAAACCGGTTGATCCAAGAGAACTAGTCGCCAAAATTGAGTCACAATTAGAGCGATCGCGTCGTATCCATTCAGAAATTGTGCGGTTGATGCAACTAACCATTGGCACACAACTAACTCAATTGACTGAAGAAAACCCTACGGTAAACTCATCAGAACCTGAAACAGAGATAGTCCCACTTGACCCCTTGCCCTTAACTCCAGCAGAAGAGCGAGTCTTTTGGGAAGTAATTCAAGGGTTAACTAATAAACAAATTAGCGATCGCTTATTCATCAGCCCCCGTACCGTTCAGACCCATTTAAGTAGTATCCTCAATAAGCTGGAGTTAGAAAATCGCGCCCAACTGGTTCGATTTGCCTACGAGCAAGGATACCAACCTCTGACAGATAATATAGAGCGAGAAGTCCAAAGCTAAATGGCAAAAACTTAATTTAACAAATAAATTATTGCCAGCGACCAATGATCACCAATGACCAATGACCATTTATAGTTTGAGTGAGCTAAAACTTGCGATCGCCCAAAACCCAGAATATTGGCGACCATTAGTCTTTACCAACGGTTGCTTTGACTTACTGCACGCGGGTCATGTTAGGTATCTCAAAATGGCTAAAAGCTTCGGCAAAGCACTCGTTGTCGGCTTAAATAGCGACCGCTCAGTCAACCAAATCAAACCCAACCAACCAGGATACCCAAACCGTCCCCTAGTACCCGAAAGCCAAAGAGCCGAAGTTCTCGACAGTCTCAAAGCCGTAGATGCTATCGTAATTTTTAAGGAAACCACAGCCACTGGTTTAATCAAAGCCCTAGAGCCAGACATTTATGTAAAAGGAGGCGACTACAGCCAAGCCACACTACCAGAAGCACCCGCCGTCCACTCCTACGGTGGCAGAATCGAACTAGTGCAAGTAGAAGTACCAACCTCAACCACAGCACTAATTAGCCGCATCCTGCAAGCTGGAAACCACTAACAACTCAGGTTATCTTTCCTTTGTGTTTTGGCTACTGTCTCCCCTGCAACTTAAGATAAATTACTGCCGCAACCTCTTTTCTTCGCTGCTTCATGACAGACCCAACAACAGCCCCAGTAACCGATTCCAGCCAAATTGACGAACTAACACGTCAGTTGCTCTCAAGTACCGAAAAAAAACAACTTCAAACTATACCAGAACTCGTCGCCATCGGTGAAACTGGTTTAGAAGTTCTGAGCAATTACTTAAAACAAACAACTCCTGCCAATATCGTCACAGGAGCGGTCTACCAGGCTCTGTATGACGCCAATACCGACAAAACTAAAGAATTTCTGCAAAACCACTTTCCCACAGGCATCGTCCCTCTGCAATCAGAACAAGGTCTTGACTATACAAGCTTGCAACAACTACTAGTCAAACGAGACTTTGAGAGCGCCGATCGTCTAACCTTAGAAAAACTCTGTGAATTAGCAGGACGCGCCGACCAAGAGAAAAAATGGCTCTACTTCTCAGAAGTCGAAAAATTTCCCATTACAGACCTGCAAACCATTAATAACTTGTGGTTTATTCACTCCCAAGGCAAATTTGGCTTTTCTGTACAGCGTGAACTTTGGCTTTCCTTGAGCAAAAACTGGGAAAAGCTCTGGCACCTAATTGGCTGGAAGACAGGCAGCAACTGGACTCGCTACCCCCAGGAGTTTACCTGGACAATGGATGCCCCCAAAGGTCATCTACCCTTGTCTAATCAACTACGGGGGGTGAGGGTGATTGCCTCTTTACTTTCTCACCCAGCTTGGACAAACTCAAAGTAAAGTAAAAGCTTAGAGACACTCTTTCTCAGGTTTGGCTAAGATGTCACCAAACTAAAAGAGATTACAATTGTGACTCTGGGATTAAAACTCTTATTGCCACAACTCTGGGTAATTTGGTTCTAGGTATTTACAAGGAACTTTAGTCATGGCGGATAACGGTTCAGTCCTACTGAAGTCCGTGATAAAAGCAGTATGTCATGGGGGAGGGCGTTGTGATGACTAACCCAGAAAATAGACTTTTTTGTCGCTTAGATGGTTTGGCATTTGCCGCACGAGAACAACGACGGCTAGAAGCGCTCAAGGATTTGGGTTTACTAGAAGCAAGTACTATACCAGTTTTTGACGAGGCAACTCAGATTGCTGCTCGATTTTTGGATGCACCGATTTGCTTTTTGGGTTTAATGACACAAAATGAGTTGCTGCTAAAATCAGCGGTTGGTTTATCCACAGTTGGTTTAATGAACCCCTTGGCACAGTCGCGTCAAATTCCGCGCGTTGAGTCGTTTTGTACTTATGTTGTCGATAGTCATCAAGCTTTGGCAATTCACGATACCGCCAGTAATTCCCTGTTTGCCAGTAGTTTAATAGTTGGACATTATGGCATTCGTGCTTACTTGGGCGCACCACTGTTAACGGCAGACGGTGAGTGCTTGGGGACGTTGGTGGTTATGGATTTGGTACCGCGTAATTTTACTAGCAAAGACTTGGAATTTTTGGCAATTACAGCCCGTTGGAGTTTGAGCGAATTTGAACGCGATCGCCTTTTAAAATCTGAACAGACAACTTCTGTGCTGCGGCTACCTCAAGCTGAGGTGCCACAAAATCAACAGCCGCCAGAATTGTCTAATTCTATGGTTGAAACCAATTCCATTAAAGTTAAACTACTCAGCCAGCTAACTCAGGAACTCCGCACACCCCTAACCTCAGTAATGGGCATGGCAAGTGTTTTAGGGCGTCAAGTTTATGGTCCACTCACTAGCAAACAAAAAGAATATATAGAAATTATCCATAGTAGCGGGCAACATTTGGTAACTTTAGTTGAAGAAATTGTTGCCCTTGGTATTTTGGATGAAACCAGCAAAAAACTACATTTAACTTCTGTTGATATCGAAATGCTTTGTCAACAGGCAATGAATAACCTGTCTGAAATGGCTAAAGCTAGACAGCAAAAAATCCGTTTAACTGTAGAACCTGGTAGTAGAATTTGGCTGATGGATCGAGAGAAGGTGCGGCAAATGCTGTATTACTTAGTCTTTAGCATTATTCATGCGGCTGAGGCTGGCGGCGAAGTTCGTATTCATGTTTCTCGTAAAAGCAAAAAGCTCAAAATTGCCGTTTGGGTTTCTCACCCTTGGTTGGGAGAAGGTATTCCTCCGGTTTATGGAGGTGTTGTGGCGTCTTCTCTGCCTGTGCCGAGTCTAAATGAGTCTGAGCTAGAAGATGCCACCAGTTTTGGTAAGGTTGATCTGCCGTCGTCAAATCAAATGATTTCGGGTGCTTCGATTTTGGCAGCTTTTACTTTAACCCAGGAATTAATTAAAACGCCGACGGATGAAGATTCTCGCGAAAGTTTGGGGCTACTTTTGAGTTGTCATTTGGCAGAGTTGCACAAAGGACAAATTTCTGTTCAAGGTTCCTTGGAATCAGGCTATCGTTATGTGGCTAGTCTGCCTGAGTTGGATTTAACAGTTGGTCTTGAATAAGCTGCCCATTTTTTGCCGAAAGGTTGTAGTCTAGAATCCAGAATTAATTGATATTCCTCGTATTCAGTAGTTAATAATTTTTACACTACCTTCTAAATTTTGATTATTAATTGTTTTTTATTGCTCATTAACTGCTACAACCAACCTCACACCAAAAATCATCTATGAATTCAGTTTGGCAACTTTTTACGTTATCGAATTTACGCATACATCAATGGCGCGGTGCTAGCTATTTGTATCGGTTGGTAGGCTCGCTTCAAGCTTGGCGGCGGGGCAGTTGGCTGATGCAGTGGGGTGAAGTTATTGGGGCAGTTTTGGTGGCGCTGGTGTTGGTGCTGACGCCGTTTGTTTCTAATAGTTTGGTAGCTGTATTGTTGGTTGCAGGTGGTGCATTTTGGGTGTTGTTGACGCTATCAGATGAAACGGTTTATCCTCAAGGGTTGCCTCTCAAGGTGACGCCAATTCATTTGTTGGTTTTACTTTATTTTGGTGTTTCGACGGTGGCAACTGCCCTCTCGCCGGTTAAGTCGGCGGCGGCGACGGGTTTGGGGAAGCTGGCGCTATATTTGTTGTTTTTTGCGTTAATGGCGCGGGTTTTGCGATCGCCTCGCCTTCGTTCTGTAATCATTACTTTATTCCTGCTTGTCTCTCTGTTTGTCAGTGCTTATGGCGTGCGGCAGTGGTTTTTTGGTCCGGAGGCACTGGCAACTTGGGTTGATCCAACTTCGCCTTTATCGAAAACGCCGCGTGTTTATAGCTTTTTAGGCAACCCGAATTTATTGGCATCTTATCTATTACCTGCGATCGCTTTATCTTTTGTGGCTTTCTTTGCTTGGCGTGGTTGGGGACCGAAAGCCTTGGCACTAACCATGTTGTTTGTCAATAGTTATTGTTTATTTAGAACAGGCAGTTTGGGCGGTTGGATTGGTTTGGGCGGCGTAGCGATTAGCTTAAGCGTGTTGCTGTGGTATTGGTGGATTAATTATTTACCTGCCTTTTGGCGCAAATGGTTATTACCGTTGGTGTTTGGCAGTATGGCGGGGTTGTTGCTGTTGGCAATTGGCTTAGATGAGGGGGTACGCTTGCGGGTTTTCCGTTTGTTTGTGGGGCGAGGAGATAGTAGCAACAACTTTCGCATTAATGTTTGGACATCAGTTGTGGAGATGATTAAAGACCGCCCCATTCTCGGCATAGGACCTGGAAATTCAGCTTTTAATAAAGTTTATCCCCAATATATGCGACCCCGCTTTAGTGCCTTGAGTGCTTATTCAGTTCTCTTGGAAGTGGCTGTAGAAACCGGTCTGATTGGCTTTTGTTGCTTCTTCTGGCTGCTGATTGTGACGTTTAACCAAGGGATACAGCAATTGGGGCGTTTGCGGTTAGCGGGCAACCAGGAGGGCTTTTGGTTAATTGGCGCGATCGCTTCTATGACTGGTATACTAGCTCACGGTTTTGTTGATACAGTTTGGTATCGCCCGGAAGTGAATACGCTTTGGTGGTTAATGGTGGCAATTGTTGCAAGTTATTACACGCCGCCTAACGCTGACACCACAACGGAGGTAGCTGACTAATCATAACGCTTAGTTGCCCGTGCCATATCGCGCTTATCTTCACGTTCTTTGATGCTTTGGCGCTTGTCGTGAAGCTTTTTACCTTTACCTAAAGCGATCGTGATTTTAACGAAACCACGCTTAAAATACATCTTTAAAGGTACAAGCGTTAAGCCCTCTTGTTCAACTTTACCAATCAGTTTACGAATTTCTTTTTTGTGCAACAACAGGCGGCGGGTGCGGCGTGGGTCATGATTAAAGAAAGCGCTACTTTGTTCGTAGGGTGAGATATGCATATTTAGCAACCAAGCTTCACCATTGCGAATTAAAGCATAGCCATCACGCAGATTTGCCTTGCCTTCACGAATTGACTTAACTTCTGTGCCTTTTAACTCAACTCCCGCCTCATACGTTTCTAAAATTTCATAACGGAAACGCGCTTGTCGGTTGTCAGCAACAATTTTGATACTTTCATTTTTTTCACTCATATCAACAAATTTAACGCTTTGATGCCAGGAATAGCGATTATATAAGCAATTCCCCGTGTTTGTGGTGCTGTGTTACAACCTTTTAACCCCAGGCAGTGACTTTGAGGTATTGGGTTGAATCTGCGGTTCTTGATTCTTCCAGATTACCTGAAATGCTGGTGAAATGGCTAAGGCGTGGAGTCGATGATACCAGCCATAAGCGATAAATTCTTCTGATTCGGTTGAGGTTTGCAGAAAATTTGTACCATACATTCCGGTTTTTTCACTACCTTGCACAATAAAATCATCAGGATTTATCGGTTTATAATCACCATCAATGCGGTCAGAAACATAGCAATATAAAGACGAATTAGTAACTCGTTTATGCTTATTTTTTTGCAGCCATTGAGGATTCATTAACATTTTAAAGCAGGAGTAAAATAAATAATATTTGTTATTTTTATAAATAACTTGTGGTCGTTCCAAGTGGTAATAGGGCCAGTCTTCGACATCATTATCAGGGGTTATGACTGGCGGTAGCAACTTATATGGACCCGCTATTTGGGAAGCGACGGCTAAAGCGATACATCCTTGAAAGTTACCAGATACTTGAGAACTAGCACAGATGAACATATAATAATTGCCCGTATGCTCATCTTTAAAAACATAAGGATCGCGCCAGTGAAAATGTCCAGTCCAATCGCTTCTGCCATACCAATGATTATCAGCTTCTGGTACTAATAAAGGATGATTAGATGAACGGGTAAAATTAATTCCATCAGTAGATGTTGCTAAACCAATTGCTTCATTTTTTAGATGTGGTAATTCTTTACCACCTGCTGAATAAAAGAGATAATAAATACCATTTTCTTGATAAGTACAACCTGCACAAATTCGCCCTGACTCCCAATCATTTGCCGAATTAGGTTCTAGAAGAATACCTAAATCTTGCCAGTTTTCTAAATCTTGAGAAATTGCTCCACAGATACTGCTAATTGTCCACCAAGGGGTTTGTCCTTCTAACCCTTTTAAGTAATAAAGACGGTAAATATCGCCATCTTTTAGTAGCCACGGGTCCCAAATCATTGGTTCATTTTGGCGTGAGCGGCGTAAGATGTTTGTGAGTGTTTGGCTAAGTCTTAATTTACCTCGGTCGATGATGTTAACTTTTGCTGAATCATGATATTCAGTTGGAAGTGGCTCAAGATAGGTAATAACTTTTTGTTGTAGAGAGTTGAGTTTCATTTGTGATGTTTAAAGGACTATAATTTGGCATACATACTTATTTGAAAGAACCAAAAATCCCAGCAATACTTGTTATGAGGCTGCCAAAGTATATTCGTTGTTTAAGGCATTAAACTAAATTCCATTGCTGAAAGATTAGTTTTGGTATCAACGACTTTTTCAAGTTGGAAACCACACTTGGCAAACAATTCCTGAAATTGCTGTTTGGTGCGCCATTCTCCACCCGGCACAGCTACATTTATTTGTACTGCAAAAATACCAGGCATGATGCCATCTGGTGCAACTTTCGGTTCATTTATATCAGGGACAAATGCTTGTAAAAGAATGATTTTTCCCTGGGGTGGAAGTGCTTTTTTACAATTGTGTAAAATTTTCATAGCGTCTTGATCATTCCAGGCTGAAATGAAATATTTCATGACAATTGCATCTGCACCTTTTGGCACTTCTACAAACACATCTCCGGTAATAATTTGCACCGCGTCTTTAGCAACTCCTTGCTTTTCTAAATAAGCTGGTGCAGTTTCAGCGACATAAGGTACATCAAATAATATGCCTTTACAGCCAGATTTCTTAACAATGCCAGCAATTAATCCTCCTTGTCCACCACCAACATCCATGACTGTTTCAAAGCGGCTAAAATCATAAACATCCAGCAAAGCATCAACAGAATGATCGGTAAAGAAACTCATGGCGTTAATGAAGACATCACCACTCCATTGATTATCTTGAGTAAACTGATAAACACTCTTACCATTGGCTTTTTGAAAAGGAACTTCACCTGTATGTAATGCCTCTTCTAATACTTTCCAAGCATCCCATTGTGCAGGCTCAATTAGGTGCATGGCTAAATGACCAATTGAAGGTTCTTTATTAGTAACAAGTAATGCTGATAATTCAGTCGGTGCAAAGATTTTTCCTGGCTTTTCTTCTAATACTTCTAAATGTGCTAAAGCGCGGAGAATAACATAAAGTCTTTCGGGATTTGTCGCGGTTTTTTGAGCCAAACTTTCGCTACTTTGTTCTCCTTCATCTTGTAAGAAGTCAAATATTTTTAAACGAGTGGCAATATAAAGACATTGACTTTGGACGAAGCCAAACATCATGCCAAAAATTTTCTTTTTAGCTTCCATTGAGTTAGTGGTAATTGGTTGATTTGTCATTATATTTAGGTTTTTAGTTGATGATACTGACAGTAACAGCTAAGGAATTAAAGAGAAAATAACATAATTATAAATAGGCTCAATCTCCTCCTAATTCCACAAGTTTACCGATGTTAAAATCAATCCTGATCCAACCTCTAAGCTTTCGCAAATTATCGAGAAGCAGCAAGGGAATTTGCCAATGATGTACGGTGAGAAATGGCAGCGGATCATCAACAGCAAAAATTGCCTCTTTACCTCGTAAAATATTTTTAGTCCATGTTTGCAATTGCTTAAATGAGCGAATTTCATTTAGTCGCCAAACTTCGTGATAAAGCCAATAAGTAGGCTTACTATCAGCAAGTGGTTCAAAAGGTGCAGCTAGCAATTCTTCACCCAGATAAGCTTCAGCTACTCCTGGATGGTTATAAAACATGGTAATTGCGGAGTGAGTGCGGGGGTTGCATTCAATTGCATAAATTGTTCCATCTTCGGCTTGAATAAAGTCAAAAGATGCCTGTCCGGTTAACTTTAATGACTTGACAAAATGACTCACCCATTCTCTAATTTTCGGTTGTTCGACGTTTTCATAATTTACTTGAAATGCCGAAGATTCGCAGCAGCAATGTAATCGCAACTCTCCATTTCTAACGGTGCTATGGGTGCAAAATTCCTTACCGGGAATGAATTCTTGCATAATCCAAGGTTTCTCTTCACTAATCGGTAAACTGTTAACAAATGCTGCTGTTTCTTCAGGAGTTGCACATGGTAATTTAGTTAAATCTAAGCGGCGCACCGAGTCGTAAGGAATGCTTTTTAGGATATATGGTCGCTTTTCGTTGCTAAAGTCGAAATCGATAACTTGTTGGGGGTTGGTTATTTGGAAAGATTTGGGAACTGATAAATTTAGTGACCGCGCTATTTCTGCAAAGGCAAATTTATCATCCAGCATTTTTGTAACTTCTGCATCGAAGTGAAACACCTCACAACATCCTGATAGCAAGGGTTTCGCTAAAGAGTCGTAATAGCTAGAAACTGGACTACATACGGGAACATATATATCAACATTTTCGGTTTTGGCAATGTTAAGTAATGCTTGGGTATAGCCTTCCGGGTCGTTTTTGGGTTCAGGAACTGTGTAAAAACGATCAACTGCCTTGGAAAATTGATGTCCTGTTAACCAATATTTGTGGGTTTCAACTAAGATTACCCGATGACCTGCGGCGTAAAAAGAACGTGCTAATTGCAGGGCTTTGGTCATTTTACCGCCAGTTAGCATGACGGTTTTTGGATTTTCGGCTATGGTTCTTTTTTTGCGACGAAAAAAGCTACTTAACAGGCAAGAAATTACGATGATGCTGTTAATTGGAAAGGCAATTAGAAGTACTGTGAGAGTAGCGATGTTTTGGAGTATTGCGAATATTGATGCCATAAATATCAATGGCTAAAGTTAGGGAACTGGTATTGGAATTAGTTAGACCTCTTGAGAAATCAAGTGTTTTTTTATTTGATGATTTCTGCAAGAGGTCTTTGAGAAGGAAATTTTAAGCGGTGACTCGTCGAATCATTGTCAAACCGTCACGCACCGGTAGCAAAACTTGCTCTACTCTGGGGTCATTTTTGACAATTTGATTGAAAGAAGCGATCGCTTCTCCATTCTTACTTCTTGCTTCTGGTGGCAGGTAGGGTTGCCCTTGCAGCAGGGTGTTATCAACACAAATAAACCCATTTGGAGCCAGTAAATTTGAGTCTAATAACGTCTGAAAGTACTGCACGTACTCGGTTTTGTCGGCATCAATGAATACCAAATCAAACGACTCTCCCGCTTCTGCCAGTTGCTCTAAAGTGGAGAGTGCTGCACCCAATTTCACGATAATTTTCTGTCCGTGGGGGGAAGTCTGAAACAAGTTTTGAGCAAATTCTGCCACATAGCGATCGACTTCACAGGCAACTAAACGCCCATCTGTAGGTAGTGCCTCTGCCATCGCTAGGGCAGAATAGCCGGTAAACATCCCAATATCCAGCAAGTTTTTGGCGCGACTCATGTAGACAAACATCTTCAAAAGCTGCCCTTCCACGTGCCCGGAAAGCATTTCCTGCTCTAAATGACGCACAGTTGAGCCGTCTTTAAAGTGCTTGCCCCAAGCTTCCTGGCTAGTTTTGCGGGCAATTTCGGCAAGTGCCGGCGACTCTTCGGAGGTACACTCATCGACGTAAGCATCTAAACCGGCTGCCAAACGCCATGCCTGGTCAAGGTTTGCGGCTAATTCCGTGGGAAGATTTGGCTGTTCTTTAGCGATCGCTACAGCGGTTTCTAAATGCTCAACCAAAATACCCAAAGGTGTCACAGGACGCGCAATTTCTTGCTTTACACTAGACATTGCTGCCACTCCCAATTAAGCTTTGTTCATCACTGCCGACGTAGGCGTCAATGCCTGCACCAGCGCGGGGATAGGTGGCACAAAGGCGCTTGTGTTCGCCTACCACTGCATCAAGTTCGGCACGAGTTAGGTCATTGACGAAGAAGCATTGACCGATCGGTTTTGGCATAGCCGCACGCAGCATACCGTCTCGCGTCATCGTGATTGATTCCGAGGCATACCATAATAAGTCGCCATCTAGGAGGGGATGGTCGATCGCCAAACCGATGCCGCTCATTAGTCCTAAAATGCGATCGCGGTCTTGTGCCGTAATATAACCTCTACTTGCAGCAATTGTCGCAGATAACGCCATATCAATATTCACAGCATGACCATGAAACAGTGGCACAGAGGGCGCAAGTTCTAACGTCGGACTCCAAGTATGACCATAAGCAATTACCCTATCCAAGTCCAACTCATGCAGGTTGGGAGTTTCCAACTCCAACATGGTTTTAATTGACTCGTAGGTGACACGGTGGGCAATTTCTTTAATCTCCGGCGTGGCGTCAACGTAGCCGAAATGAGTCCGCAGCAACTCTTCGCCATACTCGCACAACAGCTCAAATACTTCTGCATTGGAGACTACAGCAATTTTGACAAGTTCCGCCATACCATTACGAACTTGTGATGTCGGCAAGGTTCGCAAAAAGGAAAAGTCCAAAATTACTTGCTTTGGCGCATGGTAAGCACCTAGTCGATTTTTTAGCTTGCCGTGGTTTACAGCAACTTTAATTGCCACACCAGCATCAACTAAACCAATTAAAGTTGTGGGGACGCGGATAAAGTTTGTGCTGCGGCGATAAGCGGCACAAGCAAAGCCGGCAACATCAGTAATTAAGCCGCCACCAACTACTAACACGGGTTCTTTTCTTACTAAGTTAAAGTCAGAAAAGGCATCAATAATCTTCTCGAATGTTGCTAGAGTTTTGGCTGGCTCACTAATCGTAACCGGAAAAATTGTTAGGTCAATGTTGTAATGTTGGAAGTACTCTTTGATTTGCTTCCCATAAAGGCGATTAACATTAGCATCAACTACCGCAAGGCAACGCCCAAAGCTTTTGTAGCTATCTGCAAGTTGCGTGTTTTTGATTTCAAAAGCGCCATTGACGTAAACAAGACTAAACTCAATCTTTTCATAACCTTCGACATGAAAAGCGGTTTCTGTAGCTTCAAATTTGGCTTGGACTGTACTCATGTTTTTTGCTTTTTGTTCAACAGTTTATAACGCCGGCTGTATTTTACCAAACTAGGAGTCTGAATCAATCAATTAATCATTTAGTAGCCGGAAACTGCGAACAAATAAATACTCTAATTTTTACAGCCCTTTCAAATGAATATATGGGAATTATTCCAAGAATTACCTTACTTTGCGCCATTTAAGACAACCACAGTTTACTTATAGTACACTAGAACTAATTTGCTTAACTGAATTCTTCCTAAAGACGTATAGTCGCTAAAATTTAGAATGACTTAATCATTTTTTGATTCACTGTGTCAACAATGCTAAACTTAATAATCCCTCTATATAAGTAGCAAAAATAGGCTATACACCAAAAGTGGAATGATCTTTGTGTTTATGGTTACTTATATAAAGTGTGTAAAAATTGAATGAGTCGTGATAGCAATACCTGCATTCTTCGGTAAAACCGCATGAACTTGGGTTTAGGACAAACTATCGGTGGACGTTACTCCATCTTAACTTTACTAGGGCAAGGTGGCTTTGGTACAACATTTGTTGCTCATGATCAGCATCTTCCAGGTAATAGTCATTGTGTCGTTAAGCAACTCAAACCTCAGTCTACAGATCCATTGACATTAGAGACGGCAAGGCGTTTGTTTGATACAGAAGCCAAAGTTTTGCATCAATTGGGAACTCATGACCAAATTCCTCAGCTTTTTGCTTATTTTGAAGAAAATCAAGAGTTTTATTTAGTTCAAGAATTAATTGAGGGAAATGATCTTAGTCAGGAAATAATTCCCGGTAAACAACTGCCAGAATCACAAGTTATTTCTTTATTACAATATATTTTAGAAGTCTTAGAATTTGTTCACAAACAAAACGTTATTCATCGCGATATTAATCCACGCAATTTAATCAGGCGTCAGTCAGATCATAAGCTGATATTAATTGATTTTGGAGCAGTAAAACAAGTCACAACTCAAGTCATAAAAGGCGGCAAAACTAGCTTCACAATTGCCATTGGTACTCCCGGATATCGCCCTAGCGAACAAGCAAACGGCAGTCCAAAATTGAGTAGTGATATTTATGCCGTCGGTATGGTTGGCATTCAAGCACTTACAGGTTTAATTCCTGAACAAATAGCAACTGATCCTGAAACAGGTGAAATTAATTGGCATGACTCATTATCAGTTAAACCGGAATTAGTTGCTGTATTAGATAAAATGGTACGCTATGATTTTCGCCAACGTTATCAGTCAGCAACTAGTGCCTTACAAGCGCTAAAAGTTTTAACCACCAATGTTAATTCTACAGCAGTATTACCAACTAAACCAGGTTTTCCTAAACTTAGATTATCCAAAAAAATCTTATATAAAATTTTGATTTCACTGAGTATTATCAGCTTTTGCGGTATTGTCACAATTTTAACAATTAAATCTATACAGTCAAATAATGCTACAAATTTATATCAAAAAGGTCAGACTTTTTTAGAGTTAAAACGATATAATGATGCTCTTGATGCTTACAATCGAGCTGTTGAATTAAAACCTGAATATACTGAAGCATGGATTGGGCAAGCTAATACTCTTTTAGAATTAAAACGTTATCAAGATGCTTTAGAATCTTATGATAAAACAATTCAACTTCAGCCTAATTATAAAGATGCTTGGAATGGGCGAGGTAAGGCATTAGATAATATGCAACGGTATGAAGAAGCGATCGCATCTTTTGATAGTGCCCTCAAAATTCAACCAAATAATTTAGAATCTTGGACTGAACGTGGTAATGTGCAAATTAAATTACAACAATATTCAGAAGCCATTACTTCTTTTGATAAAGCTGTTAAAATTCAACCCAATAACTCGCTAGCATGGTATAATCGCGGCATTGCACTACATAATTTACGACGCTATCAAGAAGCTGTAGAATCTTACGACAAAGCAGTTGAATATAAGCCAGATTATGCAGAAGCTTGGTATCAACGTGGCAATGCTTTAATTAACTTGCAAAAAGCCAAAGAAGCTGTAGAATCTTATGATAAAGCTGTGCAGTTTCAAGCTAACTATCAAATCGCTTGGTATAGCAAAGGTAGTGCGCTAAATAATCTCCGAGACTTCAAAGCAGCAGTAGATTCATTTGACCAAGCCGTGAAATTGAATCCCGATGACTACGAATCTTGGTACAATCGTGGTTGGGCACTTCATCAATTACAGCGATATGAAGAAGCGGTGAATTCTTATGATCAAGCGGTTAAATTAAGACCTAATTCTGATCAAGCTTGGTATAATTTGGGCAATGCACTTTATAACTTAAAACAATACCAAGAAGCGATCGCCTCTTACAACCGCGCCGTTGAAATCAAACCCGAACATTATGAAGCTTGGTACAGTCGCGGCAATGCTTTATTCAGCTTGAAACGTTATAAAGAAGCGATCGCATCTTACGATAAAGCTATAGGTTTTAAACCCGACTACCGAGAAGCAATTGATGCTAGAAATAAAGCACAACAGATAGATTCTGGAGAAAAAAAAGAAGAACCTAACGAACCCAAACCTAATAATTAATTATATTATATAGGTAGTTTAAGCGCCCTGCCTCGCCAAGTCCAACCCCAACCAGTTTCCGTCTTAAACACCGAAACCAAAGCCATTGCCGCAATAATTGTTCCCCCAACACTACCCAACCACCAATAATCTAAAGAAAGCTGAGAAACCTGACTTGATAAAAGTCGTAAATAGTAATGGAAAAAAATCGCAACTATCGCCAAACCAGCAGCAACTAAATCTAACCCATTTCCAACACCAAGCCAAGATTTATAAGCAACTCCTGCTAAACATAACCAGGGCAAAGGATAAATAATTAACATCGCCGCCGCCAAGTCAAACATCGGCTTAATATTCCGCCTTGCACCCATGTATAAATTCTTCGTCCAACCCTCCCACAAAGCCGAGAAAGACCGATACATTCGCACCGAGACGAATTCGCCCCCCAACAAATAGGACAGCCTTAAACCCGCAGCTTTCGTCCGTCTAGCCAATTCCACATCTTCCACAACCTGACTTTTTACCGCCCGATGTCCGCCTAATTTTTCATAAGCTGTACGACGAAACAACATAAACGGACCAGCGGCAAAGGCAACATCAGTTTCAGGATCATTCACCGCCTGGAAATCTTGCCCAACTGCCAAATTATTGACCATCAACGGTTGCACTAACCATTCAGCCAAACAGCCGCAAGTAATTGCTGGGGCTAAACTAAACAAATCACTGCCTTCTAGCTGGGCTTTTTGAATTGCCGTTTCAATAGCCTGGGGTTTCAGTCGCACATCAGCATCAATAAATAATAAGAAATCACCTTTTGCCTGCTCAAAACCTTGACAACAAGCCCAATTTTTGCCAACCCAGATTTCATCAGCAGGTCGCGGTTGCCCTGGTAAAATATGAAGCCGTGAGTCCTTCAGTAATTCCTGAAGAGATTGTGCTAGCAATAAGGTGTCATCAGTTGATTGGTCATCTACAACCCAAACATCAAGTTTAGTCGCGGGTAGTTGGCTACTTTCCAATACCGCCGTGATGCAGTCGCAAATATTTTCCGCCTCGTTGTAAGCGGGAATAATTACCGAAATGGTCGGTAATTGAGGGTCAGCGCCCAAATTTGGCTCAATGACGTGTAGCTGGGGGGCGCAAGCGAGAGAATTGCGTAACCTACTGCCGTAAATGGCGATCGCACAAAAGGAAAGCCCAACAAAAATTAAAATCACACTGATGTCACAAAGGCTGAAGCTATTATATTGAATTTTCCTTAGAAATTATTTATGATTAGCCATTATAATCAGTAAAGTATTTTAATTTTTCTCTAACAGTTCTTAGCGAACGTTAACAAACAAACTCATTCAGCAAAAAGCCTTGGTGATGCCCCGGATATTGGTCATTGATGACGATCCTTCAATTTCAGAATTAGTTTCCATCAATCTAGAGATGGCTGGTTACGAAGTCAATCAAGCCGCCGATGGCATCAAAGGACAAGCATTAGCCCTGCAACTCCAGCCAGACTTGATTATGCTTGACTTGATGCTGCCCAAAGTGGATGGCTTCACAGTCTGCCAGCGCCTACGTCGGGATGAGCGCACTGCCGACATTCCTGTACTGATGTTGACCGCGTTAGGTCAAACTCAAGACAAGGTGGATGGTTTTAATGCAGGTGCCGACGACTATTTGACAAAACCTTTTGAACTCGAAGAAATGCTGGCACGAGTGCGTGCCCTGCTGCGCCGTACCGATCGCATTCCGCAAGCCGCGAAGCACTCAGAAATCCTCAATTATGGACCTTTGACATTGGTTCCTGAAAGGTTTGAGGCAATTTGGTTTGAGCAAACGGTAAAACTGACTCATCTAGAATTTGAGTTATTGCACTGCTTGCTGCAGCGTCATGGTCAAACGGTTTCTCCTAGTGAGATTCTTAAAGAAGTTTGGGGATATGATCCCGATGATGATATTGAAACGATTCGGGTACATATCAGGCATTTGAGAACTAAGTTAGAGCCTGATCCACGTCATCCGAAATATATCAAAACTGTGTACGGTGCGGGTTATTGTTTGGAGTTGCCGGCAAATGAACAAGCGATTGTTGAGGCTGAGTCAGCGGTGAGTTGAGTTGTAGGGTAGGTTCAATTCCTGCCCTAATTGATAAGAAGTTGGCACAAAGAAGCAATGCCAAAGAAAATCAGGGAACTAAAAGCAATGGTGGTAAAAGTTGGCTACGTCCTTCAACCAGGAAGAGGTAAAGGAAGCCATACTTATTGGAAACATCCGTTGCTTTCTGAAGAACCTCTAACCATCCCAGGCAAGGATGGTGATGATGCGCCACTATATCTAGAAAAAAACATTCAACGGGTGATCAAAAAACTAGAAGAGATTGAAAATGAGGAAGGTAAAGAATGAGCTATCACTACAGCATGGTGATTCAATGGTCAGAAGAAGATCAGCTTTTTTTAGTTCACTTGCCTGAGTTTGGTTGGCAGCAGTTTCATACTCATGGTAGAACTTACGAAGAAGCTGCCAAAAATGGTCAGGAAGTGATTGAGGCTTTCGTGGAAATGTTGACGGAGGAAGATAAACCACTACCGGAACCGAGAATTCTGCCGACAAAGCCGTTACAGGTTGCTTAGTTGAGTGTGATTTACTGAAAGCTGCAGCGCTCTTGATGACGCATAGCTCTCGCTAATTGCTCATAATAGACGATATAGTTAGTTGAAACGATACTAAGTTGATGGCTATGATTCCTATTAATGAAGCCAAACAGCGATTGCAAGATTTGATTGATACCGTAAGTCAATCCCATCAACCGATTGTAATTACTTCTCAAAATAGTAATGCAATTCTACTATCTGAAGCGGATTGGTTGGCGATTCAGGAGACATTATATTTAGTTTCGATACCAGGAATGCGGGAATCAATTCGTGCTGGTTTGGCAACTCCGATTGAAGAATGCGATCGGTTAATTTTGCATTGCTCTTAGACGGGAGTAGATGTTGGGGAACAAAAGCATCAAGTCAACCTATGGGGATAGGGCATCGCGCTAAAAACCCCTTCAAATACTTGATGCTACAATCATTCCATGAATTTTGAATGGGACGAAAATAAAGCGGCAAGAAATCTGTCAAAGCACAGAGTTTCGTTTGAGGAAGCCAAAACCGTTTTCGACGATCCGCTCTATGTTGACTTTTACGATCCAGACCACTCTGATGAAGAGGAACGTTACCTTATTGTTGGAGAGTCAAGCCGGGGACGTTTACTGATTGTGTCGTATACAGAAAGAGGAGATTTGATTCGCCTGATTAGTGCAAGAGAAGTAACACGAGCCGAACGAGAAGCCTATGAGGAGGGTTAAGCCAGAAATGGAAGATGATCTGCGGTCAGAATATGACTTAAAGAGTTTACGAGTTAGAAAGTTAGGCTCTGGACGGAAGAGTTTTGGTGGGACAACTGTACGCTTAGAGCCTGATGTTGCAGAGATGTTTCCTAATGCTGATGCCGTCAATGAGGCTCTACGGTTTCTGATCAGGGTTATGCAAGAAAATCAAGCTATTGCTCCCAAAAAGCAGCCTAGCACTTCGTTGGAGCGAAAGGACGAAAGCACAAAATGATTGAGTTCGAGGTTGCTTGCTGCTGCTTAAGTGTGCCGTTAGCTGTTGAGTGGGATCGCTTCCTTGCCAACGGTGAAGTGTGATCGCTTAATTTTGCCTTGATCTTAGACTGGAGTAGATGTTGGGTAATAAGCGCGTCAATCCAACTTACAGTGAGCTTGAAAATTTTTCTCAGTATAAAATCTATAATCACTAAGAATAGATTTGCTATTCAAGTCGTAAACTACACTTAACTGGTTGGCACAGTATTCAATCCCCCAGAAACTGAAGTAATCTTTAACACTAAGATTTTTTGTTTCTTCCTCACCTAGTGGCGCTCTATATACTTTATGACCGTTAACTATATCTAATATTGCCGGAATATGAATTGATGTTGTTTTGTGTTCTTCTATTTTTTCTATATTTTTTATATGTTTTGAAATTTGTTGTAGTATTTTATTTAGATTTGAAAATATACTATTATCAGATGTTTTATATATAAATATATTGACATCTTTAAACTCCATCTGAAAACTATAACAATCAAGACTTGAATTATTCTTCTTAAGTTTTTGATAGTTAGACTGGAGCGGAACAAATAAATACTTCTCTAAAAGTTTATCTGTAGATTTATTTACAATCTTAACTCCTAAATATCCAATGATAATTTTTATATAGTCTTGCAGAGGTAGATCGCATATAAAATGAATTACAAATTCGTAGGCTCCACCACCTCTACCTACTGGAGTGGCTTTCACAATATTATTATAATTTTCATTGATTCCCTTCTTGAAATCATCAATACCTTCTAATTCTTCAACACCATCATTATATATAAAAGCATCATATCTGATTTCAAGAAAATCGTTTGAACTCATAAAATCTTCCTCCTAAATACTTTAAGACAAAGCTTATCAAGTCAATCTAAAAGATTCAATACGCTTGCTTGTAATATTTTTACACACATTTCAAACTAATAGTAAGAAGGTTGTAGTGTAATATCACTAATAGAACAATCGGTGGAGAGCAGATCAGCTAGACTAAGAATCGCTAACTTAATAAATTCACGAATATAGAAGAGGCAATCAAGCAACTCCATACCCCGTATAGGGACGCTTATAAGGTGGATGCAACCCCAAAACAATATCCTCCTTATGTATCCCCATGTCTACTAATTCCCGCGCAATGTCCACCTCAGTCATATTGCGCTGAATCCAAATTTTGCCATCCTTGATATCCAAATGGATGAAACAGTTATAAACTCTTTTTAGTCCCTGCCAACCCATATCCAGTAATAGATAGTGGTCATGTTCCTTATCAAAAATTAGCTGGCATTCAATATCCGGATTACCATCTTCTAGCATTGCTTGTTCCGTCAATAACTTGCGAAGGCATTGGCGGTAATGTTCTAATCTTTCCATTCAATAAACACCTCCTTGACCGGATCATAAACGATGATTTTCAGTTGATATAGCCTGACTGCTTCCTGCACAAATCTCTCTTGGAAAAAAGTGTCAAACGTATCAAATGGCACAGCGAGGTATAATATCCTCTCTGGTTCGTTCATTTGTAGAGCAAGTCGATAGTTCAAAAATTGCCCCAAGGCTGCATGAAAGTCAGTTAGAGGCGAGTTACTCAAAAAACTTTTGACTTCTACTGCTATTTTTCGCCCTGCCTTTTCAGCCGCAAAGACCTTTTCTGCTGCTAGATCGATCTCAAACCTCACACCCTCAATCTTAATAATCAAAGGATCGGCTGTGATTATCCATTGATTTTTAATTAGTGCCTGTTTGACAGCATCATGAAATAAGTCTTTGGCTGCCATTGCTCCTCACCTAGCTTCTAACCTAATCTTAAGACAGTTGGTACAGCTCATGCGAGAGCGTTGCGCTGATCGCTTCTTGATGGGTTTTGGGCAAATAAGAAGCGATGTACCCTAGCTCAAAGGCACTACATAAAAAATACCCATCACAAAAGAGGGGCAAAGTCTTCATCTTCAGTCCGAGATCAAAAACCTCTAGACTGTAGGAAAACTTCACCCCTCCGGAATGAATAATTAAACTACTCGAACTATGGCGCTAGCGCACTTCCTCGTAACAAACTACCAATTGTCTTCGCCGTAATCTTCATCTGAATCAAAGGATTAGCCGGCACAACGGTTTTGTACAAGTAGCTATCA
>JBATUR010000047.1:0-82291 GCA_049671305.1 Coleofasciculaceae cyanobacterium
ACAACCTTTGATGAGTTTATTGCCTGGTATCCAGAAGATGGGCGCTATGAGTTAATTAACGGCAGGGTTTGTGAAGTGAAACCAACAGGACCCCATGAACAAGTAGGAGCTTATTTAAATCGGAGACTCCTAGTAGAAATTGATCGCCTTCAACTACCTTATTTCCTGCCCAAAAGTTGCACAGTTAAACCTTTTAGTGAACAGTCTGGTTATTTGCCAGATGTCGTAATTATTGATCAGACAAAATTAACAGATGAACCCCGTTGGCAGAGAGAATCAACTTTAATTCGAGGCGTATCAATGCCACTGGTAGTTGAGATAGTAAGTACTAATTGGCGAGATGACTATCAGCGCAAAGCAGCAGACTATGAAGAAATGGGTATTCCAGAGTTTTGGATTGCTGATTATTTAGGATTAGGAGGAAGGCGTTATATCGGCACACCCAAGCAACCCACATTCTCGGTATATCAGTTAGTTGATCAGGAATATCAGGTAAGTTTGTTTCGCCAAGATGAGCGTATTTTATCCCCTTCTTTTCCAGAGCTAAATCTGACATTGAACCAGATATTAAACACAGCAATCTAATTTTAAATACAAAAAAAGGGCTGACAAGAAGTAATACACTTATCAACCCTTTTTTTAATTAGTAGAGATCAACTAGAACATCTCTATTATTCTTTTACTTAGGTTCAGAGAACTCAGCATCAATTACATCATCGGCATTACCACTAGCTGCAGCATCAGTACCAGGAGCACCAGCGCCAGGACCGGCACCAGGACCACCGCCCTCATTTCCGCCGCCAGCTTGTTGATACAAGTTCGTACCAATTGTGTAAAGTGCCTGTTGCAACTCAGGAGTCAGAGTCTTGATCTGCTCATCATCTTCCTTGCTGACAGCTTCCCGTAGGTCTTTCACCAAAGCTTCCACCTTAGTCTTATCAGCTTCGGGAACCTTATCGCCTAGCTCAGTGAGCTGCTTTTCTGCCTGATAGGTAAGAGAATCAGCTTGATTCTTGCGGTCAATTTTCTCACGACGCTCTTTATCAGTAGAGGCATTAGCTTCAGCTTCCTTAACCATGCGATCAACTTCGTTATCAGGTAGTGTGGAAGCACCAGTAATGCTGATTGATTGCTCTTTACCGCTACCTTTGTCCTTAGCAGTAACATTCAGGATACCGTTGGCATCGATGTCGAAGATAACTTCAATTTGAGGCACACCACGAGGTGCAGGGGGGATACCATCAAGACGGAAGGTTCCCAGACTCTTATTATCATTAGACATCTCACGCTCACCTTGGAGGACGTGGATCTCTACATTACTTTGACCGTCCACTGCAGTCGAGAAGGTTTCTGACTTCTTGGTGGGGATAGTGGTGTTGCGAGGAATAATTTTAGTCATCACACCACCCAAGGTTTCTACACCCAAAGATAGCGGTGTAACGTCGAGTAGAAGAATGTCCTTAACTTCACCAGCTAAAACACCAGCTTGAATTGCCGCACCAACCGCTACGACTTCATCAGGGTTAACGCTTTGGTTAGGATCTTTGCCCAACACCCGCTTGACTAATTCTTGTACAGCAGGAATTCTGGTAGAACCACCGACTAAGACAACTTCATCAATGGCAGCTTTATCGATTTTGGCATCACGCAAGGCATTTTCAACAGGGATGCGGCAACGATCAATTAAGTCGGCACAAAGGTCTTCAAATTTGCCACGGGTAAGCACCATGTCCAGGTGTTTTGGTCCATCCTGGGTGGCGGTGATGAAGGGTAGGTTGATTTCAGCTTGAGTAACGCTGGAAAGCTCAATCTTGGCTTTCTCTGCGGCTTCTGTAAGGCGTTGTAGGGCTTGCTTATCTTTGCGGAGGTCAATACCTTCGTCTTTTTGGAAAGTGGAGGCTAGGTAGTCAACGATTTTTTTGTCGAAGTCGTCACCACCAAGGTGAGTGTCACCACTGGTTGCCATGACTTCAAATACACCATCGCCAACTTCTAGGATCGATACGTCGAATGTACCACCACCTAAGTCAAAAACGATGATCCGTTCGTTTTTCTTGTTATCAAAGCCGTAAGCTAGAGATGCAGCAGTCGGTTCGTTGATAATCCGCAAGACTTCGATGCCTGCGATTTTACCTGCGTCTTTGGTTGCTTGACGCTGAGAGTCGTTGAAGTAAGCAGGAACTGTCACAACGGCTTGGGTAACAGTTTCGCCCAGGTATTTGCTAGCATCTTCTACAAGTTTGCGTAGCACTTGAGCAGCGATTTCTTCTGGTGCAAATTGCTTGCCTTGAGCAGGAGAATCAATTTTGACGTTACCACCAGCATTGACGACTTTATAAGAAACTTCTGTTGCTTCGTTAGTAACTTCATCAAAGCGTCGTCCGATGAAGCGTTTGACAGAATAGAAGGTGTTTTCGGGGTTCATTACCGACTGACGCTTGGCGATTTGACCAACTAAGCGATCGCCATTTTTGGCATAGGCTACAACTGAGGGTGTGGTGCGAAAGCCTTCTGCGTTGGTAATGACGGTAGGTTTACCACCTTCCATTACAGCGACGCAAGAGTTAGTTGTACCTAGGTCAATTCCAACAACTTTAGCCATAAGAGTGTTCCGGGTTTGTTTAACTACAATACTGATTGGACTTTGTGAAGGCTGAAACTTAAAAAGAGTATTTCAGTTCAGTTTTGCCTAATTTCGGAGCTTGAATAATCACGAGAAAGAAAGCTACCAATCTCTATACTGAACATTGTTCGCTTGGGTGAAGAAGGGGTGGTTTCCGAACCTTTGAGGGACGGTTGACGTTGTTGGCGTCTTTACTCCTAACTTCGAGATGAAGTGCAATCCCAGGTTTGAGTACTGAGGAATTGCGTTCACTTGTTTAATGTATTAAAGTTATGCCTTTTATATATTGGTGCGAACCGTAACGAATCAGGGGTGTTTGCCGCCAGCATGGCTGTTTTGGGTTAAATCAGGTGACTTGGTGAGCATATAATGCCTTGCCGTCAGGTTGTGGGGTACTGGTATCGTAGCGATCGCTTTTGCGCCTGTGTTTCTACTTATGCGATCGTGTTTGTAGCGATTTTGAACTCCTAAATTACCTGTTCAGCTCTTAAATTATTACTCCAATAACCACCCAAATACATCCCCAACAGTCAACCGTAATTCACTGGCAAAATTAGGTACTATAATCTGCTGTTCCAACTCATCAAATGCTTCTGGCTGTTGCCCTGATTGATAAACAAATATAGTTTGTTCGTCAGGATCAATTAACCAGCCCATTTGCGTCTCATAATTAAGACAACGCAGAATCTTTTTCGTAACTTTCGTAGCACTTTGCTCAGGAGATAAAATTTCAATCATCCAATCAGGAGCCGCTTGAAATATATTAGCTACACCACCATTTTCTTTGCGGGGAATTCTGTCCCAAGTAAATACAGCAACATCTGGCACAATTGATCTGCCACCAAATGTACATCGTAGTTCGGGAAATGCCCTAGCTATTTTTTGAGGCTTAACAACGGCATTAACCAAAATAATCAGTTCACCCTGAATGACGCTATGTTCTCCCTGTGGCATTGGTTTTTGAATAACTTGATTATCAATGTACTCGCTGGCAGGTTTCGTTTCTGGTAGTCTGAGAAACTCTAACAAAGTTAAAGGTTTGGTTGGCGTTTGTACCATTTCAGGTTTCTTCTAGTTACTCTGATTCTGCTGATATAGCTAGTTTAAAGCTTTAGCAGATCGCTCATGATAAAATTTATAACTTTGTTATATTTTTGCCAAGGTGATATCTGCGTCTTGTTTACGCAGGCAGGGGGTTTAATTTTTACCTCTGTTTACAAATACTCGAATTGTTGTTGAGATTTTCATCTCATCTAAACATTTAATGATCATCGGGGTACAAAATTATTATTTCCCCGCTTAACAATATTTGTATACTGACCCGGTGTGTATTACTAAAGTAAGAGTTTTGGGTTAAATTAGCTTGGAGTTTAGCGCCGGGAATTTGATTTTTGTTACAATCTTGCAGCTTGGCAATATTTTGGCATAATCTTGGCAAGCAATCACGGCATGGGTACAAAACAACTCATAGCCAGTTCAATACTAAGATTAAAAAGGAATTGATCATTATGTCTAATCGCCCTCAAGTTTTCTTTGATATCGAATATACCAGCCCCAAAGGCGAAAAAGAGCCTAAAGGACGGATTACCTTTGAGTTGTTTGATGATGTAGTACCCAAAACTGCTGAAAATTTCCGCGCTTTATGCACTGGTGAAAAGGGGTTTGGTTATAAGGACTCCAAATTTCACCGAGTTATCAAACAATTCATGTGTCAAGGTGGTGACTTTACCCGTGGTGACGGTACTGGTGGTAAGTCGATTTATGGAGAGAAGTTTGCCGACGAAAATTTCAATCTTAAGCATGATACTCCTGGACTGCTTTCGATGGCAAATGCCGGACCAAATACTAACGGTTCTCAATTTTTCATTACCTTAGTACCGACATCATATTTAAATGGTAAACACGTTGTTTTTGGTAAGGTAATTGATGGTATGGATGTGGTCAAATTCATGGAATCAAAAAGTATGGATCAGTCAGGCAAAACTTCTGGAACAATCACAATTGCCGATTGTGGTCAGCTTTAAGAAAATAAGTTGCTGCTCTTGTAAATATGGCTGATTTGTTGATTTGATTTAGTGAAAGCCTACGTCATAAATGTAATTATTATGGCGTAGGCAATGCCGCATCGACAGTTAGATACTGGGTCTTGTCGGGTTATTTTTAGAAAAACTAAATACAGTAATGCACGATTATTTGTATAAGTGAGTTTTAATGTTGATATTTTAGAAAACCACTCTGCTCACCAGTAAAATAGAAGAGTTAGATTGCTCAAGATTTCAGAAATGCTTTCCCTATCTCCCAGCCTTAAAGATCGACTCTCAACACCTCTAAAAATTGGCTCATTTGAGGTTAAAAGCCGCGTACTACAATCTCCTTTATCGGGGGTGACAGATTTGGTATTTCGTCGTCTGGTGCGCCGCTACGCCCCAGAATCGATGTTGTATACAGAAATGGTAAACGCCACGGGGCTGCATTATGTTAAAGAACTACCTAAAATTATGGAGGTAGACCCAAATGAACGACCAATTAGTATTCAATTATTCGATTGTCGCCCTGATTTCTTAGCTGAAGCAGCAATCATGGCTGTTAAGGAAGGGGCGGATACAATTGATATTAATATGGGTTGTCCTGTTAATAAAATTACTAAAAATGGTGGTGGTTCTTCGTTATTAAGAGAACCGGAAATTGCTGAGGCAATTGTACGGGCAGTTGTTAAGGCTATTAATGTTCCTGTAACTGTCAAAACTCGTCTTGGTTGGACAGATAAAGAAATCAATATTCTGGACTTTGCCAAGCGCATGGAAGATGCTGGGGCGCAAATGATTACGGTACATGGACGTACTCGTTCTCAAGGTTATAACGGTAATGCTAAATGGGAATGGATTGCCAAGGTTAAGGAAATTCTTTCAATTCCAGTTATTGCCAATGGTGATATCTTTTCGGTTGAGGCGGCGGTAAAATGTTTAGAACAAACAGGCGCTGATGGAGTAATGTGTTCACGAGGAACGTTGGGTTATCCGTTTTTGGTAGGGGAAGTTGATTACTTTTTGAAAACGGGGCAGGAACTGACGCCACCGACGCCTGTGGAGCGTTTAGAATGTGCTAGAGAACATTTGCAGGCTTTGTGGGAGTATAAAGGCGATCGCGGTATTCGTCAGTCTCGTAAGCACATGACTTGGTATGCTAAGAGTTTCTCTGGTGCTGCTGATTTACGGGGACAGTTGGCGGTGATTGAAACGGTTGATCAGGGATTAATGATCATTGATCAAGCGATCGCACGACTCAATCATGAGCAATTATCCTCCAATGAGTTGGTGGCAGCAAAGTAACAGATGCCAAAAGAAAAGTAGAATCTCCTGAGTTAGCTCACTCCTGTTGCTGTGGTAGCTCTCAATAAAGCCGATGTGTTAGGGTAGTTAGCGAGAATTATATTCGGCTGCAGTATTTCTGTGGGCATTTACAGGCATCTCTCCGAATCTAATTTCTACATCACATTGGTAAGTCAATAAGAGTACAATAATCAGCTAAAGATGCTCTCAATTGATATTCGTAGTGTGAGGTGACAGGCGGTGCAGGAAGTGGATACTTAACAGCATTGCTTCTAACCTCAACTGCTGCAACATAAGGTTTCCGAATTGTTGTTATCGCCAATTTTGCTGCAAACGCAGTTGGGTGAGTGCAGTCATCCCATTTTTATTAGTTGTTCACGTTTAGGAGGATATAGCATGACCCAAGTGGTTGTAGGCGAAAATGAGGGAATTGAGTCGGCGTTACGCCGCTTCAAACGTCAGGTATCGAAGGCTGGAATTTTTGCAGATATGAAGCGTCTGCGTCACTTTGAGACTCCCATCGAAAAGAAAAAGCGTAAGGCTGTTGCACGTCGGCGCAAGCGTAGATTCCGTTAAAGCCCAGATCTCTTAGTATTTACCTAGATATAATAACTCTGTAAAAGCCTTAATTGTGCATCTACAGAGTTATTATTTATATTAAATGTAAATTATTGGAAAATTGAGCAAGGCGCTCTAGATTTTAAAATCTGATCAACCAATTTTTCTACAATAATCCCACAAAATGTAACGGTCCTTGACCACTAATTAACTCTAACACTAACGCCAGAAAGCCAATCATTGCCAAACGACCATTCCAAACTTCTGCTGCTGTTGTCATACCCCATTCCCAACTTTCTTGAGGATACATCTTCACTTTTCTGGGTGGGCGTATCACTTCTGAAAATTTACAACTAGGGGCTTCAAGTGCCTCTGTAACCAAGGTTGAAAGAGAATCAATAAAGACAGGATGAGTGTTTAGTGCTGGCACACGCTGGAAGTTGTGAATGCCTGCTTCTTCTGCTATTTCCCGATATTCCATGTCAATTTCTTGCAGGGTTTCGATATGTTCAGAAACAAAGCTAATTGGCACTACTAATAAATTTTCAACGCCTTGTTCTCCTAGTTCTTTGAGTGCATCTTCTGTATAAGGCTGAAGCCATTCTACAGGACCAACGCGACTTTGATACGCCAGAGTGTATGGGTTGGGGCGGTTGAGTGTCTGCATGATTAGTGCTGTGCAGTCTTCGATTTCTTGCTGGTAGGGATCGCCTGCTTCTGTAACGTAGCTGACAGGCACACCGTGGGCGCTAAAGAAAATATGGGCTGAGTCGGGGTTGGGGCATTGCTCAAGTTCCTGGGCAATTAGCTGTGCCATTGCTTGCAGATATTGAGGTTGATTGTACCAGGAAGGAATAACGGTGTATTCGATGCGGTCAAGGGTCGGGTCTTCTTGCCAAATTTGTTCAAGAAGGCGGAAACTGGAACCGCTGGTACTGATGGAAAATTGTGGGTAGAGGGGTAAGATTACTAGATGATCTATGCGATCGCGTTTGATTCGTGCGATCGCTTCTTCGGTAAATGGATGCCAATAGCGCATCCCTATATATATGTTGGCTTCTTGACCTTTACTTTGTAAATCCGCTTGCAAGGCTTCTGCTTGTGACTGCGTGATGTGCCGCAAGGGAGAACCACCACCAATCTGCCGATAGTTGTCTTGCGACTTTTTCGCACGTAGTGTTGAAATTAACCATGCCAGAGGGCTTTGTAGCCAGGAAAAGGGCAGGCGGATGATTTCCGGGTCAGAAAACAAGTTATATAGAAAAGGACGAACGTCCTCTAATTCATCTGGTCCACCTAAATTTAGAAGTAATACCCCAACACGACCCATAATGCTAATAGCTTCCAAAAACTTTCATATTTGTAACTGATTTTAACAATATATTCTTTCAATAGTTTCAATCCGTATCAAGAAACATACATCTTTACCAGGAAGTGAGCAGTGGCAACAGTTTTAAGAACTTGGAGTTATCAATATCAATGGCTATATGATGGGGTGTCTCGACTTGCTGCCCTTAGTGTTGGTGGGGAAAGACGCTTCCATCAGTTACCGTTGCAGGGCTTAACAATTGCCTCAGAAACGAAAGTCTTAGATTTGTGTTGCGGCAGTGGGCAGGCGACTCAGTATTTGGTGGAATATTCCCAGAATGTCACAGGTTTGGATGTCTCGCCAGTATCGCTGGAACGCGCCAGACGGAATGTTCCTCAAGCACAATATGTGGAAGCTTTGGCGGAAGCGATGCCTTTTGAAGATAGTAGGTTTGATTTGGTGCATACCTGTGTGGCAATGCATGAGATGAAACCAGATCAATTACGGCAAATTCTTGCTGAGGTTTACCGAGTACTCAAACCGGGTGGAGTGTTTGCGCTGGTAGATTTTCACAAGCCAAGTAATTTGTTATTTTTGCCTGGGTTAGCGGTGTTTTTGTGGTTGTTTGAGACGGAAACTTCCTGGCAGTTGTTGGAAACTGATTTGGTTGGGTTGCTTAAAGATGTCGGGTTTGGGGAAATTGCTCAAACTTTCCATGCTGGGGGAAGTTTACAGGTAATTCAGGCAGGAAGTTAACGAATTAAGTGGGTTTACAGATTTGATAGCCAAGTTTGTGTTGTTTTAGGAGACAGCAAATGCACGACTTTAAGATAACCATACTCAGGTTTATTTAAAAGAATTGCATACTCTTTTTGATTTTTTTGATAAGTCTGAAGCACCCAAAGCGGCATAGAATATTTGCTAAAAAATATTCCCCAAGTTTCACGATTTCCATTCCATAATTCTTCTTGCGTAATTACCCGCCGCAAGGTTCGCCCTACTATTTGCTTCATAATTAAAGGTAAAGAATAATCTAACCAAATAACCGTATCAGCACGACTCCAAACAATATCGCGGACTTTACTATAATTTCCATCTACAACCCAACTATCACCCTTGAGTGCTTCTTCTACACGCTGGCGAAATACTTCTAGCGGTGTTTCTGTCCAATTTGGTTGATGATAAATTGCATCAAGTTCCAGATGAGGAATAGCAAGACGTTGGGAAATTATACGTGCTAAAGTTGTCTTTCCTGAGCCAGATGTGCCAACTACAGAAATTCGCTTACCATAATTCATCGTCGTTGCTTCAGTTGAGCGACTTGTGCTTCTAAAGCTTGTACACGCTGCTTAAGTTCGATTACCAGAGTAGCTAGTCTATCAAACATCGGGTCAGATGATGTTACTTGCCGATTTGTTCTAGGAGGAACTACAGGCGCTTGTGGTCTTATGATGGTGGTTTGAGGAGATGATTGTCCTTTGAGTGTGGATACTTGAGCTTCTAGGTTAGCGATTTGCGATCGCAATTGAAAATTATCCGACTCAACACGCGAAATGCGTGACTCTAATGCCGCTGATGATTGAGCAACTGTGCGACTAGAAAGGATAGTGAAGGCAAAAATTAGGGCGATCGCAAATGCCCCGATTTTTTTGACCATAATGTGTTTTTCATGCTAAATAGTTTGTCTATTTAAGCATTAGTTAAGTTTGAGAAAAAGGCATCTACCTTAATATACAACTTTACTTATTCATAGAGGCGGCGCAACTCATCCACCGTATTTATTGTGCGTATTCCTTGCTGAATTGACTTCAATATATTCAGATCAGAAATTTGATAAATTGCAGGCATTAATTGTAATCCTTCCGAACCAAATTTTAGTTCTAAACCTAACTCAATACCTGAATGTAATTCTTCGATTTTCCCCTCAACTCTTCCTTCAACTTTTCCTTCAACTTTTCCTTCAACCCGTCCTCTGTTCAAAATCTCTTGATACCAAGGTGATTCTTGTAAAACAGCCATATCCCACCTCATGATTTGTTGTACTAAATTAGTTGATAATACAAAGCTAGCAAAAAAAGCTAATAGTGGCTCTAACTGACTTAACTGTTCATCAGTACGCAAAAGTTGTACAGCTTGTCGCACTATCGCTTCTTCGCCTCCTCCTTTGAGTATTGGTACAAAAGGAAGCAATGATGGTAAAGGTTGTTGAAATACGATGGCTACATCAATTTCCCAAAGATTGATAGTACGATATTCTTGCAGTGATTTTAAGCCCAAAACTTCGGATTCGTATTTAGAAACAATCACCACTCCTGGGGTTGGTTGCAAAATATTAACGAGTACCGGATATACGGGCAAATTGTAGCGTTCTGCTGCCAATGCTGTATATGCTCGCATCCTTTGAGGCATACGATTCGTATAACGTAATTGTAACTCATTGAGGATTAAAAAATCGCCCAGTTGAGGATTATATGCTTGTACTAAAACATCAGTATCACGACTAATCCACTGAAACTCTGAGCTAAGTATTTCTTTGGCGATAACATCGGGTTTTTGGGTTACCCATTTTACCCAGGCATCAGGAGCTAAACTGATTAAACGTTTACTACCAATATCGGCAACTTTTGGCATGGTTTCGGTTTTGAATTATTAAGAGGACAGGTGGAATGCCTGTCCATTACCACAAATTTAAGTCGTATATTCAGCGTTAATCTTCACGTAGTCGTAACTTAAATCACAACCCCAGGCTTTACCTGTACCGGTGCCATTGCCAACACTAACAGAAATTAAGACAGTATCAGTTTTTAAATAATCACCTGCCGCTGCTTGTTTGAGATAATTACTAGCTGCTGGACGATCAAAAGTTAAAGGTTGACCCTTTTCCATTAGTACCATATCTCCTAACTGAATGCGGAGACTTTCTTGCTCAAATGGCACACCTGCACGTCCTGCTGCTGCGGCAATTCTACCCCAATTTGGATCGCGACCAAAGATGGCTGATTTTACCAAAGATGAGCCCACAATTGTTTTAGCAATTTGACGCGCTGCCTTATCATCTGAGGTGCCACTAACTTGCACTTCAATCAAACAAGTTGCGCCTTCACCATCACGAGCGATCGCTTTTGCCATATACTGACAAACTGCTGTTAACATTCCTTCTAGTTTTTCGGCTTCGGGTCCCATTTCGGTAATTGCCGCTGTCCGTGATTGACCATTTGCCAAAGCAATTAAGGTATCGTTGGTGCTAGTATCGCCATCTACGGTGATTTGGTTAAAGCTTTTATCAGCAGCGCGGCTCAACATTTGTTGCCAAAGTGAGGTGGAGACGGCGGCATCACAGGTCACGAAGGCAAGCAATGTTGCCATGTTGGGGTGGATCATCCCTGAACCTTTACAAATGCCGCCAATCCTCACCGGACGGTCATCTATGGTGGTTTCAAGAGCGATCGATTTGGTAACTAAATCCGTTGTCACAATGGCTTTGGCTGCCGCATCTGAGCCGGTATCTGAGGCGGCGGCGACTAGCTTAGGAATTCCTGATAATAAGGCATCCATCTTAATTCGCTGACCAATGACGCCTGTGGAAGCTAGCATAATTGATTCTGTGGGAACTCCCAAGGCTTCACTCAAGGCTTTGGCGCTGGCAAGTGCGTCTTGCAAACCTTGTTCACCTGTGGCAGCGTTAGCTTGTCCAGCATTGCACAAAATGGCACGGGCACTGGCTTTGGCTTGCAGACGCTGACGGCAATAATCGACACAAGCGGCGCGTACATGACTTGTTGTAAAGACACCTGCTGCGATCGCATCTACATCTGACAATATTAAGGCTAAATCCGGAAGTCCTGAAGGCTTCAAACCTGCCACAATTCCTGCTGCCTGATAACCTCTTGGTGCGGTGACACCACCTGAAATTTCCTGCCAGTCTGACATAATCTCTCTTCAACCCTGAATGTTGTCTGAGAGGCGATTATATCAAGTCTCAAGCTGTTGTCATGTTAGAAGTTAGGGAACTCTAACACAAAACTATTTTTTTGATCAGAAACAATTAACCATATTGTCTCCCCTGAAGCAGAGAAGCCGTTATATTACCTTTGCTTAGGAGTATCTTTCTCATAGCGATCGCTCCTTCTGAAGTTAACTAGCAATCATCTTAATGTTATCAAAACAAATTATATGACCATAAAAATTAAAGCTCAACCTGTTTTGAGGTTAAGCCATAATTGTTTGATATTTCGCAAGAAGTAATTTTTTGAAAGTATAACTGCGGCAATATTGTAAACTTTGCCCAATTAACCATCAACAACAATAACTGTTCAGATTAATCGCTGAAATTGACTATTTAGGCTTAACTTCTTTTGCCATTTCTCGATAGTCTGCTGGATTACCTGTCGTATCCGGTGACGATGCCATATCCTTAGCTTCTGGCAGTTTTTCCTCTGAGGCAGTAGCTGCTACCGCAGCTTGTGCACCGGCGCCACTTTTATCAACATCACTAACACTAAATTCTTTAGAAGCTTCATAGTCAGCATCAACATCAACCTTTTGCAGCTTCTCTTCACCACTAGCCATTTTTTCTGCTGCTAGCTGTGCCTCATGGATATTATCAGCTTCTTCAGGTTTAGGTTTCAATTCTTCAGCCATAATACACTTCCTTTGTAATTCTTTAGGGCAGTATCACGAATCTTACCACGAGTGATCCCTATAGCTTTAGCGTCTTGAGAGATATCTTTTATCTGCCTATAAAGGCAGAGTTGAGTCAGGTTTTCGCTTCTAACAAACTCTATCTATCGGAAGGCGATTTTAAACGAGCAAGTCTGGTAATCCTAAATAGAACGCTTTTATCGCTTTAAGAACAATAATTATGAACTCTTCTCAAGAAACCGGACGCTCTTCAATTCGTTCGGAAGAAACCAAGAAAATTGTAGACTCATTTGATAGTTTGGGTACTGATGAGAAGCTAGCATTGCTTTACTATATTTATAAAAAAATGGGAGATTCGATCACACCTGCTGCTCCCACTGCTGCTAATCCTGAAATGGCACCTCAACTATTAGGAGATTTTTATCAACTCTCTGATGATCAGCAACTATCAGCAATGCGGGAAATTGTTAATCGCGAAGACACACAATTATCACGTGCATATGGAGCGTTGACCGAAAACAATCAGTTAGTTGTCTGGTATGCTTGGGCAGTCGGCATGGGCGATACAGTCGTCGATATGCCAACAGGTTATCAAGCTTCTCAACCAATCAATAAAGCCTTGTCTCAAATCGAAAGTCTTGACTTTGAGGGACAAATTTCAACATTACGAGAAATTGCCGGAAATATGGGATATAGCGAAGTGAAGCCAATTCCTACCCAGGCAGAAACGGGTAAAACGGCAAGTCTGTAAACTTAATTCCTTGCCCAAGTATTTGATTTAAGAGTTGCCTAAACTATAACAAGACAATAGTTGACAAAATTTAAGTCTATTCATAAGGAAGTGTGATACTTCGTTTAAACCTGATATCACACTTCTTTTTTTTGTATTGCTACTGTGATGAGCTGCTGCTTTATGATAAGTTTGCCCGTTAAACTGATAACTTGATGCAGCAGGTGTGTACACACTAGGTTTTGCTCAAAAAATCTGTGGGAATGTCCAATCAGGAATAGATTAAGTAACTTAAAATGACTATTAATACAGCCAAGCTTGAAAGTATTCTCCAAAATTTTGTCACCGGAGCTAGTGATGTGCAAGGTGCCGCCTTGGTTTCTCCTGATGGATTGCCTTTAGCTTCTAGCTTACCAGGCGAAATGGACGAAGAACGAGTATCAGCGATGTCTGCTGCCATGTTGTCTTTGGGAGAGCGTATCGGCAGTGAGCTGTCTAGGGGCTTTTTAGACCGTATCTATGTAGAAGGCGACCAGGGTTATGGTATCCTAACCAACTGCGGCGAATATGCTGTTCTCTTAGTATTAGCTAGTAAATCGGCAAAACAAGGAGTGTTGATGCTAGAAATAAAGCGGGTACTTCCAGAGTTAAAAATGGCTTTAAACTAAGATATAGACAAGCAATATCAAGGTTGTCAGAGCAAGCGAACCTAAGCTGAAGAAATACGACTGAATTTACTGACTTTGTTACTATTAGTAACAAAGTTTTGCACTTTCAGGCATCACTTGTAGGAGGCAAACTTCTTCCCATCAGCCGACTGTTGTTGATTTGTGGGGGTATCATTTTTGGGGAGAGAGATACCCTTTATTTGTTGTGATTCTTGATTCTCAATCCATCTGACAAAGTTTGGCAGAGACTCTTTTGTCTTTAACCGGAATTAGCTTTGACTCCGAAAACACTCTTATGGCACAACAGCTTAACCCTACGCTTTTTTGAGGCTTGACCATACAATACTTGTATGGCACATTTGCCGTTTAGCTCGAATTAAGTTGAGTAATGCCTGTGCAAACCATAGCTTGGCTTTTATCCGCCTAATTCATGAGAGTGTCAACGCTAGCAAGAGAGGCGGCGGTTTAAATTTGAGGCTTATGAAGCTATTATTAACTTATGTAACTTTAATGAAAGAGATATAGCATGATATTTCTTCATTGTGAGGAGAGGAAATAAATAGTGTTCGCCTATTTCAGACAAATTTTTAGAAATAAGTGAAAGTGTAATGGCAATTACCAGTTCTTTAGCCGAATTTTCCTTACCTGAACTTTTCCAGTTTCTCGATCAAGGTAGCAAAACTGGCTTGCTTACCCTGCGATTTCAACCCGATATCCATAGCCCAGAGAAAAGAATACGCCATGTTCTTTTGCATCAAGGTCGAATTGTGGCGGTTACCAATCGCTTGAACCATCAATGCTTATTGGCGATGATTTGTCAACGGGGCTGGATTAGTCCGGAGGCACTGCGGGAGCAAGTCAACCGCTGTCCGGCAAATATGCCGATTGGTCTTTATCTAAAGACTCAAAGCTTTTTACAACCTGAACAATTGAGACTACTATTTCATGCCCAGGTGCTTCAACAAATTTGTGGTTTATTTAGGTTAAGAGATGCTCGATTTAAGTTTGACTCGAAGGCGACTTTGCCGACAACGGAAATGACCGGTTTAAGCCTTAGTGCCACCGAAGCAACATTAATGGGTTTGCGAGTGTTAAGAGACTGGAGAGCCTTGGCAGACAAGCTTCCTGAGCCAACCTCGGCGCTATCTAAAATGATTGTAGGTAAGCGTCATTTACGTTTGGATTCTTTGGAAGGACGAGTTTGGCAGTCGGCAAATGGTTCAATTCCTTTGAATATGATGGCGTCTCAGTTTAGGCAGTCGGTGGAAACGGTTCAGCAGACATCGTTTCGCTTAATTAGTGTCGGTTTAGTCGCAGAAGTTCCTGTGATTGCTCCTTCTCGCGCTAAGGTAGTGCCAGAAGAGATGACTGAATCAGTAGCGATCGCAACCAATCCCACAAAAGAGACAAACGTGCAAGTCCCCAGTAATTCCTTTATGCAAAACTTACTTGGTTTCTTGAGGAGCAAGTAAGCGTGGAAATTATGCGTCTAGTTGTAACCGGTACAGTAGGTGCCGGTAAGTCCACTTTCATTCGCTCGGTTAGCGAAATTGCTGTAGTAGACACGGATCGCCTAGCGACGGACGAAACAGCCGACATTAAGAAACGTACAACGGTGGCAATGGACTTTGGACGCTTGCAATTTGCTCCTGGTATGGCACTACATCTTTATGGCACTCCTGGACAGTCGCGTTTTGATTTTATGTGGGATATCCTAATCCGTAAGGCTCATGCTTATATCCTTTTGGTTGACGCCCATCGTCCTGGTGATTTCCGTTTAGCTCGTAAACTGCTGGCTTTTATGAATCAGCGAGCAAAAATACCTCTTTTGATAGGTTTAACTCACATGGATTGTGAGGGCGCATGGTCGGAAGAAAATGTAGCTATTGCTTTGGGTTTTGTTGATCAAAAAACTCGTCCGCCTTTTGTGATCCTTAATGCTAATCAAAAAGATTCTGTGGTTAATGCTTTGATTGTTTTAATCCAACATTTTATGGAAAACTCTGTAGTCTAAGAGACGTTTTTTAATAATTTTGGGGATTGAGTATTAATCTTTGTGATGATTAAATTAAACATTGCCTATAGCTGAAAAACATTCTTATTTAATCCTTACGGAAGACTGGTAAAAGTACTCAGTTCGCTAAGATGGCGATAACTCGGCTTCAAATGACGAGATTTTTCTCTGGTCGCTAAAAAACTTTTCCAATCGTGACTCAAATAGAAAGCCAAAATTTTAAGAGTTTTTAGGGGTTAAACAATCTAGTTATTTGAATCTGGGTAGGAGCAACTGTCTAGGGGTATAGATAAATAATATGACTTTGGTTAACAAATCTACACTAAACCTGCAATAATATATAAGTCTTGTTAATAAGGTTTGATCACCTTAATGGCAAAACTAACGTCCAATTGCTTCTCCACCAGTTATCAACTGTATAGTTATGGGTGTTACAGGATATCTCACAGATTTCTCATTACCAGAAATATTTCAATTTATAGAAAAAGGACAGAAAACTGGCTTACTGACGATTCAGGTTTTGCCTGATTGCAAAATTAAGCCGACAAAGTATTATATTTGGATGCGTCAAGGTCGTATTGTAGCCGCAGCGAATCGATTAGATCATCAAGGATTAGTGTCGCTAATTGATGGCTGCAAGTGGATTAGCGATCGCGTATTTGACAAAGTAGTACATTGGTGCTGTCCCCTTGACGAGCCATTAGGTTTGTACCTAAAAAATCAAGGGGTTTTACAACAAGCACAACTAAAGCGCATTTTTCAAGTTCAAGTTTTGCAGCAAGTTTGTGCTTTATTTCAACTCAAAGATGCCGAGTTTAAATTTGAGCAAAATGTGCAAATTCCTTCACGAGAAATGACAGGTTTGAGTGTAAAGGCGACAGAAGCAACTTTGGTGGGTTTAAGAGTACTCAAAAATTGGCAAGCTTTGGTTAATAAATTGCCAAATGCTGAATCTGGTTTAGTAAGTTTAATTGTAGGTAAACCGCAGTATCAATTAGATAGTTTGGAGTGGCAAGTTTGGGAATACACTCAAGGCACAGTTTGTTTAAAAGCGATCGCCGAACAGTTAAGATTACCCACTGAAAAAGTCCAGCAGGTAAGTTTTCGGCTGATTACTATCGGTTTAGTTGAAGAAGTTCAGATAGTAAATCATGCCCCGTCTCAACAGTCTACCGAGATTTGTGAAACTCAAAAGCAAAACATCAGTCAATCATTTATGCAAAACTTAGTTGGTTTTTTGAAAAGTAAAGTTTAAGATAAAATCAAGTTAATTAATAACTTCAAGTTTTTAGAGACGTTCCGGTGGAGCGTCTTAAATATTTTTTAGGAAGTTTCCAAAAGTAGAATTAAATCAAGAAACTGCCACCTTAATCATTTCTTCTGCACTCAGATGAGAATGCATCACTTCACCATCACGGAACCAGACAATACGCTTAGTCAGCCTAGCAACTTCTGGTTCGTGAGTTACCATAACTACAGTAATTCCCGCATCATTTAACTCTGTAAAAATATCCATTACTTCCTGAGTTGTGTGAGAATCTAAAGCACCAGTTGGTTCATCCGCGAGTAACAAAACAGGTCGATTAACAATAGCACGCGCAATTGCTACCCGTTGTTGTTGACCACCTGATAACTGATTTGGTCGATTATTGAGGCGATTTCCTAATCCTACACGCTTTAAGGCATCCGCTGCGCGATCGCGTCTTTCAGAATTAGGAATACCTGCATAAACCATTGGCAGCATCACATTTTCCATTGCCGACAACTGCGCTAGCAAGTGAAATTGCTGAAAAACAAAACCAATTTTCAAATTACGAATACCTGCCAAATCTGAATCTGCTAATTGCGAAACATCAACCCCATCTAAATAATAATGACCTGATGTTGGTCGATCCAAACAACCAATAATATTCATCGCCGTGGACTTACCCGATCCAGAAGCACCCATAATAGAGCAATATTCGCCTTGCTCAACTATCAAACTTACCCCATTTAAAGCACGAACTTCTGTATTTGCAGTTCCATATACCTTAAATATATCCTCCATGCGAATAACAACAGGCTTGTATTCAGGAGTGATGACTTGAGATTGAGTACTAATTTGACTTGTCATATAATAAATTTATTAGTAAGTTTATCGAGGCAATTTTCAGATGTTTAAACTCAAGTAAATAGCTAATTTTTTAGGCACTTCTGAGAGCAACAATTGGGTCAAGTTTCGCTGCACGACGCGCCGGCACAACTCCAAAAAATAAGCCAATACCACCAGAAACCCCAACCGCCATGACAATTGCTGTAGCAGAAATGCCGCCTTGTAAAGGTGAGAAAGCACCTACCAAAAGAATACCACCGACACCAACCAAAGTACCAATCGCACCACCCGCAGCCGAGAGAATTACTGCTTCAATCATAAACTGCAAAAGAATATCTTGCTCACGTGCACCAATTGCCTTACGCAGTCCAATTTCTTGAGTGCGTTCTGTTACAGAAACCAGCATAATATTCATAACACCAATGCCGCCAACAAACAAAGAAATTCCGGCAATTGCTGCCAGCATGACTGTTAAAGCGCCTGTGATTTTACCCACAGTTTCCATTGCATCTTTTTGTGTACGAATTGTGAAGTCATCTTCACCAGTTAGCTTGTGGCGTAACCGCAATAAATTAGTGATTTGAAACTCAGCAGCATCTACACTATCGGCATCTTTAGCAGCAGCAACTAAGTAACTTAATTCCACTCCAAAAGGCGAAGTTCGTCCCGAAATACGGTTAGCTTGAGTTGTCAGGGGAATTAGTACCGCATCATCATAATCTACACCCAAATTTGAACCCTTGGCTGCCATTACTCCAATTACTTGAAAGGTGACATTTTTAATTCTGACTTGTTGTCCTACCGGATCAACAGTACCAAACAAACGGCTAGCCAGATCAGCACCCATAACGGCAACTAGGTTACTACGTTTGAGGTCTAGTTCTGTCAAAAAACGTCCTCGATCAACCTCAAAATTTCTGACAGGCAAGAATTCTGGTGTTGTGCCAATAACATTGATATTGGCATTTTTATTGCCGTAAGTTACCAATTGCCGACTATTAGATTCAGCAGTAACAGTTTCGATAGAAGGGACTTGAGATGCGATCGCTTTGGCATCTTCCAGTACCAAAGTTTTTGGCAAGTCAAAGCTAACACGCTGAGTTTCTCGGTTTCCGGGAATTACAAATAGCACGTTTGGTCCCAAAGATTCCAACTCTTTGGCAATATACTTTTGAGCACCTTCACCAATGCCAATCATGGCAATTACTGAAGCATTACCAATAATAATACCCAGCATGGTCAGACTGCTTCTGAGTTTGTTTGCCACTAAAGTTGTGGCTGCCATTTTAACGCTTTCTACAATGTCCATTAATTTAACGAATGAATGACTAATTACCTTTTTTCTCTTTTTCTGCTTCTTGCTTTTGCTTTTGCTTAAATTCTTTCGGTAAATCAATAAAGACTTGCTCGCCTTTTTTCACTCCTTCCAAAACTTCAGTTTGAGTTTGAATTGTTGTACCAATTGTTACAGGTTGAAACCTCGGCTGACTATTGGCATCAGGAATCATCACGCCTGTTTTCCCTTCTTGAGTAACAATTGCCACAGTCGGAACTACCAAAGCATTGTTTTTCTTTTGTCCCAAAAAAGTCAAGTCAACATTCATTCCTGATTTCAGTTCTTTTTGTCCAGTTTCTAATGTTACTCGTACCTGAAATGAAGTTACACTTTGCTCAATTATGGCTTCTGGTGCAACTAACTCTACACGACCTTTAAAAACTTGATCAGGAAAAGCATCGGCAACAACTTCTACCATTTGTCCCGTTTGAATTTGTCTAATATCAACTTCTGGAACTTTGGCGAGAATTTCCAAACCTTTAGCCAAGGCAACAATTGAAGTTGAAGTTGCTGAAGCTGCACCAGAAGCTGAAGTTGATGGCGTTACAAATGCACCTTCTGTGGCATATTTTTGGGTCACAATTCCCGTAAATGGCGCCTTAATTACCGTATCTTGAAGCTGCACTTCTACTGATTCAACATCAGCCTCGGCTGCCTTTACCGCCGCTATAAATTGGTCAATTTCTGATTGTCGCCTGCCATTTTGTAGCTGCTGCACTTGTGCTTTCGCTTCTGCCACTGCTGCTTCTAATTGAGCGATTTGGGGTGGATTACCAGTTTGCACGTTCTCAAGACGCTGCTGGGCTTCATTGAGCGCGGCTTGAGCATTGCGCTGTTCGGTTAAGGCTTCGTCTCGTTTATCGGCAGTTTGTGCGCCTTGTTCGGCTAAACTGGTAAATCTATCAGCCCGTTTTTGTGCCAAATCGAAACGAGATTTCGCCGCTTCAATTTGCGATTTGGCTTGAGCAACTTCGGAAGGGTTTCCGGCTTTGGCTTCATTAAGACGCGCTTCGGCTTGCAACACACGGGCGTTTGCCTGCCGAATTTCTTCTGGGCGACTGCCTGCACGGGCTTCGGCTAGGCTAGCTTGGGCTTTGCTGAGGTTGGCTTTTGCCTGTGATAAGCGGGCTTGTAAGTCGGCATCTTCCATTTGGGCGATGAGTTGTCCTTGCTGGACGCGATCGCCTTGTTCAACATACAATTTTGCCAAACGCCCTGCTGTCTTTGGGCTGAGGTTGACACTTTGAACCGGTTTTACCGTACCGTTGGCGGTAATTCTCACCGTCAAATTTTCGACTTGTACAGGAACCGTTAGTTTACTCAGGTCAACTTTTGGCGTTCTTTGCCCAATCACAACATATGCTATACCCCCCAGCCCGACAACGCCGGCTGCCATAAGCCCTATCAGCCAAGGGAGAGGTCGTTTGACTTTACCAATCATGGGAAGTTCGATCATGGTTTTGAGGGGGGTAATTCAAGCAATCTAAGGGTCAAAGCTTTAATTAAGTCTCTAGGGTTTTTCTGCCAGACTATCTTTATTGAAGCTGCTTTTTCTTAATGACGGCATCACCGGAAGAGAGTGAACACTTCAACAATCAAACTTAATAATTGCTTCATCTTTCTCTATATTAACGGATTTTCGTTTCTGACTTTGCTAACTTGAGCCGGAAATCCCCCCAATTCTTGCTTGATTAATTCTGAATAATTAAGTCTTAGTCTTCAAAAATAGCCGATTTAGGGAGATTTCTAGGTGTGGAAAATACGCTTTAGTACAGTTTTGGAGATGTCAGCGTCTCAAATCCCCGACTTCTTGGAGAAGTCGGGGATTTTTTATCTATGAACATATACTCAGATATAATTAAGCCAACTTCTGCCATTGCTTAACTTATGTCCTCCCAATACCACGGTCATAGCCACGCACCCGCTAATTACAACCGCGCCTTTATCATCGGTATTATCCTCAACGTCGGATTTATTTTAGTAGAGGCAGGATTTGGTTTCCTCACCAATTCCTTGGCATTACTTGCCGATGCTGGGCATAATTTAAGCGATGTTCTAGGTTTAATACTAGCATTTGGAGCAAGTTGGCTGACCCGTCGCCGTCCCACAGCGCGTTATACTTATGGGTTACGTCGTTCTTCAATCATGGCGGCGCTGTTTAATGCCTGTTTTCTGCTAGTGGCAATGGGTGCGATCGCTTTAGAATCGATCCAACGCCTCAATAACCCCACCCCAATCAGCGGCAATATAGTAATCGGTGTTGCCCTCGTTGGCGTTGTAATTAACGGCGTGACAGCTTGGCTATTCATGTCAGGAAGAGAGCAAGACTTAAATATAAAAGGCGCCTTCCTACACATGGCAGCCGATGCCTTAGTTTCTGCTGGCGTAGTTTTGGCAGGCATCGCAATTTTGACAACAGGCTGGTTGTGGTTTGATCCAGTCGTCAGCTTAATTATTGTAGTTGTGATTGTTGTCGGTACATGGAACTTGCTGCGAGACTCGCTTTCTTTGGCACTAGATGCCGTGCCAGAAGGCATTGAGCCACAAGCGGTTCGTACTTACTTATCAGAACTTTCGGGAGTTGTGGAAGTTCATGACTTGCACATTTGGGCAATGAGCACCACCGAGACGGCGCTGACAGCACATTTGGTGATGTTGACTGGAAACCCTGGTGATGCCTTCCTCTCGCGGATCAGCATGGAATTACATGATAATTTTGGCATTGAACATAGCACAATTCAGATCGAGACTGGGAATTTTCCGCGTCCTTGCGATCAAAAGTCTTGCTCTGATTAGAAAATTTCCGTAATTTTAAACAATAAGCACTATTAGATAAATATCCCCTGCTGTGAGTTTTCTCAAGAGCAGCACAGTAGGGGTTATCACCCTCTTTTCAAACAATAATTCAAAATCAACGTCAAGTTCTTCCTTACCTGACCAACAGTAACAGTAAGTAAATTTTTTTCACTGCTGCATAATAATTATGGGACTAAGCGACAAATAAAGTAGAAAAGCTTTCACAAAAAACCATGTTGAAACTTAAAACTTCTACTTCAAAATCCCAAAAAATCTCCAAGTTACTATCCGTGACTATCATTGGTATGGGACTCACTACTGCCATGAGCTTGCCTGTTTTAGCCGCCGATGTCATATATCATGGAAACTTCTGTGCGCCCAACAGAACCTCAGTGAACCTGGTTGAGCGTAATCAATTTGGTGTTAACAATGCTTCCAATGGCACTACTGCCTCGGTTCAGTGTCCATTTCAGTTGCCCTTTAACGCCAGTCTCAAGGTTACTAATGTTTGGCTCACCGTTTATGACCGCAATCCAACTACCAATATCGAATGTACACTAAAGGGTGTTGGGCTTGAGGGTAGCACTATTTGGACTCGTACAGCTTCTTCTAGTGGTTCAGGCGCAATTCATCAATTTCTATCCTTCAATCCACCAAGTGCCTTTGTCGCCACGATGAATATGTCCTGTTCAATACCTACTACCACCGCTAGTGGTACATCACATATTACTACCTATCGGGTGATCACAAATCCTTAACAGCTTTTGGTTAATCAGATCAAGATTCGCTAGCTCCTCTCTCCCTTTGTGGAGAGGGGATTTTAATTTTATAGCTGAAATTTAGTGATCATCCGCAGTCATTCTCAACTTTCTCACCTCCAACCCACTCAATTAAAAATTTTCCTCACGATCGCCTCAATTATGCGTTAATTTAGCTCTAGAACTATTCCCTGTTATTTTTCGAGGCTGTACTGTGCCCAAGCGTATTCCTTTCCTCTCACTTTTCGTCCTTCTGGGTTTACTGAGTGTACAAGTACCCGTTTCGGCACAAGCACTCGTTCCCTACACCATACAGCTAGATTCAAAAGAACTAGAGCAACAAGGCTTAAACCTGGCGCAAGAAGCGGTGCAGCTTGTACGCTTCCAGCAGTATACTTTAGCACTACCGAGGGCAACTCTAGCAACCCAACTTGCCCCCAAAAGTTATGAAACTTGGTTTATTTTGGGCAGCTTGTATGTGCAGAATAAAGAATTTGATAAAGGCATTGAGGCTTTACAAAAAGCAAAAGCGATCGCTCCCAAAGAAGCTGGGATATTATTTACCTTGGGTTCAGCGCGTTTTCAAAAAGGACAATATACTGCCGCTGTTGCTGATTTGGAATCTGGCTTAAAACTGAAACCCTTGGTTCCCGAAGCTTTGTTTGACTTGGGCAATTCTTACTATATGCTCAAACAATATCAGCAAGCGATCGCTCAATATGAAAAAGCCGTTGCCCAAGAGAAAAGATTCTGGCCCGCCATCAATAATATTGGATTGGTAAAATACGAGCAAGGTGATATGGCAGGAGCCGTTAAAAATTGGCAAAGTGCGATCGCTATTGACAAAGAAGCCGCTGAACCGATGCTAGCATTAGCCGTAGCCTCTTATGTCAAAGGCGACCGCGAAAAAGCCATTTCAATGGGAGAAGCCGCCATTCGCATCGATAGCCGCTATACAGACATCAAATTTCTTAAAGAAAATCTTTGGGGAGAGCGTTTACTTTCTGATACCAAAAAGTTTCTGGAAGTCCCCAGAATTCAAGCTATGATTCCTCAAACTCCAACACAACCTATGCCTCAGTAGGTATGACACAATTACTTTAAAGATTACTAAGGGGTAGATATCTTATCTGCCCTTTAATTATTTAAACAGCAGACAAATTAGTTATCTTATTATTTGTCAACTTGCCATCTTCCATCTCCACAATGCGGTCGGCAATATCTAAAATTCGGTTATCGTGAGTAACTAATAAAATCGTACAACCTTGCTCCTTTGCCAAAGTTTGCATCAAAGTTACCACATCTCGCCCAGACTTGCTATCTAGCGCCGCCGTGGGTTCATCTGCTAACACAAGTTGAGGATGACTAACCAAGGCACGAGCGATCGCAACTCGTTGTTTTTGTCCACCGGATAAATCATCAGGATAATAATTAATCCGCTCTCCTAACCCCACTTCTCTTAACATTTCAGTTGCCCGAAGTTGCATTTCCTCAACAGAAATTTCTGGGTGAACTTCTAAACCCATTCTAACATTTTGCAGCGCCGTCAAACTGCCATGTAAATTATGTGCCTGAAAAATATAACCATGATGGCGACGCGCTTGAGTTAATTGTTTAGCGGTTGCACCACAAAGTTCTTGCCCCAACACCTTTAAACTACCACTTTGAGCCGATCGCAAGCCACCAACTAAAGTTAGTAATGTCGTTTTACCAGAACCACTAGGTCCCGTCATAATAACAATTTCGCCACTATTAATTTCTAAATTAATATTAAATAAAACTTGTTTTTGCAGTTGCCCTTGACCAAAATAGTGATCAATATTTTTCACAATAATTGCTCTTTGAGACATCATCACACCTAAAACATATCAGCAGGATCAGCAGATTGAAGTTTACGAGTTGCAATTGCTCCCGATAAACCACACATAATCAAAGTTAAAATAAATACCATAATTGCTCGCGCCACAGTCATATAAATCGGTAACGCCGTCGCGTTTGCCGCCAGTGCATAAAGTCCTAAAGGCAAAATTGCGCCCGGAATAAAGCCTAAAAAAGCCAGAATAACAGCTTCTTCAACAACCACAGTTAACAGATAAAAATTGTCATATCCCATTGCTTTAAAAGTGGCATATTCCTTTATATGAGCATTGACATCAGTTGAAAGAACTTGATAAACTATCACCACTCCCACAGCAAAAGCCATTGCCGTTCCCAAACCAAAAACAAAGCCAATGGGACTTGTGGTTTTCCAATAATCTTCTTCAAATTTGATAAATTCTGCATGAGTATACACTCGTACATCATCGGGTAACTGTTTTCGCATTCTTGCCGCTATCTGCTGCAGATCAGCTCCAGGATTCAGATACACTAAACCTAAATTAATACTTGCTGCCTCGCGTCGAGGATACATTAACAAAAAGTTCTGATCACTCGTGATCAAATTACCATCAGCGCCAAAAGATGCACCCAGTTTAAAAAGTCCGCTTAGGGTAATTGTGCGTCTTTCGATTTCTGTTGTTACGGTTTTCTGCTGTTCCACTTTGGCAATTGTTTCTTGGTAATTGCCGCGAGTGCCGCGATCAAACAAAACTGTATCTGGTAATTTTAATTTATCTATTTGTTGATTTACTTCTGGCAAATTAAAAGCTGGTTGCTCAGGGTTAAAGCCAACAACTTGAATCGCTGTTTCTTTTCGGGTTTGCGGATTTTTCCAAACTATTGTACTAGTATAAAATGCTTCTGCCGATTTCACCCCTGGAATATCCATTGCCTGATAGAGCCTGCGCCGCGAAAATGTTGATAAACCTTGCATATTTCGGGCTTGGGGACTGACTAAAATTAAGTCAGTTTGTAAGGCACGACTAAGACGAGTATTGCTATCATATAAAGCATTTTGAAAGCCAAGCTGCATAAACATCAGCACATCAGCAAAAGCAATGCCCGAAAGTGCTACTAATAACCGACCTTTTTCATGATTGAGTTGTAGCCATCCCAAGGGTGTACGACGTTGCAATAATTTGAGTAATTTGATCATGATTCAATTACTACCTTGACTTGCAAATTTGTAAACTTTGAAGCTTTTTGACTCGATACTTCATCCAGCCGCACATGAACTTCAATTACTCTGGCGTCAATGTTTGTACTAGGATCGGTATTAATAATTTCTTGTCGCTTCACCTGAGCACCCATTGATTCGACTTCTCCCTGCAACTCACCAGGCAACGCATCACTTATTACTCGCACACTTTGCCCAACTTTGACTCGGCTAATATCGCTTTGATAAACTTCAGCTACGGCATACATCGGACTAGTTTCTCCAATCTCCACAATGCCGCTATTACCAATCACTTCACCAGCACGGCTGTTAATCTTTAGTACTGTGCCATTTTGAGTCGATTTGACAAATGCTTGCTCTAAATTGGCTTTGGTTTGCTTAACGGATGCGATCGCTTGATTAATTTCTGCCCGCGCCGCTTTCACATCCACCGGGCGTACTTCGGCAATGCGCTCAAGATTAGCTTCAGCTTCACCCAGTTGGGGCGTACTGGTCGTCTGAGTCCGCCGTAGCGTGGCTTGTGCCTCTTGTAAGTTCTTTTGAGCCGTTTTTAAGGTTAACTGCTTGTTATCTCGCACTGAGGCGGAAATTGCCCCAGCTTGATACAAATTTTCGTAGCGCTGGTATTCGGATGCCGCGTTTTGCACTTCGGCTTGTAAACGCTCCACTGTTGCGGTTTGAGCTTCCACATCTCCTTGACGTTGGGCATTTAGACGGGCGATGGTTGCTTTTTGAGCGTCAATTTCACCTTGTTTCGCTCCGGCTTGAATTTGTGCTAGTTTTGCCTGGGCGACGCGCACTTGTTCTTGGGCTTGCTCGACTGCAGCTTGTAGCTTGTCGCGATTATCTAAAATGGCGATCGTTTGTCCATTTTTGACGATATCACCTTCTTTTACTAATAATTGCTCAATGCGACTAGTTTGACCCGATGCCGGGGCGGAAAGCTGAATTACTTCTCCTTTTGGCTCCAAACGCCCTAATGCAGTAACGGTTTTAATCGGCACGGTTACTGGTTGGGGCGCAGGCGATGATTGGGAACGATGCCAGAAAATCCCTGCTGTTGTACCACCCAGACAAAGGACGCCTGCGACAATTATGAGGCTCCAACGCTGGCGATTTGGAGATGATTTGGCTTGGACGACTAGATTCTCTCCCATTTTTATCTACTCGTTTTTAGACTACACAGTTTAGTTTCGTATTTTTACACTAAACCGACTAGTCTAAGAATGTCAAGCTACAGTTAAAAAATAAAAAAGTTTAGAAGCATACGACTTAATGGCACAACCAAAACCCCCAAGGGCAGAGCGCCAATTATCTGCTGAGAAAGCGGAAGCAATTTTATTAGGGGGAATGCAAGAATTTTTGGCACATGGCTATGCAGCAACGAGTATGGATCGGGTGGCGGCGGCTGCTGGCGTGTCGAAAGCAACGGTTTATAGCCACTTTCAGGATAAAGAAGGCTTGTTTACTGCCTTAATTAGGCAGTTGGTTGAGGGCAAGTTTCGCTCAATTTTTGAGCCAAATCACGTTGATATGTTGCAAGCTGACCCAAATATTTTACTCCGAGATTTGGCAAATCGCGTCTTAGACATGGGCATAAGTGATCCGCAGTTTCTCAACTTCATGCGGGTAATTTTAGGAGAATCAGGGCGATTTCCCCAGCTTGCTCGTGCATTTGTGCGTAACGTTGAGCAGACTTCCTTTGATCGCCTGCGTCAGTACTTGACAAACTGTCCTCAACTAAAATTGTCTGATCCAGAAGCAACGGCACGAGTGTTCATCGGCACGCTGGTGCATTTTATGATTGTGCAAGAGATGCTGCATGGCAGGGATATTGTGCCGATGGAACGCGATCGCTTGGTTGACAACTTAGTACACTTAATTACAGTAAGCAATACTGAAAAATCTTAAATTGAGTCGTGAGATACACCCTTTGCCTCATTCTTGAGCCTCCAAATCTAGTAGATTATTAGGTGCTGGTGTATTACTTTCGTTAAGATGCACACAGACGTAAGGAGTTGGCGTATTTTGAACGTCATTCAATGCGAATAGAGTGCATCTTGCCGAAATTGCCGTTAAGTAGTACAAGTGTACTTGGCTAGCTGTTTAGCCCAACGGCAAAATTAGTTGAATGGGAGAGGATTGATACTACCCTGAGATGATAAAAGAAGGCTTTTCGAGTAGCAGGGTTGTTATGGTTTTGGCAACAGCTCCAAAATTTGTTCAACAAACTTTTGATGGTCAACAACTGGTTTAGAGATGTAGCCATCAGCACCACTCTGCTTCAAAAAGTTTTCGCGATCGCCTTCCATCGCGTGAGCCGTGACTAAAATAATCGGCAGACTAGATGTTTGGGCATCAGCTTTCAACATCTGTGTAATTTTGATACCATCCACTGACTTACCACGATAAACGCTGTGAGCCAAGGAAACATCCATCAAAATAATGTCAGCCGCGCCAGATTGGGCAATTTGCATGACCTCCTCTACGTCTTCTGTATGCTTCACATCTAAGCCGCCCCGCTTGATGAGAATCTTCGAGAAAACGCGAGCGTTAATGGGATCGTCTTCTACAATCAGAACGGTTTTCATGGGCGTTGCATCAAGAAAGTCGTTTTTTTCAAAAGTGCGCTTTGATAATAAGTCTGACAGGGACTTTGTAATGTTGCCATCTATCAGGCGCATCGTCATCACTTTATGGTCAAAATTTAGGAACTAGAACTCATGGCAAAACAACTAAACCTGCTAGGGACTGGTCAGGTCATCGCCACAGCGCTACACGTGGAGATGCAACAGTCATATCTCGAATATGCCATGAGCGTGATCGTTGGTCGGGCACTCCCTGATGTGCGAGACGGATTAAAGCCGGTGCATCGGCGTATTTTGTATGCCATGCACGAATTAGGTTTAACACCAGATCGACCATACCGCAAGTGTGCACGTGTGGTGGGTGATGTTTTGGGCAAATATCACCCCCACGGCGATCAATCGGTCTATGACGCTCTGGTGCGCCTTGTACAAGACTTTTCCAGCCGCTATCCACTTCTAGCAGGTCATGGCAATTTTGGATCAGTCGATAACGATCCACCAGCCGCCATGCGTTACACCGAAACGCGACTTGCGAGTATTGGCGACGAAGCCATGCTTAGTGAAATTGGCGAAGCTACCGTTGATTTTATTGATAACTTCGACAGTTCCCAACAAGAACCCGTCGTTTTACCCGCCCAGTTACCAGTATTACTGCTAAACGGCTGTTCTGGCATCGCTGTTGGTATGGCAACTAATGTGCCGCCCCATAATTTAGGCGAAGTGGTGGATGGTTTAATCGCCTTAATTGATAATCCAGAGTTAGCCGACGAGAAGTTGTGGAAATTAATTCCGGGACCTGATTTTCCCACCGGCGGCGAAATTATTGACAATGCCGGCATTCGTGAAGCTTATAGCACAGGGCGCGGCAGTATTGTTGTCCGGGGTGTAACGCAAGTTGAAGAAGTGCAAGGCGGACGTGGACGGCATAAACGCCAAGCGATTATTATCACAGAGTTGCCTTATCAGGTAAATAAAGCGGGTTGGATTGAGAAAGTCGCGGAATTTGTTAATCAGGGGAGAATCGAAGGTATTGCCGATTTAAGAGACGAAAGCGATCGCGAAGGGATGCGTGTCGTCATTGAACTCAAGCGCGATGGGCAAGTCTCAGAGGTGCTTAAACAGCTCTACAAGCAAACAGCACTCCAAAGTAACTTCGGAGCAATCATGCTGGCTTTGGTGGACGGACAGCCCCGCCAGCTTACTCTCAGGCAGTTATTAGAGGAGTTTCTGCGCTTTCGGGAGCAAACTCTGACTCGGTTGTACAACTACCAGTTGGAGCAGGATGAACAACGCCTGCATATTGTGGAAGGCTTGCTGGTTTCCTTGAGCCAACTTGATACCGTAATTTCCATACTCAGAAATGCTCCCGATGGCACGACAGCAAAAGCTTCTTTACAAAGCCAGTTAAACATCAGTGAAATGCAAGCTGATGCCATCCTCTCGATGCCTTTAAGGCGCCTTACTGGGTTGGAGCGTCAAAAACTGCAAACAGAATTTGAGGAGCTGACAGAGCGCATAGGCTTGTATCGGCGCTTGCTTGATGACCGCAGTGAGTTGTTGAAGGTTTTGAAGAAAGATTTGCGATCGCTAAAACGCAAATTTGCCGACCGCAGACGCACCAAAATCTCACTCAAAAAAACGACAGCAGTCAAAAATGCTGCCTCACCACCAAAGTCAAAAGCTAGTACAAAAGAGATAGGCAAGAGAAGCAAGAAAAACGCCAATCAAAATACCTTACCCCTTCCCGAATCTCCACAAGAAGAAACTCTCGTTGAATTTACTCAGTTTGGGTATGTTCAGCGTACTCGACCTACAGACCAACAAAAAGCAGCAACGCCCAAGAAAGGGGAAGATTTTGTAATTGAAACGATTACAACTACAACCCAACAAGAATTAATTGTGATTACCAGTGGCGGCAAAGCTCACTCGGTGAAAGTAGGAGATATTCCGCCAGCAGCAGGGCGAAAAAATGGCACGGATTTAATTAATTTGTTGCCAGAAGCAGTACGTTCAGAAAAGGTTGTGGCGCATATAATCTTGCAGAATCTTGATGAAAATCTCAACCTAATTTTGCTAACTCAGCAAGGTAGAATTAAGCGCTTGCCTGTTTCTGAATTAGCTAATCTGACTGCCCGTGGTACAACTTTGATGAAGTTCAAAGATGATGACCAATTACAGTTTGTCAGTATAGGTAAAACTGGTGAGCAAATAATTTTAGCAACTAGTAACGGACGGATTTTGCGCTTTGAGGTGAATGACCAACAATTACCAATTATGGGACGAACTGCTCAAGGAACTCAAGCTTCTAGGTTGCGTCGAGAACATCTGGTTGGTTGTGCAGTTTTGCCTGCTGATCAAAACCTCTTATTGGTTTCTCAACAAGGATATGGTAAGCGTTTACCTGTGAGTGCCATTAGAAAAGGAAACCGGGGTGATATTGGTACATCAGCGATGCAATTTAAGACAGCAACAGATCGTTTGATGGGAATGATTTCGCAGTCAGTAGCATCAGAAATAATGTTAGTAACTAATGATGAACGGGTGATTAATTTACGGTTAGATGCAGTTAAGTTGTTGGGTAAAGATGGCACAGGTTCGCAACTTGTGAAACTTAAAGCCGAAGAAAGGATTATGACTTTGACTCCTTTGGCATTAAATTAGGTGTAAGTTAGTCTGTTTTTGTTGAGGTTGGGTTTCGTTATAATCCAACCTCATCACTTTAAGAAAGTTTGCTATTTTGGCTGTATCAGCGTGTAAGGGGTAGTATAAAAGAAGATAGACAATCAGGATCTTTTATGAAACCTTCTTTGCGTAAAGGCATACTTACAACTTGGAAAGATGACCGAGGTTTCGGATTTATTAAAAACATTGATGGAAATAAAGATATTTATCTCCACATCAGTCAGTTAAAGGGGATGAATCGTCGTCCAAAAGTTGGCGATACGATTATTTATGAGCTAAAAACTGAGACAGATGGTAAACTTCGTGCGGCTAATGCTGCGATAGAAGGCGTTGTACCTCAACCTTTATCGAAGTACCAACAAAGAAAACAAAACCGTTTCCTGCAAACAGTTATTGGTATTCCGGTGATGACTTTTGTAGCACTCATTTCAATGATATTTAACGGTGGTTATTCTCAAGAATCTAGAAATAATCGCTCTACTCCCTCACAAGTTTCTCCAACTACATCCACTCCCAAAATAGCGTGTAATATCAAAGGCAATGTTTCTATTTCAACGGGGGCTAAACTTTATCATCTGCCAGGAATGGAAGATTATGAAAATACAAGAATTGAGTCAAAACACGGCGAAAGGTGGTTTTGTACAGAGCAAGAAGCGAGGGCTGCCGGCTGGCGTAAAGCACCAAGATAGTAGAATTAAAGAGCGTAGTTTTACGAAAATTGGGATTGATAGATTATTACTTCTCGACAACTGTAGAATTCCACAAATCCCCGACTTTTTGATGCTACTCATAACTCTGATTAGGTGAAGTCGGGGATTTAAATAGGACTTAATATCAACCAAGTCCAACCAATTCATAACTTAAGTCCCACATTTTTTCACCTTTTTCATCATCACGGGCTTGAGGAGAAACTTTTTGTACAAAAGATTTACCATCTTTCTTCTGACGATTTCCCCAACTCCAATAAGCTCCAGATTGTTTATATTCAGGATCAGCAACTACCATTGCCACCCTTTCACCTGCCAACTCTTGAGAAACATAACCTCCGGTAATATTCTTTTGGAACCAGGGGAAAATTTTCTGAAATAGCGGATAATGATTACGAAATAGTGGTGTATCTGCAACACATCCAGGATAGAGAGAACTAAAGGTAATACCTGTTGATTCGTGATAGCGTCGGTGTAATTCTCGCATTGTTAAAACATTGCAAACCTTGCTATCTTTATAAGCTTTTACAGGTTCAAACTTTTTGCCATCAATCATGGAAACTGGCTCTTTAAATCCTTCGGCAAAGCCTTCAAAATCGCCTAAATCAGGACGTGGTGGAATCTTACCGCCCAACTCATCTGGGTTGTGTGTGACGGTTCCCAAAATCACCAATCTTTTATCGGCTGAAGGTGATTTTTTCAAGTCCTCTAACATGAGGCTAGATAACAAAAAATGACCGAGATGATTCGTGGTAACAGTCAATTCATAGCCTTCTGGACTTCTTAAAGGTTCCTTAATTAAAGGCATATAAATAGCAGCATTGCACACCAAAGCATCCAAATTCAAGCCGCGTGCCCGAAAGGTATTAACAAACTCACGAACACTTTTTAAAGAACCGAGATCAATATGCATTATGGTGTAGCTGTCGGCAGGCATTTCCACGGTTTGGGCTGCTTTTTGGGCTTTATCTAAATCCCGACAAGCCATGACAACGTACCAGCCTCTTTTAGCAAGGGCTTTGGCTGCATATAAACCGACGCCTGATGATGCGCCAGTGATTACGACTGTTGATTTGTGATTTTGTACCATTTTCTTAATATCTGTGTTGAGCGCCTTTGACCGTTTCTATAATCTCATAGGACTGATGTTTTGAGGGCTAATGGCTGCTGATTATTAGTATAAAAAATTAAAAGGGCAATAATTAAATAAAAAAAACCGAAGTTCCTTTAATTATGGGAACCTCGGTCTAAACACTCATGTTACCTAAGAAAAACTAAAACTTAAAACTTAGCCAAAATAACCCCAAATTGACTTTAACAAAGCTCCAATTCCAGCAATTGCAACCAAGGGCGAGGCGGTGGTTAGTTTGGAACGTTGTTCAGTTACGGTGATAGAAGTTGTACCATCAATTTTGGGTTCGGTGGAGAAACCAGGCAGGACGGAGAAATCGAAGCGGAAACCACTGGGTAAATATTCGCCTGTGGTGGCATCTTGCTCATATTGACCTTTCCATTGTTGCTTGGCAATACTGGCAATTGCGGCTACCAAAGTTTCAATGTCTTGTTCGGTATTATGAATACCTAAGCTGGCGCGGATTGCACCATCACTATTTTCTGACTTACCACCGCAAACAAAATCTTCATCGGTTTTGAGGAGATGTTTCATCAAAGGTTGGGCGCAGAAGGTGCCATTACGGACGGCAATGCCCCATTCAAAAGATAGCACTGCGGCAACTAAACCATGCTCAACGCCTTCTACAGTAAAGCTGACAGCGCCTACACGCTTGTCTACGGCTGCTGGGTTGCTGGAACCTAAAACTTTAACTTGGGGAATGTCTGCTAGTTTTTCTAATAATAAAGCGGTTAGCTCCCGTTCGTGATGGTCGATCGCATCCATGCCTACTGCTTCTAGTACCTGAATGGTACGCGCTAGAGCAATTAATCCTAAAATATTCGGGGTTCCAGCTTCGTTGCGGTCTGGTGGTGCTGCCCACGTTACGCTGTCAACAGTGACTGTGGAGATTGTACCGCCGCCTGTTTGGTAGGGTGCGGCTGCAGCGAAGATGTCGCGTCGTCCGACAACTGCACCAACTCCTGTGGGGCAGTTCATTTTGTGACCGCTGAAGATTACAAAGTCGATATGGCTGGGGTCGTTGTGGGCTCTCATTTTCAGCTCACGGTGTGGCAGCAACTGGGCGCCATCGACGACCATTAAGGCGCCGTATTTATGAGCGAGTGCAGCAATTTCGTGGACGGGGAGGACGCTGCCGGTGATGTTGGAGGCGCCGGTCATGGTGACGACTCGCACTCTGCCTTGTGAGGGGTCGAGGCGGCGTTCTAGTTCGGCTAAGTCGATTTGTCCTTCTGAGTCTACAAGTAAATGTTCGACTTTGGCTCGGCTGCGCCAGGGTAGGTCGCTGCTGTGGTGTTCGAGTATTGTGGTTAAAACGCGATCGCCTGCTTGAAAGTCGATGGTATTTGCCAGCAGGTTCATGCCTTCGGTGGTGTTGCGTACTGGAATGACCACATCGCGGACGCTATCCCAGCCTACAAATTCTCCGACAATTTGACGGGCTTCTTCGTAGCGTTCTGTACAAAAATGCGAATCAAAACCTGTGCCGCGATGAATGTTGGAATAATAAGGCTGAATTTCTTGCAGAAAATCACTGACTACTTTAAATGATTTTGTGCTTGCGGCATTGTCTAAAAAGATTTGTGGAACATAACGACCATCTAGCAGCGGCACAGAGTGTTTTGCACCCAGAACTTCTGGACATCTGAAGCTTTTAGAATTGGACTGGGTTGCAACTTTAGTTTGTCTTTTGATTAATTGCATAAAATACTCCTTGTCGTTTTTCTTAGGTAACAATAAATGTGAGAAGTTGTGGTGAGTTAAGCCGCAATCAGTTGTCTGGTATCAATTTTTTGCTGTTGCAGTTGGCGCATATGATTAAATAATTTCCAGCAATATTCTTCAGGTAATCCAGAGGTTACAGCACCTCGTAGCACAATATTGAAGTACCAGTCATTGGGGGCAAATTCTTGATTTTCTTTATCAATTACGACGTAAGTGCGAACATTTTCAAATGTTTGTTCTTTGGTTTGAATATTTACAAGTTCGTGTCGATATCTGCCTTCGTGGACGCATTCGCGCTGATCCAAGTTAACGCTTAGTTGCCAAGGCAATTCGTAAAGTACGCCTTCGACTGAGCTATTGGGGTCTTGGACGATATCTAGTACTCCACAATCGCGCTTTTGGCAATAGCAATAAAAACCTAATCGATAACCTTTGAGTGTTGCAGGACCGACAACATAACTATGGGTATTTACACCAAGCGATCGCTTCAAGTCCACGGGGCACATACATGAGCCGTAAGCGAAGTAGTAAAATTTAGCCATAGTTTTCCTGTCCAATATTAATAAGTGTTGGAGGAGTGAAAAATCAATTGCGGAAAGTCTCTAACTTAGTAGCTTCAGGAGTGTCTGCGCCCTAAGTTCCTTGTTGTTTAAATATTGCCACATCAGCTATAGGTCTTGTCTATAGTTATTGGCGATATTTACTGAAGGTTTATATTGAAGGTTGGGTTAGTAAAATTAGTTAAGTCGCTCAATCGCCTATATGGTAAGGCTTTTAGCTTATTTTAAGACGAAAAGGCTTATCAAGGGTTGATGAAGGACTGCAATACATTTAATCAAAAAAAATCACTCTCTAGTGATGACAAGTTAAAATGTTTGAACAGAGAAAAATGTACCCTGAATCTGCAACTTTTTAAACCGAACTATCTATTAGTCTGCATCTAGCGGTTTGGCGTCTTTATGGGGAACACTAAACCGCTTTATTGCCGTTTAAATTGAATAGACTACAAAGAAGTTGAAAATTGAGCATCTAGCGGTTCACAAAAATCGTTAATTCCTTGCTGCATCACATACATCAGCACAGGCGTTGCCAAAATTGCTGGCAATAGTGGTGTTGCTGCCAAATATCCCACCACCGGGGCAAAGGAACCATTAAGTAAATCTTGCCGAAATTCCTTTTGACAGATGACAGCGCGGCATTTGCGGGCTAAAGCATTCAACCATTCTGCATTATCTAGCTGTGGTTGCTGTCCAGCGCGAATTGCTAAAGCGATCGCAGCATCTTCCAAATCTCCCTCACAATCCTCAATAGTGTCAAGAGCTGTCATGGCTTCGGGGTTATTGGCTAATTCGGAGCGAAACTGGGCAATTGCTTGAGAGGTAACTATAGTCATGGAGTCTTTCTGACAAATATCCAACAACGAATATTAATACTTCTATCCATATTGTGCCCAAGTGCTAACAACATAGCTACAGGGGCTAAAAGATGCACTATGTCTCGTATAATCTCTTAGCTGTATTCTTGGCGTCAAATCTTTTAACTTGAATCTGAAGCCCAAATCAGGAAAACTGATCAATATTGAGTACCAAAATCACTCTTCTCATCAATAAGCCGATAATTGACGGTGCAAGCTATTTATCTTAATCTCAACAGAAGGCTGGCTTGCTTAAATTATTCATTCGAGGCATAAACTGTAATGAAAGCTGAAGACATCATGACTAAGGAAGTCGTTACCATTCGTGGTGTGGCGACGGTAGCTGAAGCTGTCAACTTGATGAAAACTAAAGGTTTGCGGGCGCTAATTGTAGAACGTCGTCATCCTCAAGATGCTTATGGCATCGTCACAGAGACAGATATTGTTTATAAGGTAACGGCTTATGGAAAAGACCCTAAGCAAGTGCGGGTATATGAAATTATGACCAAGCCTTGCATTGTCGTCAATCCTGACCTTGGTGTGGAATATGTGGCACGCTTATTTGCCAATACAGGAATTCGTCGCGCCCCAGTGATTACCAGCGAACTGCAAGGTATTATTTCGGTTACTGATATTTTGACCAAAAGTGACTTCGTAGAGCAACCACAAGAAGTGGTTTTTGAGCAAGGAATTCAGGCAGCAATTGAAAATGCCCGTACAATTTGTGCAGAAGTTGGCAATAATTCTCCTGAATGTGCGGCGGCGTGGGATGCTGTTGAGGAAATGCAAGCTGAGGCGGCACATCAACGGGCAAGACAACTGCCCAAAACGGCTTTTGAGGAATATTGTGAGGAAAATCCAGATGCCTTTGAGGCGCGGATGTATGATACCTAAATTGTCTAGTATTACAACTTAACTGCCATCTTAGAAAAAGCAATTTTTAATACATATACTGCGAAAGTTGTCAATGTTTTTCAGTGATTCTTGATGATTCGCAAGAATTTGTTGCCGACTTGAGCTAGTAAGATGATAATAAAAGTTCTTTTTCATACATAAACTGAATGTTTGGTAAAGTTTCAGAACGGCAGATGCATCTTGTCAGGTGGTTGCTGACTAGTGGTTGGTTGCTCCTGATTTTTTCCTTATTTTATGATCCAATTTCATCCAATCTCACTGATCCAAAAACGACTTGGAGTCCTTTAAGGATTGATCCCAATCTTTGTGTGAAAGTACAGGGAGTATGCTTGGAAGAAAAGCCTTATCCTATCGGTGCTGCGCTATTTTGGGGACTGATTGTTCCTTCGGCAATCTTTATTCTGCTAGTATTTGGGCATGAACTTTGGCGACGCATTTGCCCTTTATCTTTCCTTTCGCAAATGCCTAATGCTTTGAAATGGCAGCGACAAAATAAGCGGGAGGATAAGAAAACTGGCAAAATTCGCTACGAAATTGTCAAAGTTAAAAAAGATTCCTGGCTTGGGCGCAATTACTTATATTTGCAGTTTGGCTGGCTCTTTGTGGGTTTGTGTTCGCGGATTTTATTTATTAATAGCGATCGCTTATTCTTGGGTTTGTGGCTACTATTTACGATCATTGCCGCCATAGCAGTTGGTTATCTTTATGGTGGTAAATCTTGGTGTCAATACTTCTGTGCTATGGCACCGGTACAAAAAATTTATGCTGAACCAGGCGGATTATTATCTAGTAAAGCACATACCGATGAGCAGTCTGTAACTCAATCAATGTGCCGTACTACCAACGAAGATGGCAAAGAACAAAGTGCTTGCGTTGCCTGCAAAAGTCCTTGCATTGATATTGATTCTGAACGTTCTTATTGGGATGGCATTACTGAGCAAAATCAAAAGATTTTATACTACGGTTACTTCGGTTTAGTTATTGGCTACTTTGTTTACTATTACCTCTATGCTGGCAACTGGGATTATTATTTTTCTGGCGCTTGGGCACATCAAGAAAATCAACTAGAAAGTCTTATGAATCCTGGATTTTATATTTCTGGGAATCTGATTGCTATTCCTAAACTAGTCGCAGTTCCTCTCACTTTGGGTTTATTTAGTTGGGGTGGTTATTTGTTAGGGCAGGTATTGGAAAAACAATACAAAGCCAATCTGCGACGTCATCATAAATCCCTAACAAATGAAGAAATTCAACACAGAATCTTCACTCTCTGTACCTACATTGTTTTCAATATTTTCTTTGTCTTCGGTGGGCGTCCTTTTATCTTACTGCTGCCAACTTGGGTGCAAGGATTTTGTGACTTGTTGTTAGTCGGTTTAAGTACTTTGTGGCTGACTCGCACTTGGAAGCGTAGCCCTGAGCTTTATTCGCGAGAAAGTTTGGCATCTCGTTTCCGTAAGCAGTTGGCTAAACTGAAATTAGATGTTTCTCAATTCATTGAAGGACGTTCTTTAGATGATTTGAATACACATGAAGTTTATGTATTAGCAAAAGTCCTTCCCGGTTTTACGAAAGAAAAGCGACATGAAGCATATAAAGGTGTACTGCGTGACGCTTTAGAAGAAGGTTATGTAGACACTGCTAGTAGTTTGGAAGTCTTGCAACAAATGCGTTCTGAACTAAATATTAGTAATGAAGAACATCGAGAAGTTTTGGAAGAATTGGGCGTTGAAGATCCAGAATTACTAAATCCTAGCAAGAAGCGTAGTCGTGAAAACTTAGTAAGGTTGACGGGTTATCGCAAGGCGTTAGAGAGAATAGTGTCGTTGCGGCAACGTCAGTCTGGCAGAGATTTTACGGGTGATGTTGGGGACAAAACTTCAATTGGTGATTTATTACAAGATGACTCAAATGCAATTAAGGCACTCAGACGAGAATATTCAATTACTTCTCAAGAAGAAATTGAAATTTTAGAGGGTTTTGATAAAGATGCGGGTATTATCCGCCGTGCTGACTTTTTATTGAGTCAGATGTCTAATTTAACTAATCGCTATCGGGCTTTCAATCAACCAATATTACTAAAAGAAAGTAATGTTCTGACTTTATTACGCTCAAATGTACAACAGAAAAGACGTCTGGTTATCAGGGGTTTGTTGGAAATTATAGAAAGTTTGGGACAAGATGCTGAGGCAACTCGCATTGCATCTTCTTTGAATAGTCTCTCAACAATTGTGCTGCAAGAGTTACTGGAAGACAGGACATCTCAATGGCATTCTCGCCTTCCTGCTGAGATAATTGCATTTCTGAGTCAACCTGGAGAGTCAGCGCCGACTTGTTCTTTAGAGTTGAAACCAGATATCATTATCGGTCACTTAGAAGCCATGCTACAGGAACCGAATCAAGTGATTCAGGCAATGAGTCTTTACATTTTATATCAGTTAGATGATAAGCGGGGTAGAACTCAGGCACGCCAACTTTTAGCGTCTAATTTGGAGGGGAAAAAGTTAGTACAAGAAATGGCAGAAACATTCCTAAACCAAAAAGAGCAAGCGAATGTTTCTGTAACAGCATTTAGTGCCATTGAAAAATTGGTTTATTTATCAAATAGTGATTTCTTTAGTGGTATGAAAACTGAAACGTTGATGGAGTTAGCGGATCGTGCTCAGATTAATGCTTATAAAGCTTCAGAAGTTGTTACAGAGGAAGGTGATACTTGTCGGGAATTGTTGTTATTAATTGAGGGTGAGGCACAGATTGAAACGCATGATACTAATGGCAATATAAGTCTAAGAAATCTTTTGCCTGGTCAAATTTTGGATGAGTTGGAAGTGCTTTCTCATAGCGCCCAAGCTGGCACAATTATTACAAAAGTAGCAAAAACTCGAATTTTGGCAATTCCTGTGGATACTTTTGATGATCTTTTGGATCGAGATCATGAGTTTGCTAGGAGGGTTTTGGAGATGGAAAGTCGTCGCCTGCAACAATTAGTTCAGTTGAGTTAAGTTGAAAATTTGTGGTGAGGCAATACAAATAAATAATTGCCTCACTGTAATAATCGTGTAGCATAGAAATAATACATCAGTTAATAAGATTATATGAGTCTACTGGGATTTCTGCTACGTGCTTCTTGGATAAATGTGGTAATTGCTGCTATTACAGGTTCCATTAGCGGCGGTTGTAGTGCCTTTTTGATCGCCTTCATCAACAATACTGTTAGTAGTAATAATCCCTCTACTACTCAATTAATCTGGAGTTTTGTTGGGCTAGCTTTTGTTACGCTTTTAACTAGTATCATTTCACAATTTGTACTTGTTAGTTTATCCCAAGAAGCTGTTTACAAACTACGATTACGTTTGAGTGGTTTGATTCTCGGTTGTCCTTTGCGTCACTTAGAAGAATTGGGTGTAAACCGTCTTTTAGCAACATTAACTGATGATATACAAGCCATCTCTAACGCTGTTTTTAACATTCCTTTGCTTTGCGTTAATATTGCACTGATTTTTGGCTGCTTGGTTTATTTATGCTGGCTTTCTTGGGCGGTATTTCTAGTGACAGTGACTTTTTTAGCAGTTGCGATCGCTATTGTACAATTCTTAATCACCAAAGCCGAGCGGTTTTTTAAACTTTCGCGTGACAAGCAAGATAGACTATTTAAAAACTTCCGTGCCATTACTGATGGAATTAAAGAACTGAAGCTGCATACTCGTCGCCGTGAAGAGTTTTTGACGGAAGAATTGCAAGTTACGGCAAGGTTATCACGTGATTATCGAGTTACTAGTTTAAGGCTTTTAGCGATCGCAACTAGTCTTGGTGAATTGCTCTTTTTCATCCTCATGGGTTTGCTGATCTTTGCTCTTCCCAAGCAGGCAACAATTCCTACTGCAGTGCTTTCTGGTTATGTTTTAACAATTACTTATTTGCTTCGACCAATTCAGAGCCTTTTAAGTATTTTACCAGCTTTTAGTCAAGCTAAAGTTGCTTTACAAAAGATTGATACATTAGGTTTATCTTTGGCAAGTAATGCTGAGACAACTTATAATAACTCTGAACTAAAGCAAGCTTTTCAGAAAATAGAACTTTCCCAAATTGTTCATGTCTATCATACCCAAGAAGAAACTAATTTTACAGTAGGTCCAATTGACTTAGTTTTCCATCCAAGCGAAATAGTTTTTATTGTTGGTGGTAATGGCAGTGGTAAATCTACACTTGCTAAATTAATTGCGGGGTTATATATTCCAGAAACAGGAAAAATTAGCTTAGATGAACAACCAATTACTGATGAAAATAGAGAGTCATATCGTCAGTTATTTGCGACTATATTTGCTGATTTTTATCTATTTGAGCGAATTTTAGGCATTAATTTGGATAACCTTGATGCTCAAGCACAAGAATATCTGAGAAAGCTGCATTTAGAGCATAAAGTTCAGGTGAAAAAAGGTATTCTTTCCACAACCGACCTTTCTCAAGGACAGCGAAAACGTCTGGCTCTTCTAACAGCTTACCTGGAAGACCGACCAATTTACTTATTTGATGAATGGGCATCTGACCAAGACCCATTTTTTAGGGAAATCTTCTACAAACAACTTTTGCCAGAACTTAAACAGCGAGGTAAAACTGTGCTAGTAATTAGTCATGATGACCGTTATTTTTACCTTGCAGACCGAGTAATTAAGTTAGAATATGGTCAGTTAGTTTAGTGGCAATCTTCTTGCATTGCTTGAGGTCTTCTTTGAGAGCAACATCGGCAGCACTCGTTAAGAAGTTTATAAGAATTTAATTTTTTTAGAGTTTGAGTTGAATTAGCCAAAGTTCTTTGCTAGTCGCAACAGATGTTGAGGAAGACGGCTAACTTCATACCATAATTCTCTGGGGTTAATGTCAAATCCGTACTGTAAGATTAGGGCGATCGCTACAATGGATAGAATCAGTCCAAGTCCAACATTGAATATTCTTAAAAACAATCGTATGAGTAAGAAAGCAACTGCGATCGCTGCGATTAGTAATACTGTTTGAGAGTCGAGTAATTCAAGGTTCATACACTTTAATTCATTTAAGTTTATTGTAGGGATTTGGCATTACCAAACCAGATACAATTAAAAAGAAAATTACTTTAAGAGGCGGATGATTGACGGGCGTGGTCAACATAAGCTGCGATCGCTAATATTGAAATAATTACCAGAGGAAAAGTCAAACTCCACCACGACTCTGAGACTAAAATGAAAAAGGCAGCGGCAAGCCCTCCCAATGCAAAACCGATAATCACGGGAATAAACCGACTCATGCGTTCCCAAGCTTCTGCAGCTTCTAGTTGGGCAGCTTCACTGGCAGCAGAAAACTTAGCACTCAAAAACTGTACCAAGTCAATTGTCAGTTGAGTGGTGTTTCCAGTCATTACTGTAGTGGGAATATAACTTTTGAACACGCCTTTGGCTTCTTTCATTAAAGCGTTTTGAATTGCCATTGCCACTACCCCAGACATCCCAATTGGCAAGATGTATTCTTCTTGTACATCCAGTAATAAAGCTGGTGATAGCTGAGTGCCAATGATTAGAAAAATGCTTAGAGCGATCGCCTCGGCAGTCAGCAACACGGCAAATACAGACCACTGCTTGCGACGTGCATACCTTGCCAACAATGAGCTGAGGGCAACAGTCAGGACAAACATCGGCAGCATTAGCAGGCGAGTAATGGTCATTTCGGCATCTTCCCTGACAAAAGACGAGCCAGCTAAGGCAATATTGCCCGTGACGTGAGCGGTAAAAATGCCGAACAGAATAATAAAAGCAGAGGTATCAACAAACCCTGCAACCCAACTCAATAAAAATCCCGCAGGTCCATCACTAATCAAAAAAGCACTGAAATTAGTTGTCTCATTGCTGCGTGGAGCGACCGTCATTGCTTCCTCCTTTATTTATCTGGTATGGGTTTGGAGCAGGTGAAACTATCTAGATGTCCTGACATTAGCAAGATAATTTCCAGAACTTCTGCATTCAGCAGTTTACCCACAGACTCAAAATAGTTGTGTCTTTGGTTATACATAAATAGAAAGTATTTTAGTATACAGTATACAAAGTCCAAAGAAGGCAAAGTTGATGAAGATCTTTTTGCAGCAGGGTTTGCGGTAAAGCTACCGGAAAGTTGGGCAGTACGCTAATTAAGCGTATTCAAGAAACACTTCTACTTAAGGATGGTCGATGGCACACGCGGAAACTCACGGCACAGGTGAGAACACAATTCAAACTCGCTCCAAGTTACTTTATGGGTTAAACGATCGACCTCCCTTCAAAGAGGCATTGTTTGTTGCCTTTCAGCACGTTTGTGCAATTTTTATTCCGGTGGTAACTCCAGCTTTGTTGATCACCGGTGCACTTGGACTAGACTCTAACCGAACTGCCTACATTTTGGGGATGTCTTTGTTTGTTTCTGGCGTTGGCACCTTGATTCAGGTACATCGTTTGGGTCCGGTGGGGTCTGGACTACTAGCGGTTCAAGGCACGAGTTTTGCTTTTGTGACTCCGATGCTTGCCGTTGTGGCAACCTCGCTAAAATCGGGTAAAACACCTGAAGAAACGCTGTCATTAATTTTAGGATTGTGCTTCTTTGGCTCATTTATTCCAATTATTTTAAGTCGCTTTCTGCACCTAACTCGCAAAATTTTCACGCCTTTGGTAACAGGAACAGCAGTCACCTTAATTGGATTGTGTCTAATTAAAGTGGGGATGTTTTATATGGCAGGGGGCGGCAAAGCACAAGCGATCGCCAAAACCAATCCAGATAGTCCCTTAGCGTTTGGCAGCTTGCAAAACTGGGGATTAGCAATCATGGTATTTGCGATCGTCGGAATTTGCAGCGCCAGTTCTAACCGCTATCTCCGCATGAGTTCAGTGATCATTGGCTTGTTTGTCGGGTTCATGGCATCAATTTTTTTGGGTATCGCCGACTTTAGTCGAATTTCAACGCTGCCCTTGGTCAATATCCCGGTTCCCTTACGATTTGGTCTGTCGTTCGACTTCGTAACCTTCATCGGATTTGCGGTCATCTATATTGTGCTGACACTAGAAGTGTTGGGCGATATTACGGCGACATCAATGGTTTCAGGGGAGCCGATTGAGGGAACTCAGTACATGAAGAGATTAAAAGGCGGCATTTTGGGAGACGGCTTCAATTCCCTAATTGCCTCAGTGCTCGGTTCATTTCCCATTGTGACGCCCGCACAAAACAACGGCATCATTCAACTTACAGGAGTTGGAAGCCGTTATGTGGGCTATTTTATTGGCTCGATTCTGATTTTCTTGGGCTTGTTTCCAATTGTAGGCGGGGTATTGCTAGCAATTCCCACTTCCGTATTTGGGGGAGCTGTGATGCTGATGTTTGGCACAGTGGCAGTAGCTGGCTTTAATATTTTGCGCGAAGTAAAGATGGATAATCGTTCATTTGTGATTTTGGCAATCTCTTTGGCAGCAGGTTTGGGAGTGACGTTTATTCCAGAAGCATTGCATCACTTTCCTCCTGCAGTTCAAAGTGTTTTGGAGTCGGGAATTGCTACAGGTTCCATCTGTTCTCTAGTTTTGAACATAATTGTGCCAAAGCCATCAGAGCCATTAGTTGCGGTTCCTGAAATAGAGGAATAGTTGTCTTGATCTCGTTTCAGGCAGCTTACTTAACTTGCCATATTGCTCACATTGCAGCAATTCATTTAGCGTTTTTAAAAAGTGGAGATTTGGAGTTTTATGCTTAGAAATATTGTGCGTCAGTTGAGTGCAGCCACCTTATCATTGCTGCTGTTAATGGGCATTTCGGTAACATTACCTCGTGCTGCTCAAGCCGCTAATCTCACTTCTTTTCAGCAAAGTAAGACTATGTTACTTGCTGATGTCATGCCTGTTCTTGAAGTGGAGTCACCTGTTGAGAAGGTTGAAGAATTAACGGAGATGGCAAAGGAAGAAGCAGAGGAAGCTGCAGAAGATGCCGCTAAAGCGGAAAAGAAAGCCGCAAAAAAGGCAGCTAAAGAGGCGAAGAAATTAGCAAAAACTGAAGCCAAGACAGCTAAAGAACTTGCCAAAGCTGAAGAAAAAAAGGCAAAGGAAGTGGCTAAAGCTGAAGAGAAAAAGGCTAAGGAACTTGCCAAAGCTGAAGAGAAAAAGGCGAAAGAAGTAACTAAAGCTGAGGCTATGGTTGAAGCTGAATAGTAGATTAGCCTTGCCATTAATTTGCTGAAAATCAGTGTTAGGTAATCCGTACCCAATCAGAAATTAAGGTGAGGTATTTTTCTTTTTGCTGACATGACAATCTTGCCTTTGTAGCAGATAAGTTTTGCATTAAATCTTCGTAAGGACATTAACCATGAAACGATTTTTCTTATCTATTTTGGCTAGTTTGGTTGTTTTTCTGAGCTTTACTAGTATCGCTCAAGCACAACCCCTGAGCAATGTTTCATCACTCATGCTTGCTGTTGTTCAAAAAGAGGCAATGGCACAACTGAAAGAGAAAGTGCTGCCACAGATTGAAGATATTCTCACAGCAGAGCAAGAAAAACAGCTTGAAACAGCGATGTCAAGTGGCAAAATCAGTATGCGTAAGGCGTTCAAATCACTAGCACTAACGCCAGCTCAAAAAACCCAACTTGCAACGGTGCTTAAAACGCTTCCCAAAAAGGAGTTGTTTTCGTCAATGACTCCAGAACAAAAGCGGGAGTTTTTTATGAAGAAGAAAGAGATATTTATGCCAACTCCTGAAGAAATTTCTGAGTATAAGGCGATGAAAGGAGAATAGGTTTACAATAGTTAAATTTGCCATCTTTTATCTACAACTTGTACAAAAGATGGCAAAATAAATGAGGATTGACTAGTTGTAAATTGAGATGACAACTCAGACAGACCAACTTTTTTATTCGAGTCTTGTGACTGAACATATCGTTTTGAAAGGTAAAGATCTTGCCTTCAAAATGTGGCATAATCGGCTTGTAAATCGAGCCAAAAATTGCCCAGGATTTCTACAGGCAGACCTCTGTCCTCCTTTAAGATGTAAAGATCCGGTGGTGAAATGGTATTCAATTATTCACTTCGATTCACCGGAACATTTAAACAATTGGGTTGAATCAAGCGATCGCAAAAGTCTAGTTGAATCAGGACAGCAAATTTTTAATGCTTACCGCTTTAAATCATTCACAACAGGTTTAGAAGGTTGGTTTTCTAGCCAGTCGGGTAAGCTTGAAAGAGTAGGTTTGGGACCGCCGACATGGAAGCAAATTTTGGCAGTGGTATTAGGGCTATATCCCATTGTTATGCTCCAATCTAAGCTATTTGCTTTTCTAGGTATCTTCAACTCTTGGTCACCTGAAATTGCCATGTTAGCTAATAATTTAATTACATCTTCGATTCTCAGTTTATTCGTCATGCCCTTGGTAGCGCGACGATTACGCTTTTGGCTACAGCCAGCTTACAATCATAATATAAGCACTGATTTTTTGGGGACGATTATTGTTGCAACTGCGTTATTAATGATGGTAATTTTGTTTTATTTTTTCTAGATGCATTAACTATTTGATAATTTAATTTAATTATTTTTATGCTTAAACTTGTTCAAAAAATAGCTCACATTGCTTTATTTTCTGTTGGAGCTTTCGCGGCGCTGCTCATATTTTCTAGTGCTGCCTGGGCAAGTGAAAGTTCCAAAGCTCTATCCTTTGATGCCTCGACTTCGGCTGTAGAAGTTGTGACAATCTACGAAACTTCATTTTCCACTCAAAAAAGTCTGGTCACCGCCTTAAAATCGAGTAGTAAGTTGCTCAAGAAAGCGCCAGGATTTGCAGGTTTTTCTATGTTGAGAAGTCAGGATAGAAAGCAGATGATTACTTTATCTCAATGGCAGGATTTATCGAGTTATAAGGCTTATAATACACCTATAGTAGACTCTTCTTTATCAGCGTCTAAGCAACCTACGTCTACACCTACACCTACCCATATCAAGATATTTGAACTTACAAAAGCTCAGGCTTCGATCGCTAATGCTATACCTGCTTTTCGAGGCAAGGAAGCCGTTGTTCAATTCATTAAATTGATGCCTAATAGTGCAGATGATCAGGGAAAATTGTTAGAGCAAATTGAAGTAATTATTCCTGACTTACTGCAAAAACAACCGATTCCTCAATCCGCTCTTTTATTTAAGGGAATAGACAATAATGAAATCATCTTGATGTTAAATTGGAACTGTAGTGTAATGTTTGAAGATTTAGGTAAACCTTCTGCGATCGCATTTGATGATAATCTAGTTTTATCTGATATTGATCAACAATTCTATGATGTAATCAAAATCATGCCAGCAGAAGTAAAAGAAACACGAGATGAAGACTGATCAAATTTGGTTTTGGCGATATCTATAATAATTTAAGTTGCAGCGCTTTCAAAAATTAAGAACTGAGTAATCTATTTTATCTAGATTGCCTGCCCTTAGAGGCACTTTAACTATTATCCACTCTCAACCAGCATAATAGTTAAATTTTTGCTGCCCTGCAAATTCTACAGACAAGTCAAAAAGCAATATTTTTAAGAAAATGGAAATAGTTGCTCCCATCAAACCTCAAAACCAATGACTTGCCTCGACTATTTCTACTACCTTCTCTCTCGTCGCGAATACAGCGCCTATCAACTCACCAAAAAAGCGAAAGAAAAAAAATATGAACAACCTGAAATAGCTCAAGCTATTGAGGAACTTCAAAGTAAAGATTATCAATCTGATACCCGCGTGGTGGAAGGCATGATTGCCTACTACTTAGGCAAATATGGCAAAGGGATGATTAAGCGCAAATGTCGCGAAAAAGGAATTACTGCCGATTTATTTGACGAAGTTTGGCAGTCACAAACTGAAAATCAGGATACCGAAAATCTAGACGATTTGAAAGCGAAAGTAATCCGAAAGTATAAAGTTGATGATTTTAGCTCAATTGAACCAAAAACTAAGGCAAGATTATGGAATTACCTTCAGTACAGAGGCTTTAACCCTGGTCAAATTTTGGCTCAATGGCAACAGGAACAAGAAGAAGAATAACACTTTAAGAACCGACATTCACATTGTAAGATAGCGAAAATGGACGGAAATTGGCGCCGTTTTTCGCAGTTCCAGTTAGCTCCAACTTATAAGAACCCGCTCTTGGAAAAACGATTTCTGCCCCTGGAATACCTCTATATTGTTCGGCAGAAATCGCTTTTAATGTTGGTTTCAGTAAGGGTGCAGAACCTCGTTTATGTGGCTCTGGAAAGACCGCTAGCTGGCAGTTACACTGAGATAAAGGGATAATTGCTCCGCCGCGACGAGTTAGAGCAAACCAAGCTTGAGAGCGTTGTCCAGCTTTCGGATTATGACCTGGTTCAAGGTGAAATGTTGCGGCGACATCTCCTGAAACTTTTACGTTATGAGCTGCTACAGGTGCGGCAATTAATGCTGAAATTACTACTAATCCGATTTTTTTGCTGAAGCTAAACATAGAACCTCTAAATATTATAAAAGTCGGTCTTATTTTGGGGAATTGAGTTAACCGAACATATATTGCATGAAGTTGCTTAATTAGTCAAAAGACAAGCTGTCAAACTTTGCTATTATTTTGGTGCAACGTAGAATTTTTGTAGAGATAATAGCGACCAAACCAAAGGAAATCTGATTAATAAAACCAATGCTGTAATCAGAAAAGCGATCGCACTTCGCATCACATTATCCCAATTCCATACCAACTCGCCCAAATAATGGGAACCAATCAACACAGTATGAAGCGTCGCCAGCACCAAAGCGGGAACACTCAGAAGATGAATTAACCGCCAGTTTTTCCCCAACGCCTTCTGTAGTTTGTCAAAACTCGTAAACGCCGCAGGTGCCATCAAAACTAATGCCAAAGCCCCCAACCCTATCCCCACTTGATGCTGCGGCAGCATGAACGAAAAAGCATCCAAATTCCATTGCAACGTATGATCGAGCATATGAGCCGTATGAGCCAAACTCAGCACAAACGCCCCTACTCCCAATGCCCGACGATAACGCAATAACCCCGCCCATAAACCGCTAACTGGACGCGCAATCAAAGCTAGCATCAATAAAATTAGCGCACCATGCCCCGTATAATCCACCATTGCATCAGTCCGCAACAGCGTCAAAATACCGATGGAAAGCGTTACCCAGCCGCCTAAACGAAATAGCTGACTACGCTTATCAGCACTCAGTCGCGAAGCTGAAACGCCCACACCCAGCATCATCGGCATTGTACCCAGCCCAAAAGCCAACATCGTCGCCGCCCCTAGCCAAAGACTTCCCGTCGCGGCTGCCTTAATTTGAGCTGCATACAAGAAACCACAAGGAATTAAACCCCAGACACTCCCCAACAGAAAAGGTGTCCACCAGCGAGTTTGCAACGAAAGCTTAGTCATTGCCCCACTTAAGCGCTGATGCCAACTGCCTTGAAGCGGATGAAATACCGGCAAACGCGGCAAAAAGTCAGGTTTAATTTGTACAATTCCAAACCAAATCAGCATTAATCCCGTTAAAGTCGTCATGATTTGACGTAGACTGCTGCCAATCCCCGCCAACTGTCCCCCCGCTAGTAAGACAGAACCCAGCGCCCCAATTCCCGCACCCACAAAGGCATAGCTGACAATTCTACCCAAGTTTAGCAAGCCGTGAAAACTCAATTGTTTCCCTAATTTTGTCGTTTCCTGCTGTTGAGATAGCGAGAAAGCCACGGTAAGAGGACCACACATTCCCACACAGTGACCAAAACTGCCTAGAAAACCTAGACTCATGATCAGTAGTAAATCTAACACTATCTATTTAAAATTTAATCACTAATTAAAGATATCAAAAAAAACTTAAAACAAGTTTGACAGCCTGTCTTTTGACACGGCTTGAACTCCGTAATACATTTTGCAATAAGCACGTTAGAATTAATCACACAACATAGTTATTATCCTCAATCAAAATCAAAGCATGAAAAAAAGTTTCTGGATAGCATCAACTACTTTATTATTTTTGGCAGGGTTTGGTGTTAGTTTAACGATGGCAAGAAGCCCGAATGCTTCTGCTGAAATACTGGCTCATGAGCCACATAATGATAGTTCTGACGGTATGATGTCGGGGACACATGGGCACAAAAAAGTAGAGATTCCAGCAGGACAAGCCATTCCTAGCGTTGACTTGACTGTACATCCTGATGCTATGAAAGGCGTAAATCTGGAAGTAAAACTTACTAATTTTCGCTTTGCTCCAGAAAAAATCAATCAAGAAAGTAAGCTAACTGAAGGTCATGCTCATCTTTATGTAGATGGAAAAAAACTGACTAGACTTTATGGTTCTTGGTATTATCTTGCTGATTTAGAGCCAGGGCAACATAAGATTACTGTCACACTCAATACTAACAATCATGAAGATTTAGTTTATCAAGGTAAGATGATTGAAGATACTGAAATGTTTTCTGTACCTGCAGCCACTAACTAACAAATTAATTTGAATACTTAAGACATTGCTCACAACTAATCAGTGATGACTAATAGCAAGCTAAGTTTGACAGCTTGTCTTTTGACGTTATTTTATTTCTAATCTCAAAATGGGATAGGATCTTTTGCGAATAAAAGTCCCATGTTTAAGAAGAGGAGAAACATTTTGAAAAAGCTACTGTCAATTGTTCTGTTGATCAGCGCTGTGTTTAGTTTTGCCCTAACTCGCCCAGCTTTAGCGGCTGATGAGGCAAGCGGTGCAAAAATCTTTAGCGCTAATTGTGCCGCCTGTCATGCAGGTGGACGCAATGTGATTATGGCAAATAAGACTCTGCAAAAAGAGGCTTTAGAAAAATATGCCATGAATTCAATGGAAGCAATTGTGAATCAGGTAACCAATGGCAAAAATGCGATGCCAGCTTTTAAAGGGCGTTTAAGTTCAGCTCAAATTGAAGATGTTGCTTCTTATGTGCTAGCACAAGCTGATAAAAGTTGGGCAAAATAAAGCGATTAATCTAGATTTATCTAGAAAACTTTTTTCTTAGTCCAATTATTAAATTCACCGGAGGTTTTTCCTTCGGTGAAGCAAATTGTTATTTATAATTTGGTGATAAAAATCAATGAGTCGCTTATACAGAATCTTAATTAGCTTAGGGCTTGTTGCGGTATTTTTTATGCCTGTAACAACCATACCAGCATTAGCAGCAGTAATACCAATTACTCAAATAAGTGCCAAAGATTTTTTGAAATTGGGTGTAGAAAACACTTCTCGTGGAGAGTTTGAGCAAGCGATTATTAACTTTAGCCAAGCAATTAAGCTAGATGCAAAAATGGCAGCAGCTTATAGTAATCGTTGTCTAGTTTACAACCAAATGGAAGAGTATCAACGAGCAATTATTGATTGTACCCAAGCAATGCAACTAAATCCTGACAAGATAGAATCATATCTGAATCGAGGACTAGCTTATTATAGACAGGGGAATTACCAAGAAGCGATCGCAGATTACAATCAAATCATAGTTCTTAATCCCCAAGAATACAGAGCTTACTACAACCGAGGATTAGCGTATTTTGAACAGAAAGAGTATAAATTAGCAATCGCTGATTATAACCAAGCTTTGCACTCTTCACAATTAGACGCAAAAGCCACTTCATTAGTCTACAACGACCGAGGATTAGCTTACTTTGCACTCACCAATATTCAAAGTGCAATGGCTGATTTTTCCCAAGCAATTCAACTTAATGATAGTGATGCTAGGGCATACTATAACCGAGCTTGCGCCTGTCATCGACAAAGAGATTTCAAAAGTGCAGTTCAAGACTTTACAGAGTCCTTGAAACGCAACCCAAATCAGGCAGAAGCTTATATTAACCGTGGTGTTGTCCGTTATGAAATAGGTTATCAGCAAGCTGCTTTTGAAGACTTAAGAAAAGGTGCACAATGTTTTTGTAAGCAAGGGCAAATGGTGGCTTATCAACAAGCTTTGAACTTGCTGAAAAAGATGCAAAAATCCTTAGCTAATTTAGAAAGTGAGATTGGTTAGAGTTTCGGCTGTTGTTTTCCTTGGGGTTGATAGTGATGGCTTATGGCTAGCTTGTCTTCATAAAAGCTATAGATTCTATTCCACGCAATGCCATTCAATATTCAACTTACCGTTATTATCTTTAAAATAATCAGGATTAGTTCCCTCGTTGATGGTAAATACAACTGTTTCATTCGACTCTAAGGATAGTCTTTTCTCAATTCCAACGTATTCATATACCCCATTTCCTCTAAGAACAATTAAACTACCTTCAGGATATCTGGGTAGTAAATAATTATCGGTAGCATACCTCTGCTTTGGATGACCATTTGCAGAATGCCCAACTTCAGGCAAATACGTCCACCTTCCAGAGGCATTGAATTGTATTACTCTGCATTTATTTGGATTCTTAAATTCTCTTCCATCAGGTGAATTTGCTTCAACACAAAAAGTTCCTTGACATTCATTTTGAAATGCTCTAACAGCAGCCACAACTGTAATTGTAACGAATATGATTGTACAGATTAAAAGCCAAGTGAATCTTACTTTTCGAGGTTTCTTAACCTGTGGTTGCTCAATTAGTTCTGTATAACTGTTACTGCTCTGCTTTTCCCTTTTTGGTTGATGTTTAGGATTTTGAGCAATTGGCAGGGGCTTCGACTTTGTTGGGGAAATCAGAATTTGCTGCTCTATGGACTTGAGATCTTCATCACAAGTTTTAATTTCTTGTTTAAGTTGACTAATCTGACGTGTTAACTTACCCTTTTTTATTCGATCATCTTCAACAATCAAGTCCTGCTCACACTCGTTGAGTAGTTTGTATCTGTCAAACTGTTGAGCTTCTAAGTCAAGTTTGCGTTGCTCAAGACAATCCACGCTTACTGCCTACACTCTTCCGATATTTTGCTACCCAACGTTCCCAGGCTGCTTTTAGGTTGAATCCAGCTCCCAATTCCAGTTCCCCTTCATAATCTAGCAAAAAAGGGATGATTGGTAAGGATACTTTTAGTTTATGTTTAGCGTCGAGGGCAGGATCATTAATCACTTCAGCAACTGCATTCTTCCCAGGAAGAAAAGCTAGCCTTTTTTCTGGTAAGACGCCTAGCATTTGCTGAATGCCTTTCACAAATTGCTGTATTTCCGCCTCTGAAATATGGTTAGATTCCAAGGCATCTAGAATCAATTGCACCGTGATCAAGTGGTTTTGGTCGAGTCGCTCTGTTATGGCAGCAACTACAGTTTGCTCAGTTGCAGTGTAACGAGCTAACAGGGTCTTGCGTAACTCAGCATAACTACTTAAAACTAAATTTCCCAGAGCATTTATCTGGGTATTCACTCGCTGCAATTCGGCAGCAACGTCCTGCATCTGTTCCGACGCTTCGCAAGTGACCTGCATCTTTAACTCATCATACTCCTGCTGATAGCCAGCATTTAATTCTCGCAGCCGCTCAATCCGGCGACGATATTTGCTTCTTCGATCAGGGCTATCTTCATCAAGCAACTCAATCTCAAATTCATCGATCAAGATAAATATTCGAGCAATATTAGCTTCTAATTGTTGAAATCTCAGGTTGAAGGAACCACAGGATTGACTCTAGATAGATATATAAGGAATCTTAAGGCTACTCTAACAGTGATCGCACTCCTCCCCCAACTCCCCCAATCATGTCATCCTAAAAAAAGAAACATATTGAGGTAACGGATGACCGCAGCAGCACAAAAACGAGTCGTAGTCGTCGGTGCAGGATGGGCAGGATTAGGCGCAACCTACCACTTAGCACAACAAGGCTACGATGTCACACTATTAGAAGCAAGCCCCTATCCTGGTGGACTAGTCGCCGGCTGGAAAACCCCCGGCGGACGTTCTGTAGAAGGCGGTATACATGGCTTCTGGTATCCCTACAGCAATATCTTTTCCCTAGTAAAAAACCTCGGACTCAACCCCTTCACCCCATTTACCCGTTCCTCGCAATATTCCCCCGCCGGCTTAGAAGTTGAGTCGCCCATTTTCCAAAATGAGCCCAGACTCCCTACCCCACTTGGCACCTTTATTTATACTCAGTTCAAGCGATTACCCCTAATTGATCGCCTTTCTGCCCTACCCTTGTTATATGCTGTCGTTGATTTCGACAATTCCGACGAAGCTTGGTGGCGCTACGACTTTGTAACCGCCCGTGAATTATTCAAACAATTCGGTGTTTCTGCCCGACTATATAAAGACTCCTTTGAACCCATGCTGCTTGTCGGCTTATTTGCCCCCGGTGAGCAATGTTCCGCCGCTGCAGCCTTGGGAATGCTCTATTACTTCATTTTGGCTCACCAACCTGATTTTGATGTGGTGTGGTGCCGGGGAACCGTGGGAGAAATGATTTTTAAACCTTGGGTAGAACAAATCGAAAAAGTTGGCGGTAAAGTACTAACCAATAAACGGGTCAATGACATTATCCTCGACGACGGACAGGCAAAAGGCGTTATTTGTGGTGATCAAGTTTTTGAAGCTGACGCCGTAATTTTTGCCGTTAGCGTTAGCGGTATGAAAAAAATCGTCAGTAGTAGCCCTAGTTTGCAAAATTATCCCCAATTCCAAAACTTGACAAACTTAGGCGGAATTGATGTCATGGCAACAAGACTTTGGTTTGATCGCAAAATTCCTATACGTCATCCTTCTAATGCCTGTTTTGGCTTTGATCCAACAACGGGATGGACGTTTTTTGATTTGAATGAGTTACATGATGAATATCGGAATGAACCAGGTAGTGTAATTGAGGCTGACTTTTACCACGCTAACCAACTACTACCCTTAAGTGATCAGCAAATTGTCGAGAAAGTTCAACGAGACTTAGCTACCTGTATCCCAGCCTTTGCCAACGCCAAAGTTATCGATAGCAGCGTGATCCGCGTGGCACAGGGTGTGACTCATTTTGCCCCCGGTAGCTACCAATACCTCCTCAAGGCACAAACCAGTATTGAAAATGTCTTGATGAGTGGAGATTGGATTATCACCCGCCACGGCAGTTGGTCGCAAGAGAAGGCTTATGTTACAGGTTTAGAAGCGGCAAATCTAATCATAGAAAAATTTGGGCATGGCACTCAAGCGAATATCATACCCATTGAGCCGGATGAGCCCCATATTCAATTTGCCCGCAATATCAACCAAACTTTACGCGGCTTTACTAAAAGTTTGTTACCTGAGTTTTGGCTGCCTTGACAATTCGCCTAAAGTGTGTATCGGCTGGTATCGCTATAATTAGCGTTTGTCAATATCAATATAAGGTGAACTATGCTCGCCAGTGTAAATTTGAGTTGGGCGAAAGATGCGGTTTTCTCCTAGTTGTTCCTTCCAGTGAGCCAGCCAACCAGCCACACGAGCGATCGCAAATACCGGCGTAAATAAATCCGTAGGAATGCCTAATTTACGATAAACCAAGCCCGAATAATAATCAACATTCGGGTAAATCCCTCTATGTCCCAGCTTTTCCTCAACCGCCTGTTCCATCTCCACGGCAATATCATAGTATTTATCGTGACCAAACTTTTCAAATAATCGCTCGGCTACATTTTGCAAAATAATTGCCCGTGGGTCTTTCACCTTATAAACGCGATGACCAAAGCCCATAATTTTTGACTTGTTTTGCAAGCAATTATCTAGATAAGGACGAACATTCTCTACCGAACCAATTTCCTCTAGCATAGTAATTACTTCTTCATTTGCCCCACCGTGCAAAGGACCAGCCAGCGTCCCCACCGCTGAAGCGACTACAGCATAAGGATCTGTTAAAGTAGAAGCCGTTACCATCGCACTAAAAGTAGAAGCATTAATAGTATGCTCGGCGTGGAGTGTCAAACAAACATCAAAAATTTGAGCCGCCAGAGGGTCAGGTTCTTGCTCATTGAGCATATATAAAAAGTTAGCAGCATAATCCATGTCGTCTCTGGGACGCACCGGATCATTACCTTTTCGCATCATCTGAAAAGCTGCAACCATTGTGGGAATCTTTGCCAAGAGCCGCACCACGGCTTCTCTGATATAAGCTGGATTATCGAGGGCGCGTTTGGAGTAAAACAGCCCTAATGCCGCTGCCGAGGCTTGTAAAGCATCCATCGGATGACCTGTTTCTGGGAAACATTTCATCATGTCCCGGATGCGATACTTAATGCGACGATGACGACCAATTTCCTGATTAAAGGAAACCAGTTCCTCTTTTGTTGGCAACTCGCCCCAGATTAATAGATATGCTGTTTCCAAAAAAGTACTTTTTGAGGCGAGTTCTTCGATACGAATGCCGCGATACTCCAGGATGCCTTGTTGTCCATCAACATAACTAATACTGGATTGGGCAGCGGGGATGCCTTCTAGACCTGGTTTGTACTCGCAGACACTCATGTTGCTACCGATTTAGTTGGAAATGTTCTCAGGCTAACAAACCTGAAACTCCTATATTAGTCTTCAGTGTTACAAATTTGATCAAATTCTGCCTTAGAGCAGCCACTTTGGAGAAGTTAGTAGAAATATTTGGCTTTGATTAAGCGGTGTTCCGGTTTCTGGAAGTTTTAAGCCAATTATGCCCGCTTTTTTGAGAACTAGTTTTTCTTGCGCTTTGCCCCAAATTAAAATTTCCGCCCAGTTGCCCAAATCAGGTTGATGACCAACTAATGCTATAGATTTGTCATTGGTAGTCTGTCGCCTTTCTTGTAACCAGCTAACCCATTCCTGGATATAGCCGTCGGGGGCAAGTGGTGAGAATTCGGTAAGCTGGTCACTTAAATTCATATCTTGCAGGATTTTAGCAGTTTCTCGCGCCCTTACTAAGGGGCTGGTGAGCATTATGTCAAAGTGTAGTTTATGTTCGCGAATTTGTTGAGCAACGCCTTGGGTTTTCTTGCGCCCTTCCTCAGTTAGGGGGCGCTTTTCGTCGTTGTCATAATCTGCTTTAGCGGCGGCAATACCGTGGCGAATTAAGTAAAGTTCCATCTGTTCAATAGTTATCGGTTATCGTTGGTCATTCTTAATTAATAACCAACGACAGCAGAAATTAACTTGTATTTTCCTTAATCGGTGTCGATTAAATGATCTTGAGGATTGACTAACCTCAACAGTTTTTGCTTAATTTGGATATCAAAGGTTTCCCATTTGAGCTTGGCATATTCTGAATTGTCGTTAAAGCCGCCCAGGAAACCCATCTGAATCTCAAAACCACCTGCCATCATCCTGCCACCACCAAAGAAGCGTCCGTTCAGATCTTGACCAAAGGCTTCTTTAATAAACTCATCTGGATCAAGGGTGAGTTTGTTAGTTCTTAGGGAACCGATGACGATTTCTAATTCTTCATCTTCATCGTGAACGATACCATATACGACAGCCGTGTGGACGTTTTCTTCAGTAACTAAGAAATCTGCCGCTTGGGGGATGGCATCACGGTCATCGTAACGCAGGTAGCCGACGCCGGCGATTGAGAAGTTATTATGGACTTTACGGTTTTTTAGCGATCGCTCAATCACATCCATTACCCGACGTGATCTTGCTGTTTGTAGCACGGCATTCAGCAACTGCGAGTCATAAAAACGGCTCAGATAGCCCGCAGCCAAAAAATCTTCTTCTTGTGCCTGCATCAAGCGATTAGTATCAGATCGTAAACCATGCATCAAGGCAGTGGCACACTTAACGTGTTCTTTGTTGTTACTATCCAACTTTAGCAATCCCGCTTGCAGATATTGAGTAACAATTGTCGCAGTAGCGCGTGTCTGGGGGCGAATGTCTACAAATTCTGGTTGCAGGTCTTCTTGAGCGCTATGATGGTCAATTAATGCTGTAATCGGGATGCCAGCTTGTCTTATAAAAGGCATCAACTGACTGGTAGTCCCCTGATTATCAATTAATACACAGCCTTGATACAGCGATAAATCTCGTTCTTTTAAGTTTTGGATAGCCCAGCGTTTGGCGGGTAAACTTGTCAGCTTCACCAGAGCAATATTTTCTTGGTGAGAAAGCGTACCAGCATAAACAATCTCGCATTGGATGTTATATTGCTGGGCAATGAGCTGATACGCCCAAGCACTCGATAAAGCATCTGGATCAGGAAAATCTTGGATGACAATCAATTGACGCTCATTGCTGTGACGCTCTAAAGTTTGTCGCAATTCTGCGATTTTTGGCTCTGTTGACGCTTCTAGCCAACGTTGATCGCGCAAGTTGCCGCTGCTAGTCACATCTTTTGGTAACTTCTCCGTTGGTTTTGCAGCCTCAGTAACTGTTTTTTGGTTAGGTAAAGCCGCGTCTGATGAAGGATTAAGGGGAATGAGTGAGTTGGATGGCATTTCAAGTTGTGAAGAGGGTAATTGTTGTTCTCAAGAGCGCCGTCTTGATGATCCGAAGAGGAGACTGACAGTTGACTTTATGAGCAACTACCTTTTATTGTCGCAAAACTACACCCAAACCCAACACCACTTAAGCTTGCGTATTTTCCGCCCACTCAATAATCTTGCCTACCTTGATTTCTGCTGACAATGCTCAAATTAAACACCTATTACATACTTACGCCACTCTTGATGTAAGCCGCCTTTGACGTGTTTGGCAACTTCAAAATGAAGACTGCTATAGGGTTTGCGAGGCTGATGCCGCAAAAGCATATTAGCTTCTTTGGGTGTACGGCTGCCTTTTTTGACATTACAACGGACACAAGCGGTAACCATGTTTTCCCAGGTGTCGCCTCCTAGTCGAGAACGTGGAATCACATGATCTAAAGTTAAATCATCTCCGGTGTAGCCGCAGTATTGACAAGAGTGATTATCTCGATGGAGGATATTGCGACGGGTGAGAGGAATTTCTTTGTAAGGAACCCGAACATAATGACGCAGCCGAATGACTGTCGGGAGCGGGAACTCTGAATAGACGTATTTACCGTTATGTTCCACCTGCTCCGCTTTCCCTTTGATCAACAAAACAACAGCCCGTCGCCAGTTGGTAATGTTAAGCGGTTCGTAGGAGGCGTTTAACACCAGAACCTTGCCCATTGGTGATCGAAATTAAGAGAATATTTTCCCAGATGGTAACACAGGTTTCTCGTAATCGGACGCATGAAGCTTGAATTTGTGATTATTTAGTTTTTGGCAAGGCTTGCTGCTTCACCAAGAACTGAGATTGTTCATACTTAAAGAGGTAAAGCAGCCAAGTGTCTGAAATAGCTTGCTTACAGTCTAGACAGGTTTGAATGCTCAAACTTTGGGTAGATTTCTAAAAGGCGATCGCAAAAAGGCTTAGAAATGAGGTCAACGTGCAGCTAAAACAAGTCATCATTGTTCACAAAGCTGGGGACTCCCAAGGCAAAAGTTGGGCAGAAAAATGCGCTAAACAGCTCGAAAAGCGTCAGTGTCATGTTTTAATTGGTCCGAGTGGTCCCAAAGATAACCCTTATCCGGTTTTTTTGGCGTCGGCAACTAGTCAAATTGATTTAGCGGTGGTTTTGGGAGGAGATGGCACGGCACTAACCGCAGCGCGACAGTTGGCGCCAGAAGGTATCCCCATTTTGGCGGTGAATGTGGGTGGACATTTGGGCTTTTTGACGGAACCTATCGAAGAATTTCAGGATACTGAGAAAATTTGGGACAGGTTAATTGAAGACCGCTATGCCTTACAAAGACGCATGATGGTACAAGCTGCGGTTTTTGAAGGTGATCGAACTAATATGACGCCAGAAAGCGATCGCTTTTTGGCACTCAACGAAATGTGTATTAAACCCGCATCTGCCGATCGGATGATTACTTCGATCCTAGAGATGGAAATTGATGGGGAAGTTGTCGATCAATATCAAGGTGATGGCTTAATTATTGCCACACCAACGGGTTCAACTTGTTATACAATTTCAGCCAACGGACCGATTTTACACGATGGCATGGAAGCAATGGTGGTCACGCCTATTTGTCCGTTGAGTCTCTCTAGTCGTCCTATTGTCCTGCCTCCTGGTTCAGTTGTCAGTGTCTGGCCCCTAGCTGATTATGAACTTAATACCAAACTCTGGATGGATGGTGTTTTAGCTACTTCAATTTGGCCCGGACAACGTGTTGATGTGCGGATGGCAGACTGTTATGCCAAGTTTGTGGTTTTGCGTGCTAGCTATTCCTACTACCAAACTTTACGAGAAAAGTTACAGTGGGCTGGTGCTAGAATTCATTACAGTAACGCCCATCGCAATAATTAAACTGTAGCTCTACCTCTGAAGGAAGTAGAGCTGAAATTTTGGTTAAAATTGCTGGAAACTGCGGCAGTCTACAAGTTACGGTGATGTCCTTTAGAGTTAGATTCTTTTGCCAGACAACGCTCTAAAAGTTGGATTCTATAGAGAGTCGCAAAGAGGGTGGGATTGAGTACCAGCCTTTTCGTGGGACTAAAAAGTGGCTGGTTGAGAAACTGCCACAAAGGAAACCTAATCTTGATGTTTTTTGGAGCCATACCTCTAAAGGTTTTGCGTAAGTACTGTCGTTATCCTTATGTAATATCCTATCTGCAACTACAAATGTCTGCCAACAGATAGATGTAATTTTTTTAGTTTTTTATGAAAAGTAAACCTTTTATAGCAAATTATCAAAAATAGCGATCAAAGTCTTGACAAATAAAAAACATCGGCTAAAAGAAGCTGTTGCTCATTGAAGAAAAAAGCCTAAGTCTCAAGATTTACTTCTTGATTTTAGCCAAAGCTTAGGTAGGACAAAATGCCAGATTCGCATTTATTTCATGCAATAAAGTAATTAAGTGAAAATTTCAGGGTTAAGCAAGGTGTCTACAGTATTCACACGATCGCATCTCACTAAAATCAGCAAAAAATCACACAGGTCATCACCGCCTTTGCTGCGCTTGCTCAATTACGGACATAAATATCGTCTCAGACTTTGGCAAGCGGTGAGCTGTTCAATTCTTAATAAAATCTTTGATTTAGCACCACCAGCTTTAATCGGTGCGGCAGTAGATGTAGTTGTCAAAAAAGAAGACTCGTTAATTGCTCAGTTGGGCATAAAGGATGTCTTTGAGCAATTTTTGGTACTTAGCTTCCTCAGCTTTGTTGTTTTTAGTTTAGAGTCAATCTTTGAATATGCCTACTCTTGGCTTTGGCGTAACCTAGCACAGGTAATTCAACATGACTTGAGAATTGATACCTATAGCCATTTACAAGAACTTGAATTAGCTTATTTTGAAGAACGCAGTACAGGCGGTTTGATGTCTATCCTCAGCGATGATATCAACCAATTAGAGCGATTTTTGAATGATGGTGCAAATGAAGTCCTGCAAGTTGTCACAACAGTAATTGTGATTGGAGGAGCCTTCTTTATTTTAGCTCCCAGCGTGGCTTGGATGGCGATGCTACCTATCCCATTTGTGCTTTGGGGTTCCGTTGCCTTTCAGCGGCGTCTTGCCCCACGCTACGCCGAGGTGCGGCAGAAGGTGGGTTTGCTGAATGGGCAATTATCGAATAATCTGACAGGCATTACCACAATTAAGAGCTTTACCGCCGAAGATTATGAAATTGGACGCATTGCCGCAGAAAGCCAAGCTTATCGCCAAAGTAACCGTCGTGCGATCGCTCTGAGTTCAGCCTTCGTGCCTTTAATTCGCATACTAATTTTGTTTGGCTTTATGGCGCTTTTGCTTTATGGCGGCATGGAAGCGGTGGCAGGTACGTTGTCGGTGGGGACTTACAGTGTGTTGGTATTCCTAACACAGCGCTTGCTTTGGCCCCTGACTCGTTTGGGGGAAACTTTCGACCAATATCAACGGGCTATGGCGTCTACAAATCGGGTGATGAATTTGTTAGATACGCCAATTGAGATGCATTCGGGCGATATTTCGTTGCCAGTTGCTCAGGTGAAAGGGCATTTGGAATTACGGGATGTGACTTTTGCTTATAGCGGGCGCAGTTCGATTCTTGAGCATCTTGATTTGGATATCCCGGCAGGAAAGACGATCGCTATTGTTGGTTCTACGGGTTCTGGCAAAAGTACTTTGGTTAAGTTATTATTGAGGTTATACGAAGTACAAGGGGGTACTATTACCCTTGACGGTATTGAGCTGCGGGACTTGAAGCTAAAAGATTTGCGTTCCTGTATTGGTTTAGTAAGCCAAGATGTCTTTTTATTTCATGGTACGATTGCCGAAAATATTGCTTATGGGACGTTTGACGCTACTTTAGCCGAAATTATGGCAGCGGCGAAAATTGGTGAGGCGCATCAGTTTATTATGCAACTTCCCCAAGGCTATGACACAATTGTCGGAGAACGTGGGCAGAAGTTGTCGGGTGGGCAAAGGCAGCGAGTGGCAATTGCACGGGCGGTATTGAAGAATCCACCAATTTTAATACTAGATGAGGCAACTTCGGCGGTAGATAACGAGACGGAAGCGGCAATTCAGCGCTCGTTAGAAAAGATTATTGTTAATCGTACCACGATCGCGATCGCACATCGTCTTTCTACTGTCAGAAATGCTGATTGTATTTATGTCATGGAATATGGCAAGTTGGTCGAGCAAGGACGACATGAAGAATTGCTAGAGCAACAAGGCATTTATGCGAGTCTCTGGCGCGTACAATCGGGTATAAAATAAATCGGTTGCTAGGATGAAATATAGACCATGATCATGTTTGGTAAGCCTCAACCAGAAAGAGCAGAAGACCAGTGGAAATACCAACTTGCTAGGTTTGCTAATGAGCATAAGTTAGAGCTTGCGGCATTGTCTTGGGGATTATATCTGGAAATGGGAGAAAATCAGGAAACCATCGGTATTGATTTGCAACCAACGCCACATTTTGTCTACTGCCCCAAAAGTTCAATCGAAGAATTAAATCGCAAAGCTGAGAATAAGTTACAAGAAGTTTTGGGAATTGTCGATGCTCATCAACCTGAAAAAGAAGTTTTAATTATTGGCATTGGCAATGATCAAATTAAGCTAATTCAGTTTGAACCGGAACCTATTCCTGCTGTTTGTTTTGAGCAAGTTGGTAAAGATGTTGACACATTATTAGGAGAGTTGCAAGAGCTTTTAAGTAAGCAATTAAATGTGTAATATTTGTTATTTGAAGAGCGGACTATTAAACCAAACTTAATCATTCCCTTTAAGTTGATCATCCTTTGCCCGGTAATTTTTCTCAAGCGCTTAGTTTAATATAAAAATGCAACAAACATTATACCAATCTCAATGGATAATAAGTGCAGAACAAGCTAAAAAACTTATCGACGAAGGTGCAACAATTCTCGATTCACGTAATGTCTTAATCTGGCTAATTGGTCATGTACCGGAGGCAATACATATTAGTTGGAAACAATTTTCACAACCATCTTTTCAGAAAGGTAAACTAATTGAAAATTCACAAATTCTAGAAGAAAAAATAAGAAAACTGGGAATTTTTAATAACAAACCAGTAATTGTAATTGGCAATCCGACTTTTCCTTGTTATTTTGGTGAAGATGGCAGAATTGTTTGGATGTTACACACTTTAGGACATCAATTTGCTGCTTTTGTAGATGGTGGGGAGGCGGCACTTACCAAAATCGTGCCCATTACTTTAGATATAACTAAACCACCATTAGGAGATTTTGTTATTAAAAAAAATAATTTTTGGACTATGAAAAAAGATGAACTTCAAGATAATATTTTAACTCAAAATCTATCAGAACTCAAGATAATTGATACACGTTCACCACAAGAATTTGCAGGTGCTACCCCTTACGGTGAACAACGAGGAGGACATATTGCCAATGCTATTAATTTTCACTTTAAAGACTTACTAGATAAACAAGGATACTTATTACCAAGCGAACAAATTATTGCTAAATTAAACAACCTAGAAATTACCACAGATACGCCAATTGTTACCTATTGTACTGGTGGTATACGGTCCGGCTTTTTTGTGGCTGTACTAACTAAATTAGGCTTTACTAATGTCAAAAACTATGCAGGTTCGATGTGGGAATGGTCAGCCGCAGTAGCTTCTCAATATCCTTTACAAAAAGAAGTATAGCTAGTAGTTATTGAGCAATTTTTACGGCTTTACCAATATACATCAAATCAATATTGTTACTAATTTTTGCTTTAAATCCACCTGTCTTTTTATAAAGTAGATAAGCATAAATATTTTGAAATAAATTATTGCCAAATAAGTCGAAACCTTTAACTTCTATATTTATAAATCCCTGATTTCTCATAATTTCTTGAAGTTCCTTTGGTTGAATAAATTTATGCCAATCATGAACACCTTGAGGAATTTCTTTAAGCAAGTTTTCTAATAACCAAATCATAATAGCTTTTGACTTAAAGTTGCGATTAATAGTATCGAATAAAAATAAACCATTTGGCTTCAAAACTCGATTAATTTCTGATACAGTTTGAGGTAAGTTGGCAACGTGTTCCAAAACATCAACACAGATTACAACATCAAAAGTACTATTACTAAAAGGAATTTTCTCAGCTAATCCTCGTAGATAATTAATCTTAAGTCCAGAATTGTTAGCGTGTTCTTCTGCTTTAACAATACATTTTTGAGATTGATCAATTCCTGACACAAATGACCCTTTTTGTGCTATAAATTCACAAGTAAATCCACCACCACAACCCACATCTAGCACTTTCAAATTTTGCCAACTTTTAATATAACGGTCAAAAAACTCAAAGCGCGGTGGATTAAGATGATAAAGAGCAAAAATCTTTGCCTGTGGGCTCCACCAATTTTCAGCACTCAAGTCATAAAACTCTAAATCGTTTTTTTTCATAATTTACTTCTTTCGTTAGAGGAATCAACCCAGTAATCAATGAAATAATAAAGTAAATCAATCAGGAAAAGTCAAGATGAACAATCCTATAATCAAACTTTTGTTAATTGGATTATTAATGATGCTGATACTTGCTCCTTTTGCAGGACTCGCACCCCTAATGCTGCTATTATTAGGATTAGGAGTTTGCTGGTTTATTTGGTCATTGGTAGAAGCTTTTTTTACGGCTGATGTTGAAAAACCAAATAAGAGCTAGAAGTTAAACAAAAACTATAATCAATATTGCTGGTAGAATAATTTACTGCGTCTAATTGAGATAAATTTTTTTCCAATGTTGAAATATTCTATCTGAAAGCTTTGAGTTTTGAGCAATAAACCTAAGCTTGCTACATATCAGAAGCAAGCTAACAAATTTGTTATTTTCTAGTAGTACAGCACTTTTAGAAATCGCGTTTCTACTTAAATGCTAAAAATAGTTACTGAACCCAGCACTAGACTGGGTTTTATTACGCAATGAAATATTAAATTGATACCGCTAATTTACCAGAAACAGAATTAGATTTGACAGCCTTAACCTTTTGTCCTGGAATCATATTCAAGATTTTTTCTGCCTCTTGAGGATAAAGAATCGTGAAATTCAACTTGAAGTAAAAAGGATGCACACGGTTAGAAGTGAGTGGTGCTGGTTCCCAAATTGTCAGGCGATAGCCTGTAGCTAGGGGTTTAATACGGTAGTGCATCATACCATTTCCTGCAAAAGTTAATTGTGAAAACGCTGCACCAACTTATCTACTAATTTACTACCACTTATGCAGTAGTTATCTCGTACTAAGTTGACTCATGCAGCTTGGCGCTATCAACTAGCGCTGATCAATTGCATAACAAAAGAGTAACAGATTATAAACATCATCCTATATTGTATTACATTCTCAAAAACAGCCCATCAGGGATAATAGCCCAAGCTTAACCCGCAAAAAAGCCTGCATCTGCAGGCTAACCATCAACAATCCTCTTCAATCTAAATCGAGCAATTAGCCTATTGAATTACAGCCGCCGATGGTAAGATAATTTTCGGTGCAGGGGCTGTCTTACGACCATTTTGAGCAATATCCTGGGGCGCATCCTTTAGCAATGCCTCACGAATCATCCGCGCAATTACCCGTTGTGCCAAACTACCAGCAATTTTCTGCCCCATACGTTGCGTTTCAGGTTTCAAAAGTAGCTGAGGAATAATTGGCACCAACTGCATGGGATCAAAACCAGGAGTATCCTTCAACAGTTCCCAAATGCGTCTGATATGATCCGCACTTTGAACTTCCTCGACTGTCTTAATGGTTGTCTTTTTATCCACCAAACCAATTCTTTCGCGCAAAGAATAACTAACATTATCCAACGTCCGCCGCCCATAACCATCAACCGCCTTAACAACTTCCTCAATCAACTGTTCGCGGATAAATGTACCACGATCAGAAAACAGAAAATCTAGGGTTTGATTTAACACCTCATTCAGGTCATATTCTTGACCACTACCGGCATTTCTCAACAAATTTTCTAAGCGATTCCAGCGGAAATTGCCATCTTTAAATAATAAATCCTTCAAGGAAGTCCGTAACTGCGGCGCAGGATCAGTTAAGAGACGCTTTGCTACATAAGGATAAGCTCGACTTAATACCTTAAAATCAGGATCAACATTAATGGCAATTCCTTCTAACGTCACCAAAGAGCGAATAATTAGGGCAAAAAACGCAGGTACTCGGAACGGATATTCATACATCAACGACGACAACTTATCCGTAATTACCTTAATATTAATTTCGGCAACCGTTGCGCCCAAAGCATCATTAAAAACATCCGCCAAAGCTGGAATAATCGGCGTTAAATCAGTATCCTCAGTCAAAAACTCCAGCTTCACATAATCATTTGCCAAACCTGTAAAGTCACGGTTGACCAAATGCACCACAGCTTCAATCAAACCATAACGCTGCTCTGGCTTGACCTCGCTCATCATGCCAAAATCAATATAAGCCAGCTTTCCTTCCGGAGTTGCCAACAAATTACCCGGATGTGGGTCAGCATGGAAAAAGCCAAACTCCAACAGTTGCCGCAATGAACACTGCACGCCAACATCAATTAAGTGCCTAGCATCAATGCCTTGCTCTGCAATTGCTGCCATGTTAGTTAACTTCGTACCATAAATCCACTCCATTGTCAAGACTCGTCGCCCGGTATATTCCCAATAAATACGGGGAACATAGATATCTGGGAGATAACCGTAAAGTTTGGCAAAACGCTCAGAATTACGTCCTTCTTGGGTATAATCCATCTCCTCAAAGATGCGGGCGCCAAATTCGTCCATAATGGCAACTAAGTCACTCCGCACCATTTTGATGTTATTTTGTGCCCATTGAGCCAGACGGCGCAAAATGTAGATATCTAAAGTAACCAGGCGTGCTAGTCCAGGACGTTGTACCTTAACTGCCACAATTTCCCCAGTTTTCAGCTTACCTTTGTAAACTTGTCCCAAAGAAGCCGCAGCAACCGGTTGTGGCGTCAATTCAGCATAAATGGCTTCGGGGCGATCGCCTAATTCTTCTTCGATAAACTGAAAAGCAACCTCATTAGGAAATGGTGGCAGTTGGTCTTGCAGCAGCGCCAACTCTTCCAAAAAAATCGGCGGAACTAAATCTGGTCGCGTCGAAAGAGCCTGCCCTACCTTAATATATGCTGGTCCCAAATTTGTTAAAATTTCCCGCAGTTGAATCGCCCGACGCCGTTGATTTTTCTCACTTCGACTCCAAAGACGATCCCACCATAAGCCAAAAGCAAAGGAGAGAGAAGGTAATGTAATAGTTAAGATTCGCCCCAAGACTTGGAAAGGGGAATTACGATATTGAGCCGAGATCACCTCTGGATCGTAGCGCTTCGCTTCGGTCGCCAACAGGGCAAGTCTTGCTGTTGCTGCTTCTGATAGCGCTGGTGTTGAGTTTAAATCATACTCAACCACAGGTTCAGCGGTTACTTGCACCACAGTTGAGTCTATTTCGGGAGAAGCTGGGGAAACTGTTTTAAGATTCATATTTATTAGGGACCGACGGGAGCGACTCTGTAAAGTATTGTAACAATAATGCTCAAACTCACTACGAAAGCTAGTTCATCTAAGCTGGAATTATCTGGATGCTAAAGGGGCTTCAATTAACCATGAGTCATAACAGTAAGCCTGTTCAACTCAAATATTTATAGCCTCGGCTGTTATTCCTTTATTTAAGTATTAACTGTTCTGAGCATTTAATAGCTCTGCCCTGTAGAGGAACTTTGCCAGTTGCTATACCAATAATGAGGCATTCCCTTAACTTGAGAGGTCAGGAAAACTCCCAACTGATCGGGGGTATCTCCTCACCAAAAATAGAGTGAATTGAAAACTAGAGATAATTTAGAACAATATGCTGCTTTCTTTGCGAATTCACAACTTTGCTTTGATTGACCAGTTAGAACTGGAATTTGGTGCTGGTTTAAATGTCTTGACAGGCGAAACTGGTGCTGGTAAATCGATTATTTTAGATGCGATCGATTTGGTTTTGGGTGGCAAAGTCAGTAGTAGGATGATTAGAACTGGCGCAGAACGGTCTTTGATTGAGGCGACATTCCGCGCTGATAGCTCATTGCTGGCATGGTTAAGCGAACAAGAGATTGATTTGCTAGAAGAAGCTGATTTGGTCTGTAGTCGCGAAATGTGGGTCAATCAAGGCAATTTGCGGACAAGATCCCGTGTGAATGGTGTGTTGGTGAACCGGCAGATCATGGAGAGACTACGCGATCGCTTAGTGGAAATTACAGCACAAGGTCAAACTGCCAAATTAATCGCCCCAGCACTACAACGAGGACTGCTAGATTTATACGGCGCATCTCCAGTATTACAGATGCGGGAACAAGTAGCGATCGCCTATCTGGCAAGCCAAGAAGCCGCCAAAGCCCTAGAAAAACGCCGTCATTCTGAACAACAACGCCTGCAACGACTTTCCTTTATTGAATATCAAATCCAAGAACTTAGTGTTGCCAGCCTTACCGACGAAAATGAACTCGAACAACTGCAACAAGAAGCCCAACGTTTAAGCCATGTCGTAGATTTGCAACAGCAAAGTTACAAAGTTTATCAAGCACTATACCAAAACGACAGCGCCCAAGCTTGTGCCGACTTATTAGCCGATGCTGAAACCAATTTAACCGAGATGGTGCTGTATGATAATCGGCTGCAACCCTTGTTGGAAATGGTGGCGGTGGCATTGACACAGGTAGTAGAAGCGAGCCATCAAATTAATGCTTATGGAGATGGTTTGGAGACTGATCCCGAACGACTGCAAGAAGTTGAAGATCGGATTAGGGCATTAAAACAAATCTGCCGTAAGTATGGACCCACATTAGCCGAAGCGATCGCTCATTTTGCCAAACTTAGCGATGAACTTGCCGAACTGAGTGGCGACGGTCAATCTTTGGAAGAATTAGAAAAAACTTATAGCCAGTCTCAGGAAATTTTAAGTGAAGTCTGTGGCAAGCTTACCAGATTGCGTCGTAGCGCCGCCGAAGATTTGGAAAGGCGCTTGGTGGCACAACTTAAGCCTTTAGCAATGGAAAAAGTGCAATTTCAAATTGCGATCGCACCCATTACCCCCACCGCCTCAGGTGCCGATCAAGTAACCTTCTACTTTAGCCCCAACCCAGGCGAACCACTACAACCACTCGCCGCCACCGCATCAGGTGGAGAAATGAGCCGCTTTTTGTTAGCATTAAAAGCTTGTTTTTCAAATACCACCGAAGCTTGGGGAACCTTAATTTTTGATGAAATAGACGTAGGAGTTTCTGGTCGAGTTGCACAAGCGATCGCCGAACGCCTGCACCAACTCAGCACACACAACCAAGTCCTTTGTGTCACCCACCAACCCTTAATTGCGGCAATGGCAGACCGACACTTCCGCGTTGACAAACAAATCATTGATCAACCCTTGCTAGTCGCCCCAGGCAAACTATCCAACAAACGTAAAAAGCAAATTATGGACACCTTTGACTCATCCGAAGTGCCAGAAATCCGCACCGTCGTGCGCGTCAGCTTGCTAGATAATCACCTGCACCGCCGCGAAGAAATCGCCCAACTCGCTGGCGGACAATCAGCCCAAGAAGCCATGACCTTTGCTGAATCCCTACTAACAAAAGCCCGTGATTGGCGGCAAAATTGAGCTAGAAAGCGGCTGTATTGACGTTATGGAGTGATTTTACCTGATTTTTGATTCTGCTTATCACTCTCACCCAGACAGTAATCAGTAATTTATTAATCATCAACTGAGATTAATAGACTAGAATTGGCTCACTAGGCACAACAAACTTTAGCGTTAAATTTATAAAATATTTTTAACCGTGCCAGAAAATGTTCTCTGCCCCCTAAAAGAGCTATGACAGCTGCATCTTCCCCTTGGTCTGCTCATGCTGATACCGAATCCATTACTGTTGATATTTCTCCCAGTGTTGAAGACCAACCTAGTGTGGAAAACAAACCTGTGCCAGAACCACAGCGACCAATTACGGGTGGATTAGCAACAGCAAGGGAAACTTTTGCTAACTTTCTAGCACCTCTCAACCCAGACAACTTTAAAGACGTTGCTCATCAAGTCCAAACCAAACTGAAAGTCGTCAATCAAACCTTGTCCATGCTGGACAATATGCTCGACAGTCAGGGTTTTGATGCGATTTTGAACGAGATGTTACGCTCGATTACCCTAAAAACTGGGGAACTGCTTGGTGCGGATACAACCACCATCTTTTTGAAAGACGAAGACAGAAATCAACTTTGGTCAATCATTGCACAAGACGAGAAGGGCGGCTCACGAGAAATTCGTATTCCTGCCGATCGTGGCAGCATCGCTGCTGAAGTCGCAACTACCAAAACAATAATTAATATTCCCTACGATTTATTTGACGATCCGCACCGTTCAGCAGGAGCAAAAAAGCAATACGCCGAAACGGGATATCGTACTTATACAATGCTAGCTTTGCCTTTGTTGAATGAAGAAGGTGAGTTAGTTGCCGTTGTCCAACTTTTAAATAAATTAAAAACAACTTATAACCCAGACGCATCCTTAGAGGAAAGACTGGAAAAGAGTGGTTTTAACCAGCAAGATGAACGAGATTTTGAAGATTTTGCTCCTTCAATTCGGATTATTTTAGAGTCTTCTCAATCTTTACGACGGGCAACCCAAAGACAACGTGCTGCTCAAGCTTTAATTTCAGCCACAAATTCCCTAAGCAAAAGCAGCTTAGATTTGGAAGAAACCCTTGGCAAGGTGATGGATGAAGCAAAAAAATTAATGAATGCTCATCGCAGTACGCTGTGGTTAATTGACCATGATCGGGGTGACTTGTGGACAAAATTACCGATTAACGGCACTTTAAAAGAAATGCGCCTGCCAATCGATCAGAACTCATACGCCGGGAATGTTGCCGTAACAGGCACTCCTGTAAATATTGGGTTCGATTTGTACCAAGATGACAACTCGGACAAGTCCAAAGAAACCGATCAGACGACAGGGTATCGGACTTGTAGCTTATTGTGTATGCCAGTCTTTAATGCTGATAATGAATTGATTGGAGTGACACAATTAATTAATAAACAAAAGCAGGGCGATTTTCCTGAATATGACCCAACTTGTTGGCCCGAAGCTCCAGAATGTTGGAGAGCTAGTTTTAATCGCACCGACCAAGAATTTATGGAGGCGTTTAATATTCAAGCTGGGGTAGCTTTGCAAAATGCCAAACTGTTTGCCACTGTCAAACAACAAGAACAAATGCAACGCGATATCTTGCGGAGTCTTTCTGATGGCGTAATTTCTACTGATAAAGAAGGCAAAATTATTGCCGTTAATGAGAGTGCCAGAGAGTTATTAGGTTTGGATGCTAATGTACGCCTAGAAGGGGAATTGATTAGCAAAATTATTGAAGTTGAGGATAAAGATAAGCGAGAAGGTAATAAGTTTGCCCGATGGTTTGAGACAGCTATCGCTCTTAAAGACGCTCGATCACGCCAGCAATATTACCCAGATCAAACTTTATTATCTAAAGGCAATGAGCAACAACGTAGTGTGAATTTGTCGGTTAATACGATTGCTGATGCGGCTGATGAGAATAAGGTACGAGGCGCACTGGTGGTTATGGAAGATATTAGCGATGAAAAGCGGCTCAAGAGTACAATGTATCGCTACATGACTCAAGAATTGGCAGAAGAGTTACTAAAACTGGATGATGCTAAATTAGGAGGCGATCGCAAAGACGTTAGTATTTTGTTTTCTGATATTCGTGGCTACACTGCTTTGACAGAAAGCTTAGAAGCTGAAGAAGTTGTCGGAATGCTCAACGAATATTTTGAGTCAATGGTAGAGGCAATCTTTAAGCACAAAGGTACTCTCGATAAATACATCGGTGATGCCATTATGGCGGTATTTGGTTCACCTCTACCCCTCAAAGATCACGCCTGGAGAGCGGTGCAAACTTCTTTAGAGATGCGCCACCGTTTGGAAGATTTTAATGCTCGTCGTGTTTCCAACAACAAAGTAGCGATTAAAATTGGCATCGGCATCAATTCTGATAGTGTGATTAGTGGCAACATTGGGTCTAGTAAACGTATGGAGTTTACAGCAATTGGTGACGGTGTAAACTTGGGTTCTCGCTTAGAAAGTGCCAGCAAACAATATGGTTGCGACATCATCATCAGCGAACATACTTTTAAACCCTGTGCTGAGAGGATTTGTGTGCGTGAACTTGACAAAATTCGCGTTAAGGGCAAAAACCAACCCGTATCAATTTATGAACTGATTGGTTTAATTTCTGAGCCACTTTCTGAGCAGAAACAACGGGTGATTGAATATTATCAAAAAGGACGCGAACTTTATCTAAATCGTAAATTTGCTATAGCAATTGCTTCATTTGCCCAAGCATTAGAAATTGATCCCAATGACAAGCCTGCTGATATGCACATGGCTCGTTGTCAGCATTGGTTGAAGTCGGCGCCGCCAGATAACTGGGATGGCTCTTGGACGATGACGGAGAAATAACAATTGGCAGTTAAGTGAACAGTAAAAAAGCTTGATTTACTGTTCACTTTTGAGAAGCAAGCTATCAGTTGGAAACTAACCAACTTAAGATTTTACGCCCATTGCGACTACGCCACTACGCATGAAATTAATCCGCTGCTCAAAGTCGAGTTGAGTAACCATCTCAACAAACTCTTTGGTTTCGGAGGGCAATTCATAATCATCAGGCACTTGAATAACTGTACCTTTGTCCATTGCCTGAGCCAAGCGCAGCCAGATATCCAACTTAGCACTAGAACTCAAAGAGCTGTAGGAGTGGCTAATATCAGTATCTGCACCACTAACAATATCGCGTTGTGCTTGTAGCTGCTCATTTTGCGGCAAAGCTTCAATTTGATGAAACAAAGCTTCGGCAGTTTCTTGTGCTGAGGTGGCATTAGCTGGCGTCAGTTGGTCTTTGATATCTTTGTAACCAAACCACAGCAAGCCGAGTTTAGTATCAACATCAAAGCTCTCAAAGGATTCTAGCGCTTTTTTGGTCAAATCATCTGTGGCAAATGTCATCTAAAATCTCCAAATAGTTCAGTTTTTTAAAACGGCTGATTTCTCAGTTATTGAGGTAACTTTATTACCGCCTTGTTACAAACTTTAATAAAATGCGACTTGTCGATTAACCATGCTACAGATAGAGATTGGACTCACTGCTTTAGGCAGATGAAAGCTTAGAAATTGCTGTAAATTTAGTTACAAAATTCCATAACTTTAATTAAGAATCTCATTATCTAGAGAAGTACGAATAAAAAACATACAGCCAGTTTTGGTATGGGGAGCATGAAACGTACCATGAGCCGATCGGATATAATCACCCACACCATAGACTTGCCCATCAACCACCAAATCACCTTCCAGCATAAAAATCTCCTCAGTGCTGGCGTGACGATGTGATGGGTAATAGACTCCAGCTTCGGCGCGAAGTAGACAGACAATCTCACGTCGAATCGGATCTTCGTAGAGTATGGCGATCGCAACTCCGGGCACTCGATGAGGTTGCCAGTTTAGATCTGCCGCTCTTACTGTAAACATGGGTGAATCATTAGCTAGCCTTGGAGGAGTGACAGACTGATGATTTTGAACCACATTTTGATCAGCTATCTGCTCAAATAGCCTCGTCTTCAAATCATCCGGTAATGGCAACTCAGGAGCATCGTAGGAAATTGCCATTGCTGCATCACGCAACTGCTCAAGATCTGCCTCACTCTCTGGAACCTGAGCGAGGTAATGTTCAACCAAAAGACGCTCTTTTTGATCTAAAACATCAAGAACATACAAGGGTGCAAGTTCGCAAAAATCTGTATAATTCATCCCTTTAGCCTTTTTTTTGGCTTTAATGGTCTAGCTCTTGAGAACCTAAAGCTTTTCTCAATTTGCTCAATCCCAGACGAATTCGAGTTTTGACTGTACCTAAAGATTTACCTGTTTGAGCAGCAATTTCAACATGAGTAAGTCCTTTATAGTAAGCTAATTCAAGAACTTCTCGTTGCTCTTGGGGTAACTTGCTCAAAGCGGCTAAAACCTGAGTGCGACGCTCTGAAATTAGTAAATTTTCCTCTGGATTACAGCTTGAGTTGGAGCTTATTTTAGCGGCATCCACCGAGGCAGTTGCTGCTTTTGTCAGCCTTTGTAAGGCACGCAGTTTGTCAAGCGCTCGACTCCGGGCAAGCATAAATAACCAAGTATCAACTCGTCCTCGTTGAGCATCGTAGCGCCCAGCAGTACGCCAAACTTGGTTAAAAACATCCAAAACTACTTCTTCTGCTTCTTCCGCTGAACCTAAAATTTTGAAGGACAGGGCGTAGAGTACTCTGGCATAACGATCGTATAGTTCAGATAAAGCAACTTGATCGAGCTTGGCGATCTTCTCCAAAAGAGGAATGTCATCCAGGGAGGGTTGGGTTGTCATTCAGGTAACGACATCCTCTGCACAATGAGAATGATTGCTGATGTCTTGAGCATCAACATCTAAGTATAAGCGACCAGATGATTGCTTCAGTTGTTCCTTGATCGTCTGGACTAAGGAAGCCTTAGTGCCTACCCACAATCAGTCACTTATTCTCTCCCAGAATGCTAGCCTACAAAGCAGTCGCCCTTAATTTTCATAATCTTCTCATTGTATTTTTTAAGGAAAGATGAGAAGATTATGAAAATTAGTGGGAAGTAATGAATTTAATAGACAAAAGCAATTTTTCGAGGCAGAGAGGGCAGTTTGGTCGTAGATTAGCGATCGCTTCGGGAGTAATCTTCGGACTTTGCTTAAGCGGGTGTAACCAAGCTACCAACCCTCAAACCCAGGCAAACTCATCACCCTTTTCTACTCCAGAAATATCCTCTGCCCCACAAACCCAAAACAAAAAGCAGATTTTAACGACATTCACCGTGTTAGCTGACATCGCTCAAAATGTAGCTGGAGACAAAGCGACAGTTGAATCTTTGACAAAACAAGGCGTCGAAATACATGGTTATGATCCAACTCCCAGCGACTTGATTAAAGCCCAAAAAGCTGACGCCATCTTCGATAATGGTTTTGGGCTAGAACGCTGGGCGCAGAAGTTCTACGGAAACCTAAAAAACGTGCCCAAAGTCACCCTCAGCGAGGGCATTCAACCCATTTCCATTACAGAAGGAACTTATCAAAATAAACCCAACCCTCACGCCTGGATGTCGCCCAAAAATGCCCTAATTTATGTTGAGAATATCCGTAAAGCATTAATACAAATAGACCCAGCCAATGCAGACACTTACAACACCAATGCCGCTAATTATAGTCAGCAGATAAAAAATATAGACAACACCTTAAAAACAAACCTTTCTGTGTTGCCCGAAAACACTCGTTATATGATTACTTGTGAAGGAGCCTTTTCCTATTTAGCCCGTGATTATGGACTAAAAGAAGGATACCTTTGGGCAGTAAATTCCGATCAACAAGGAACTCCTCAACAAGTTAGTAAAGTGATTAATCTAATCAAGGAAAATCGCGTCCCAGCCGTGTTTTGTGAAAATACAGTCAGTGATAAAGCGCAACAGCAAGTGGCAAAAGAGACGGGAGCAAGATTTGGTGGCGTTTTCTATGTAGACTCACTATCAGCCGCTAATGGTAACGCACCAACTTATCTTAAACTGCTAGAGTATAACGTCAATACTTTAATCAAAGGTTTAAAAGGAAATTAGCGATCAAAAGATGAGTTTAACTTTATTTCAGTTTAAGGTAAGTAATAAATAATTTTCATGACACCAACTAAAATTATGAATTCAATTAGTATTCAAGTCGAAAATATCACGGTAGCATACAACGGCAAAATAGCTTTACATGGTGCTAATTTAGAACTTGCTTCTAATAGTATTTGTGGATTAGTGGGCATGAATGGTAGCGGCAAATCGACGTTATTTAAAGCAATTATGGGATTTGTTACTCCAGTTACAGGAAAAGTTTTGATTGATGGTTTGCCAATCCGCAAAGTGCAAAAACAAGGCTTAGTTGCTTATGTACCGCAATCAGAAGAAGTAGATTGGAACTTTCCTGTAAGTGTTTGGGATGTGGTGATGATGGGGCGCTATGGGTATATGAATTTGCTCAGAATTCCCAAGGCGCTTGATAAACAAGTTGTACGAGAAAGTTTGGCACGAGTGCAAATGTGGGAATTACGCGATCGCCAAATCGGCGAACTTTCCGGCGGACAAAAAAAACGTGCCTTCCTCGCTCGTGCTTTGGCTCAACAAAGTAAGGTCATGCTATTAGATGAACCCTTCACAGGAGTTGATGTTACTACAGAAAAAGCCATGATTGACCTGTTGCTAGAGTTACGCCAATTAGGTCAAACTATTTTAATTTCAACCCATGACCTTACCTCAATTTCTACCTTTTGTGACCAGGTAGTTTTAATTAACCGTACAGTTCTCGCTTATGGTCCAACTGAGGAAGTTTTTACTCAAGAAAACCTGAGTCGTACCTTCGGTGGTATTTCTCCCCTTCACTCACGTAAAATTAATAGCTCAATAGAGGAAAAATAACTATGGATATTCAATTAATTTGGCAATGGTTTGTTGCACCGTTGCAATATGAATTCATGGTTAAGGCAATTTTAGTAAGTGCTTTTGTTGGCTTGGTTTGTGCATTTTTGTCTTGTTATATGACCCTCAAAGGTTGGGCATTAATGGGTGATGCTGTCTCTCATTCTGTTACACCAGGAGTCGTCATTGCTCACGTGCTGAATCTGCCTTTTGCCATTGGAGCATTTGTTTTTGGTGTAAGTTCAGTTTTGGCAATCGGATTTATCAAATCCAAAACTCGTGTTAAGGAAGATACGGTAATTGGGCTAGTATTTACAGGGTTCTTTGCCTTGGGTTTGGTACTAATTTCTAAAAACCCGGCGAATGTCGATTTAATGCATATTTTGTTTGGTAATGTTTTGGGTATTTCAGATCAAGATATTATCCAAACATTGATTGTTGGCACAATTACAATAGTGGTACTTTTGGTATTACAAAAAGATTTACTGCTATTTTGTTTTGACCCTACCCATGCTCGTTCCATTGGCTTAAATATTACAGCGCTTTACTACATTTTACTCTCGGTACTTTCCTTAACTATTGTGGCAGCCTTACAAACAGTAGGGATTATTTTAGTGGTTGCTATGTTGGTAACACCAGGAGCGATCGCCTTTTTATTAAGCGATCGCTTTGATCATATGTGTTTAATTGCCATTGCCTCTGGGGTATTTTCTAGTGTCATGGGAACTTACATTAGTTATCACATTGATGGTGCAACTGGAGGCTGTATTGTTGTCTTACAAACATTGCTTTTTCTCGTAGCGATGGTATTTGCACCAAAACATGGAATGTTAGTTAGAATTAAGTCCAAAAATCCTCCTTCTTTGGGTAGTTAAAGTCGATTAGTTTAAGTCACAGCGTTTTTGAGACTAGCTTTTGTAGTTTGCCAAAAATAGTGGCTTTTTCAGAGATCCAAATTCTCAACATCAGCGTATACAAATATAGATTGCTGATCAACAAGCGAAAAGCCATTCATTTTGAGAAACGAGACACTATTATGGCAACACTACAACCAGGCTCAAAAACCGTTTCACGCCGAGGAATTTTAATTAGTAGCGCTGTTGCAGGTGTCGCGACTGCCTTGGGCATTCCGGCAGTTGCCAAGCAGGCGACAGCTACTATGACTCATGATAAAAACAACGACCTAAAAATCCTCAACAATGCTTTGTTTTACGAACATCAAGCGATTTGGGCTTATGGTTTTGCCGCTCCAAAACTTACCAATACCGATGTTGGTAAAGCCGTCTTAGCACTGGCACTACGCAACCAAGCTGATCATAAACAACATCGTGATGCCTTAGCGGCTGCCGTCAAAAGCTTAGGTGGCACTCCAGTCATGGCAGAATCTAGCTACGATGTGTCTTCTTATATCAAGAACAAAGAAGGCAATGTGGACTCAGATGTTAATATTGCCAAGCTAGCCCTCGCTTTAGAAACTGATGCTGCGATCGCTTACACTACAGAAATTGCCCAACTAAAAACCCCGGCATTAATTACTGCAGGCGCTAGCATTGGCTCAACTGAAGCTGCCCATGCTGCTGCCATTCGTGCCACTTTCAAATCATTAGGTGTTCCCCTAGAAATTGTGCCAAGTTCCTTTGTTAGTGCTGATAACCGCAGTGCTTGGGTGTTGATGGTTTAAGCTATAGCATATAGATTTTATCAGCCCAAGCTGTTTAACAGTTTGGGCTTTATTGAATTGGCTAGGGACGGCACAAGGAGTACTTGCTGCAACAATTAAGCCGCTTGCACTACAATCAGGTTCTCATCAAGCAATAATGGTTCAGTTACCAGCCGCCCTGCCAATAATGCCTAAAGTCCTAAACAGTTTGATTCTATTACTAAGTTGTCTTGGTTGTTTCCTCAGCAGTTGGATTGTAATTCCTGCCCCTATTTATGCTTTATTAATCTTAGGAGTTGGTGCGCCGGAAGTTAGTCATTGGTTGATTATTTTAAACTTTATTCTTTTAGGAATAACCACAACTCAAGCTATTTTAGCATCACGGGTAGGACGAAAACAAGGCATTATTTTAGTAATTAGTACAGTCGGATTAATTTTAAGCTTATTACCACTGCTGCAACTACCAACAACTCAACAAAAAATGTCAGCGGCAATGTTTAAGAATTTGGGTGCAGACTATCTTGCAAGTATTCCCGATCAGATGCTTCATAAGATGAGAAAACATCCTTTCATCCTAGCTGATGCCTTCCGAGGAATTGCCACAAAAGAAGTTCGCTACACACCAAATATCCAATTTGCCGCGCCGGATGGCGTACCATTAAGTATGGATATTTACCGTCCAGAAAAGCTAGGAAAATATCCCGCAATTGTTATACTTTACGGCGGTGCTTGGCAGTATGGCAACCCTAAATCTAATGCTGAATTTAGTCGCTATATGGCGGCGCGGGGCTATACAATTTTTGCAATTGATTATCGTCATGCACCTCGTTATCGCTTTCCGGCACAACTTGATGATGTTCGTGCAGCGTTAGATTTTATCCGTCAAAATGCGGTTAAATATGAGGCTCAAGCAGATCGTATCGCATTACTGGGACGTTCTGCCGGCGGACATTTGGCAATGCTTGCTGCCTATCAACCTGATGCTTTTCCAGTGCAGGCTGTTGTTAGTTATTATGGACCATTTAATCTGACAGAAGGTTATAAAGATCCACCAAAACCTGATCCTCTTAATGTTAGGGCATTATTAGTAGCCTTTTTGGGTGGTACGCCGGAGCAATTACCTGAACAATATATTAAAGCTTCACCAGCAAGTTATGTAACACGTAAACTGCCGCCAACTTTATTAGTACATGGAAGTCGCGATCATATTGTGGAAGTGCGCTTTGCACGGGATATGTACCAGCGTCTACAAGCAGTTGGCACTACTAGTGTTTTGCTAGAAATTCCTTGGGCAGAACACGCTTTTGATGCAATTTTTAATGGTCTAAGTAATCAGCTAGCTTTATATTATACAGAAAGATTTTTGGCTTGGACTCTTAAATAATGTTAAGTAAATATTTGACAAAAAGCCCAAGGTTATACAGTAGATAAGTGATGATTTTTAGGCACTACAACTAACCAAAATGGTATAAACATAAGCAATAGTTTATGAGATAATTGCTTTAACTCCAACACCTAGAGATCCACCACTTTTGAGCATCGTAACTTTTGGGTTCTAGGACAATTATTAATATATTGAGGCAAGATCTTGCTATGCTTTTTATGAAGCGCGTTGGTCTTGCTTTCTGGCAGGTTGGCTGTCAGCTTGTCGGACTATTAATTATGAATAATTGATCTTGATTGAGCATTAAAGTTAGAAAAACAGGTATGGAAAATACTCATCCTACTTGTAGAGTCATCTAAATTTGAGTCTGCCGAAATACTGAACTGACATCATTCGCTAAACTAGAGTTTGATGTGCGTTGAGGAATAGTAAACGCTGTGGCACAAATAACGCCGGAAATTCAACAGCGGGTTCAAGAATTGCGGCAACTGCTGCAAAAAGCCAGCTATGCTTACTATGCTCTCGATAATCCGATTATGGAGGATACGGTTTATGACCAATTGTATCGAGAACTGCAAGATTTAGAAACTCAATATCCGCAACTAATAACGCCCGAAAGTCCAACTCAGCGTGTGGGAGAAATACCTGCATCCCAATTTGATTCGGTACGGCACAATATCCCTCTTTATAGTTTAGAAAATGCCTTCAATATGGAGGAGTTTGCTAAATGGCAAGAACGTTGGCAAAGGCATACAGCAAATATAAAAGAGTTTGCATATATTTGTGAATTAAAAATAGACGGCAATGCTTTGGCGCTAACTTATGAGAATGGGTTTTTAGTGCGGGGTGTGACGCGGGGTGATGGGGTAACGGGTGAAGATATTACGCAAAATGTGAGGACAATTCGTTCAATTCCTTTGCAATTAAATCTTGAAAAAGCGCCAGCAGTTGTAGAAATACGTGGCGAGGCGTTTTTGCCATTAGATGTATTTGAACAAATTAATCAAGAAAGAGAGGAGAAAGGAGAACAACTATTTGCCAACCCCAGAAATGCGGCGGCAGGCACATTGCGGCAATTAGACTCGCGAATTGTGGCACAGCGTAAGTTGGATTTCTTTCCTTATACTCTACATATTCCTAGTAAAAACGATTTAGAAGTGTCCCATACGCAGTCTGAGGCACTGCAATTGCTCTCTAACTTTGGTTTTAAGATAAATCCCAATGAAAAGCTTTGTGGGACTTTAGAAGAGGTTGGGGAGTATTACGATTATTGGGATACTCAGCGGCGCAATTTGCCTTATATGACTGATGGCGTGGTGGTGAAGATTAATTCCTTGGCGTTGCAGTCAGAATTGGGTTTTACACAGAAATTTCCGCGTTGGGCGATCGCTTTAAAGTATCCTGCAGAAGAAGCACCGACTGTAGTTAAAAATATTTCGATTAATGTGGGACGTACTGGCGCTTTAACGCCCTTGGCAGAAATGCAACCGGTTCAACTAGCTGGCACGACAGTACAACGGGCTACATTACATAATAGCGATCGCATTGCCGAATTAGATATCCGCGTCGGGGATACGGTAATTGTGCGTAAAGCTGGTGAAATCATTCCAGAAGTGGTGCGAGTGCTCACAGAATTACGCCCTGACGGTGCCCAACCCTTCCAAATGCCGACTCATTGCCCTGTCTGTAATCAACCGGTTGTACGCCCGAAAGGGGAAGCAGTGACGCGCTGTATTAATGCTTCTTGTGCGGCGATTTTAAAAGGTGCATTAACTCATTGGACAAGTCGTGGTGCGCTAGATATTAGTGGTTTGGGTGAGAAGATTGTACAACAATTAGTTGACCAAAAGATAGTACATTCCGTTGCTGATTTATATGATTTAAATGCTGAACAATTGGCAACAATGGAAAGAATGGGGACAAAATTAGCGGAGAAATTAGTAAAAGCGATCGCTAATTCCAAAACCCAACCTTGGGCGCGTGTTTTGTATGGTTTAGGTATTCGTCATGTCGGCAGTACTTATGCCCAAACTTTAACTCAGCAATTTCCCACAGTTGAACACTTAAAAAATGCCTCCGCCGCCACAATTGAAGGTGTTTATGGAATTGGTCCAGAAATTGCTCAATCTGTGTTTCAATGGTTTCAAGTTCCGGCTAATCAAGCTTTAATTAATCGTCTGCAAGCAGCAGGGTTACAATTTACTGCAATTAAAACGAACAATGATCCAAAAAGTCAACGTTTAAGTGGCAAAACTTTTGTAATTACTGGTACTTTGCCCACACTCAAGCG
>JBATUR010000048.1:0-7208 GCA_049671305.1 Coleofasciculaceae cyanobacterium
ATTTCTCTTAGCATTATCTACAAGAGCTTTAGCTTTGGTATTTGCTTCTGTCGTATTTCTTCTGGCGTCTACATCGCTGTAATCATTCATACCACCGTTGTACACATTATTTGCACCAGTGGTAGGAACTTCTTCCCGGATTTTATCTGATGTTTTTGCTTGTACTCCATTACTACAAGCCGTACTAACAAACAGTAGGATGCCAACCATAAATGCAGTTAAGATTCGGTCTAATCGGATATTTTTTAACCAAGTTTTTAGTGTGTTCATGCAGTTTTTACTCCAATTTGCTTTTTTGTAGTTGATGGAATTTGTTTTGTCAATTGCTAATCAATAATTAGCGGTTAAGGTGATTTTAAATCACTTTAAAACCAAAGTCTTCTTGACAGATTATTTATTCAAACCAGGTGTCGGTACAGCTTCATGGTTGTCTAAAGCTTCCTTCGCACCTTCGTTAATAAAATCTGAAGCTTTATCAAATGATTCTTTAACGGCACCTAAGCGGTCTTGAACGCGATCGCCAAAATCATCTTCTCGTTGAATTTGACCGCCTGGTTGAGGAGTTTCAAAATCCTTCAAAGTTTTGATAGGAAGAGATTTTTCAACTTCAGGTCTTTGTGTTGGTGATTCAGCCCCTGGGTAGAGAAGTCCATCTTCTTTACTGGCAATTAGCGAGTTGGAAAGGCTTGATACCTCAGCACGTTTTCCCTGAGTATTAACGGATTGCTCTTTCAGTTTTGGGTCTGGTGAAAGTTTAAGGTCAGTGTTAGTATCTCCACCATTTTTATATGGGTTATTAGCGCCTCCTGCTTGCACAGGGGGGTTATCTGGACGTGCACCAACTGCATTACCGCTATTGCAACCCGTACTAATAAATAAAACGACGGTTGCTAAACAGACTGTCAATATGCTGGTGATTCTTAGCTGTTTCAAGTAGGCACTTATTTTTTTCATAAACTACTCCTCTTCTGTCAAATTTAAGTAGACTTTGCCTGGAAAGATGCCTATTTTTATACAACATCACAATAACGGCAGCTTGATATGCTCCCGCTTCAGAAGCGAACAATATACTAGTGTTAGCTTTGAACTGCTGTACAGTATTGCGCTAGATGTGAGTAAAATAGAAGCTTTATCTTTCAACCACGCCTATCGACAATATCAGTAAAAACATTGCTCTCACCTCTAGCCAAGGTGACATAATGATTGTCTAGAAAAAACTACAATTTTCTAACTATAGAGAGGTGACATAATTACTTCTATCAGAATTAATCATTGCGTACTATCAAAAAATGTCAATCAATCTTATAGTTGTCCCATTTATGAAAAAAACTTGGTCATCTGTTAAACCCTACTTGCGGTGGTTGATACTTGGTGGGACGCTATTTTTTTTGGTCAAAGCCTTGAAGGATAATTGGCAGAATGTCACAGCTATTCAGGTTGAAAGTAGCGCCTTTCTTAAACTCTTTCTCGCTTTTTCAATTACATTAATTGCTCATATTTGGGCAGGCTTAGTTTGGGGAAGTATTCTCCAGTCATTTAGACAACCCGTACAATATCGCTGGGTTATTCCTATTTACTTAAAAACTAATATTGCTAAATATTTGCCTGGTAATGTTTGGCACTATTATGGTCGTATTTTAGCTGTGACTAAAGCAGGTGGTTCCTTAGAAGCCGCAACAGTTAGTGTCTTAATAGAACCCTTATTAATGGCAACGGCGGCATTATTAGTTGCTTTAATAGCGAGTCTGTTAGGATTAGTTAATACCAAAGATATTATCGATTTTAGATTACAAATTCTCAGTTTGTGTGTTGTCTGTTTAGCTGTTCATCCTCGTGTTTTAAACCCAGCCTTGCAGCTATTAAGTCGTTTCAAAGGAAATCCCAATTCTAAGTTTCAACTTCAGTATTATCCTTTGTTGCCTTTATTAGGGGAGTTGTTGTTTTTAGGATTACGTGGTGCTGGTTTCTTATTTACTTTTTCAGCTTTAACAATTGTCAATACTAGCTATATTCCTTTGCTATTTAGTGCTTTTAGTATTGCCTGGGTGCTAGGTTTGGTTATCCCGACACCAGGAGGTTTAGGAGTATTTGAGACAACTGCGATCGCTTTACTGAGTTCCTACTTTCCTACAGGTATTATTCTGAGCGTTGTTGCCATATTTCGTCTCATTAGTATATTAGCAGAAATCCTTGGTGCTGGATTAGGTATGTTGATTGAGCGCTTCTCTCAAAGCTCTTAAATTTCTAAAAAGATTGCTCTTTTGCTAGTAATAGCAAATCAAATATTTTCTTCAGTATCTGAACTTGAATCACGCGACTGAGAAAAAACACGGTAATTTTCTGGGGCTACCTCCGATTTTCCGCCCTGTTGTCTAGCGTCCATTTTAATTAAATTGTATTGAACATTACCCGCATGAATTGCAAAGGTTATATTAAAAACTTCAAAGAAATTAACTACCCATTGACATTCCTCTTCTGGATAACCAACATAATATTGAATCAATTTAGCAATACAATTTTCTAAATGAGTACGAGCATTTGGACAAAGTAAAATTATTTTCAGTAAAACAATGACTAATGTAAGAGGATTACCTTGAGAAAGTAACAAAATAAATAACCCGGAAGGTCCGTTTTGATCTTCAGTAGTCAAGCATTCAATTACTCTGTTGCTAGTTCTTAAAAGCAAAGCGTCATCAATCGGTTCTTGATGATAACTCTCATAAAGTAGTTCTAGTTTACCTGACAATTTATTGCTTAAGATATCTACAAAATCTTTGTGAGCAACCGAAAAAATTAAATAATTTTGTAAGCAATGTTTAAAATGTTTATAATTAATATTTCTCGTTTGCTCTATAAAAATATTAGCTAAGTTTTCATAGCTAAATGTGCCACGTTTCGCTACAATCATTTTAATAAAACGCAGCACCTCATCACCAAGACCTGTGGGATTAATCGGGATTTTGTATTTAGGAATAGAAGCAACACAAGATTGAGAGTGTGCTGTGTACATTGCCAAATCAAACTTAAATCGGTCTTTCAATTTTTTGGAAAGAGTCCTTGCTGCCTCTCTTTGTTCAATTGGGTTATCAAAATTAGTATATTGAGGAACTAATAAATATGAAGTGTAGCGATGGCTCCAATGTTCCTTTCCATAGCCATATTTTGCTAAAAATAACTTAAGATCATAATAATCTTGGCTCTCAACAAAATTTGTTAGCCAAGTTCTCAACCGATTAATATTAGCAGAAAGACTTTTTTTATGAATTTTAAGATCGGTAAATAAATCAACTAATTCTTTAATATAACTATGATTTCTAGAAGTATCCCAATTATTCACCAAAATATAGCAAGACCGCTTGAGAGTGTGGCGAAACTCATGCTCATTATTCCTAAAAATTAACTCAGCGACGGCTCGGCTCACCTCAGCACTAGAGCTACAAGAATCATAATCAATAAATAATTGTTTAAACTCCAATAAAACTCTTTCAGGAGGTTGCTTCCTAACAAGATTTAACAAAAACTGGTAGATCATATCCTGAGCTTGCTGAGGAGTGAACCCCCGCAAATTCGCCTTAATTGGAGCCTCAGATTGATCGCTTTGTGAAAGAGCATCCCTGATCATGAAAATAATTTAGGACAGATACGTCCTTCCTTATGGTGTAATTAGAGACAACTGATGGCACCCGCAGTCAATGCTACTGAATATCCTCATGTAGCCGCAGCTACTCGAAGATTTTAAGAAGATAACATACATTGATCATATAAATTTTCTCAAAACATAAAAATGCACCAAAGGCAGTAGTTAGGTGTTTCCTCAGTAGTGTTTTTTGGGGAGAATAGCAGTTAGGGATTATTTGAGCGAGACTTAGCCCGGTTAATTTCCCTTTGTAATTCTTCCACTTGACGCTGCAATACCTCCACCTCATTTACAGAGGTTTCTGATGTCACATCAACCGATCCCTCTGTCGTTGTACGTCGATAATTTCCCTGACGAATTTGACGATACTCTTCTGAAACTGCCCACTCTCGCAAATATCGTAAACGTTCTACCGGAAAAGGATGGGCTAACATAGAACCACTGCCCCCGTTATAAAGCAAAAACTTATAAATTTGATTCAATCCATCTTGGTCAAGTTCTTGATAACGTTCTGATTGCTGCATAAATTCGTGAAGGCTGCACTCATGACTGTATTTAACACTACCTCCAGAAATTTTCATCATCGTCTGCATCACAATATTCAGATCATCTGTAACTAGTAATGCCGCCCTATCTGAAGTTAATTCAGCTTTGCGACGCCATTCATAAAAAGCATAAATTAACCCACTACTAACCAAATTACCCAAACCAAAAGTCACTTCACTTAACTGGGATGCAGCATTTTTCACCCAAATTCCCATTTGAATTAAAATCGTATGACCGCACTTAATATGTCCCAATTCATGAGCCAGAACAGATCTAATTTCATCCTCGCTTAGTAAGTCCAATAAACCTGTATTCACCACTACATAAGGATGTTCTTGTCCCAAAGAATAGCTATTAACTTGTGGGTTTTGTTCAACAAAAAGCAGTGGTTCTGGGTGTACATCCAAATCCCGAACACATTCTCGAAATATACGATAAATAGTAGAATACTGGCGCGGTCCTGCTTGTATACTATTACCCATCAGATAGACCAACTGCGGACGCTCATAAATAAATTCGACAAACTTACCAGCTACCAAATCAAATCCAGGCACACTGCGTAAAGCTTGTTCAGCTTGTTGGTCTAAAGGATGTTTAAAGGCAGCACTAGAAATTCCAGGGTATGTCGGCATAAAAAATTGAGTATAAGCAACAAAGTCCTTCTTTCATCTTGACACGCCTGAAAAAGATCCCCGACTTCTCTTGGAAATCCCTGATAGATTGGACAAATCTCACTGAAGAAGTCGGGGATCTGCAACCCCCAAAAGACCTTAACCTAAACCCAAATCAGTTACCGCACCCACACTACTCGAAGATACCAACTTGGCATACTTCGCCAGCACACCCGTCGTATAGCGCGGTTTTGGGGGTTGCCAGTTGGCACGACGCGCTGCAAGTTCCTCGTCGGATACCTCAAGCTGTAAAGACCGCGCCAAAGCATCAATGGTAATTGTGTCACCTTCTTTCACTAAAGCGATCGCACCACCTACCGCTGCCTCTGGTGCCACATGACCGACAACCATACCATAAGTGCCGCCGGAAAAGCGCCCATCGGTAATTAAACCGACGCTATCGCCCAAACCGGCGCCAATTATTGCCGAAGTTGGTGCCAACATTTCCCGCATTCCAGGACCTCCTTTCGGTCCCTCATAACGCACGACAATTACATCACCAGCTTGGATTTTACCTGCCAAAATGGCATCTAAACAGGCTTCCTCCGACTCAAATACCCGCGCCGGACCTGTAATTTGGGGATTTTTGACGCCAGTAATTTTCGCCACTGCGCCTTCTGTCGCCAGGTTGCCGCGTAAAATTGCTAAGTGTCCTTGACTATACATGGGATGCTCCCAAGGACGGATGACATCTTGGTTTTTTGTAGGTTCGTCGGGAATATCTGCTAAGATTTCGGCAATGGTTTGACCGCTAATCGTGATGGCGTCACCATGTAATAAGCCATGTACTAGCAGCATTTTCATGACTTGGGGAATGCCACCAGCGCGATGTAAATCTGTGGCGACATATTTGCCGCTGGGTTTAAGGTCACATAAAACGGGGACTTTGCCGCGAATGGTTTCAAAGTCATCGATGGATAATTCGACGCCGGCACTATGAGCGATCGCTAAAAAGTGCAATACTGAGTTGGTTGAACCACCAACTGCCATAATTACGGCGATCGCATTTTCAATCGATTTACGAGTAATAATTTGTCTTGGCAACAACTGTTTGCGAATTGCTTCAACTAATACCAAGGCAGATTTTTCAGCACTATCAGCTTTTTCGGCATCTTCTGCAGCCATCGTGGAAGAATAAGGCAGACTCATTCCCATCGCTTCAAACGCCGACGACATGGTATTTGCTGTAAACATTCCACCACAAGAACCAGCACCAGGGCAAGCTTTGCGTTCCACTTCTGTTAGTTCGGTTTCGTCAATTTTACCCGCGCTGAATTGTCCGACTGCTTCAAAGGAACTGACAACGGTTAAATCTTTGCCATTGTGATGTCCGGGCTTAATTGTACCGCCGTAGACAAAAATAGCCGGAATATTCATACGTGCGATCGCAATCATCGCCCCTGGCATATTTTTATCACAACCGCCAATTGCTAGCACACCATCCATACTTTGTCCAGTGCAAGCGGTTTCGATCGAGTCGGCAATTACTTCGCGCGATACTAGGGAATACTTCATCCCTTCGGTACCCATTGAGATGCCGTCGCTAATGGTAATTGTGCCGAACATTTGCGGCATTGCTTCTGCCGCTTTAATTCCCGCCTCGGCACGTTTGTAGAGCACATCCAAGCCCATATTGCAAGGAGTAATTGTGCTGAAACCATTGGCTAAACCGACAATTGGCTTAGTAAAATCATTATCGCCAAAACCAACGGCGCGTAACATAGCACGATTAGGCGATCGTTGTACGCCTTGGGTGATGGCTTGGCTTTTTAAGTTATCCGGCATTTTCTGTGTTCTTCCCTTCGACATTGCTCAGGACAAGCCCTGTTAGCTAGTGGTAGCTATTGGTTAATTGTCTCAGAAATTAGCGATAAGCCCAAGGGGCATAGCCGATGTTAATTAAAGAATTAATGGTATGTTTTAAAGAATTAATTTCCCAAAAACAGAGCCGCTTGCAATACTTATGCACTAATTTAAGGCTAGAAAATGCGATCCTTTCAACCTTTGCTAATCGTAAAAATTCCAGCTTTGACGGTTACTAAGCCTAGTGGAAGTAACCTACAATTGGTCAAGAAACATCTGTCCCCGTACGACCAAAATCTTTACAGAAGCATCAAAGGAGAATTGCCTTATGAAGATTTCTTGTGGCACTTACCGTCATTTTAAGGGCGGACTGTATGAGGTTGTTGGTGTGGTAAGACACAGCGAAACAGAAGAGTTACTGGTTCTATATAAAAACTCACAGGGCGACCTTTGGGTTAGACCTTACCAGATGTTCTTCGAGACTGTAATTCATCAGGGCAGGGAAGTAGAACGGTTTCGTAAGGTTGATGGCGGTGCGGCAGAAATAGCAC
>JBATUR010000049.1:0-48854 GCA_049671305.1 Coleofasciculaceae cyanobacterium
TTTCCTTGATAATTGTTATAAAGCTTTATTGAGTAAGCTGACTTGATAATTGATTAAGCTTACTCTTTGCTTGCAACAATAATTCTTGAGCTTTTAGATAAGAAGTTGTACCATTTTGGACTTTTTCTAAATCATTAATAATTCCTTGAATTTGGCTAATAGTACGATTATGATCTACAGATTTAGCATCAGTGGGAATAGAAGCTACTAAACTTTCAATTTGACTGTTTGCCTGTTCCAAAGCCTCTTTAGATTCTTGTTCTACTTTCCGTCGAGTTTGCACATTGCCCAAATTAGTTTGGTATGTAGTTAGTAATTTTTGCGCTTCAACATAGTCTGGGTTGCCTACAGGTATTTCTTGAAGTCTGTCTATGGCTTGTGACCATAGGCTTTCAACTTGTTGCCATTTATCGCTTGAATGAGGGGAATTTTGACCTTCTGTAGCAGCAGCAAAGGCAAATTGTTTAGCTGCTGTAATTAGTTTTCCATCCCTCGTTCTTCCTGCTTTTAATTCTATAACTTTACCCTCCAATTGCTCATATTTAGATCGCAGTGAGGCAACTTCTTCATCTGGAGTACTTGAAGTATATGTGGTGTAATAATAGCTATTCTTACTACGGCGTTTCTTGCGACGTTTGGAAGGTTGTGTATAGACTTTTTCTAAAGAAGTAACAGTTGACGAAGTTGGTAGTTTATCTAAATGTATTTTCGCTTCTTTTAATTTATTTTCAGACAAGACCAAATCTGCTGGCGTAGCGACTTTGTTAACTAATTCTTCTGATTCTTCAAGTAGTACTGTTGCCTTTTCAAAATGTTCCTCAGTACTCAGAGATGTAGCATCTTCTGAGTTGGAATTTTTTGATGCCACCGATTCGGAATCATTTGATAACATTATAATTAGTCCTAACCCAATCGCTCCGCATCCTCCAACTAATAGTATGGAGACTCCTATCACTCCTAAAACGGCTAATTTAATTTGACCGAAGACACCTAGTGGACGGTTAGCTTTTGCAGCTTCTAATAGTGCTTTTTCACTAAAGTTTGGGTAAGTTGCGCTAACTAACGACTTTAAGTCTTCTAAATTTGCAGGAGTACTAGAGTTAGTTGAAGTTTTAAGTTTTTCCAACTCTTCCAAAAGCATTTTCTGCTCTAATTTTCCTAAAGCATCATTTTCAGAACACTTGCGAATTTCTTTTTTCAGAATTTTATAAGCGTGATCATTGAGACGTGCCATAAACTATACCAAACAACTATCTCTATTATTCCCACAGGTAGATGTTATTTGCCACATCAGGATAGATTTTTTTTTGTGAGTATCAGCAGAAAGTAATTTGAGTATTAGTTATTTATGGTGACAAAATCTCATCCACAGGCAACTGCAAAGCTGCCTTGGAGTTAGAAGCAGCGACTTGTTTGCAGTCAATTATCAATTCCAGCCCCAAATTAGTATTTAAGACTGTACAAAAATCACCTTTTCCCCACCACAATTAATATTCGACAGCAAGTGCTAATAATTTTCCGGTTCAACATATCCTTGCATATTTTCCGGTTCAAATTGTCGCAGAATACGAGTTGCTTGCCGAGTTAAAGTTTCTGAACCTTTAACAACAATTAAATACTTGCCGGCATTGAGTCGATTGCGATAAGGTAAGGCATCACCACTACCACTAAGTAAGCCGATACCACCACCCACAAACAGGCTACCCATACCACCAGCAATGGCACCAAAAATTCCCCCAAGAATATGATTACCTATAGGACCGATAAATTCAATTAATTGTATTCCCGTTTGCAGATTAAAAGCATAGCCGGCAATAAATCCAAAGGGAATAATCCAATAAGCTAATTGATTTGTTTGCTTTTGTGCTACTTCGTTGGGGTCAATTAAACCAAATTCATCGGCACTTTTGTAACCCCGCCCCAAGATACTTACTTTGTCCATTGGTAAGCCTTCTTTTTCCAATGTCACATAAGCTTCTTCGGCTTCAATACGGTCTTGTAGTACGGCAATTAGGTAATTCATTGTTACTTGAGAATTTACTTTTATTAAAAGCGTAGCAGTATGAGTTGATGCTAGAGCGTCTTTGGCTTCATTGTTTTGTTATAGATATCCCCCCCCTGAGAAAAAAAAGTACTATGGAAGATCTCCTCAGCTTCCCAGATTAGCCCCAATGATCCAACCAAAAAGCCTGTCATTTTAGGCGCTAGTTGGGGCAAAACTTAAAATATTTACGACAAGTCGGGGTATGGCTACACCTTTACAGTTACAATTTCTACTGCGGTAAACTCTCTGTTCCTGGTGAGGCAACGGCACTGGTGTAATTTTTCCAATGCATTGAACCGTTGTTGCTCGGTGTTACTTAAAATACCAGAGTCTCCTGTCGTAGCCCATTTAACCCATCTGGTGGTAATGTCTAAGGTTCTTGTCTCCGATCCAATTGACCAAGCAGGTATCGATATCCTCTCCCAAGTTGCTCAGGTTGATGTCAAAACCAATCTGTCGCCAGAGGAATTAATCGCGATTATTTCAGAATATGATGCTTTGATGATTCGTTCTGGTACGCGCGTTACCAAAGAAATCATTGAAGCGGGTAAGCAATTAAAAATTATTGGACGCGCTGGTGTGGGGGTTGATAATGTCGATGTCCCAGCGGCGACTCGTCAAGGTATTGTTGTTGTCAATTCTCCCGAAGGTAACACGATCGCGGCGGCTGAACACGCGCTGGCAATGATGATGTCTTTGTCTCGCTATATCCCCGATGCCAATCAGTCGGTTAAAAGTAATCAATGGGATCGTAAAAGTTTTGTTGGCGCCGAAGTTTATAAAAAAACTCTGGGTGTTGTCGGTTTAGGGAAAATTGGTTCCCACGTGGCAACAGTCGCCCGCGCTATGGGCATGAAATTGCTGGCTTATGATCCGTTTATTTCCTTAGAACGTGCCGAGCAGTTAGGCTGTTTAATTGTAGAGATGGATGCGCTATTGCAGCAGTCGGACTACATCACGCTGCATATGCCGAAAACGCCGGAAACTACCCATCTGATTAATGCGGCAGCGCTGGCGAAAATGAAGCCAACGGCACGAATTATCAATTGTGCTAGAGGTGGCATTATTGATGAGGCGGCGCTGTTTGAGGCGTTGCAGGCGGGTAAAATTGCCGGGGCGGCGCTGGATGTCTTTGAGTCGGAACCTTTGGGAGATTCGCCGTTGCGTACCCTAGGTAAGGAAATGGTGCTTACACCACACCTAGGAGCCTCGACAGCCGAAGCGCAGGTGAATGTTGCGATCGATGTTGCAGAGCAAATTCGAGATGTCTTGCTGGGCTTGCCAGCGCGGTCTGCGGTGAATATTCCGGGCTTGTCTCCCAATGTTTTGGAAGAGCTGAAGCCTTATATGCAGTTGGCAGAAACTCTGGGTAATTTGGTCGGGCAGTTATCCGGTGGACGGATAGAAATGTTGAATGTCCGTTTGCAGGGTGAGTTGGCAACGAATAATAGTCAGCCGTTGGTTGTGGCAGCGTTGAAGGGTTTGCTGTCTCAGGCACTGCGAGAACGAGTGAACTATGTCAATGCCAGTATTGAGGCGAAAGAACGGGGAATTCGGGTAATTGAGACGCGCGATGCCTCGATTCGCGATTATTCTGGGGGATCGTTGCATTTATCAGCGATCGGTTCTTTGGGTGAGCATTCGGTGACTGGTGCGCTGTTGAGTGATGGGGAAATTCATATTACTAATGTGGATGAGTTTCCGGTAAATGTGCCGCCGAGTCACTATATGTTGTTTACTCTACACCGCGATATGCCGGGAATTATTGGCAAAATCGGCTCGCTTTTGGGCAGTTTTAATGTCAATATTGCCAGTATGCAGGTCGGTCGCAAAATTGTGCGAGGTGACGCGGTGATGGTTTTGAGTATTGATGACCCTTTACCAGAGGGAATTTTGTCGGAGATTACCAAGGTTCCGGGAATTCGGGATGCTTACACGGTAACGTTGTGATGGCTCATGGTGTTGAGAAGAGGTTGGGGGTTCTTGCTAATTTGAGGCTTCATTCCCTTCTCAACACGGGCAAAATCCTCATGTTTGGTTCCGGGCACTCGGCACGAAAATATGGCAAATAGCTGGTGGGAAATTCAGATTCTCTGTGATCCAGATTTGGAAGATGTCATCTTCTGGCGTCTGGAGAAGTTTGGTTGTCGCGGAATGTCTACGGAAGTTAAGGGATATTCTTTGTTGATCCGGACGCATTTGCCACAAATGCAGGCACAGTTGTTGGATTTAGCGGCGCTTTCGTTGTGGTTACGTCAGGATGCGCTGACGGTTGGGTTATCTGTGCCGGTGACGCAGTGGCATTTGATTGATGAGGAAGATTGGTCGAGTAGTTGGAAGCAATATTGGCAACCGCAAGAAATAGGCGATCGCTTTTTAATATACCCGGCATGGTTAGCGATTCCTGAACAATCAGAGCGACAATTGTTACGCCTCGATCCTGGTGCAGCTTTTGGTACTGGCAATCATCAGACGACGCAACTTTGCTTAGAAGCGCTGGAAATGCGAATTAGTGATGATAATAGCGACCAGGTGGTGGCTGATATTGGTTGCGGATCGGGTATTCTTTCGATTGGTGCGTTGTTATTGGGGGCAAAAACTGTTTATGGTGTTGATACTGACCCTTTAGCGGTCAAAGCTGCTCGTAGCAACCGCGACCTAAATGATATTAGCGCCCAACGTATGGTGGTAGAAAGAGGCAGTGTTGAGGTGTTGCCCAAGTTAATGGGGGGGAAACTTGTTGATGGAATTCTCTGTAATATTTTGGCAGAGGTAATTATTGATTTGATTCCAGAGATGAGTGCAATTGCTAGTCCCAAATGTTGGGGTATTATTAGTGGTATTTTGTTGGAACAAGTCAAGCCAATTGCTGATACTTTGGAGCAAAATGATTGGATTGTTGCGACTTTATGGAAGCGTCAAGATTGGTGTTGTTTTAATGTGAGGCGGTCTTGAGGGTTGGTACTTTTAGGCAATTTGCAGTGTAATAGGTTCAGGGATAGATTCACCTTCTGTTTGCCAAGCTTCTAAGTACATTTCAATCACTTCTTCACCGTTATGAATTGCTTCGGAGCGAGTTTTGCCATGAGTGCAAGGCATAATAACGCGGTCGGCAAACTCTGGAATTGTGACTAGGAAAAGTTGATCTTCGTCAGACCATTGAACTATCATGCTGTAGCGATTCATGAATCCTCATCCTCTCTTAATTCTTCTAATTCATTTAATAACCGTGCCAACTGTTTTTCTAGAAAGCTTGTAATAATAGCTAATGCTTGATCATGGTGCTAGTCCGTCCCACAACAGTGAAATAGCATCAGCGATCGCATGATCAACCTTTGTTTTGGGTGCGCCAATTGTCTCGTACAAAGCAATGTTATGCAAGTAGGAAAGCAAAACATCGATAGCGCTAGTAATATTACTTTCTTTAACTCGTCCTAACTTTGATTCCTCAGTGAGATAATCTTTCAGCTTTTCACTGAGTAGCATCGCGGGTACACTATGCCGTTTAAGAAAGGTTTGCATACTGAACGATGGATGACTGATCAGTATCAAAAATACTGGCATCACTTCACGGAAGTAATTAACAATTCCGAGACTTAAACATTCGAGGTTTTCGACTATATTCTCTTCTCCAATTTTGATAGAAAATATCGCCTCAAGTCGTGCCTCTGGTAACTTCATTGCCGCGAAAAAGAAATCTTCTTTTGTGCCAAAACGTTGATAAATTACAGCTTCAGAGATACCAGCTTGTTTAGCAATGTCTCGCGTAGAAGCATTTATACCTTCATAAAGAAAGACTGTACAAGCCACAGCGAGAATCTCTTCATCAGTAATTGTCTTGTTACGAGGCATTAGAATTGTGGTCAGTTTGAATCTATGTTAGTGCGATCGCTGCTCAACGCTAGATGACGATGCCGTGTTCACGACGAATATTATATAGTGATTGCTCTTTTAGTATTGCAAGTTCTTCTAGAGCTAACCGCTTTTTCATGCCTAAGCATTTAATAATAATTGTAAAAATTTGTGGAAGGCAGCCAACCCAGATGCTAATTAATCTAAAGTGACCAATACCTGAAAGAACATTTTGATGTTCTCGGTTTGCAACAGCGCGATGCATCTCACCAACTTTTGCAGTTGTGCCAAAAATCATCCAGACGTGTGCAGCAATTTCATCTTGAATTGTCGTGCCGCAGCCAAACAAGACATGAACTGCGTCGTGATGCTCAAACGTCTGCATCATTTCAGTTGATATTTGGACGGCGGATATATCGCTTTTTTGCTCTTCTGCAGCACGTAGCTCTTGAATGGCTTCACGTAGAGTCATTGGGGAAGCTGGATCAAAATACTTGAGCATATTGATACTCCTTTTCTTTGAAAAGCCTAACAATTGAGTTAGCTAGGCAGATAACCTTACAAAAAATATCTTACGGCATCTCTGATAAATAAGCAAGTGCTTACTTATGTATTCTGCTAGAGATTCTCAATAGAGCGATCGCGTCTTTCCCTACTTCGCCAACCCCTGCACAAATACATCATGCTCAAACACCACCAACCCTTCTTGCAAAACAGCTAAAACTTTCCCCATATTCCCACTCAACAAATTATTCACAGCCAACCACAAACCAGGAAAAACTAAACTCTTAATCACCCCATTTTCATCAATTGGTAATGATACATATTCCCCTTCTTGTAGATAAAACCAATCTAGTTTCTGCTCAAAAACTTGCCAAACAATATATTCTTTAATACCGTTACGACGATAAGCTCGTTTCTTATCACCTAAATCAATAGCAGCACTACTCGCGGCAATTTCTGCCACCAACTCCGGTGCCCCTTCTATATAATCATCCTCACTCAGCCTTGCCTGTCCTCCAGCCTCAATCATCAATACAACATCGGGTTGAGGTTCATTATCTAAATCTAAACGCACGGTGGGTTCAATTCCTAACTCAACACCAGGTGTGGCAAACTTATAATTGCCTAGCCAACCAATCAAATCTGCATGAGGTTGAGCATGACTTTTAAAACCTACGCTAGTAGTTATATAAACAATTCCTTCTATCAATTCAGCCTTCCTGAGATGAGGCATAGCATTATATCGGCGCTCAAATTCATAGCGATTTAAAGTATCGCCATTTTCCAGCGCTGGTACTGACAAAGGTTGTTGAGGAGGTATTTTGACCATTGCTCTATAGTTGTAGAGTCAGATTTATTGCAAGAATATTCTTCGATCATATCGGCTATGACAAACTTCGATATAACCCTCAAGCAAGAAGATATTCCTAAAAAATCAGCCTTTAATTAAAATTGGGTCTAGCTTCTACTCAAGAAACACCAACCTAAAAAATAGTAGGCATTTTCTGAGAAGAAACTAAACCCAGTTAGTTATCTCCAAAATGAGATTTTAACGTTTGCCGCGATAAGGCACTTTGTTCAAGAAATCGATGTTAAACGACGAGACTCCAGGCGGGTAATTGCGCTTGGTATTGACTGCCGACGCCATGTCGCGATACTTGCGGGGGTCGCCTTCTTGAAGTTGACGTTCTTGGTATTTGCGATCGTAGTACTTCTCGACAGTAAAGCGCCAGTCGGTCTTAACTGTACCCACAGTTTCGCGGTACTCTTCACCATAACGAGGAGTTACCAAGTTAATCGGACGCCCTTCCATCCGCTTACGCTGATAAGGAACTGTAAAATCGCCAAAGGCTTCTGTATACTCATCACTATCAATCAAAGCATCAACAAAGCCAAAAAAGCCGAGAGTACCAATCTTAATTGACCAAGCAATCTCTTCTTCTTTGTTATAAGGCGCACGACCCAAGAAACGCTTTAGGCAAATTTCTACAAGTCGGTAGTTATTGTTGCATTCCACAACTAACTTATAAAATGCCTCAGACTTAGCAATACCACGCACAAAATCGCGCACAGTAATAGAACGATTCTTTAACTGAGATTCCAAATTCTTCTGACGGTTCACTTGCAAAACAGCGTGTTCGCTGTAAAGTTGGCGATAGATTGCACCAATCAAATCAAGAATTTCAGCAGGGGAATTGCTATCTTCAATGCGATAGATGTACGGAGTATCTTCGTCTTCATCAGCGATACCGAAGCTACGAACCCTCATGTTTTGGGTCGTTGGTTTGTAATTAAGCAATGGCAATGCCATGTGAATATCTCCCTATGAACAGTATTTAAAACAATGATCGAGTTTTCAGTCGCGAGTGTTGATACTCTTTATTTAATTTGACCATGACGAGGAGCGCTTATGCCAAATTAACTGAGCGGAAAACTGGCAAAGGAGTTAATGGAAACAGGAACGCCTTCGGTTTTTTCCCGTGTCATGTCAGGGATTTTAATATTAGAGGTATCAACAGTCACGTTGTTGGTAACGGTTCTTGGCGCGATTTTTCGTGCCATTTCCTTGAAGTTGTTGATGTCGCCCCACTTATAGCGTTCATCTTCTAGTTTGTCACGCCAGTAGTCACCGTAACGGGGAGTTACTAAGTTGAAAGGACGACCTTTATAACGACGGCGCTGATAAGGAACGGTGTTATCACCAAAGTTTTCCTGATACTCAGCGCTATCTACCAAGGTATCAACAAAGCCACCCCAACCAAGTGTGGCAATTTTGATTGACCAAGCAATTTCTTCTTCTTTATTGTAAGGTGAACGACCTAACAATCTTTTTAGGCAAAGTTCAACGACGCGGTAATTAGAATTAGGTTCAACTACCAAGCGGTAAAATGCATCAGATTTGGCAACACCACGCACAAAGTCACGCACATTAATAGCACGATTTTTGAGTTGAGATTCTAAAGGAATCTGACGATTAGATTTGAGGATTTCATGTTCACTCAAAACTTGGCGATAAACTGCCCAAATTAATTGCAAAACATCGTTTTGCTCAAAACAATCTTCGATGCGATAAATGCGTGGCGTATCTTCGCCAGCAACTTCATAACCCGAAACCCGCTGGTTTTGGGAAGAAGGTTTATATTCTAGTAAAGGGATTGACATCGTTGGTTTGTTGTTAGTTACTAGTTGGTAATTGCTAGGAATTAAGAATTGAGATTTGATTTTTCTCTTCACAATCCGCAATTCCTAGTCTTAAACTCTAGGTTGTGGGTGTTTTGTAAAGATAACGGTAAGGTAAAGCGACCTCGGTACGACCAATAGTTGCCGTGGGAGTGGCAGCTTTGCGAGTCATATCAGGAATTTCCCTGCTAGTCGCGAGGGATCTGGCGCGATCGCTTGTCCGTTGGTAATCCATGCCGCCTGGACTGATACTTTTCGCCATTTCCAGGAAGTTTGCTGGAATTGCGCCCCGTACGCCCCGTTGCACCGACTCACCACTACGTTTGACTTGGTAGTAAGACCCCTCAAAGGAAATCTGACGCGCCCGCCAGTAGTCGCTGTACCGAGGATTAACTAAGTTAAATGGTCGGTCTTTGTAGCGACGACGCTGATAAGGTACGATGCTATCGCTGAAGTTTTGTAGATATTCTTCGCTATCAACTACGGCGTCAATAAAACCAGATAATCCCTTGGTGGCGATAACAATTGACCAAGCAATTTGCTCGTCTTTGTTGTAGGTGGAACGTCCCAAAAAACGCTTGAAGGTAATATCAACTAAGCGATAATTTGAATTAGTTTCTGCAACAAGTTGCCGATAAACATCGGTTTTACCTAAGCCTCGAATAAAGTCACGGACAGAAATTGCCCGATTTTTTAGTTGAGATTCAAGGTATGGTTGCCGATAGCTTTCCAGGATTAAATGTTCGCTGAAAATTTGTCGGTAGCCTGCCCAAATTGCTTCGGTAACTTGGAAGTCATCACTGGTGTCTGTAATGCGGTAAAACTGCAAATCATCGTCGTCGGCGACTTCGTAGCCATCGACACGCTGATTTTGAGTGGTTGGTGTAATTTCCAGTAAAGGAATCGACATTCTATCGTTTTCCTGTTGTTGGTGAACATAAAACCGTGTTTTTGTCAAGCTGCTTGTTTCGGCGCTGGCAATTGCTGGAGTGCCATTAAGACACGCGATCGCACAGCGGTATCGGCTTCCGATGCAAGCAGTTGCTTAAACAGGTTTTTAATTGACAAAGTTGTACTATTCGCACTCTTTGCCAATGCTTGTAAGCCGACTATGGCTGCGTAGCGAATCGCCCAGTCGGAATCTTGAGAAACTTGTATAAGTGTATTTAAAGCTGTAGTTTGGGCGTCTGTGGCGGCTTCTGCTGATAGTTGATGCCAATGGAGATTTCCCAAGCCTTTGGCAGCGGCACGACGGACACTAGGGGCGAAGTCATTAACGGCGGCGGCGACTAAGGTATCAAGGGCACGAGGAGCGGCGATCGCAGCCAAGGTGCGGATCGAATAAGCTCTAGCACCATAGTTATACTCATCTAACTGCTCCACCAAGGGCATTACAGCCGCTTCTCCCAAGGCAATTAAGGCTTCTACAGCAATCATGGCTGCACCTGGATTGTTATAGCCAAACACAGCAATTAAAGTAGGAATTGCCGCATCTGTTTGACACGCTGCCAAGGCTCGAACGGCTGCCAACAAGCGGTCATCTGAGTTTGCTTGGTTTACCGCCTGTATCAGTTCTTGGGTGGAGTTGTCATTAGTCATTAGTTATTACATTAGTTATTGGTCACTAGTCACCATTAACTCATCTGTTACCTTTGTTAAATCAGAACTATAAAAGCGTATCCAGTAACTCCATAACGCGAATGGCGTCAGTTGAGAGTTCTGTATCTGAGCTGATTTGTTGCTCTAAAATTCCTCTTAAAGCTATGAGCTTAAAGCTGCTTTCGGTCGATGCCGTAGCGATCGCTTCCAAGGCTGGTAGATAGCCAATTGCACCCAAATCTGATAATGCCGCACGACGCAATATAATATCTTTCCCTTGCAAAGCTGCTACCAATTTCTGCCCGTAATGATTCTCTCCTGTTAACTGATACATGGCACGCAAGGCGGCATATTGTACCCGTTGGGTAGAGTGTCCTAAAAACGGCTCAATTAAAGGTATTGCCTCTGTAGCTTTAAGAGTACCCAGCGCCTCCATAACTGCCTCGCAAGGTTGGACAAGATGGGGGCGTCCGGGTACTCGTGCGGCGGCGGCTACTCCTGTTTGCAATAGGGGCATTAAGGCTCCTACAGCAGAAGTGTCGCCTAGCATTTCCAGAGATTGAGCTGCGGCTTCTCGGACATAAAAATCCTCACAGTCTAAAGCGCGGATTAATCCAGGCACTGCCCGAATATCCGACAGTTTACCTAATGCTCTTGCGGCATTGCGGCGCAGTGGATAGCCTCCTAATTCAGTGCGATCGGCTTCGTCATCTAGGGCTTCAATCAAGGCGCCTACTACTGCTGGGTCAGAAATTCGGTGTTTGCCTAACCACCAGGCTGCGTAATAGCGCAGACTTGTGTCTTCACCATGCAAATTAGCAATTGCTTCTGCCACACTTAGTGGTGGTGCTGCATCATTTGACGCCTCTGGATTGAACGACATGACTTTAATTAGCCTTTGGCTTTGGAGGATTTGCGGTTGCTTTCGCTGTCTGGCTTGAGTGCTGATTCAGCAGTTAAGGGTTCAATGTTGACGATTTTGCCGCCCATGCGGGTAATGCGCTGCATTTCTTCATTCATCCGCGAGTAAGGGACGGTAACGAAGACGCTACCGCTATTGCGGATTTCATAGTTATTTTTATCGTTTTCGTCGCTTTGACGTAAGCCCACGACTTCGTAACGAAATACACGGCTGCCTGCGGAATTTAGACCACCGGTTCCGACTGCTGTTTGACCAAACATCGTGTTGAGATCTCCTATTTAGGGTTAATCATTGGTCATCAGTCATTGATTGAAGCCTTAACTTATCGTCTAATTAGTTTTACTCTCATACCAAGGACTGATGACAGTTATCGAAATTAAGCGGGTGTTACGCTGACAATTTTCCCACCTTGGCGCTGAATTTGCTGCATTTTGTCAGACAAGCGCTCGTAAGGCACGATAAAGACGTTGCTGCTGCGGCGCAGTTTGGGATAGCCTTGTCCGCGAATGCTGGTAACTTCGATGCGATAAACGCGATCGCCAATTCCAACAGCGTTACCCTGTACTTTTTGAGGGGCAACATCATTAGCGGCGCGGAATGACCAGTTTTCGTTGCTTCCAGAAGGACCAACAATAGTAGAGGCTTTGTTGGAAGCGAGTTCTTGTGCGAGGCGTGAAGCTGATCCACCAACTTGAGCGCGATCGCTATTGGCATAGCCGCGATACAGTTGAAACATCCGATTAAAGCCTACGGTTTTTTGTCCGGTTTGGGTGGCAAAGCCGCGATAGTAAGGTACAACGTTATCGCCAAAACTGGTTTGATATTCTACTGAGTCGATGTATGAATCGATTTCAGCTTCATATCCTTGGTCGTGGTACAGGTCGTTGTGGTAGCTTACTTCTGACTCATCGTAAGGTGCTCTACCCAACAGATGTTTGTAATTGAGTTCAATAAACCGAGTTTGAAAATTGTTGTAGAAAAACTTGGATTTGTATAGTTCTGATTTAGCGACACAACGCACAAATTCGCGTACGCTGATATTTCCGTCGCGCAAAAGTGATTCAGCACTAATTAGCCGTTCTGATTTCATCAAATAGTCATTGCCTAGTACCTGCTTATAAGTGGCACGAATGACTGCTTCGATATCTTCTTTGGTGGCATTAAGACGTAATTCTACTTTTGGCGCATCATTAAATGCTGATGTGCCTAGCCGTGAGGCGGCTGATGTAATTGCCATTTTTTTTGATTCTCCACAAGCAAGCTTTTCAATATGCTTAGTCTTTAGTTTTGAGCTAATGACTAACTGATCCTAGATACAACAAAGCCCGGAAAGATAAGCAGTTGCACACCCTAAACAAGCGTTTCATCTGCATACCTTTCCGGGCACGCACCCGACGGTATTAGCTCAGGGCGTTAATTGCGTAGTCGAGGTAGGTGTTGGCTTCGTTAGCGGCTTGACCACTCAAACCGTGGCTAGCTTTGATGTTCTTCAAAGCTTCAACGTACCAGCTAGGGCTTAACTCGAATGCACGGTTGATTTCGTCTAAACCAGCAACCAAGTACTCATCCATAGGACCTGTACCACCAGCAACTAGGCAGTAGGTAACCATACGCAGGTAGTGACCGATGTCACGAGCACACTTGGACTTACCACGGCTGTCAGCAGCGTACTGAGGTCCTTGCATTTGGGTGGTGTACGGGAATTTCTGATAAACGGCTTGAGCAGCACCGTCGATCAATTTTTGTGCGTTGTTGGTCAAGGCACGAGCAGCTTCCATGCTGGCTGCAGCACGGTCAAAGCGTCCGTTAACAGATTGTAATTCGGTGTTTCCGAGGAAACGTCCTTGGGTATCAGCAGCAGCGATCGCTTCGGTAATTGGGGTCTTCATTGATTAATCTATCTCCCTATTTTTAAGTACCAGGTTTAGTGAAAAAAGTCGTTTCTAGGCAACAGCAGAAGCAGCGCGGTCAAAGTAACCAGCCAATTCTGACATCAAGTTGCTGCAGTCACCTTTGGTGATACCGTTTGGATCGTTAGCAATCTTGATAGCGGCGTCTTTCATTTTTTGAACGCCAACTGCAACGGAAGAACCGGGAGTACCCAGGGCTTGATAAGTCTCACGCAAGCCGTTGAGGCAGCGGTCATCAAGAACGCTAGAATCACCAGCCATCATGGCGTAGGTGACGTAGCGCAAGATGATTTCCATATCGCGCAAGCAAGCTGCCATCCGACGGTTGGTGTAAGCATTTCCACCGGGGGCAATTAGCTGTGGCTGCTCTTCAAACAGGGCACGTGCAGCATCGGTCACAATTGTGGAGGCGTTGCTGGTGATGCGGTTGACGGTATCCATCCGTGAGTTGCCTTGCTTGACGATGTTGGTCAAAGCATCTAGTTGCTCGGCGCTTAGGAATTCACCCTTGGAATCTGCTTGAGAAACAACCTTTGCGAATGCGTCTAACATGAACGAATTCTCCTAGTGACTTGGTTAACGTGTTGTGATTAAAAATTTCCCTGGTGGGTAATTTCAACTCATTCTAAATCGAATGAGGTTTTGTATGGGTCGAGGCAAACATCTGTTTTTTCACAAGCTCAAGCTGCTCGCTTCTGTTGTCTTCCTCCTCAAGGCTTGAGTGAGGAGACACCAGATCATACTGCATTTATGAGAAAAATTAATTCTTTTATGAGAAGCGAACAAGCTTGATAAATCCGTGTTTTTTAACTTTTGTTTGTCATTGATCCCCTACAGGTAACTTTTATACAACGCTATCGAGGCTTTATATGTTAAAAATCATGAAGTTTTATCCACATCAACGAAAAATCTAGTGAAAGCCTTACACAGCAAGCATTACATCTCTTGAAAATTCCGCAAATTCTTGGCGTAGCTTTAAGCAAATATACTTAATTTCCCAAAAATAAGTGGCTTTTATAATTTCTTAAGATTTCTGTAAAACCAAGCCAAGATAGGGCTTTGAGATTTTGAACTCCCGAAAATTTGCTCTCTAGTTTGTAACGATTTTTAAAGAAAATTTTGTCAGATCAGGACGAAATTTTTTGTGTTTACTCTAAAAAAAGCAAAAAAACTGCCCGCAAGAGAGAGGCAGCTCCATTTTCTGACTCTCTCTTACGGTAGCTAAGTTGAAATTTCAACCGCCAAAAAGCAAGTTGAGCTACAACGATAGTCCTCGTCGCCGCAAAACCTCAAGTAACGTCGTCAAGGTTTTCGGTGGGGGTGCAGTCACTTCAATCAACTCGTTGCTAAGAGGGTGTCGTAGCTGCAGACGCCAGGCATGAAGGGCTTGACCGGTGAGGTTGACACCCAACTTACGACCGCCACTGTAGACGGGATCACCGACAATCGGATGTCCAATGTAAGCACTGTGGACACGAATTTGGTGAGTACGACCGGTTTCGAGTTGGAAATGGATCAAGCTGTAGTTGCCGAGTCTTTCTTGAAGTTGCCAATGAGTAACGGCGAGGCGTCCACCCTTCTCTGGGGGCACTACAGCCATTTTTTTTCGCTCGGTAGGGTGACGACCAATAGGCTGCTCAATCGTGCCTCTCTGGGCGCTAGGAGAGCCGTAGACAACGCCTAAATAGTCACGTCGGGCAGTTTTTGCTTTGAGTTGGGCTTGTAGGTGTTGGTGCGCCTTGTCGGTTTTGGCGATCGCGATCGCGCCGGTGGTATCTTTGTCCAAGCGATGGACGATGCCAGGACGTTGAACACCACCAATTCCCGCCAGATCTGGGCAGTGAGCCAGGAGGGCATTAACCAGGGTGCCGCTTTCGTGACCAGGGGCGGGATGAACTACTAAACCTGCTGGTTTGTTAACAATAATCAGGCTTTCATCTTCAAAGAGAATTTCTAGGGGAATGTCTTCTGGCTGCAAATCTAGGGGGATCGCTTCAGGAATGGTTAGGAAAAGGCGATCGCCTGTTTGTACAATAATTTTTTTAGAGGTACAAATATTGCCATTAATTTGCAAATAACCTTGCTCGATTAATTGTTGCAGACGAGAGCGAGAAAAATCTACTAGTTGTTGAGAAAGGTAACGGTCAAGGCGGTCGCTTTGTTTTTCTACTTTTAAGGTGATTTCTGTCATAAATTATCTAATTTATTGGTTATTTTTGAATTAAACTGCAGATGGCTTTTATGGTACTTGTTAATAATAACCTCGTTGCCTTTTGGATAGAGTTAAGAACTTGTACTAACGATTTTCTATGATTGTGTAATGCTGATGTGTTGAGGCATTGCTTTGATTCGCTCTATCCAAGCTTGTACTGCCGGAAATCTTGCTAAATCAAATCCACCTTCATCTGCAACATGAGTATAAGCAAATAACCCTATATCTGCAATAGTATAGCGGTCTGCTACGAAAAAATTATGTGTATTTAAATGATTTTCCATAATAGTAAGTGCAGCATAACCTGGTGTACGCTTTTGAGATAGCGCTTCTTGATATTCTGCTGCCTTACCTAATAGAGAAATCCAAAATCTAGAAGTTGCAATAAAAGGCTCGTGACTATATTGTTCAAAAAATAACCATTGCATGATTTGAGCTTGCTGCAATGTATCACAAGGGAAAAATTCGGTACTTTTACTAAGATAAAAAAGTATGGCATTTGATTCAAACAAAAACTTTCCTGGTACAATTTCTAGTACAGGAATACGACCATTGGGATTTTTGTTTAAAAATTCTGGAGTACGAGTTTCTCCTTGCAAAATATTTACTTCTATCCTTTCAAAAGGAATCTTTAATTGTGCGAGTAATAGGCGAACTTTATAACTATTTCCTGAAGGTAAAAAATCATATAATTTCATATATCTAAATACTCAAATAAATATCAAGTCAGCAATTTTCAATAGTACAGTGATTAACAAAATCACGCTGTTCTAGTTAAACTGTACTAGACACGAAAGCCAAATAATCGTATATATCGCTAATCAGCTCAATACTATTCATTTTGAAGTAGGGACTTGCAAGAGTGAAAATTCCTTTAGATCGAAACTCAGCCCAAGCCGTTTATTTACAAATACGCGATCGCTTTCGCCGTTTAATTGAGAATCGCCAAAAAAACGCTATCTTAGGAAATAGATGCTATTGGGGAAATACAATGCCAACTTCAAAGAGTTCGAGTGCAAGTGAATATCAACTACAAGTTGTAAAAGCAATAGAAACGCTCAAAAATGACTTACCAACATTATTTCAAAAAGATATTTCTTATGATATTTACACCCAAGATATCTATTTTCAAGACCCCGTTAATCGTTTTAAATGGAAGTTTAACTATCGGATTATCTTTTGGACTTTGCGATTTCATGCTCGGTTATTTTTTACAAAAATCTTTTTTGATGTCCATGAAATAAAGCAGACAGAACCAGATATTATTAAGGTTGATTGGACAGTGCGTGGAACTTTACGTCTGCCTTGGCAAGCTAATCTCTTTTTCAACGGCAACTCTACCTACAAACTGACAGAAGCAGGCTTAATTTATAACCACCTCGATAACTGGGATCGTAAACCAAGTGAAATATTGAAACAATTTTTACCCAAAAAAAATGATTAAGTATCTGCTTCAAAACATTGCCCATACTTTTTTAAAAAACTCTATAAAATAAGCTGATAATACGCCACCAAGTAAGCCAAACATATGACCTTCCCAGGACATACCAGCACGAATGGGAAAGATTAACCAAAGTGTTCTGCCATAGATCAAACCAACAATGGCTGTTAATATAATAGCAGCAGCATCTCGGTCAACATAACTGCGTAATAAGAGAAATCCTAAGTAGCCAAAAATGATGCCAGAAGCACCAATATGACTTGTATTTGGTTGACCAAATAACCAAGTTGCAAAGCCACCAAATAAGGCGACAAAAACAGTAACTACAAAAAAATTTGTAATGCCTCCTTGCAACATGATAAACCAACCAAGAATCCCAAAAGGAATCGTATTTCCTAATAAATGATCCCAATCTGAGTGGATAAATGGAGCAAAAAAAATGCCCACTAATCCAAATAAGACACGGGGGCGAATACCAAAACCATTAAGAGCACCACCACAAACTAACCAATTAATTAAACCGATACTCCAAGCATAAACAAGATACTCTGCTAAAATTCTTAATTGCTCTCTTAGCTCAGAAGTAACGCCACCTTTTAAAGCAATACTGACGCATAAGACATAAAAAAAAACCTCCAGTGGCTTCATTATTTATCCTGAAAAGTTATAGGCACTATAGTTCAAAGGTAGTGTAACAGGAAAATTCACTACCTGACAAAATGATCAAGCAAGTTTGCTGCCTTATATTGAAAAAGTTGTTATTTTACTATTGCTATTTAATCAATCGGCAGTGCTTGATTTTCCAGCTTTGATGGCAATAACGAGCTATTTGAACACGCTATTGCCATGCTCCTAAATGCATGGCGGTGTTTTTAGATCATCCTGTATGATTTGATACATATGAATCTCACCATTTGGCATCCTTGTTCCACTCAAATGAGTGCCCTCAAGATTTACTCCTGTCAAATCTGCTCCTGTTAAATTGGCACCACTAAGATTTGCACAACAGAGATTGGCACCACTCAAGTTTGCACCGCTTAAATCTGCCCAAATTAAGCAAGAGCCACTTAAATTAATGCCACTCAAATTGGCTCCTTGTAAATTAGCACCGGGAATATTGACTCCACTTAAATTAATGCCTGCAAGTATGACATTAGGGGCGAGCAAATAGGCGCCAGCCGCTACCGGGTCAAATTTTTTGGGAAACCGTGTCATATTGTTGTACAAACCTCGTTGCAAGTTAGCACGATCTAATTTTGCTTCGCTCAAATCTACTTCATACAAACAAGTCCCGCTTAAGTTTGCCTGACTGAGGTTTGCCCCCATCAGATTTGCCCCCCGCAAATCAGCTCCAATTAAATTAGCCTTACAGAGATTGGCACCATTCAAATCTGCACCCACCAAGGCAGCTATCATCAAAGTAGCGCCACTGAGATCCCCACCAGTCAGACTGGCGAAACTCAAATTAGCGCCGCTCAAGTTTGCACCATTCAAATCTGTGCCACTTAAATCTGCACCTCGGAGGTTTACCCCTTCTAGCTCTGCTTCCCGTAAATCAGCACCTCCCAAGGCAGCTAGGCTCAAGTCGGCTTGCAATAAATTGGCTTTGCTCAAGTTTGCCTGGGTAAGATCTGCCTCTCTCAAGTTAGCAGACTGCAGCGATGCACCACTCAACTTTGCCAGAAAAAAGTCTCTTTCTCCTGCAGCATATTTCTGTAATAGTTCATCAGGGTTCATGTCTGCACCTCTGTTGCTTGTTTTCAGCAACTGTTAAACAGATCTGTAGACGATTGGAATGTAACCTGATGCACCCTTGCACTCCACCTTTGCCAAAAAAGCAAGATTGAAGCTCAATCTCAATATAATAATTCAGTTTTTTTCCATTTAGCTAGTTGATTTTGTTTCCGTAGCTAAATAGGCTTAGTCATAGAAGATTTGATCTGCTATAAGTCACAGATTTAATTTGCTAATAATTAAAGAAATATTCCCACCAATTTGATTAATTGATGGGAATATAGAAAGTTAACTAACTGTAAGCGTTGCCTTCTATTGAATTACTTCATAGAATCTGCCATTTCTTGTTGCAAGCGGCTTTTTGCTTCCTTAAAACGGGTAGCCATTTGCTGTTCTTGTTCGCGAGTGCAATTGCTGCCAATTGCGGAGAACATGGTGCTTTCTTCTTGACGAATGTGATCGCCAACTACGTCCATTAACTGCTTGACTTTATCTTTAAACTGTGATGAAGAAGGACTTAATGCTTTAATTTCATCAAGCATCCGCTTCATTTCTGCTTGCTCATCGAACAGTTCTTGAGTGTCACCTTCCCCATAAAAAGGACGAACACTTGGATAAACAACTTCTTCTTCAGCAACAGAATGAGCTAGCAAATCTTTATAAAGTTGACCGAAGTATTCTTGAATTTTTTGAGGGTCGTTAGAACCACCAATTTGTGTAAATAAGGTGTTAGCTTTGGCATGATCCATGCGGATAATATCACGGATGCTCATCTCGTCATCGCTGCGAGTAACAGCACTACCAACAACACCACTTATTGCTGCCATAGCGTCTTGAACACGACCCCATAGCCCTTGATCTGGCTCTTGTCCAGTTAGTTCACGAGTGCCAAGAATTTCTAGAATTCCTTTTAGTTGTTCTTGGTGAGCACGGTTATCGAAGTTAACAGCATTCAAAGGAGCAATTGCCGCCATTACATCAGCACCAACAACTTGAGCTGCTTTGTGGATCAGCAGTCCAGACATGGTTTGTTGATGTTTGAGTAATTCATGTTGAAAGACTTTTTCATATATAGATAGTTCAGAACCTTTCATTAGTTTCTGAAGCTCTTCAACCATCTTTGTGACGTTTTCTTTTGGTTCACTTTGCACACCATATTGAACAATTACAGTGTCTAGAACGCCCATATTTTTTTTGTCGTCTTCCAAGAAATCCCGCAGACGCTTAACAATTTCTTCGTCAGGAATTGCACTAATGAACATTTGCTCGTTAGCAATGATTAGCTCTTGAATAGCTTTGATATCGGCTAATTTTTGACCAATAGCAAGGCGTTTTGTATCGTCTAGTGTTACTACCATTTTTAGTGTTCTCTTTAAGGATCTTCATGTATCTCAACTATTTATAGTTTGTCACTGCCATTAAGATGATCCATCCATCTCTTGACGGATTACTATTAAACCTGACCAACTCAGTGTAAATGGCAGAAACTATAATGTTTGTGCGAGTTTTTGTTAAATAGTTGTGCTTTTGTCAATTAACTCTTTAGATAGATGAATTATTTAAATATTTGTTTAAATTGATTAAAGTAAATCTTATTAATTAGCTAAATTTATCAGTGTTTTGAGGAAAGATTTTTAGACCATCTTAAGCAGCTACAAAAAGTTTCTCATGAAAAGTGGACTAATCTTCAACTTCATCTAAGATGAATTAAGATTAGTCCACATTAGGAAACACGAGTTAGATAGTCGCGCCTCAGTCAATAATTTAGAGATATTTTAGTTGTCAAGTTTAGCCTCCGCTATCAAGGTTGGGCAGTTGTCGGACGTAAGCTTCTGTATGAAGAGTCAAATTTCCTGCTTGCACCTCTAGATGTTTAACAAGGAGTGCCATGCCTTCGAGTTCGATATAGGGAGAGTTTAATAATTGTTTGGCTTTTTGTAACAATGCTAGTGCAAATTCCAAAGTAACTCCTTCACCTTCAGCGCAGTGAAATGCCTCTAATAACAAAGGTTGAGAAGGAGTTGGCAAACAAACTATAGCCATAAAGTTAAGAGAACGACTAATAGTATTTTCTTGTATGAGAATAGTTCCCTTGAAGGTCATTTTGTTATTAGTTACTAGAAAGACCTCTAACTTTTGCGGTTCTAAAGTAACCGTTTGACCTTCAACAATAATCTGAAGATTGGGATAATTGTTACGAATATAATCTGAGTTTAAAGCCTGATTTAAATCTTGTTCATTTATCACAAACCGCGCCGTTGCATCAACAGGTTTATTTAACTTGAGCTGACCAAATAATGCACTCAGAGGATTAATATCAACCTGTTCAGTCTGCAGTTGCATCTCCTGCACTCGGATATCTTTCTGTATCACCAAACCTTGACCGTCAAGGGATATTGAATCGGCTTTTCCTTGAACTATCTTAGAGAGATTAGATTTGACATCGACATCTAGGTTTTCGACTTCATCTAACTGTGTTGAAATTGTCATGGCGGCTGCTTCAGAAAGCGCCTGCTCTTCCAAATTTGGCTGATCTGGCATGGCAATGCTAGTCTCCGATTAGGCTATAATTCAACTACTTTAAATGCTTATCCCTAAACGATGAATCGGTAATTTGGACTAAGCACATTGATAGATAAACTTTAGGAGTATTTAATTGTGAATAAGGTGAATTATAACCTAGACATACGGTAGGAAAATCGGTATTTATGCTTACAATACTTACTCAAGACTAAATTTTTCTATCCAAAGATAGATGTTATTTTTAGTGCAAGTATTCCTTAGTAGCCTTATATTATTTGCGTAAAAATTCTATTAATTAATACTATCGGCAACTGCAAAAACAACAAAAGTTATCAAGTTACAAAATCCCAAAAGTCACCATAACCACACAAAGAAAATAATGTCTAAAAAGAAAGTTATTCTTCCCACCGCACCTTTACCAGACCCCATAGGTCAAAATATTGAGGCAATTATTGCCTTGCAAGCTAAATCTGAAAAGAATTTATCTGTAACGCAACGAGTAGTTGAAAAAATCACTGCTTTTTTGGGTCGTCCACTTTTTTTGTATAGCATTCTGTTGGGAGTAACTCTCTGGGTGGTTGTTAATATTTTGCCACCAGATACGGGTATTCCACACTTTGACCCAGCACCCTTTGAGTGGTTGGATCATGTCCTTGGTCTTGCTTCTTTACTGATGGCAAGTGGTATATTAATTAGCCAGAAACGCCAAGAAAAATTAGCCGAACAGCGATCGCAATTATCGTTACAACTAAACTTACTTTCTGAGCAAAAAATTGCTAAGTTAATTGCTTTAGTCGAGGAATTGCGCGAAGATATACCAATGATTAAAAAGCGCTATGATCCGGAGGTAGAGGTGATGATGCAAGCGGCTGATCCTCATGTGGTTATTGAGGCGTTGGAAAAGAAATTAGAGCAAGATTTAGTGCAGCTAAAACAACAAGAATTATCTGATTATTGACAATTAATTGCCAAATTTCATTGAGAAATAAATAGCAACTAAAGACTAATGCTTAGAGACGGTGTGTTTATGCCATAAGAGAGATTTATTAGGAAATAATATCCCTTAACTTTTGTTAAGAACACTTCAAAGGAAATCAAGTACGTGTTGGAAGATAAAGGCGACTTAGGCGAACAAGCACTCTCCAAAGCTGCAGAAGTAGCAATGACGACGCAGCTAGACGAAGCAGAAAAACTAGAAGTCAATATTCGCACTGACCCCTTTAAGCTTGTTCAAGGGCAGCTAGACTCGGTAAAGATTGAAGGTGAAGGTTTAGTTATGAAAAAAGACCTGCGCGCTGAAGAAGTGCAGGTACAAACTAATGACATTGCCATCAACCCTTTAACTGCAGCTTTTGGCAAGATTGAACTTACTCGCCCGACAGAAGCAGAGGCTCAAGTTGTACTTACTGAACAAGATTTAGAACGAGCTTTTAATTCTGATTTTATTCGTAGCAAGTTGCAAAATTTAGAGGTCAATATTGAAGGCAAACCGACCAAAATTGATACAAGTAAAATCGAATTTCGTCTACCAAGTGAAAGTAAAATAGCCTTCAATGCAGAGATAGTTATTCAAGAAACAGGCGAAACCAAACAAGTCGCTTTTACTGCTGTGCCTCGCATGAATGCTGGTCAACGCATATTGCTAGAAGACATCCAATATGCTGAAGGAGCAGAAGACTCACCTTTGACAGCAGCATTGTTAGAAAGTGCTAAAGAACTGTTAGATTTAAGCAACTTTGAATTACCCGGAATGTCACTTCGTCTCAAAAATTTGGAAGTACAAACAGGCAAATTGATACTCCAAGGACAGGCTTATGTAGAGAAATTTCCTGAAGCTTAGAGGTAGAAGACTATCTATAAAAAGCATAAGCTTTAGCAGCTTCTACCGTGAGGCAGATTTACTTGTTCTACCTAATCGTTAAAGTATGTCCATAGTGAGGCAACCAACAATTTTATTTGTCCTCAAACTGACATCTAGACTTGACTAAATGACTCAAGTTAAGGTCATTTTGTATGGATATTTTGCTGGCGAAATGTATGTGATTGCCAATGTTGGCAGCAAAAAATATAGAAAACCTGCCCCAAAATTAGAGGAATTAAACACAGAAGATTATGACACAAACACCAGATATTCCACCAGTAATTGAAAGTGACGAACGTGATTACCGTGATAGTGGCGTACCAAGCACAGTAGCGATCGCAGGACACCCACTACACCCCCCCTTAGTTACTTTTCCCATTGCTTCTTTAGTTTTAGCCGCAGGTAGTGATCTCGGCTATTGGTTGACTAGTGATTTGTTTTGGGCGAAGGCTTCCTTTTGGCTACTTGGTGTGGGCTTGTTGTCCGGACTAGCTGCTGCTGTGGTGGGTATGTCGGACTTTCTAAAAATTGGTCGGGTTCGCAAACATACAGCGGGTTGGGCACATATGTATATTAATGTCACCTCGTTGGTATTGACGCTAATTAATTTTTTACTGCGTTTTGGCAATCGCACCGAGAATATTGTCTATACAGGGTTGCTTATTTCCGTCGTTGTGGCAACGCTGCTCGGCATTGGTGGTTGGTTTGGTGGAGAATTAATTTATCGTCACAAAATTGCTGTAATTGGTTATGGCGATCGCGAATAACTAAATAAAATCCCTTTTACAAGCTCCCCAACTTCACAGAAGAAGTCGGGGAGCTTTCGTTTGCCTAAGTTCCAGAAAAGAGAAGTTAGAATGCGATTACTACATTTCTTTTGAGAACTACCCTTATGAAAAAACTACTATTACTAGGTTCAGCTTGCTTTTTCTTAGCAGGAAGTATTAAAACAATGCCTGCAACCGCACAGTTAGTCACACAAAACCCAGCAGCAACCACACCCACTGCTGCACCTCAATTAGAACTATTAACAGCAGGAACCGAACCTAGACAAGAATTACGTCTAAAACCGCAAGTTAATAGCAAACAATTGATGACAATGACGATGAATATGGACGTGGCAACCACCTTAGCCGGTCAAGCTATGCCAAAAATCAAAACTCCCGCAACAGTAATGAAGATGGAGTTTTTAGTGACTCAAGTAGATGCTAATGGTGATATTCACTCAAAGTTTACCTACACTGATGGAGATGTTGTTGCTGATGCTTCTGTTGCCCCAGAAATACTTGAGTCAGTACGTGCTGGCATCAAAAAAATGGTAGGTCTTAACGGTACTTTGATTACTGATAATCGAGGGCAAGTTAAAAGCAGCAAAATCACCTTACCGGAAAATGTTGACCCGTTAAGCAAAAACTTTCTTGAACAATTATCAAATTCCCTCAATCAAATGAGTTCACCTATGCCTGAAGAAGCCGTGGGCATTGGTGCGAAATGGCGTATTTCTTCCCAACTCAAAATAGGAGCAATCAATATAAATCAAAGCGCAGTTTATGAGCTAGTTTCATTGAAAGATAATATCGCAACCTTGAATATAACTATGGAACAACAGGCAAATTCCCAAGAATTGGCATTGCCAGGAATACCTGAAGGAAGTGCCAGTGTTTCCTTAAAATCCCTAACTTCTCAAGGGCAGGGACAAATGACACTGCCGTTAAACTCAATTATGCCAACTCGTTCAACGATTTCTGTGCGTTCTCAAAATGAGATGAGTATCAAAGAACCAAATGAGGGCAAAGAAACAACTATCGGCACACAAATGACGATGCAAATGAATCTGGAATCTCAAGCCAAATAAACTAGTTATAGGGCAGATGAAACTTTAATTATTGCCTTCCTTTTCCAGCTATTAAAGTTGCACTTGTCCTAAATAACTGCGGGGATTATAACTACGATTAGCGCGAATTTTTTCATAATATTCTCGCTCAGTTGCCGAGATATCTTTGGGAGTTGCAATTACAACCCGCACTAATAAATCGCTGCGTCCACCTTTAGGTTTGGGCCAGCCTTTGCCACGCAGACGCAGAGATTGACCAGAACGAATACCTGCCGGAACATTAAGACTAACCTTACCATCTGGCGTTGGCACATCAATTGTTGCGCCTAAAACCGCTTCATCTGGCATTACTGGCACTTCGCACAGCAAATTATCGCCATCAAACTGAAAGAATGAGTGAGGTTTTAGTTCAACATTTAAGTATAGATCTCCCCGTTGTTGATTAATGGGGTTAACTTGACCTTTGCCTCGGACGCGAATACGGCTACCTGATTTTGCCCCAGGCGGAATGCGAACATCTATATTACCCAAATCAAAGCGCTTCTGGACGCCCTGGAAGGCTTCAGACCAAGTAAGGTTAATGGTGGCTTCGCGGTCAACACCAACTCCACTAGTACGGCTAGTAGAACCCGAATAATCGCCAGCAAAGTCATTAAAGCCACCAAAGCCTGTTGAACCGCCGCCGGTACCTGTACGGTAGGTATAGGTTTGACCCGTGTTACCTGTTGGACCTGTAGTATTGAAGCGACCGAGGAGTTCATTAATGAATTCGTCAAAACTACCATACTGGCTAAAATCAAAACCACCCATATCGACGCCAACGCCACTGGGACCCGCACCAGCACTAGGTGACCAACCTTGTCCAGCTTGTCTCCAGTATTGACCATATTGGTCATATTTTTGGCGTTTTTCGGTATCAGATAAGACTTCGTAGGCTTCGCTGACTTCCTTGAAGCTTGCCTCAGCTTGTTTGTCGCCTGGGTTCATATCTGGGTGATATTTGCGGGCTAGGCGACGAAAGGACTTTTTAATTTCATCAGCGCTAGCAGTTTTGCTGACTCCCAGGATAGTGTAATAGTCTTTGAAATCGGTAGCAGCCATAGCAAGTTTCCTTTATTGTAGAAATTTAATCAGAGTGAGGTTGAGGGTTTATTGTATTGAGTAACTATATACAGGGAATTGTGAGTAAGGCATAGATTACGATGAACAAATTGTCCCTCAACGCTAGGGTAACAAAGCGATCGAGGTGATTGGGTTCGGTTCTTGCGAGGGATGATGAGTGCGTTTTCCACACTTTACTCACTTCTTGGGAGTGAGGCGGGATTTTTTGGCTTGATTGTTTATTCTTAGTTAAATAATTGATTTCAGTACGTTTTGTAGGGGCATACGGCTGTATGCCCCTGATGTGTGGGAATTTAGTTTTTGTGGATGCTTTAGACGACGACGAAGGAAGAAGTAGTAATACTGCTTGCCTGTATCCAATTTAAGGTTGCTAAGAGGTCGTTGCTGCCTGTAATACTGACTTGGGTGAAGAATTCATCGCCACTTGTGCCTTGGGTAATCGAAAGCTGGTCGAAAGTTAGTCCACTTGTCAAGCCCAGGAAATCATTTGTGCCGAAGTTGATGATTGTATCGGCGCCAATGCCTGCGTTGAGAGCAAATATGTCAGTGCCGCTACCGCCGTAGATGATGTTGTCACCTGTCCCAGCATTGATAGTGTTAGTGCCATTGCCAGCATGGATGATATCGTTGCCTTCAGCGGTGAAGATTTGGTTATTACCATTTCCGGCGTTGATAATATCGGCACTTGAACCGCCATAGATGGTGTTATTACCTTTGCCAACGGTAATCACGTTTTCACCTTCAGCAGCAAAAATCCAATTGTTGCCATCTCCAGCGTCGATGATGTCAATGCTTGCGCCACCACGGATCACGTTGTCACCGTTGCCAACTTTGACGGTGTTTTCACCTTCGCCAGCAAAAATCTGATTCTTACCATTGCCAGCGGTAATTATATCTTTACCGGGACCTGCGTAAATGATATTGTTGCCATCTCCCACGGTAACGGTGTTGTTGCCTTCGCCTGCATCAAGGAGGTTGTTACCTGCACCACCATTTAGTATGTCGTCGCCAAGTCCACCATCTAAGGTGTCATTGCCGTCGCCAGCTTTCAGGATGTCGTTGCCGTTGCCACCTCTGAGTATATCGTCGCCAAGTCCGCCATCTAGAGTGTCATTGCCGTCGTAACCTTCGAGGGTGTCGTTGCCTGCCAAGCCGATTAGACCGTTATCGAAGTCATCACCAATGAGATAATCATCATATTGTGTGCCTTCCAGGATTTCCACATTCTCAAAGCGATCGCCTGTTGCATCACCACGCCAACCCCCAGCTTTGAGGCTGACGAATACTCCTTCTGTGGCGTTGTAGTAGGAAGTAGTATCGATGCCAGCACCACCATTGATATAGTCGCCACCACTGCCACCAACTAGGAAATCATCGCCAGCGTCACCATAAAGACTGTCATTTCCAGCTTCGCCAAAGAGGGTATCATTACCTTCGCCGCCATTGAGTTGGTCGTCACCTTCGCCACCAAAAAGGTTATCTACTCCAGCATCACCGAATAAGACATCGTTGCCGCCGTCACCATAAAGGAGGTCATTGCCATTACCACCGTTGAGGGTATCGTTACCGTCGTCTCCATGTAGCAGGTCAATGCCGTCATTGCCTTGTAGTTGGTCATCTCCAGTGCCACCGTTGAGGGTATCGTTTCCATCTCCACCGATCAGTTGGTCGTTGCCGTCGCCTCCGAAGAGTTGGTCTTCTCCTAAATCTCCTGAGATTACATCGTTGCCGCCGTCACCGTAAAGGAGGTCATTGCCGTTACCACCGTTGAGGGTATCGTTACCGTCGTCTCCATGTAGCAGGTCAATGCCGTCATTGCCTTGTAGTTGGTCATCTCCAGTGCCACCGTTGAGAATATCATTGCCGATGCCACCGTAAAGTTGGTCATTGCCGCTGTCACCGTTTAGGACATCGCTGCCATCTTCTCCGTAGAGTGTGTCGTTATCAGCACCGCCGTTGAGGGTATCGCTACCAAGGTTGCCATAAAGCAAGTCATTTCCAGCGTCGCCGTTGAGGATGTCGTTTCCAGCTTCACCATTGAGGAGGTCGTCGCCTTCTCCTCCATTTAGATTGTCGCTGCCATCGCCGCCGTTGAGTTCATCGTTGCCTGCGTCGCCGCGAAGTAGGTCATTTCCAGCATCGCCGCGTAAGATATCAACGCCGTCGCCACCAGATAATTCATCGTCGCCATCGCCTCCATAAAGCAAGTCATTTCCAGCGTCGCCGTTGAGGATGTCGTTTCCGGCTTCACCATTGAGGATATCGTCGCCTTCTCCTCCATTTAGTGTGTCGCTGCCATAGCCACCGTAGAGTTCATCGTTGCCTGCGTCGCCGCGAAGTAGGTCATTTCCAGCGTCGCCGCGTAAGATATCAACGCCGTCACCACCAGATAATTCATCATCGCCATCGTCTCCATAGAGGAAGTCATTTCCAGCGTCGCCGTAAAGTTTGTCGTTGCCAATGTTGCCGTTTAAGGTGTCTGCACCGTCGCCGCCGTTGAGGTTGTCATCTCCGGCATCTCCTGACAAGATGTCGTTGCCTGCGTCGCCATAAAGGGAGTCTGCACCATCTCCGCCGCTTAGGGTGTCTAAGCCGTCACCACCGTGAAGTTCATCGTTGCCCAAACCACCAATTATGGAGTCATTGCCACTATCGCCGTATAGTTTATCGTCCTCGTTTCCGCCATCAAGGAAATCATTGCCTTCGCCACCACTGATGAAGTCAAACCCACCTTGTCCGTAGAGTGTATCGTTATCAGCACCGCCGTCGAGGGTATCGTTTCCAGTTCCACCGTAGACAATATCATTACCACCGTCGCCAAAAACTAAGTCATCCCCTCGTTGGGAATATATAGTGTCATTTCCATCACCGCCATGAATTGTGTCGCTGTATTCAGATTCTGGAATGATAGATTGTGCAATGGATTTTAATTTGGAGGCACGGACTATCGCAGCACGTCGGCTGGTCAGTTTTTGTGATTTGATGATGTCTTGGTTGTCGGAGATTATGTTGTCTTCCCTGACATCGCCGTAGATAGTGTCGCTGCCTGCATCACCGTAGATAGTGTCTCGGTTGTTTCCTCCTTCTAGATAATCGTCGCCACCGTCTCCATGTAGTTCATCATCGTTATCGCCACCATATAAAAAATCTCTGGAATCATCTTGAGTGCCACCATATAGTGTGTCGTTTCCTTGGTTTCCAAAGAGTGTGTCGCTGTTTTCTTCACCTCTTAGATCATCGTTTCCACGACCTCCATAAATTTTGTCATTACCTAAACCACCGTAAATAGAATCGTTGCCTAATATCGTGAAATCGTTTTTGTTGTCACCATAGATAGTGTCATCTCCTGCCTGACCTTCTATCTTGTCATTACCACCATTGCCTTGAATATAGTTGTCTGCATCATTGCCACTAATATAGTCTCGACCTTGTGAACCATTTAAGTTTTCAATTGTCGCATTAAAAGTATTTGTATCGGCATTTGGATGACTGTATGCCAGAAAAGTACCGTAAGAATGGGTACTATATTCCTTTTTATCATTCTTTTCTGCTATATATTTTGTCCCTCCAGTAGATTTAGTTGGATCTGAATCTGTGGAATATGCAGAAAAATCAGTAAGCACACCCCCTTGTTTCATTTCAAAGCGATAATCAAAGCTAAGACTGTTGCCTTCTTTTGCCTTTAGCTTGGAAAAATCTAGTGTATCTATTCCAAAGCTGTCCCAAATAGTTGATTTTACGGGTTTATCGTCAAATGTTTTGTTATAAAAATCAACTCCACCTGCTGAATAACTATAGACTGTCGTAAATTCATAAGTGGTATTTGTTTCGTTGTTAGCTTTTGCTCCATAAAGGTCTTGCAAAGTATAGATATCGAAAGGCATTAGCGATACAGCGTAGCTTCCAGGTCTGTTGTAGCTCATTACTGTATAGCTGTTGTTATCCTGTTCACCTGGTAATAGTTGCCCATCATGGGGATGCTTTAAGCCAAGAGCATGACCAATTTCATGGATTATGGTTTGGTATTTTGGGTTTCCAGGAAGTGAGGCAAAATCTTTCGATAAATCTGTGTTTAAGTAGACATCACCTGATAAAGACGGTCTGTATTCTGATTGAAGATATTGAAAGTCTGGGAACTGAGCCATACCTGTGGTTATCCCAGCGAATGTGGAGAACATAAATCGAAAATCTCCAGCTCGAATTACTTCATCTTTGCCGTTGTAGCTGGGAATATATGAATTAGTGCTTCCTGTGATTACTTGGTCTTTTCCCCAATTCCAAAAATCAAGACTAAAACTACGATCTTTAACAGTTTCTTTAACTGGATTGAATGTAATAGGAATAACTGTACTGTACATTTTTAGGATGTTTTTGATGTTATCCTGAGTCTGACTATCAGTAATAGCACTTATAGCCACATTAGGATTATTCTCAAAGTTAGTACCTTGTGGGTTGTTCCGAATAGTTTGTTGATAAAAATCGGCAGTTGTAGCAGTGACAAAACTATAATCAATACTTTTAGTAGTCCACTTGCTTCCCCAAGTGGATGGAATCTGTAAAGCCTTGAGATCAAAATTAGGATTACCCACAATCATTCCCCCTCTTCGTAAATAAACAAAAAACAACCGAAAAAATCACACAGCCAAACAAAACCGCCGACACCCAAACTCAAAAAATGGATGCCGCACAACACTAATTACCAACCTCAACCGAAGACGCCAAAAAAAGCACCTTCATCTATATCTCAAGAAAAAATCTTGAATTCTATGCAAGCTTTGATATTCTTTTCCGAAACATCACAACAACACTGAGTGTCGCCAAATAAAGCAACCGCATCTAAAAATAGACACGCAGAAACCTCGATTAATCAAAGTTCCAACACTCAGTAATCACGTTTGAGCAGCTTAAATGGGACTAAGATTTAAGCAATAGATTGATATTATTAAGTTTTTATTTTGATGAAAGAAAAACTTATCAAATAAGATAGCAAATATCTACCTATTTGCCTAGGTATATTCCCCTAGCTTCATCAAAAATTCATAGATAAAGTATGCAAATATACGCAGCTACCAACTCTATTTAAGGTATTGCACATCAAACCAATCAAGCTGTAGCGGCACTTTCAGTGGCATTTGTGTCAAGTTAAGGCTAAACGACTTGTGGCAGTATTTCTCCCCCTCTCCCCCTGCCCCTCTCCCACAAGGGGCGAGGGGAGTAAGAGAATCATGTCCTTTTCTTTAACAATTTTTTCGATGTCAAATGGGCTTAAGCCTACTTTCTTGAGAGCACAAAAACCCTCATGTCCCCCTTCTCCCCTCGTGGGAGAAGGGGTTAGGGGATGAGGGGGGAAATGCCCAAGCTTCATCACATTTAATCTGAAGAAACTACAAATCTTTCAACAAAAACCCTCATGTCCCCCTTCTCCCCTAGTGGGAGAAGGGGTTAGGGGATGAGGGAGAAAAATCTCAAGCTTCATCACATTTAATCTGAAGAAACTACAAATTTTTCAACAGTAATTTAGATAACCGTACCATCAGGAATTATCGCATTTTTAAGCACAACAGTAATGCCATTGCGGATAAAGAATCCCTGCTTTTCTCTTTCCGCTTCCTCAACTCTGTCCTTATTGATAATCTTCACATTTTGACCAATTCGTGAATTCTTATCAACAATAGCGCGGCGAATTGTCGTATTATCACCAATTCCTATCGGAATGATTCCTTTATTTGAACTAGATTGACGTTCGACAAACGGTTCGTAGTAATCTGCTCCCATAATCAACGAATCTTCTATCACACAACCGGCTTCAATGCGAGAACGAATTCCTAATACAGAATGATTAATGCGGCACTGTTTAATAATACTGCCTTCCCCAATCATCGATTCTGTAATGTGGCTATCCAAAAGTTTGGTAGGAGGCAAATAACGCGCACGAGTATAAATTGGCGCTTGTTCATCATAAAAACTAAAAGGCGGCTGAGGTTGTTGCGTCAGTGCCAAATTAGCCTCATAAAACGCTTCAATTGTTCCAATATCTTCCCAATATCCATTATACAAATAAGCCTGAACATTGTAATCTTTGGCTGACGAGGGAATAATTTCTTTGCCAAAATCAGTTTGCTCTAATGAGTCATTCAACAATTTAATTAATACGTCTTTCTTGAAGACATAAATCCCCATTGAAGCAATATAAGGTGATTTCTTGGCACTTTGGGCATCCAATCCGAGTACCGTTGTATCGACCTGCATTTTCTTCAATTCTGCGCCTTTCGGTTTTTCACTAAAATCGATCACACGACCGCTTTTATCGATTTTCATCAAACCGAAATCCGATGCCCGTTTTTCATCAATTGGTACAACGGAAAGAGTAATATCAGCATTAGTTTCTCGGTGGCGTTGAATGAACTCGCGGTAGTCCATCCGGTAAAGATGGTCACCTGATAAAATTAAATACTCGTCAACTTCCCACTCTTCCAAAAGCCAAAGATATTGACGAACCGCGTCAGCAGTACCTTGAAACCAGCTAGGGTTGTCGGATGTCTGTTGTGCCGCCAGTACCTCAACAAAGCCTTCCGTAAAGCCAGAAAAGCCGTAGGCACGGGCAATGTGGCGATTCAGTGAGGCGGAGTTAAATTGGGTAAGGACGTAGATTTTGAAAATCTCTGAATTGATACAGTTACTAACGGGGATATCGATAAGGCGATACTTTCCCGCTAGAGGTACTGCTGGTTTGGCGCGTAATTTGGTTAGTGGGTAAAGACGGGTACCTGCGCCCCCTCCGAGAATGATGCCTAAAACTTTTTTCACAAAAACCTTTTAACTCCGGTAGATTTTCAAATCAAGTGTCTGATGGTGCGGTTGCAAATTGCAAGGGGGAAGAAAAAATTAGCAGTTATCGATGCCTTTTCTTACACAATATTTAGTCTCTCACTCATTGGCTTGCCATTTCCATAAGAATTTGCTGGGAATTTTGCTCTTTGTTGTTATCTGTGGGTTGTCGTTGGATATATTGACCGTCTGGTTGCAAGTCCCAAGCTTGTCTGTTATCAGCAAGCATGACTCCCAAGATTTCTTGCAAGTCTTTGAGACTGTCTGGGTCTTCAATGGGGACAACTGCTTCAACTCGTCGGTCTAGGTTACGACTCATCCAGTCGGCACTGCCAATGTAAACTTCCTCACTGCCTTGATTGTGGAAGTAAAAAATGCGCGAGTGTTCTAGGTAGCGACCAATAATGCTGATCACGCGAATGTTTTCGCTGAGGTTTTTGACGCCTGGACGTAGGCAGCACATACCTCTTATTATCAGGTCAATTTGTACCCCGGCAAGTGAAGCTTCATAGAGAGTTGCGATAATTTGGGGGTCAACTAGGGCGTTCATTTTGGCAACAATACGACCGCTAAAACCGTTTTGACAGTGTTCGATTTCACGATGAATCAGAAACAAAAAGCGATCGCGCAAATTAACTGGTGCTACTAATAATTTACGATAAGATCTTTGCCTTGAATAACCGGTCAAATAATTAAATAAGTCGGTTAAATCTGCCCCCAATTCCTCACAACAACTCAATATGCCTAAATCTGTATATAGTCTTGCTGTTTTGGGATTATAGTTTCCGGTTCCAATATGAACATAGCGACGGATATGATTGTCTTCTTGCCGCACGACTAAAACAACTTTTGTATGGGTTTTTAATCCTACCAAACCGTAAACTACATGAACTCCAGCTTGTTCTAATTTTCTTGCCCAATTAATGTTATTTTTTTCATCAAAACGGGCTTTTAACTCTACCAATACCGCAACCTGTTTGCCATTTTCGGCTGCCGAAATTAAAGCTTTGATAATTGGTGAGTCGCCAGATGTCCGGTAGAGGGTCATTTTGATGGCAAGAACTTGTGAATCATGAGCTGCTTTGGTGATAAAACGTACTACGGTTGCCGAAAATGAGTGATAAGGATGATGCAGTAATAAATCTGCTTGACGAATTACAGCAAAGATATCTTCAACTCCTTCATCTGAAAGAGCATTTTGTAGCCGTGGGGGTCTCTTTCTTGTCCACACGGGGTCTTTGAGTTCCGGCAAAGGCAGACTCAGAAAACTCATCAAGTCTTTTAGTCCTAATAATCCTTCTACTTCATAAACATCTGGCTCTTTTACTTCCATTTCTTCAATCAACATGAGCCGTACTGCTTCAGGCATGGTAGATTGAATTTCTAGCCGCACAACTGACCCGCCTAGACGCTGTTTTCTTAGTTCTTGTTCAATTGCTAATAACAGGTCATCGGCTTCGTCTTCTTCCACAGCTAAATCGGCATTTCTGGTAACCCGAAATAGATAATATTCTTGAATATTCATGCCCGGAAAGAGAAACTCTAAATTGTGGGCAATGACTTGTTCTAAAGCTACTCCAGTCCAAAATACAGCGTGTTTTTTGCTTCGCTGCCTTAGTGCTTCTGGCAGTGGTATAAAACGAGGCAAAACTCCTGGTACTTTGACTCTGGCAAATAGCTCTTCTTTAGTTTCTGGATCTTTAACAACTACTGCTAAATTAAGGCTGAGGTTGGAAATATGAGGAAACGGATGACCAGGGTCAACTGCTAAAGGTGTGAGGACGGGAAAAATTTGTTCTTCAAAGTAGTTTTGCAGGTAAACTCTTTGTTCTTGATTTAAGTCCATATAGTCGAGGAGGTAGACGCCTTCTCGTGCTAGTTGAGGTCGCAGGACTTTCTCAAAATGCTGATGTTGTTCAACAACTATTGGTGGCAAACCTTGGCTAATTAATTCGAGTTGTTCCCTTGGCGTCCGTCCGTCGGGGGGTAGCTTGCTGACGTTGGCAGCGACTTGCTGCTTTAGTGCTGCCACGCGCACCATAAAAAATTCATCCAGGTTTGAGCTGAAAATTGCCAGGAACTTCAGACGTTCTAAAAGCGGCGTCCGGGAGTCAGTCGCTTCTGCTAAGACTCGCTTATTAAACTCCAGCCAGCTAAGTTCCCGGTTGAAGTAATATTGCGGGTCATTTAAGTTAATTTCCGTGACAGTTGTTTTCGATTTAGACATAATTTTGCATTGCCACTGTCTGGTTCCTGACTTATCGTTATATCAGCTTGTTGCTAAGGTTGAACCTCAAACAAGGCTTCAACCGATAGCCGTCTAAGGCACGATTTACCTGAATTTAAATTGTAATTTTATCCTACATTGATCTTGAGGTAAAAGAGATTTTTTGAGAGATCAGGTTTGCTGTCGCTATTGCTACCCCAACTAGCAGGTAGGAAAATTGTTTCTAAGCTAGGAATACAATAGCAGAATAACACCAAGAGCGGGTTAAGAAAAAGGTAAATGGATAATGTTATTTAAATGAGCTGAGAGCAGCGTCTTTAAAGTTGATGCCGTTTAGATACTACTGCTGTTAAAATTGTTGTACATCTTCATGTAAAATAGTTTTGTAGAGATTAAAAAAGTATAAGTAGCTATTGGTGTAATAGTTAAGACAACCTGAGGCTTTAAAACTTTTGATTTGTCTGAACAATTTTTTCCCATTCTTCAACAGTGGTATGATTTTGTAAGTGTTCACAGCGTTTAATGTAGAGCCTTGCCACGCCGTCTTCTTTATTGATTTTTAAAACTTCCTGAAATAGTTGTAAAGCTTCCGATATTTTTTGATCGTGATAGCAATAGATGGCTTGTTCAAAGATACCAAGCGTTTGGCTTTTTAAATCAAAAATTTCACGAGGATTACTATCATAGACTTCAAACACAGCAATCAGCTCAGTTTTTCCTTTAACTTGCACTTTATCAACAAATCTACAGTTGTAGTCTGTAGCATTATCTAGCTTACTTAAAGTTTGACGACTAATAAGAATTGAAGCACCATAAACTTTGGTTAAGCTTTCTAAACGAGCGGCTAAGTTTACGGCATCAGAAATAACTGTTCCTTCCAATCTTTGTTCTTCGCCAATCATTCCTAACATGATGTTGCCTGTATGAATACCAATACCAATGGCAATGGGTAAATGACCACTTTTTTGACGCTTTAAATTATAGTCATAAACTTGTTTTTGCATCTCAACTGCTGCTCGTAAAGCATCATCAGGTACTTCTGGAAACAGTGCCATAATGGCATCTCCAATATATTTATCAATGAAACCACTATTGTCTCTAATTACAGGACTGACTCTTTTTAGATAAGCATTAAGGAAGTCAAAGTTTTCTTTAGGAGTCATGCTTTCTGAGAGCGTTGTAAACGAGCGAATATCTGAAAACAAGATGGTCATTTCTTGCTGTACTTGATCGCCTAACTGAACATCAATGATGCTTTCTTTTCCTAAAAATTTTAAAAATTCACGCGGCACAAAACGATTATATGATGAATTAATTTTTGCTAACTTTATATGGTTTCTAATTCGGACAAGTAGCTCGTTTCTAGAAAATGGTTTAGTTAAATAATCATTAGCCCCTGCATTAAATCCTTCTACAAAGTCGGAAACTTGGTTTTTAGCTGTTAGTAAAACAATGGGTAGTTCGTTAGCTAAAAAACGTTGGCGTATTTTTTGACAAACTTCATAGCCTGTCATTTGTGGCATCATAATATCTAATAATATCAAGTCTGGTTTTAAGCCTTTTTCGATTAATTCAAGAGCTTCGATTGGACTATGAGTTAGGGTAAGAGAATAGTCTTCTAGGGAAAGTAGATTAGAAAGTACTTGCAAATTAATTGGTTCATCATCCACAATCAAAAGCTTATAGACTTTATTAGTTTGCGTTAATGAAGGAAGAGGCAGAGAGAGTTCTCTATTTCTGGAAACTATAAAAGTTTCGGGAATAAATAAATTATCAAGAGAAATAGAAGGCGGAGTCGAACGATATAATGTTTTATTTTCCTCTGTGGAAAGGGGAAGCGTAAAGATAAATTGTGAACCTCTACCCAAAGTAGACTCAACACGAATTTTACCGCCTTGTAATTCTACGAGTTGTTTAGTAATTGATAAACCAAGTCCACTTCCTCCATAAGAGCGAGTAATTGAGCCATCTACTTGCTCAAAAGATTCAAAAATTCGATCTAATTTATCAGAGGCAATCCCAATACCTGTATCACTAACTATAATTTCTAATAAACCTTTTTCTTTAGCTTGATCAAATGAGAGCCGGAAAGAGGGAATAACGACTGCTGATACTTCTATTATTCCCGTTTCGGTAAATTTAATAGCATTACCAATCAAGTTATAAAGGACTTGCTGAATGCGATCTTCATCGGCAAATACAGGCGGAATCTCAGCAGAGATAGAATTGATTAACTGTAAGTTTTTTTGTTGTGCGAGAGGTTTAGAAAGGCTTAAAACTATGTCAGTAAGTTCTCGCATACCCACAGGTTTGAGTTGAAGCTCTAAATTTTTATGCTTAAGTCGAGAAAAATCTAAAATATCGTTAATCAGATTAGATAATCTTCTGCCACTAGAAGCAATCATCAAAAGATTATTCTGTTGTTCTTGATTTAATTTGCCTGTTGCACCATCAATCATCGATTCAGCAATACCAATAATGCCGTGAAGTGGAGTTTTTAATTCATGGGAGGTATTAGCTAAAAATTCATCTTTTAGTTTATCAATATCTGATAATTCAGTGTTTTTAGTTTCTAGACTTTCTGTATAGTTTTGAATTCGTTCCATCAGATGATTGAACGAATGAGCAAGATTGCCAATCTCATCTTTAGCTCTAATTTTGACTCGAATATTTAAATTTCCGGCTGTAAACTGAGATACTTTTCTAGTCAAACTAATCAGTGGTTTAGTGAGAATTTGTCCCATAATTACAGCGGTAACTGTTACTATGCCTGCAATGATTACTGCTAAGACTAATGCTGTATTAGTTTGGGCTTGAATGGGTGCAAGAAAAGCCGATTGTGGTTGGGCAAAAATCACAAACCAAGGTTTGGTAGCCAAAGGTGCAATTGCTACCGAGTTCCATTGATCACCTGTCTCTGTAAGTTGAGTGGTTAAATAAGAAGTAGACGATGCTTTTTTGGTAGTATTATCTAAACCTTTTTTAAGTGCAGGTAAATTGGTTGAAAGTTCAGCAAAAGGTAGAAGCGGTAATCGTTGATCAGCTTGTAATTTCTGAATTAAAGTTTGAGATAAAGGTACAACAGATTTAAAAGTTAATTCTGGTATTTTGCTATGAGCAACTCGAATATAATTTTCATCTAATAAAATAGCAAATGATTCTAAACCAACAAAATTAGTGGGTTTGCTAATTAATTTTTGAATAACAGTAGCATTGTATGATACTCGTAAGATACCAATAGCTTCTCCTTTGATATTACGAACAGGATTGCTAAAATAAATTTTTACGATATTAGAATCTTCAGTCAGTTGTATTGCCGAAGCATAAGGCAAGTTAGTTTTGAGCGGTTCAATAAAGTAATCACGGTTTGATTCATCTTTACCAATATCAATCGTATTAGTATCTAATAAATTCCTTCCTTGCAAGTCAAGCAAAGCATAAGAAAATATATTATTAAGATCTCGACGTATCAAACTCCTTAAAATATAGCCCGCGACTTTTTCCTCAGCACTACCAATTCTTGCTTCTTGAGGAAGACTTAAATATTCTGCTAATCCTGGTAGACTTGATTCAACACGAACATTACTAAGATTATTGTCAATAAATGAATCAATACTAGTTGCTGTTTGAGAAGCTACTGCAACTAACGCTTGTTGAGCATTATCTTTGAGTGTTTTTTGAGTAGTATCTCTGTTGATTAGTGCAAGTAAAATTAAAGGAATCAGTGCCACTGCCAAGAAGGACACAATCAGCTTATTGCGTAGAGTATAAAATTTAGCCAGCCGCATAGTTTTCCTAGGCAAAAGCTACTGTAAAAATGAAGAATCAAGTAATTTCTCTAAATCTATAGAATGATTTAAAGTCCCATTTTGCTTGAAAAAGTTTAGGTAGAGCTTAGTGGTATAGTACAGTGATTCTGTATTATTTCCTGAAATAAAAGCCTTTTTGTTGTCCTTTAAATTGAACAATTTAATTCCATCTAGCGAAATTGTTTCCGGCTTGATATTGAGAAACTTAGCAATTAAAAGATTTCCTTCCTTTGGATTATTTTGCCAATAATCTACAGCCTGAAACCAAGCGCGGACAAAAGCCTTAATGTCGTCAGGTCTTTGCTGCAATACTGAATGATGAAAAGCAATAACATCAGGAATTAAGCCAGGAGTTTGTTTACTGGTAAACAATACTTTCAACCCAGCTTGCCTCGCTTGTGTGACCTGGGGTTCCCAAGTATGTCCTGCTTGAATTTTGCCACTTTGAATCAAGTCAAGGGTTTCAGCAATGACATTAGTTTGTGTCGTATCCTCAAGACTCATATTGTTCATTTCCAACATTTTCGTGACAAATAATTCACCAAATCCTCCTAAACGAACACCAATTAGTTTATTTTTCAAATCAGCTACTTTCATAATCTGAGGCTGGGCAATTACGGCATCGGCACCTGCTGATACATCAGTCGTTAAGATTATCCTGATATCCGGATTAACTGCAGTATTAGTTACAGCACTTCCCAAGGCTAAGGTGACGCCATCGTATTTGTTAGCAACAAATTCAGTCAGGTTTGCGCCGATATTTTTTGTAAAGATTGGTGCAACTTTAACCTGCTGCTGGGCAAAGAATCCTTTTTCTTGAGCAATAATTAAGGGTAGAAATCCGGCCCAAGGCTCATAAAGAATTCGTAGCGGTGGCAATTCTGATTTAGGGGTAACAGTAATGCTACAAGCGATTAAACTTAATACACTAATCAAGAAAAGAATACCCCAACGTAGGGCTAAATTTGTCCTGCCTGCTCTGGCAAATAACTGCATTATAACTTATATTAATGATGATAATGTATTAAAGAAATGAGGGATCGAAGAATTTTTGAAAGTCCGGTGGACGAGTTAAATTTCCGCTGCGTACAAAAAAATTGCTGTATAACTGGGCAGTATAATATAAAGAATCTGTCTGATTACTTGGAATCAATTCTCTGCGGTTATCGCTCAAGGTAAGAAACTTGACACCTTCTAAAGAAATTGTCTCTGGTGTAATATTTAATACCTTACCAATGATGGCATTTCCTTCTTTTAAATGAGTTTGCCAGTAATCAACAGCTTGAAACCAAGCGCGGACAAAAGCACGAATCTCCTGGGGACGCTCACGTAAGGCTTTGCTCGTAAAAGTTATGACATCTGGCATTAAAGTAGGTGTTTGTTTACTAGTAAATAAAATCTTACCGACTCCGGTTTTAATAACATCTGACACATGAGGTTCCCAACTATGTCCGGCTTGAATCATTTTACTCTTTAAACGTTCTGGAATTTGTTCTCCAGAAACATTGACAAAAGTTACTTGCTCAGGACTTATTTCATTCATTTCTAACATTTTGGTGACAAATAATTCTCCAAAAGAACCAATACCAACGCCAATTTTTTTACCTTTTAAGTCAACAACTTTTTGAATTTCCGGTTGTGCCACTATCGCATCAGCACCCACTGACATAGCTGTGACTAAAATTAGATGCAGATTGGGATTAGTGGCACTAATTGGTACAATTTCCCCTAGTGATGAAAAAATGCCATCATATTTTCCCGCACCGAAATCAGCAAGTATTCCTTGACTATTTTCTTGCAGCAAGGTTTCTACTTTCACACCTTGAGCCGAAAAAAAGCCTTTTTCTTGAGCAATGACAATTGGAAAAAATCCCGTCCAAGCACTATAGGCAAACTTCAGTGGCTGCAGTTGGGGTTGCGGCTGCAAAAAAAGTTGACAAGCTGTTAACAGCAGCATTGTCATAAAAAAAACTATCAATCCTTTAATTTTCATATAGACTTACTTAAAATTATTAAGGCTGAGTAAGAGTCTAAAAAGCCGAGAGCTTAATGTTGTTTTCAAGGGTATCATCCAAGAGCTAGTCTCGTTATACCAGCAAGTTTTTAACTTTAGACTTAAAAACAGAAAACAATTTATTTGACAAAATTATTCAGTAGGATGCTCTTTTTAGACTTATCGCCATAAAATATTAGCTATTGATGTTTAAATCTACTGACTTTAACCTTTCTTCAAAATACACCTACCAACTACAAGCCCGGTGTGATAGTGGTGCTTTGTTGCGTGTGCGTCAGTCTGTGGTTGAGTGTACCCACACTTATAATTTGCCTGATAACTACTCTTTCGGCAACATTTCCCCAGCGATTAATAATCAAGGTAATGTTGCTTTTAAGGTTTTGGGACACCGAAATCAAGCTATTTGGTACGGAAATAATTATACGGGGCGTTTGGTTTATACTGCGCCAAAAGCCGCTTTTTTGAGTAAGGTGTCTTTAAATAACCAAGGGTGCTTAGTTTGGGAACAATTGCGATCGCATACCAATGGCATTTGGCACTATAATGCTGCCCAAAATATTAGTAGCTTACTCACCACCAGCCCAATTGGAAGCTGTGGTTGGGCAGCCGCGACAATTAATGATCAAGGCGGCGTTGGCTTTCGGGCAAAGTTTGCAGAGGCTTATGGCTTGGCTGTTTATCATGCTACTGACGCCACAACTGCCACACTAGCGCTGATGAGTAACTTGGATGCTGCCAGTATTTACTCATTTCTGTTTCTGCCAGCCTTTAATAACCAGGGAAAAATCGCCGCCAAAGTGCGCTTAGGAGAGCCTGGAGCTATTGGTAATGAACGCCCGGATCAAATTCGCCTTTTTGACTTTGCAGGTGACTCCAAGCTGATTGTTGCCAATTGCAACTATGACCCTGATTTGCCCTATCAAAGTTTTGACAATAGTGTTAGCTGCAACGACAACGGACAAGTTGCCTTTATTGCCAACTTAAAATCTGGTCAACGAGGTGTATTTCGCTTTGATGGTACTGTAAAAGCGATCGCTCTTGAAGGTGAGCAGCAACTTTCACGCATTGAACGTTTTCCCCCAAAACTCAATAATCACGGTTTAATCATCTTTCGTGGCTTTGACAAGCAAGGATTACGAGCAATTTGGGCAGGGGATGGTACTACCCTCCAGAAAGTCGTCAGTGAGGGTGATTTGCTGCCGACCGATCTTGGTATACTGCAACTAGCGCGTCCAGACCAAGGTGCCGTATTTATCGGTACGCCGGACTTAAATGACCAAGCTGAAATCGTTTTTGCCGCCTCCTTATCTGATCCTCAAAATACTCGTATCGGTTTTGGTGCAGGGGTTTTTGTGGCACGTACCCTGGCAACTGAGTCAAGAGAATTTGGCAACTAACTAGTCACACCCCTTACTCAAAAGCTTCATCTTCAATACCGCGCCACCATTCCCCTAATTTCATCAAATCTTCGTGAATATCAGCTAATTCTGTGGCATAAAGATCAGGCGAAATGCTAGCTTGTCTTTCTTGAAGCTTCTTCAGGCGCAGTTGCACCAACAACCAAGGCTTAGAAATACTGTTGGTTGCTTCAATATATTGGGCGAATTCCTGACTATCCATAATAAAAAAAAGACAACTATATTAATTATGTTACTCAGCAGTCTCACCGTCCCAATCTAGAGTTTCGGTCAGCGTATCATCTTCATATCCTGCCTCATTGAGAGCGTGTTTGGCTAAATCGAGGTCAAAGATGCCTTGAGAGTCGTTAGCGCGAATGTATTCAACTGCTTTAACTAAATGAGCGATCGCATCTAGTGAAGCAGCAAGTCTAGTTTCTAATTCTTTCACTTTCGCCTTAAGGTCTTCTGGCGTTGGCTCACTCATACGCTTAAGTTTACTTGCAGTAGGGGCAATAAATTAATGAACAAAAAGGGCGAGGGTGTACTAAACCGTTCGCCCACTTGATTTTTGACACAATATTTGGCTTTCACCAGTCGTGTCAATAATTATTTAGCGATTTGACATAGCAAAACGCTCATTTACAGCATCCCAATTAACCACATTCCACCACTGTTTTAGATACTCAGGGCGTTTGTTTTGGTACTTCAGGTAATAAGCGTGTTCCCAAACATCATTACCCATAATTGGGAACAAGCCCTGACTCAGGGGGTTATCCTGATTGGGAGTGCTAACGACTTCTAGCTTGCCAGCACTGTTGCGGACTAACCATGCCCAACCGCTGCCAAATTGGGTAGCACCGGCGTCGTTAAATTTGGTTTTGAAGCTTTCAAAATCACCAAAGGTTTCGGAAATAGCAGAAGCGATCGCACCTGTTGGATCACCACCAGCATTTGCACCCATTAGTGTCCAAAACATGGTGTGATTTACGTGACCGCCACCATTATTACGCACAGCACCCTTGATATCTGCAGGTAAGCTATCGAGGTCGATGATTAATTCCTCTGGGCTTTTGCCTTGCAGGTTAGGATGTTTTTCTAGTGCCGCATTCAGCTTGCTGACGTATGCTTGGTGATGCAGATCGTGATGAATCTGCATTGTTTGAGCATCGATGTAAGGTTCTAGTGCGTCAAAGCTATAAGGTAATGGCGGTAGTTCGTGAGCCATGTATACTCCTTGATTACGACTTTCAACTATCTAGGCTGATCATTAGGCTCTGGCACTCCAGATGTCAACCCAAACCCAGCACTCTCCACAAATCTTAAATCGTTATGGTACGTCCGAATATAGGCATATATACGCTATTTTTCAGATTTTGCAGTTTTAGTACCCAATTTCTCGCCATTTAAGAACCCCGACTTGGTTTGAATCTGTAATTACCTAGCTAAATTTAATTGAGAATTGAAGAACCCCGACTTCTTAGCTTGAAGCTGTAATTAGCTAAATTTAATTGAGAATTGAAGAACCCCGACTTCTTAACTTGAAGCTGTAATTACCTAGCTAAATTTAATTGAGAATTGAAGAACCCCGACTTCTTAGCTTGAAGCTGTAATTACCTAGCTAAATTTAATTGAGAATTGAAGAACCCCGACTTCTTAACTTGAATCTGTGATTAGCTAGCTAAATTTAATTGAGAAGTCGGGGATCTGTGCCAGCAAATCTTGAACAATAGCGATCGCTTCAACTGGTGTTTGGGCAATAAATACGCATGGCGACAAACTGCGAAAAAACTGCTGACTTTCCTGGTTGTCGTTCAACAAAATCACCGGTTTATTAGCTTTAATTGCCAGGGCAACTTCTGATGCCGTCCCTGCACCCATGCCACAGGCAATTACCACATGACAAGAGAGCACATTAATATTATTTCTAGCACTGCCCATATCGGTGAAAATTGCCAAATCAACCGTATCCGCCAAACCATGAGCATCAGCCGTTGGTAAAATACCCACAGTCAAACCATTGCCAGCTTTTGCACCACGACTTGCCGCCTGCATCACTCCCATATTTCTGCCACCTGTAAGTAAAACCCAATGGTTTTGGGCAATGAGTTTTCCCAAATAATATGCATTTTGTGCTTCAGTTGGCGAGGCGTTGCCAGGTCCCATCACACCGATGACAATTTTTCTCATCAAGTTGCAAACCTCAAAGTACAGAACCAGAAATCATCCCAGCCAGCACTACAAAGCCGATCCAGACGTTTTGACGGAAAATTTCAGCATAAACGGGTTTCGGGATGTCTGCTTGTCTGAGGCGGCTGTATTGCCATGCCCAGGCGATAGTCGCAATGGCGGACGCGATCCAAAACCCTAATCCTAATTCCATAACCACACCCAACACCGCCAAAAGCCCTGCTGTACAAGCAAAAAAGAAACCCACGGCTTCGGCGGCATAGTTGCCAAAAAACAAGGCACTGGAGTTTATGCCAATCAGCTTGTCATCTTCGCGATCGGACATGGCATAAACTGTATCAAAGCCTAATGTCCAAAGCACCGTCGCGCCCCAAAGTAGCCAGGTAGCCTGTGTCAGGTTGCCCGTCACCGCACTCCAACTAATCAAAACGCCGAAACCCCAAGCAATGGACAAAACAAGCTGAGGAACCGGAAAAACACGCTTGGCAGAGGGGTAAAAAATAATTACAGGGACAGCGGCAACACAAAGCCAGAAGCTGAAAGAGTTGAGATAAAGGGACAATATGGCAGCGCAACTCAGGGAGATTAAGCAGACAATAATGCCAATTTGCACTGAGAGGGCGCGGGAAGCAAGAGGGCGAGTACGAGTGCGTTCAACTTGTGGATCAATATCGCGGTCCCATAAATCGTTTACCACACAACCGGCGGCACTAGTTGCGATCGTACCTAAAATAATTACACCAACTAAGGGTAGGGGGGGTGTGCCGTCTGCTGCCAAAAAAACTGCCCACAAAGCAGGAATCATTAATATTAAGCGTCCGGCTGGTTTATCCCAACGTAAAAGCTGGATAATGGTTAGCCAAATTGGTTGGGAGTCGGGGGTTGGGTGAGTGAGCATGAAGTAACTGAATTAATAGTTTTGAGGTTTAGGAATCTACTGCTTTTATTTTGTCTTGCAACTGTATCTAGTTTTGAGCGAGTTGGTATTTTGTGGTTAATCTCCAGTTTAAGTATTGTACTTTCTGAGATGTTGGTTCCCTTTTAAGGATATCGTTATTGATATTTGGGCTAGCGTGGTCTTGGGGGATATTTGATGATTAATTCAGCAATTCAAACAAGTATTGTTAACGGTGTTACAGCGGAACAGGAACCAGACCGTATGCTTGCCGCCATTGATATTGGCACGAATTCGATTCACATGGTAGTGGTGCGGCTTCATCCAGAAATTCCAGCATTTACGATTATTGCTAAGGAGAAAGATACAGTACGCTTAGGTGTACGTGACCCAAAAACCGGCGACTTGACGGCAGTGGCGATGAAAAGAGCGATGTCTGCTTTGCAACGCTGTCAGGAATTGGCAAAAAGTTTCCATGTTGAACAAATAGTTGCGGTGGCAACGAGTGCGGTACGAGAGGCACCAAATGGACGTGATTTTTTGCAGCAGGTTGATGCTGAATTGGGCTTATTTGTCAATTTAATTTCTGGGCAGGAAGAAGCGCGACGCATTTATTTAGGTGTATTATCGGGGCTAGAATTTAATGATATTCCTCACGTTATTATTGATATTGGGGGCGGCTCGACTGAGTTGATTTTAGGAGATAGCCACGAACCTCGTTACCTTAGTAGTACTAAAGTTGGTGCTGTCCGTTTGACGGCTCAATATATTACAACTGATCCGATTAATCCGGTTGAGTTGCAATCTTTGCAAGCTTATATCCGGGGAATGTTAGAAAGACCAGTTGAGGAGTTATTGGCAAAGCTAAAACCGGGGGAAGAACCGCGTTTAGTTGGTACATCTGGGACAATTGAAACTTTGGCAATTGTTCATGCTAGAGAAAAGTTGGGAATAGTGCCGAATCCTTTATCAGGATATCAGTTAAGCCGCGAAGATTTACAAGATATTTTCCAACGTTTATCTTTAATGAGTTGTGCTGAACGTGAGGCAGTTTCAGGTGTTTCTGAACGTCGTGCCGAAATTATTGTGGCAGGGGCGCTAATTTTATTGGAAGCGATGACGCTATTAGGAATTGAGTCGTTAATTATTGGTGAAAGGGCATTACGAGAAGGGGTAATTGTTGACTGGATGTTGACTCATGGTTTGATTGAAAACCGCCTGCGTTTTCAAGGTTCGGTGCGTCAACGTAGTGTGTTTAAAATTGCTCAAAAGTATCAAGTGAATCGGGAATATAGCGATCGCGTGGCGGCGTTGGCATTAAGTTTATTTGACCAAACTAAAGGTCATCTCCACAACCATAATGATGATGCACGAGAATTACTTTGGGCGGCGGCTATTTTACATAATTGTGGTTTGTTTGTGAGTCATTCTGCTTATCACAAACACTCGTATTATTTAATTCGTAATGGTGAACTTCTAGGATTTGCTGAAATGCAAGTTGAGGTAATTGCTAATATTGCTCGTTATCACCGCCGTAATGCACCCAAGAAAAAGCATGAAAACTACAGTAATTTACCAGATAAAGAGCATCGTTTATTAGTTAGTCAGCTTGGTGCAATTTTACGTCTTGCTGTGGCTTTAGAGCGTCGTCAATTAGGGGCAGTTAAGCAATTACGTTGTGAATATCGTGGAGAGGTGCGAGAGTTGCATTTAGAAATTAAACCAGCTTTTCCGGGTGATGACTGCGCTTTGGAATTGTGGAGTTTGAATTATGAGAAAGAGGTGTTTGAGGCAGAATTTGATATTAAGTTAATGGCAAGCTTGGCATGATATTTTAAGTAAAACTAAGTGATTGTATTTTATGCTGATGGCTATTTTTAGACAACTTCATTTTTTGTTGTAAGATTACAACTTCTCAGTACGGTTCCCAACGAAATAAGTGCCATAGTTTTATTCTCCAAAGTGTTAGCTTTGTCTATCTTTTATCCAAATTGAAGGTTTAAATTTTGATTAGTTAAGCACTTCAATTTGGATAATTCAGTTCAACTAACATCGAAATATCCAAGGTAAAACTGTGACTAAGTTCGGTTCTTTGCCAAAATAGTTGGGAGAATTTCCGTACACTTAACTTAATTGTCGTTTAACATTTGGTAACGGTAGAAGCTGTAAGTATCAAATAAAGCGCCGACAAGACCACAGGCAAAGCCAATAACGATGATGCCTTGCAAGGGGCAACCACTACCAAAAACTGCGAGGAACTGTAATAACTGGGTTGTGCCTGAAGCTCCGACGCTTTCAAAGCCAGGAACGTAACCAATGCCAATTAGCGACGCTAAAAACACTGCAATTACTGCAAAGGGTGCAATAAAGCAAAGGAAGACAGTCAAGACAAGGGAACGGAGAAAGTTAGGCAAGATGCTCATAAATCGGGTTGTATTGTGAATCACTTCACGCAAATGCCGAAGCTAAACAAGTGACACTATCTACAATAGATGCGATCGCAAGTTCTACTCTCTAGATGTCAAAAATCTTAAATCTTCATTAATAATCTTGGTGAAAGTCTGTGAAGTTTATTTATAAAAGTCGTGTAGTTTTAATGAAGCTTCAGTCTGTTTCTGGCTTGTGGCGCTCAAAAACTGCCTGAAAAAACTTTATGTATGTTCATAATTGTTAGCTATATCGTTGTATTTCCCCTCTTTGCGATAAAGTTATTAAAAACCTGGTGTTTCACTTAACTAATTATCCATGAGCGGATACCTCGACGCATCTACCCCTTCTAAACCCGATGATGCCAAGCCAACTCGCGCTACAGAGAAGGCATTGCACGTTGCTGCTGAAAATGCTGATTCTCGCACAGTAGACCGCAGCAAACTAACTCCAATGATGCAGCATTTTGTTGAGGTAAAAGAGCAATATCCTCATGCCATGTTACTGTACAGAGTTGGCGATTTTTATGAAACTTTTTTTCAGGATGCCCGCATTTTATCAGAGGAACTGGAACTGGTTTTAACTAGCAAAGAATCAGGTAAAGGTATTGGACGTGTTCCCATGACAGGTGTACCTCATCATGCCTTAGACCGCTACTGCACAATGTTAGTAGAAAGAGGTTTTGCGATCGCAATTTGTGACCAAGTAGAAGAAGCTTCAATTGCTGCCAAAGAAGGGCGTCAAGTCCGTCGGGAGGTGACGAAAATTCTCACTCCTGGTACATTACTTGATGATGGAATGTTAAGCGCCCGTCGCAACAATTTTTTAGC
>JBATUR010000050.1:0-24696 GCA_049671305.1 Coleofasciculaceae cyanobacterium
TAACAATATCTCGTGTTCCCAGAGCAAAGGGAAATGAGGCAGATATGGTTTATGTAGTCGGCTTTGATAATGTGGCAGCAAATGAAGCTGATGTGAGTCTCAGAAATCAGCTATTTGTCGCTTTAACGAGGACACGAGGTTGGGTAAATCTCAGTGGTGTGGGTGAATACAAGATGTATGAAGAAATGCAGCGGGTAATTGCGGCAGGAGATGAGTTTTCTTTTATTTATAAACGTCCGTTAAAACGAGATATTGGTGAGGGAGAGGATTAGAATAACTAGGAAAGAGGCGATGCTACAGATAGTCTATGTACATCGCTCTTTTATTCAGCTAGTTATTATCTTACCTGACTAATCTGAGCTATAAATAGTAATGCCTAGATGAAATGACTTAACTATTGCTGATGCTATGTTGTTCAACTTTTCTTTTTTGAAAAATCTAATTTAGTTAACCTTTAATCAAATGAAAAGAATTTTAGTAATTGAAGACGAAGGAATTATCCGCCTAAATCTGCTACAGATACTTAATGCTAATGGATATGAGGTAATTGGCGCTGAAAATGGTGCAGTTGGCTTACGTTTAGTTAGGGAATTTATTCCAAATTTGATTATTTGTAATATTAAAATGCCCATACTAAATGGCTATGAAGTTTTTCGAGAGTTGCGTAGTGACCCTATTACAGCACAAATTCCCTTTATTTTTCTGACGGCTGAATTGGAGATAGAAAAATTTTCACAAGATGAACAGCAAACTATTAAGTATCTTTGCAAACCATTCTTAACTAATGAATTGTTAGAACTAGTATCTGAACTTGTTGATTTTTAATCTGCTTAATTTATTGAGAGTAAAGTTTTTAAAAATACTCTTTTTTGCCGAGATATTTCTAAAATGTTGCACTTAATAAGAAACAAGATTTGGAGAAAATACATAGAATTTCTTTGTTTTCATTAGCAGTTGATAATTAAATATAAGACAAAATAAAGGAGCAAAACTTTGTTCCTTTATTTTGTGATAGAATAATTTAAAATTGCCATAAGTCCTTTAAAAATAAACCCGCCCTTGCCGATTTTAGATGGCAGCCGAAATCTTGCCTAGCTTCAAAAAAAGCTTAATCGGCAAACTGTTAGACAATTTCATAACAATTAAAATTCAATATGGCAACGTTGTTTATACAGATTAAACTATAGATATTTTCTCTCATAATTTAATTAATTATCCAATTCTTATAGCTCTACCAAGTAAAAATTGCTATAGCAAAGTGTTAGGGTTATATTTTATTTGTGCACTATAGCAATTGGCTAGTACAATTTATCAGTTACCGTAAACCCAGTAGGGGCATGATAGTAATTGCTTAGATCATTCCCCTAACGACTGAATGCAATATTTTATAGCATTAAAAATTTTGGACTAAACAAAAATGCAAAAAACGCAACTAACCGATGTCTTTATTTGTCTACATACCCAATGTTTAGACAACTAAAACAGTCGCAGAAACTGGCAATAATGATTTAGTCGCTTAGGCGATAGCGTACAGCCCTTTGGGAACCTGAAAACAGCGTTAGCGAAGCGGGGCGCTTTTGGCGCACAGCGGAACGTAGTTCAGCGCTGACTTCGGCGTGAGATCAGTCCTTCGACAGGTCTTACCCTGAGTTTACCGAAGGGCTCAGGAACACGAACGCTGCTTTTCAGATCACATTTTTCTCTGCCAAGTTTTAACTCAAAGTAAACTAAACTTCTTGATTTTTTTAAGATAGACTTCCTGACACATAAGACAACAATGGGTTATAACCGAAATAGGGTTGGTATCACCTACAGTACGCACCTTACGAAACTATTATGCAGCCTGAATCTGGTTCGCTCATTTTACCTGCCCTAGAGCATTTAATTAACTTCCATCCCCTAACGGTTGAGCCTGACACGATATTAGCCGATATTATTACTTTCATGATTCAAGAACAAAACAATTGTTCTTTGTCTACTTATCAATTAGCCCAACCAGCGAAATACTCTACAGAAATTCAAACATTTAGTGAAAATACTAATAATAGCTGTATCCTAATAACAAGTTCTGGGGAATTATTAGGTATATTAACACAACAAGATATCCTTGAGATTATCACTTCCGAAATTAATCTCAAGGAAACAAAAATTGGCGATATCATGACGAAATCACCAATCACTCTGACTTTATCTGATACCTGTAACATCTTCACCGTATTAGCCCTTTTTAGGCAACATCAAATTCATCATTTACCAGTTTTACAGGAAAAGAAACTGCTCGGTATTATTACATCTGACAGCATTTGTAGAGGACTACCAACCCTCAAGTTTTTACAGTTGCAAAGTGTAACAGAAGTGCCGACTAAAACGGTTATTCAAGCACCTTGTACAACATCAATTTTGAGCCTTGCTCGCTTGATGGCAACTCATCAGGTGAGTTATATCTTACTAACAGAAAGTGAAGAAATTACAGAAAATATAGCTTCTTTTCCAACAAAAATTATTACAAAAAACGACATAATTTGGCTGGTGCAGTTGTCTTTATTAGGACTTGATTTGTCCAAAACTCCAGCAAAATTAGTGAATAAGACTCCATTAGCTTACTTGTCTTCAGAACAATCTTTATGGCAAGCAAATCAGCAGTTATTAGCTCAAAATAGGCAACAATTGCTGATTTATGAACCGAATAATCCCAAGTTTGGAGTAATTAGCCAAACCGATATATTACAAGCCTTAGATCCAATACAAATGCTTGGCTTTATTGAAAAATTATCAACAACTGAACAAACAGCAGCAACCAAAGAAGTCAGCTCAATAGAACCTAGCCAAACGCAGCTCATCACCTCTTTACAAGCAGCAAAAAAGCGACTGGAATTAGTAACAAATGCTTCTAAAGATGGCTTTTGGGATTGGGATTTAGTCACCGGAGATGTTTACTATTCGGCTCGTTGGAAGGAGATGATCGGCTACCTTGACTATGAATTACCTAACAAATTAATTTCTTGGGAAACAGTCATCTTTGAAGAAGACAGACTTGCTGCTCTAAAACTAATTGAAGATGATAATTGCGGCAAAGCATCTGGTTTTATGACGACGCAAAGATTCCATCATAAAGATGGCTCAACTGTTTATATTCTTTCACGAGCTACGCATATTAAAGATGCCAACGGTAAAGTTGTAAGAATGGTGGGAGCCCATACCGATATCACCGAATTAGTTAATGCTCAAGTAGCCTTACAACAACGCGAAGAGCAAATGCGGGCGATGCTAAATGCCATACCAGACTTGATGTTTCGGCAGCGAGTTGACGGAACTTATTTAGATTTTAAAGTAACAGAATCAGATTTAATTGCACACGGTGAGCAATTAATTGATATAAACTTACAAAATTTGCCAATACCAAAGGCGACAAAACATCATCAGCTACTACAAATAGCTATTGAAACTGGAGAATTACAAACTTATGAATATAACTCAAAAAACCCTGATGGATTGCATCGTTACGAGGCGCGTATTGTTAAGAGTGGCGAGGATGAAGCTGTCTGTATTATTCGTGACATTACTGAACGAAAAATTGCCGAAGATAGACTTAGGCAGCAGGGAGAGCGAGAGCAATTAATTCAAGCAATTGCTTTAAAAATTCGCCAATCTTTAAAATTAGAAGAAACTCTCAATACTACAGTTACAGAAGTGCGGCAGTTTCTGCAAACTGATAGAGTATTAATTTACCGTTTTAACCCAGACTGGAGTGGCGTTGTGGCGGTAGAGTCGGTGGCACCTGAATGGACGGCAGTTTTGGGAACAACAATTTATGACCCATGTTTTGGCAGAGATTATACAGAACTTTATCAAAGAGGTCGAATTGGTGTTGTTGAAAATATCCATACGGCAGGTTTGAAACAATGTTATCTAGATTTTTTGGCACAATTACAAGTCGTAGCAAGCTTAACCGTGCCGATATTGCAAGGACAAAAACTCTGGGGATTATTAATTGCCCATCACTGTCAAGAATCACGTGTTTGGCAGCCTATAGAAACAGAGTTGTTGCAGCAGTTGGCAACTCAAGTCGCGATCGCAGTTCAGCAATCAGAATTATATCAGCAGCTATCAGCAGAACTCGCCGAACGTAAGCGGGCAGAAGAAGGATTAAGAACTAGTCAGACGGCATTACAACAACAAGTAAGTCGGGCAATATTACTCAAACAAATTACTCAAGAAATTCGCCAAAGTCTCGATACAAAACAAATTTTTCAGACCACAGCAACTCAAATTGGTCAAGCATTTCGAGTCAATCGTTGCGTTATTCACACCTACATTGCTGCACCAACTCGACAAATTCCCTTAGTAGCTGAATACCTAGAAACAGGTCATAAATCAGTCTTAGAAGTAGACATTCCTGTAATAGGCAACCCTCATGCTGAAAAAGTTTTGGCTCAAGATGCCGCAGTTGCCTCTGCCAATGTTACAACTGAACCTCTACTGCAAGCTGCGCTACCAATTTGCCATAAAATTGGTGTCAAATCAATGTTAGTAATTCGCACCTCCTATCAAGGAGAACCTAATGGTGTGATTGGTTTACATCAGTGTGACTCGTTACGTTTTTGGAGTGATGATGAAATTGAACTTTTAGAAGCAGTCGCAGCTCAAGTAGGAATTGCGATCGCCCAAGCACGTCTTTTAGAGCAAGAAAAGCGCCAACATCAGCAACTGCAAGATCAAAATCTTGCCCTCGAAAAAGCCAAACAATCAGCAGAAGCTGCCAACCGTGCCAAAAGTGAATTCCTCGCCACCATGAGTCATGAAATCCGCACTCCGATGAATGCGGTAATTGGCATGACCGGATTATTACTTGATACCGAGTTGAAATCTCAACAAATCAACTTCGTCGAAACTATCCGTAATAGTGGCGAAGCCTTACTAACAATTATTAACGACATTCTTGACTTCTCAAAAATCGAATCAGGCAAACTAGAACTCGAAGAACAACCCTTCCAACTACGCACCTGTATAGAAGAATCCATCGACCTGCTAGCAGCCAGAGCCGCCGAAAAAAGACTAGAGTTAGTTTACCAAATTGACCCGCAAACGCCACGCATCATTGCCGGGGACGTAACGCGCTTGCGCCAGATTATTGTCAATCTCCTCAGTAATGCCGTCAAGTTTACCGCTACGGGCGAAGTCACAGTTTCCGTAACTTCCCAGGGAATTGGTGGCAGCGCCTGGGAAGTTGAGGCGATCGCTTCTCAACCCACCTTACACCCCTGCTACGAAATCCAATTTGCCGTTAAGGATACAGGTATTGGTATCCCTACAGACCGTTTAGATAGGCTATTTAAAGCCTTTAGCCAGGTAGATTCTTCAACTACTCGTAATTATGGCGGCACCGGTTTAGGCTTAGTAATTTCTCAGCGCTTGTGCGAAATGATGGGCGGCAAAATGTGGGTAGAAAGTGAAGTCGGCGTTGGCTCAACATTTTACTTTACAGTGATTGCCCATGCCGTTTACAGCGCTTCCTTGACTAATTTGGATGTTCGGCAACCCCAGCTTGCTGGCAAACGCTTGCTGATTGTCGATGATAATGCCACTTATTGCCAAATTTTGAGCTTACAAGGGCAGTCTTGGGGAATGCAGACTCAACAAGCCTCGTCGGGGGCGGAGGTTTTGCAGTTGTTGCGTCAGGGAAAGCAGTTTGATTTGGCAATTCTGGATATGCTAATGCCCCAGATGGATGGACTGACTTTAGCAACAGAAATACGCCGCTTGGAGAATGGTAAAAATTTGCCGTTGGTGATGCTGACTTCTTTGGATAAGCCGGATAGTGCTCAAATTATGCAGGCTAATTTTGCCGCTTTTTTAAATAAGCCGATTAAACAGTCTCAGCTTTATGATGTTCTAAATCAGGTTTTGGTAGGGCAACCAATTCCAGTCCGCCAGAGTGATGCAACTGCTGTGGGAATTGACTCGCAGTTAGCGCAATGCTTGCCACTGCGAATTTTGATGGCAGAAGATAATGTGGTTAACCAACAGGTGGGATTGCATTTGTTGCAACGTTTGGGATATCGGGCAGATGTGGCGGGTAATGGTTTGGAAGTCCTAGAAGCGCTACGTCGTCAGTCTTATGATTTGGTGTTGATGGATGTGCAGATGCCGGAGATGGATGGTTTAATTGCCACAAGTCGTATCTGTCAAGAATGGTCAGTTTTGGAACGTCCTCGCATTATCGCGATGACGGCAAATGCCATGCAGGGCGACAGGGAGATGTGCCTAGAAGCGGGCATGGATGATTATATTAGTAAGCCAATTCGAGTTGAGGAACTAACTCGTGCTTTGAGTAAGTGTCAGCCAGTGCCGGAGTCTCCGCAGCCTGCCGTGCTTGACTTTGAGGTTTTTCAACTATTACGAGAAATGGTAAATCACGACCAGGTTTTAGCTAAGGTGATTGAGAGTTATTTGGAGGATAGCCCAACTTTGATTAGGGCAATGCAGTTGGGTTTGGCGTCGCCGAATGGCATATCTAGCCAAGAGAGGATGATTGAATTGCAGAGGGCGGCTCATAGTCTTAAGTCAAGTAGTGCAACTTTAGGTGCGATCGCTTTGTCTCAACTTTGCAAGGAGTTGGAAGCACTCAGTTGTCAGATTATTAACAGCAAAGATCGCGCTTCCACGGTAGAAATCCCCTCACTCGTGTTGCAAATTGAAACAGAATATGAAAAAGTCAAACAAGCAGTTTTGGCTCAACTTCAGCAGTTGCATTTGCTCTCAAACGAACAGGCAATTAGCGAAACCAACTAAAAATGAGAAAGGCAACCAATGTTACTGTCAAAACACTACAAAATCCAAACAAAGCAATACTTATCCAGCTAAAGCCTAAAGCAAAGATCGTATTCAAAATCAAGCCACCACCACCACCCACAACTATTCCTAAGACTAAACCAGCAGTAATTGCCAGTCCAATACGCTTTCTGTTTTTTTCAGCTTTTTGTGTAGAGATTCTTGCTTTTTTTTGCTTTTCAAAACGTATATTATCTAGATGTTCTTGCTTGAGTAAATCTTGCTCGGCTTTTTGTCTTTCTGGCGTATAACAAATTTTGTGAGCATAAATAGTTTCAGTAATCCAACCATCTAAAAACGGGCGACTTTCTTCTTTCAGGGCTACTTCTAAATTAGTATTTAAACGGAAATTACAATAATAGCAAAAAGCTAAAACTGGATCTGATAAATTTGTCGCAAAATTTTGTCCACAGTTTTGACAACTTACCGCACTTGCTGTTTCAAATTCTATAGCAACTCGACAAACTGGGCAACTAGTGCGTCCTCTACCTATTCTAATTTGACTAACTTGCTGATAACAAGACTCATGAAAAAACTTAACTTCAATTCTATTTTCGGCACCGCCATATTCTTTTTGCTCTTTTTTTGCTTGCGATCTTTTTAAATTTTGACAACAAACAACACATTTAACACCAATTGGATAATTACTGCCACAATGTGGACATCTCGGAGCTTGAGAACTTACGGTTTTGCCACATTCAAAACAACTGACAAGAATAGCCATAATTGCTTCCTAATTTAGCTAAAAAATATTGACTACTTAGAATATCTGTCCGCCTCGAAAACGCCACAAAGGAAATAAAATTCGCATTATTGTTTGCGAGGCAATATAAACGCTTAACCAAACTAAACTGTAATGTAAGGAAAACCAAAATAAATTTAATTTTGGCAAGCCAGGTAAACCGAATAAGTTGACACAAACGACTAAAAAAATCGCCTCCCAAATTCCCGCCAGCAATTGCAAAACACCGGGCCAGTCTCGATCCCAGCGGAATTTTTGCAGGTAATTATAAACAAGATCCCAAACACAGCCAAATAAGGCTATATATGCCAAAACTAAAAAATATCCAGTACCAAAATCCGGTTCAATAATACCTAAATAAAATGGTAATGTAATTAATGAGCCGACAAAAAACAGTAAAAATAAACGAGTTTGCCAACGACCAAATAAAGTAGGAGTCATATTTTAATTAAAATTAAGATGGAGATTGATTAGCAACCCATTTCAACCATTGCAAAAACGAACTAAAAAGATTTAGTCGATGCATTCCTGGAGCTTTAATTTTAGCTAAAGCCTCAACACTACAAAGGGCAGAATATTGTAATCCCAAAAAACTATCAACTGCGGCATAGGGACCACCTAAAGTAATTGCACCTGCTGCAAAGATTCGCCCTTTTCCCTCTCTAGTACTATTTCGCATTTCTAATAATTCAAAATCATTACTAACACTCAAACGCCCCAAAAGATTGAGCGCTAAACTGTAATGAGTTACCAAATCATCGAGTAGCGGACTAGCTTTTACATTGGCATCAAGTCCAGTTGCATCAATAATAAAATCAGCTTCTAGGCGCATTTGTCCCTTAAACTTTTTCTCCTGAATATAAGTGATAATATAGTTGTGTTCGCGTTCAACTTTATCAACATTGCCGAACTCAATTTTGTACCAACCTTGATTAATTCCATCTTCAACAATCTGTTTCCAATCATTACGATCAGCAGTGGTTGTGCCTCCCCAGTCGGCAATTAAACGCTGCCTTTGTTGCGGATCAGCTTTTTCTAACATTACCCGCAATTCACCACCCCAACAAGCTTTGGGCCAGTTAAATGGTTGGAATTCATAATGATGTCTAACTTGTCGTTGAGATGTGCCAAACTTATTACCTTGAGGTTTAGGCGATCGCATTAAATGTACTAACCTAATCTTAGGATTTTGCAACCTTGCCTCATACACTCGTTGTACAATTCTAGAAGCAACAATTCCCCTGCCACGAATCAACACCGTGCCGCCAATTTTTTCTAAATGTTGGTAAACATGATCATGCGGTTCATAAGCATTTACCACCGATTTAAAATCCAAGGTTTTCTCACGATACGCTTGCAAATCTGGCAGAAACTTAATCGCCGGATAACCAGTTGCAATATGAACAAAACGGGCAATTAAAAAAGCATGAGCTCTTCTGCCAGTAGTAGTACGAGAAAAAGCGATCGCATATCGCCCGTCAGTGGTTTTTCTAATCGAACGCACACTACCATAACGAAACATTTTATCCCAACCAATCCGCCCAACTTCCCGATCCAACGAATCAAAAACATTACTCGCACGCGGCGTATAAGTTTGGGCAAAAGTTGGTTCAGCAAAAACCTGCCACAAATAGCCCAAGGACGCCCCCAAACGCCCCTTACTTGCATCATGCCAAGCCTCCCGAAAAGCATAACTAGGGAAGCCCCAGACGTTATCTGGGCAGGAATCAGAGTTAGAACGCAGCCGCTCGTGCAAGGGAATTTGCGAACTCAAACAAAGCTGCTTATAACGACTATAAGGCTGCGGTTCAATACCAATTGCCGCAATCTGACTAGCTTTTACACCATAAATTCTCAAATAATCCGCCCAAATAAAACTACCCAAACCCCCTCCCACCGTGGCATAATCCACCTCATCCACAGGCAAACCTGTAGCATGAAGGTCTTGCACCTCAACTTCCAACGCCTGAAAACTTGGTGGCGGAAAATTTTGCCTTGATGAGGGCGCAAAATTATGACTTGGTGGTGCAACGTTTTGTGCGCCGGCAGGATCTGGTAAACCTGTATTTGGATTAAATGAAATCTGCGAATTCTGAGCTGCTGCTGTCTGCGTTTTTATCGCAAAACTAATCGTAATTTCATAAGGTCCTACTTGCAACACATCACCATTTGCTAAGGCAATATTACTATTTGCAGCAACACGATTACCATTAACAAATGTGCCATTGCGGCTATTTTGATCAACTACAACTAACCCGTTACTATCTTGATCAATTAAGACATGAAAGCGGGAAATCTCCAAACTATTAAGTACCATTCGCGAGACAGGATGCCCTTGCAGTTGCGTCGGCATTTGACTAAACTCGCGCCCCAAAGCAATTGGCACAGCGAATACGGGTTCTCGCTTGTCTCCCGTTGCTGGATCATCCCAGCTTAATTGAATTTGCAAAGGTGATGAAGGCATTTTATTGTCCTAACTCCCCTAAGATGACATTACAATACTTGCCGCCGCTGCCAAGGAAGTCCCACACCACTGACAACCCCAGTCCAATCTTTCGTAAGGGGAAATTTTACCGCAATTAGGACACTGTAAGCCATAGGAGGCAAGGGCTGCAACTGATTGTGGTGCAACCAGTTGAGTTGGTGGAATTGGCTGATAAGATTGATGCAGAGAAACTACCGCCACAACTATTGCAAGTTGCCCTAAATAGATGCTGCTGCCTGTACTTAAAAAGGCTTCCCCATATTTAATTTCTCGACCATCAACTACTGGTGGATTAGTATCACGCAAGTTGTGCAGAGCAAAAGATTGGTATTGATTATTAAAAAAGATTTCGACGTGCAACCCGGATACAGTCGGGTCATTTAAGACTATATCGCATTGCAGAGGGTCGCGACCTAGGCGAATCATGCCCGGATATTTGCTAGGTTGGTTGTCGCGAATCGTTTCTTGCCTAATTTGACCAGCTTCTTGCCACTCTATCGTAATTTCATTCATTATCCAAAAGCCCGAATCTAAATAGATACTTCAAGAGATTATGGTTGAATTCCTAATTATGATTCTGGCAGATCGCAGATGGCTATATTTGGTAAGGATTTTTGAGGGGAATAGTTAGAGAGGATGTGTTGCCTTTATTGTATGCCAAATAGCGATCGCTTTCTCCTTCAAGCAGCATCGTCAATCATTCTCTGGCTAATCGTGATCATTTCACCATATTCGCTTAAGTCAGCCCAAACGGGTGAAAAGTAGCGGTTGTTTAGCTCAATCACCTTTTCATACATCAGTAACAATTTCTACCTCGTCATAGCCTATCCCAGCTTTACGCCATGCTGTCTGTGTGAGATTAGCGCTACCTTTAAATGCCATTAAGCCATCAATTACGACTAATTTTTGATGAGGTAGTTCATCCCATCGCGGATTTCTCCTAATTTGTTTTCGGTGATTACTTCGAGTTGTAGTTGTTGTTGAATTAGTTTTGCTTCTTCAATTGTTGTTACCAATTCATGGCGTTTAGTGATGTTCATATAGGGACTTTTTTTATGTAGTTTTTGGAATGGTTGGTATTGGAAGAGTAGATTTCCTAGAGGGTGTCATAATTAGGGAGGATAATTTAAGGTATATCTTGGTTGGATGAGGCGATCGCACTCTTTACAACTTGCATCTGTCCTTATATTTTGGCTTAATTTAACATTTATCAACTATCTGGGAGGTTTAACCGATGACTAACGATTCATTCAAGAACTACAAAGTCAAGCACCTTTTCTTACTGGTGGGTGAAAATCCATTACCTAATTATGTAGCTGCTATGAAGTTACTAGACACAGGTGGCACAGCATATCTTGTTTATACCCATCAAACAACACCTCAAAAAAATCAATTGAAACAAGCACTAAATGAATGCTTCAAAAGCAAAGAAGTGGAATTAAAGGACAACAAATCTAATGCTTCTCGAATTTACACAAAAGTCAAAGAAGATGCAGAAAAAATACCGACTAATGAACGTATTGGTCTGCATTACACAGGTGGCACAAACACAATGGCGGTTCACGCCTATCGAGCGATCGCTGATTTAAACAGAACTGATACAGTCTATAGCTACCTAGATGCCAAGACATTAGAGATATTTATAGATCATCCAGATTCTGATTCTACTCATAGAGCAGTTCAGCTTACAGTGCCTCTAGAGGTCTTGTTCAAACTCCACAAGTATGAGTGGCAAGAAAATAAAAAGCCGCTTTCTGAACCAATTTTACCAGATGCAGCCGCCGAATTTGCCAGACTTTATCAAAATGAAGACATAGCAAAAACTTGGAGAACGTGGTCTAATACTCATCGATATAATAACTCTGGAAAGCTTAAAGAAGCCAAAGATTTAGCAACAGGTCAGTGGAAAGTTGAAGATGAGCTTTCTAATTTATCTTTGAGTTTAACAGGCGTACATCATGAAATTATCGAAGTTCTGCGCCAGCATTTAGATACTTCGCCGACTCAACTTTCATTGAAAGTGACTAAAGAAAAAGGATTTAAGAATTGCCAACAAGTCTGTGAATGGCTAGGTGGTATTTGGTTAGAACATTATGTGCTTCAACAAGTTAAGGAATTGACAGAAAAGTTACAACTTGGTGAGAGCAAAATGTCATTTATTATTAAAAGAAGCCCTCCTTGGGAAGGAGGAGTATTTGAATTTGATGTCGCCTTCATGCGAAGTTACCAATTGTTTGCTATTTCCTGTACAACTAGTAAAGACGCAAAAGAATGCAAGCTGAAACTATTTGAGGCATACACAAGAGCAAAACAATTGGGTGGTGATGAAGCCAGAGTTGCTTTAGTCTGCTGTTGTGATAATGACCCGACTAAGCCACAAAGCTTAGACAGATACCTCAAAAAGCAGCTTGAAGGTGCTATAAGCAATCCTAAAATTGCTGTATTTCTTCGACAAGATTTACCAGATTTAAAAGAAAAGATTGCAGATTGGGTCGAACAAAATAAGGGGGCATCATGAACAAACTAACTGTCACTGTACTGGATACAACCGGAATTCAGGACTATGTTTTCAGCAGTAACCGTTTGCGCGAAAATATTGGGGCATCCTACTTAGTATCTCAAGCTACTAAGGAATGGGCTGAAGAGGCTTTGCAGGATTTAGGAAAAGAACTTAATCAAAAAGTTCATATTCCCATTCCCAAACGCAATTCATTAGAGGAAATCCATATCGGTAATGAGGGTGTAGCGGCTGAGATAATTTATGCAGGAGGTGGCAATACAGTCTTACTTTTTGCGAATTTTGAATATGCTAAACGCTTCACCCAAATTGTGACAAAACGAGTTTTGCAAGATGCACCGGGTTTAAATATTGTCGTTGCTCATGACCCGGAATTTGAATTGGATAAGGGAGCGTTCAAAAAGACGTTAAATCAGCTTTTAGAAAAACAATTAGCTAAAAAGAAACGAGAGCGAGTTGCTTCTGCGCCTTTATTAGGTTTAGGAGTAACCGCAGCTTGTCGATCGACTCAATTTCCCGCCGTCAATACCAGCGAGAAATATATTGATGCAGATGAGGAGGATATTTATCTAATTTCCAGAGAAACTGAAGCCAAACTCAAAGCAGTTCCTAAAGCAAATCAAAGACTAATAGAAAAATTTGCAGGCACTTTTAACTCAGACATTTATGATTTTCCCTATCGCACAGACTATTTAGGTCGTTCTGAAGGTGAATCAAGTTATGTTGCGATCGTTCATGCAGATGGTAATGGCATGGGTAATCGTTTTCAAAAGTGTGGTGATGGAAAATCTGACGAAGAAGCAATTGTTGAAATGCGTAAACTTTCTTTCAGTGTTGAGGATGCGGGAATAAACGCTTTAAGAAAAGTTTTAGAGATAGTTTATAGCTCTATTGAAAACGGAGAAATAATAGGTCAAGTCGGTCAATTTGCTCTAAAAAAATCGAAGAATGATAAATACTATCTACCATTCCGTCCTTTATTGTATGGAGGTGATGATGCTATTTTTGTTTGCGAGGGAAGATTAGGACTTGAGTTGGCAGCAATTTATCTGAGGGAATTTGAAAAACAGAAGGTGTCGGATAACAAACCTTTAACCGCTCGTGCTGGTATTTGTATTGTCAAAACCCACTATCCTTTTGCTAGAGCTTACCAAATAGTTGAGGAATTGTACGGAACAGCTAAAAAGTTTATTCGAGAAGAAAGAGAACGATTGGTTGAATCAGAAGATTACTATTGTTCTAGTCTTGATTGGCATTTTGCTGCAAGTGGTTTAATTGGTTCTTTGCGAGAAATTCGGCAACGAGAATATGAGGTTTCAGACAGAAACATGATGATGCGACCCATACGCCTAAAAGAGCATGATAGTAACGATGATCAATGGCGTACATGGGCGAATTTTAGCAGTGTAATTCAACACTTTAATGGGTGCTTTGATGAAATAGAAGGTAACGATTCTTGGCAAGACCGTCGCAATAAAATAATTGCTTTGCGTGAAGTTCTCCGTCAAGGATCTAACAAGACTAAACAGTTTATGACCGCTTATGGCATCAAAAAATTGCCACCTTTTCCACAAAAAGATGATTTGGAAAAAACAGGTTGGTTTGAGAAACGTTGTGGTCATTTTGATGCTATTGAAGCAATAGATTTTTACATAGGCTTGAAGGGTAATGATAATGAGCATCTATGAACTGCAAGTACACATTAAACTTTTGAGCGATACAACCTTTGGACGAGGTGACGGTATTGCTGGTTTAGTTGACCAAGAAGTGGAGCATGATTCTTATGGGTTTCCTTATCTTCGAGGGCGTACTTTAAAAGGCTTACTGAGTGAGGAATGCGATAATTTGATTGTCTTGCTAGAAGGCGACTTATTTCGGCATTGGAAAGATATCAGAAATAAATTATTTGGTGTTTCAGGAAGCGTTATAGAAACAATTTCTATCATGCACTTTGGTGACGCTTGTTTGCCAGATAAGTTACGGGAAGCAGTGGGAATTCAAATAGAGAAAGAGCGAAAAAAAGAGCAGCCCGCTTTAACACCAACAGATATATTAGATTCTCTGACAACAATTCGTCGCCAAACAGCGATTAATTCTAATAATGGCACAGCAGATAAAGGTAGCTTGCGCTCTGCTCGTGTCGTGATGCGCGATCGCGTAGCAGAACCTTCGGTTTATCGTCCTAAAACCCCATCTCGTTTTACGGCTTTCCTATTTTTTGATGAAGAACCAACACCAGAAATGAAGGCACTTTTAACCGTTGGTGTTTTAGCACTTCGGCACATTGGAAGTGGACGCAACCGAGGGCGAGGTCACGTCCAATGTAGTTTATGCAATGCCAGTGGTGAAGAAATTACTCAAGATTTTGTCGATTTATTTGGAAAAATTGAGGAGGTAAATAAATGAAAGTAATCACCTTTCTTTTAGAAACGCAACAGCCAATTTTAGCAACTTCATTTCAAGGCGATCCGAATAGTGATGTGTCTTTTCCTTATATTCCAGGGAGTATGATTCGAGGTGCTTTGATTAGTCGTTACCTCAAGTGTCACCCAGAATTAGGGGAAGATATTTTATCAGATGCAGATATCAATAAAGAGGTGAAACGCTTATTTTTTGATGATAATACCCGTTACTTAAACGCCTACCTATTCTGTAACAAACAACAAAAACGTACCTTACCTACTCCTCTTGCATGGTATAGAAAGAAAGATGAAGAGTTACCGCAAAACCAAGAGCCAGCGTTAGATGTTTATGATTTGAGCCAATACGAACCTGAACAAGTGTCGCTGAAAGGCTTAAGTGAAAGATTTTGCACTGTTAACGAAAAACAAGTTGTTTTATACAGAGAGAAGCGACGGATTAATATTCACACCTTGCGCGATCGCACTAAAGGACGTTCGTCGCCAACAAAACGCGACCCAGCTACAAATCAAATTATTCAAGAGGGAGAAGGTGCAATTTTTCGTTATGAAGCTTTAGACGTTAAACAAACTTTTCAAGCCGTTATCTTGTGTGAAGATGATAATGCAGAAACAATTGAGAGTTTACTAAAGCCAGCAGATATATGGTTAGGAGGCTCTCGAAGTGCTGGCTATGGACACATAAAAATTAGTACAGTTAATTGCCAAAATATTGAGGATTGGAATGAAGTAGATATTAGCTATGAAAAACGAGTTGAGCGTCAAAAACTCAAAATCACCCTTCTTAGCGACACAATTCTCCGCGATTGCTGCGGACAAATCTCAGTTGAGCCGTCTTTAGTTAAGCAAGCAGTTGAAGAAAAGTTAGAGGAAAAACTGAAACTAAAAGTGCAGTTACCTGAAGCAACCAATGTCTTTATCAGTAACACAGTTGTTGGTGGATTTAACCAAAAATGGGGTTTGCCTTTACCGCAAGTACCAGCTTTATCAGCAGGCAGTGTTTTTGTATTTGATGCACAACTAACAGCCGATCAAATAAAGATTTTAGAAACAGAAGGAATTGGCTATCGCTGCATTGATGGTTTTGGCAGAGTTGCTGTTAATTGGTTAGGAGAATACCAAGATTTTTCTGCTAGACCACCTGAGCCAATTAACAGCACTGAAACTAAGTTAGACGAGAAATACCATGATTTAGCTGGACAAATGGCTGAAAATATTTTACGCCAAAAGCTAGAGCAGTTTCTTGTAGAGCAAGTTAGCGATATTAGTTTACGAGGCAATATTACTAAGAGCCAGCTTTCTCGCCTAGAGATTGTCGCTCGAAAGGGATTGACAAATCCTCCCAGCTATTTGCCAATTATAGAGCTATTGAGTAGTTTGACTTCAAATGCCCGCGAACAGTATAGAAATACGAAAGTTTCGGGAAATAAGTCTCTTGAGCAGCAACTTAAAGATTGGTTGTGCAAACCAATTGGAAGTCCTGAGTCCTGGCTGAAAAATCCCCAATATTTAGAAGTTAATATTGCGGGAATTCCTCGAAAGGTTGAACCAGATTCTGATTTGGTTAAAGAATATACACTTCGTTTAATTATGGCAGTTGCTAAGAAAGCAAAAAAGGAGAGTAATAAATGATTGATGAAATCTCTTTAATTAACAATGAAGTGACTCGGAAACAGCGTTATATTATTAAACGCATCATTGTACGAGGAACATTAATTTTAGAGACACCTACTTGTTTAGGTAGCGGTGATGCAGATAGTCCCACTGATTTACCATTACTCAGAGATAGTATTAGTGACCATGCTCTTCTAACAGGTTCTTCTATTGCGGGAGCTCTGCGAAACTATTTACGTGAACGTGAACACGGATACATGGGTAACGAACATACGGATGATTTAGCCACCATATTATTTGGTGGAACCCGTCGTGATGATGACGGCAATCAAAGTCCTTTAATTATTAATGATGCTATCAGCACTAAATCAATCAAAGCTGAACTTAGAGATGGTGTAAAAATCAATAGTGCTACAGGAACAGCAGAAGATAAAGCTAAATACGATTTAGAATTACTGCAAGCTGGAACGGAATTTCCTCTAAGTTTTGAATTGTTAATTGAAAGAGAAGCTAATGAGGCTGATTTACGCAAAGCACTAGCGATCGCACTCTCCGGCTTAGAAGCTAAAAAAGATCCAAATGACTCTGAATGTGAAAATGATTTAAAAAGCGGTGAAATCAGCCTCGGCATGAAAAAGCGACGCGGTTTTGGTCGCTGTCATGTCGAAGAGTGGCAGGTTTGGCAGTTCGATCTGACCAAAGATGACCAGAGGTTGAAATGGTTAAACTTTGAGCATTGGCACACAGGCTTATTACCAAATTACCCAATTTATCCATCAATTAAAGAAGCTTTTGAAAAAGCTGAAATTAAGCTAGATATAAATGGAGAAGACAAACGCGATCGCTTCCTCCTCCACGCCAAATTCAAATTAGTAGGTTCCCTCCTCATTCGTTCCGGTCAAGACTCAACTGGACGCGCACCTGATGTCGTACATTTGAAATCTCATCGACCAGATAAACCAGATTCACAATCAGTATTATCCGGTACAAGTTTAGCCGGAGTATTACGACATCGTGCTGAACGTATTGTCAAAACATTGGGTAGTTGTTCGCCAATTGTAGACCAAATGTTTGGTTTTGTTGTAGGTAAGCAATCTCAAGCTAGTCGTTTAATTGTCAGCGAGACAGAAATCAAAGAAGTTACTGAATTAGTACAAAATCGGATTGCGATCGACCGTTTTACAGGAGGTGCATACCACGGCGCATTATTTGATGAACAACCTATATTTGGTGGTGATAAAACTTGTGTCTGTATTGAACTAGAGTTGCGGAATCCAAAAGAATATGAAATTGGATTGCTGTTACTTTTGCTGAAAGATTTATGGACGCAAGATTTACCAGTTGGCGGTGAAAGTAGTATTGGTAGAGGTAGATTGCAGGGAAAAAAAGCTACTTTAACTTGGTATAAATGGGATAAAGAAAAGAAGTTACAGCAAAAAGATACATGGACTATAAAGCAATGCTGTGAAAATAAACCCCTTGTAGTCAGTGACCCTGATAGCTTAGAAAAATTTGTTAAAAAGTTAGTCAATTATCCTACTGAGGAGGTGAAATGTAATGAATAAATCCAATTGTAATATCATTAAAGATACTCAAGATATTATCGATAATCCCACTTTGTACAATTGGTTACAAGCTAAGGGAAAGCAGTATCAATTGCAATACTTATTAGCTCATGCTGAAGATGGTGTGATTTGGGGACATTTTAAAGACGGTAATTTGGAGACTTCTGGAGATGTATTTTCACAATGCGCTAAGTTGCGTCTTTGTACTCTCCAACAATGTCGAATCTTTGGTAAAAAAGCTGAAGTTATGCTTTGGAAAGCCGGAGAAAGTTGGAAAGCGTGTTTAATTAATGATGAATATCCATCAAAATATAATGATTATATTTGTGAAAAACAAATTCTTTGGGGAACGCAAGCAGAAGAAGAACACAACAAAGGTTTTACTTTAGTTTCAGATGGTTCACAAGGATTAAAACACGCTGTACCCCTACCTAATATTACAGATAAATTTAAAGATGGTACACGTCCCTTGCGTTTAACAGTTCATCATTATATTCAATATGATGATGATAGTGGAATAGCTCGAATTTATCTGAGTCGGCTTGTAGATTTAACAACTCAGGAACATTTAATCAGGAAAAAATGATGATCGCTAATTATCAAAATTTCAAAAAAATGACGGCTGAAGAATATCTAGAATGGGAAGCCACGCAGGAACATCGCCATGAATATATTGACGGCGAAATTCTAGCTATGACAGGAGGTAGTCTTGCTCATAATGACATTGCTCTCAACTTTTATACTGCACTAAGACCTCATCTACGTCAGAGGGGCTGTCGAGTCAATGTTGCAGATGCAAAAGTTCAAGCTAGTAAAAATAGTCGTTATTTCTATCCCGATCTAGTTGTCAGTTGCGATGCTGATGACTTGAAATCCCGCGAATTTATTCAACATCCGAAAGTTATTGTTGAGGTACTTTCTCCTAGTACAGCAACTTATGATCGCACGAAAAAACTTAAATATTATCGCCAAATTCCGAGTTTACAAGAATACATTTTAGTGGATTCTGAAGAAATAGCTGTAGAGATTTATCAGCGAGGAGAAGGGAAAATGTGGCATTACTATGAGTATGAAGCCGGGGAGGAAATCTATTTAGCAAGTATTGAGTTTGAATGTGCGATCGAGCTTTTGTATGAAGGAGTTAGTTTTGAGCAAGAATTAGAAGATAAATAGGTATTCTGTAAATTAATTGAATTATAAGGAAATTGAAGGATGAATCCTAAGCATATTGATACAGTTCCAGAGTTTATTAAAGATAAAGGAAAAGATATTCCACGACGTGCAGTTGCGCCTTACAATTTTGTCGAACTTCCTGAAAAGGTTGTGGAAGCAGAATTACCTTTGCCAGAAGGCGATCGCTATCATCCAGAGCATCACACGGGGAGAATTGAATGCACTTTAACCACAGAGTCTCCCTTGTATATTCGCTGTGGACTAACAACGAAAGAATTTGAAGCTGGTAAAGAAGCAAAAGATTTACCCGATTTTTTCTACACCGATCCAGCATCTAAATCTGAAAAACCTGTTCTACCTGGTAGCAGTTTACGCGGAATGCTACGAACTTTGGTCGAAATTGTTAGCTTTAGTAAAATTGATAGAGTATCAGACGAACATCGGCTATTTTTTCGGGCAGTTGCATCAAATCCAGATCAAGAATCTTGGGGAAAAGAATATAAAAATCATGTTGATCCTAAAAAAGTTAAAGCTGGTTATTTAAAAAAAGATAATCAAGGTTGGTATATTCAACCTGCTAAAACTGAAAAGGGGGCAACATTTGCTTGGGTTAGGGAAACGTCTCTCAGTTTAACCTTTGAAAAATTCAATGACCCTAAATATGAGCCTCAGTATATTTCTGTTAGCTATGGAAGTGTAGCTGTAGATAACACAGATAGAGCTAAACGCTTATTTGCTAGTGATGTCGAGTTGCCAAACACTAAACGCAAAAAAGGTGTGCTCGTTACAAGTGGAAATATGAAACAAGGAGATAAATCTTCTCCGCGCTACAATCACTGCGTAGTTTTCGCTGAGGATAACAATGTTGACTCATTACGAATAGATGATACAGCGATCAAACATTATCGGAATGCTCTGACTGATTTTCAGAAAAAATCTCCCTTTGATAAAGATTGGGGATTATTGAAATTAGAAGCAGAAAAAGATCGTCTTGTGTTTTACTCTGCTACTGGAGATGACAAAATAGTAAGATTTTTTGGTCAAAGTCCTAACTTCCGCATTCCATATTCTCCTGAAGGAAATGGACACGCAGCAACTGTAATAGATTTCATTCCTGAAAACTTGAAAAAACTGGCAATGATAGATTTAGCAGATGCAATTTTTGGTTGGGTAAAGCAGGAAACTAAAGATAAAAAGCTACCTGAAAAATTTGATAAACAAAGAGCAGGCAGAGTGTTTATTACAGATGCTTTCTTATACCCAAGCAGTCAAAGTAGTATCTGGTATAGCGAAAATCCTATAACTCCCCAAATCTTATCTGAGCCAAAGCCAAGCTACTTTCCACATTATTTAGTTCAACCCAATGTAGATAAATTGGAACTAAAACATTATGCAAGTCAACCTGTCACAGACACTGTGATTCGTGGTCACAAGTTGTATTGGCATAAAGGAAGCGATCCAGGTTTCAAACTTCTAGAGCCCAAAAAAGTCATTGGTTCCACTAAGAAAGTAGAAGTGTCAGATACTCAAACAACTTTGATTAAACCAATCAAAGCAGGTGTTTCCTTTAAATTCGATATTCACTTTGAAAATCTCAGTGATGTTGAACTAGGTGCGCTGCTGTGGATACTTGATATTGCACAAGATGATCGCTACCGCCTTAAACTTGGCATGGGTAAGCCTTTAGGATTAGGAGCCGCTAAGATTGAACATAAGCTGTATGAGAGCGATCGCCAAAAACGCTACACCAACTTATTCAGTGACAATAGCAACGACTGGGAAACCGCAGAAACTTTAAAAAAAGACTATTCAGGCTATAAGCAATGCTTTCAAAACTATATTTTGAATCAACTTAATTATAGTGGAGACTTTGAAAACTTATGTAGAATTCAGATGTTGCTTGCTATGTTGAGTTGGCCAGGTTCAGAAAATATTGAAAAAACTACTCGATATATGGAGATTGAACGAGACATCGCCAAACATCACATTGGTAGTCCCAGACCGAAGGATAAGACAGTAAATGAATATTCTGAACGTCGAGTGCTACCAAACCCGTTAGATGTTATGGGAATTAAGATAGAGTGCGATCGCCCATCTCCTGTTTCTCCTCAAGATTCAATTAGTCAAGAAACACAACGGTTTTCAGAAGGACAAGAGATTGATGCAAAGGTAGTTGATATTCAAGTACAAGAAGGCAAGAAACGTAAAACAACTATTACCTACGAGATTGAAGGATCGGATTGTCCAGCAAAAGAGGAAATTTATAAGCGTACTATTTCCCTGGTCATTAATGATATTGTAAAAGTCAATATTATTAAAGCCAAAGGAGAAAGTATTAGAACAGTGAAGTTGATTCAATAAAGTAGATGACTGACAAAACTAGAAACACTAAGTCGATCGCACTCCACACTCTCTCCTCCCACTAAAAGCTATAGCTAAACTTTTTGAGTAATTCGATATGCCATTCAGTGCTTATAAAACCATCGGTGCAGTTCTCAAAGAGTTTCAAATCACCTACACTCAATTTAACTTTATTATTGAAACACACTTCAACATCCCCGACCACTTCCGAGAAGACTTGAACATAGTCATGCAAGATGGTGCTCCCGACTGTTCTGAATTTGCAATATGTGAAAATCTGATTTGTCCATTGTTAAAAGAAGTTTGGAAGCAGTATCGCCAAAACTTCATCTTATGGAGTCATAAATCATTAAATTATGATGATAATCTTTGCGGATTTCCTGAGTATATATTAGCGAAAAAATCCCCATTAGGAAATGTTGTTTTTGACAAACCTTACTTTATGCTTGTCGAAGCAAAACAAGATAACTTTGAATGGGGATGGGCGCAGTGTATGGCAGAAATGATCGCTGCACAACAACTGAATCAAAACCCAGAGCAAGAAGTATTTGGAACTGTCTCAAATGGAGGAGTTTGGCAATTTGGTAAACTGAAAGCTAATATCTTTACTCGAAATCAAACGTTCTACACAATTCAGGACTTAGACAAACTTTTTGCCGCCATAAATTACATATTTCAACAGTGCGAAATGTTACTACACGCTGAAGCTACAAACCAACATTGATCGCAAAATCCCCTCAACACTATAAACCCGATCGCTTACGCAAAATAAACTCCGCGATCGCTAAATCAACCGGCGTCGTTACCTTCAAATTCGTCTCCTCCCCCTCCACAACCCTCACAGGCAACCCACAACGCTCAAACAACGCCGCATCATCCGTCACCTCCCAACCCGCATCACGCCCCTTGTCATGGCACTGCTTCAACAACTTCACCTCAAACCCCTGTGGCGTCTGCGCTGCCCATAAGTTTTTGCGATCAGGCGTATCAACAATCACACCCGCATCCACAACCTTAATCGTATCCTTCACCGACACAGCCGCAATTAAACCCGAACAATCCAACAACGCCACTGCACAGCGATTCAACAACTCCGGCGTTGCCAAACATCTTGCCCCATCATGAATTAAAACCCCCTCAGCAGCCTCTGGCAAAGCCTGCAAGCCCTTATAAACCGACTCCTGCCGCGTTTTGCCCCCCGTAATCAATTCCACCGGCTTAGTCAGCTCCAACTCTGCCAAAATCGCCTTAATATCAATTTGGTCAGCAGGCTGTCCAATAATACCAATCCAACTAATTTGAGCAGCCGCTTCAGCCGCAAGCAAAGTCCAGGCAAGTATCGGTTTACCTAGTAATGTTAGAAGCAATTTATTACGCTCACTGCCCATTCTGCGCCCCATGCCCGCCGCCGGAATTAATAAATACACGATCTTCCTCTGTTCGCTAGGTATATGTTCACTTAGAATAAAGCTGATAAATAAGCTCAATCAATCCAGATGAGAATATTAGCCCTTGTGCCTGGTGGAATTGGCGACCAAATTCTGTTCTTTCCCACCCTCGATGACCTAAAACAGAATTATCCTGATGCCGAAATTGATGTGGTTGTGGAACCACGTGCCAAAGGGGCATATCGGGTTTCAGGATCAGTTGAAGAAGTCCTGACATTTGATTTTAAAGACCGCAACGGACCTGCTGATTTTGGTAACCTGCTGGGAATTGTACGCGATCGCGAATACGACGCAGCACTCACACTCGGTCGCCGTTGGTCTGTCGGACTGTTACTCTGGATGACGGGCATTCCTACCCGTATTGGTTACAGCGCCAATGCCGGAAAATGGTTTCTTACCCAAACCGTACCGCTAAAAACAGAGCAATATGCCGCTGCCATGTACCATGATTTACTACAAGGTTTTGGCATCAATACTCCTTGCCCAGAACTTGCAGTTAGTGTTCCCAAACCCGATATTCAATGGGCAGAAACCCAACAGCAACGCCTAGGAACCACCGAAACAGGATACATTCTCATACACGGCGGTTCTAGTCAACTAGCACTTTCCAAAGGCATCAATAAAATCTACCCTGTGGAAAAATGGCAGCAAATTATTGAAGACCTTCAACGCAAACAGCCCGATTTACCAATTGTCATGCTCAAAGGACCAGAGGATGAGGAATTCATTGCCCAGATGATGCAATTTCGCCCAGACTTAAAAGTTACCTCACCAGGAGATATTGGCAAATTAGCCGCTATGATTGCTGGGGCAAACTTGATGTTATGTACTGATAGTGCGCCCATGCATCTTTCTGTCGCCGTTGGCACACCAACAATTGCCCTGTTTGGTCCCACAGATGCCAAGAAACTTCTGCCTCAAAGTGAGAAGTATACTGCCATTCAATCATCAACAGATGCGATCGCAGATATCAAACCCGAAACCGTATTAGAGCAAATTTGGCGTGGCTAAATCAGCAGTATTCCTCGACCGAGATGGCGTCCTCAATATTGAAGCTGGTTATCTCTACCGGGTTGAGGACTTACAGCTAATTCCAGGGGCGGCGCAAGCGGTGCGACGCCTCAATGAGCAAAATCTCTTTTGTACACTGGTTTCTAACCAATCGGGACCAGCCAGAAGTTACTACGGTGCTGATCATGTAGAGGCGTTGCACCAGCGATTAGTGCATCTACTGCAAACAGAAGCTGATGCCCACCTAGATGCCCTGTATTACTGCCCTTACCTCAGTCCCCAAGCCGGGGGTATCAATCCCGACTTCACGCGCTGGAGCACCTGGCGCAAGCCGAATACGGGGATGTTAGTTGCGGCGGCTTGGGAACATGATTTAGATTTGCGGCAAAGTTTCATGGTTGGTGATAAGGCAACTGACGTTGATTTGGCACACAATGCCGGATGTACGGGAATTTTAGTGCAGACTGGGTTTGGGCAAGCTGTCCTTGGTGGCAAATATCAGCACCATACCGAGCCTGATTTTATTGC
>JBATUR010000051.1:0-20128 GCA_049671305.1 Coleofasciculaceae cyanobacterium
CGTTGCTTTGCTGTATCCGTCTTAGAACTACTCATTAACAAGCAAAAAGATTGAGCAGAACCTCGACCAACACGACCTCTTAATTGATGCAATTGAGATAATCCAAAACGTTCAGCATTTTCAATCATCATGACTGTGGCATTAGGGACATCAACACCAACTTCAATAACTGTTGTCGAGACAATAATTTGAGTTATATTATCCCGAAAAGCATTTAACGCCTCATCTTTATCTGCTGAACTCATGCGACCATGAAGTAAGCCAACTTTAAATTCTGGAAAAATACTTTCAGAAAGTCGTTGATGTTCTTCAATAGCAGATCTCAAATCCAGTTTTTCTGATTCTTCAATCAAAGGCAGGACAATATAAACTTGGCGTCCTTGGGCTATTTCTCGGCGAATCAATTCATAAGCTTGAGTGCGTTCTTTTCCAGCTAATACTGTTGTATGAATTTGCTGACGTCCTGGTGGTAACTCATCAATTTGACTGACATCTAAATCACCATGTAAAGTCAGCGCTAAAGTTCGAGGAATTGGTGTGGCAGTCATCGTTAATACATGAGGAGATTGACCTTTTTGCTGTAATTTTGCTCGCTGCTGCACACCAAAGCGATGCTGTTCATCTATTACTACCAAACCCAATTTTTGAAAATTTACAGGGTCTTGAATTAAGGCGTGAGTACCAACTAAAAGAGGTAATTCACCTGTTTCTAACTGTGCATGAATTTCCCGACGTTTCTTAGCAGTTGTCGAACCTGTTAATAATTCAACTGGCAAATGTAGCAAGTTAAACCAACCTACTAACTTGCGATAATGTTGTTCTGCTAAGACTTCAGTTGGCGCCATCAATGCGGCTTGATATCCCGATTGAATTGCTGCTAAAATTGCCAAAACAGCAACAACAGTTTTACCCGAACCGACATCTCCTTGCACCAAACGATTCATCGGTGTGGAAGACTGCAAATCGTTGAGAATGTCGTTAGTAACTCGCTTTTGAGCACCTGTAAATTTAAAAGGGAGAATTTGATTAAATTGGTCAATTAATTTGCCAGTTGGTGCTAAAACAGCACTAGTTTGTGCTTGCTTTTGCATTTGACGGCGCTGTAAGAATCCTAACTGCAAATAAAAGAATTCATCAAATACTAATCGTCGTCTAGCAGCAGCTAAAGTATCACTATCTGTGGGAAAATGAATATTAGAGATTGCCTCTTTTACAGACATCAATCCATACTGTTTTTTGATGACAACAGGTAACGGATCTTTGAGTTGAGAAGTATATGGAATCGCGGCAATTACTGCCTGTCTTACTAAGTCCGCCGGCACACCTTCTGTAAGTGGATATACTGGCAAAACTCGACCAATTTTAAGCGATTCAATATTGCTACCTGGACTATCTAAAACCTCAATTTCTGGCTTTTCAAGAGTAACTCCATACTGATTTTTTTTCACCAAACCCGACGCCGCTACTACCGAACCTGCAGGATATCGGCGCTTTTGTTGCTCTTGCCAACCGCGATTACTATAACGGGGACCAGGAAAAAAAAGATTAAGTTTAAGTTGACCAGTGGCATCTCTAATTACTAAATCAAATATAGTTAGTTTCTTGTTGCGAGGACTTGTAAAACAGTTACAACTTTTCACATTTCCCACAATTGTTACAGTTTCACCTGCTTCTAATTCATTAATATTAACCTGACGCGCATAATCAATATGGTCACGGGGATAATAATAGATCAAATCACGAATTGTCTGCAGTCCCAAACGTGCCAAATAACCACTTTTTCTAACACCTATTTCGGCAATTTCTGATAATGGACTATCAAGTGTTATTTGAGAATTTTCTTTAGCTTTAGCTTTAGACTCAACTAAAGATTTGGTTTTTGGAGATTTAACTTTAGGTGGCTCCAATTTACTTATTGCTTCAGCAATACGGCGTGATTTTTCTTGCTGAAGTTGCTGAAGAAAGCGGCGTGTTTCTGCTACCAAATGTTGCCGCTGAGAAACACTCATTCGCGGGTAATGAGCAAAAATTGCCGCAATTTCCTGCCATTGACGACGCTCGTTTGGCATCAAGTTATTCGGTGTTTTCCCAAAACTCAGGCAGAGAAATTCACTAAAGCGATACTGCTTTCCTACTAAGTCAATAAAACCCTGATCAGCTTCGACTGAAAGGGCTTTTTGTAACCGGACTAAATCTGTTGATTCTGTTTCCATAACTTCCCCTGCCAAGCTCGAAAAATATCTAGCTATTCTTTATTTTACCTTGATTAATTACTCTTCCAACCAACTAGAACGCCAAGCCGCTTCGGATTGAGCAACCGCTCTTTCTCGCTGTTTTTTGTGATACTCTCTTTGAAATGAACTAACCCTTGCCGAAAGCTTTCTAATTTGATTTCTTCCAGCACTTAAAGTGGGATTAGCAAACTCAATTTCTGATAAACGTAAGTTGATTGCCACGATCCGCATCAAGGTTGAATCTTCTTTTTCGTCATCATCATTTTCTGCTTCCATCAACAAGTTTAAAAGATTTGGTGAACCAGCAACGGCTTCTGTAGCTCCCTCAACTTGGACTGCCGCTTCTAAGATGGCTGGAGGCAATTTATCTGGTATGATGCCATTTTTTTGAAGTAGGTGATTAGTGTCCAGTGAAAGGGTTTTTAAGGTTTGTGTTATGGCGAGTTCTAGTTGCTCTTGCCATTCTAAAAGCTGCTCTGGCTGAGAAGTTTTGGGAGGAGTCTTTTCTGTTGGTTTAGAAACATCTAATATTTCATCTGCATCTGTTTCAATCATCTCAAAATCTGATAACTGTTCTGACGTTGACGAAAGCATTGAATTATCTTCAATAAAAGTATCATCAACCATTATATTTTCTTGATTTGGTAAACTTGCTGAGGTTTCCAGATGAGCAAGTAACTGTGCTTGAGCAAGATTTGCCAGCGTCCTTATCTCTTGCTGCAAATTTTGTCGTTGACTAAATGACAAATCCAAAAATGACTCAGGATAGCCCTGAGTACAAATCTGATAGCTTGCCAAAATTAGCTGCTGCCGCACTGCTTGCCCTAGTAATTTTAGATAGTGCTCGTATGTACTGCAGAAATCTACCTTTAAAAGTGCGATCGCTTCTTCCAGTGCTGCCAAATCTTGCTCAATTCGCTCAACTGTCGCCATAACTATAAAACTTTTACTTCTCTACTCCAGGATAGCCTTTGATTAAGATTGAGGGCAGAGGTACTTATTAATATTGCTCACCTCTTAACGGGCGTTAAAATAAACCTATAAATTCTTTCTAATCTTTTACCAAAAATTATGTCCCTAGCCAAAGAATTAGAAACTATCCAAGAGATCACAGAAAGTGTTATCTTTCCCCCAGGTGATTTATATAGTGACGAACCTCCCTTGGAAACTGAACTACATCTTAGACAAATTATCCTACTTTTCAAATGTCTGGAATGGCTGTGGCGAGACAAGAACGATTTCTACGCTGCCGGCAACCTGACAATTTACTATAGCCAAAACAAACGTAAAACAGAAGACTTTCGGGGACCAGATTTCTTTGTTGTCCTAGACACTGAACGCAAAACCCGTAAAAGTTGGGTAGTTTGGGAAGAAGATGGCAAATATCCTCATGTAATCTTAGAAATTCTCTCCGAATCAACAGCACAGACTGATAGAGAACTCAAGAAAAAATTATATCAAGATACCTTCCGCACACCCGATTATTTTTGGTTCGATCCCTACACTTTAGAATTTGCTGGATTTCATTTAGTAGATGGCAAATATCAACCTTTAGAAGCCAATAATCAAGGGCATTTATGGAGTCAACAGTTAGGATTATATTTAGGTATTCATCAAGGGCTATTGCGATATTTTACCCCCAAAGGTGAGTTAGTTCCGACACCAGAAGAACAAGCTGAGTTGGAATGCCAACAAAAAGAAATCGCTCTCAGTAAGGCAGAAAGATTAGCTAATAAATTACGAGAATTAAACATTGACCCAGATACAATTTAGTGAATTATTTAATGCCGCATAAAAATAAAAAATTATTATTAGGAGCAACTTGCTATGACTATTAGCGCTGCCAAATGGACAATTGATCAATATCATCAGATGATAGCTGCGGGAATTTTAAGCGATCGCAAAGTTGAACTACTTCAAGGAGAAATTGTCGAAATGCCACCAGAAGGAGAACCCCATGCTTATTGTAGTGACGAAGCAGGAGAATATCTAGCCAAATTATTAGGTAACCTTGCCACAATACGTCAAGCTAAACCAATTACCCTGCCCAACAACTCAGAACCCGAACCAGATATTGCCGTTGTCCAACCTTTAGGGCGTGAGTATCGACAACATCATCCCTACCCAGAAAATATCTTTTGGTTAATTGAGTATGCTAACTCCAGTTTAGAAAAAGATTTACCGAAAAAAAGCAAAATTTACGCCGAAACTGGTATCCCAGAATATTGGGTCGTCAACCTCAAAAAGTCGCATTTAATAGTCTTCAGAGAGCCGCTAGATGGCGAATACGCAACAAAATCTACACTAACAACAGGCGAAATTCAACCACTTACATTTTCAGATATTTCTATTGCAGTAGCACAAATTATTAACAATTAATCATCTGCAACAGTAGGATTACGGGCGCCCTTGCAAAACCTGCTCAGTAGTTAATTTCAGTACACCCAACAAACCAGAAACAATCTGTCCCTGAAACGCCTTCTCCTCATACAGCCCCTCCACCCACTCCAGCACCGTCACACGTCCCTGCACCGGGTCAACAATCCAATATTCCGCAATGCCTCGCGCCGCATACTCTGAACGCTTATAACGATAATCTCGGTCAGCATTTTCCTTCCCTGGTGACACCACCTCAACCACCAACAGGGGCGGCGGCATATCAATATTTATTGTAGAGCGAGTTGCCCCTTCTAAAGCCGTTGCAAGTTCCTCAGAAAGTATCATCAAATCAGGTAAACGAGTTGTTCCCCGCGAACCACTAACCACAATTTCCGTCTTCATCGTCAACCGATAAGAGGGAATTCCCTGTTGTAAAAAGTAGGAAAATAAGAACGTGGCAATTCTTCGATTCAGTTCACTTTCTGGAGGCATAACTAACAGTTCCCCATTCACTAATTCATATTGAGTATCAGTGCCATCGTCATAGTTAAGATAATTCTCCAAAGTCATTTTCTGGGATGCAATAGTCATTTTTGCCTCGCTTCCAACAACAGACTTAATATTTCCCTATTATTGCCCTTAAATTAAAAATCCCACGGCTTCAACATTGTCAAAGCCGTGGATTTTTCAAATCTTAACTAATCTTACTTAGCGCCGCCGATTTGAGCTGCGACTTCATCAGCAAAGTTGGTTTCTTCCTTTTCGATGCCTTCACCCAAAACGAAGCGACTAAAACGACGCACTTGGATGTTTTCACCTAACTGAGAAATACTTTGCTTAACCAATTCTTCCACCGAGATGCTTTGGTCGCGGATGTATGGTTGATCCATCAAAGATAATTCTTTCAGGCGTTTTTCAATCCGTCCTTGAACAATTTTCTCTTTGATGTTCTCTGGTTTACCACCCAAATCATCCCGTCCCATTTCAATGTCCTTTTCTTTTTGGGCAATGTCTGGGGGGATGTCCTCAACCTTCACATACTCAATGTTTGGACAAGCTGCCACCTGCATGGCGATGTTCTTTGCCAAAGCTTGGAACTCTTCGCGGCGGGCGACAAAATCCGTTTCACAGTTTACTTCAACCAGCACACCGACACGACCGCCAGTATGGATATAGCTGGAGACAATACCTTCAGCCGCCACACGACCAGATTTTTTCTCTGCCGAAGTGATACCTTTTTGCCGCAGCCAGTCGGTGGATTTGGCAACATCGCCTTCATTCTCTTTCAGCGCTTTTTTGCAATCCATCATGCCAGCGCCAGTTTTATCGCGTAGCTCTTTGACGAGTTTTGCTGAAATTTCCACCATCTTGCCCTTCTACTTTTATAAACCTAGTTACACGCTCGCTTGCTCTTGGCTCTCCTCATCCTGCACCGCATATTCCGAGCTGATTGCGTCGATTTCTGCGTCATCCATCTCATCCAAAGCGTTGTCATAGTCTTCGTATTCCTCTTCGGCTTCGAGTTGACCATGACGCCCTTCATAGATGGCATCTGCTAATTTTCCGACAATTAGCTTAATCGAACGAATCGCATCATCATTAGCGGGAATCGGAATATCGGCAACATTGGGGTCACAGTTGGTATCCAACATTGACACAATGGGAATTCCGAGCTTTTCGCATTCGAGAATGGCATTGTATTCGCGGCGCTGGTCTACAATGACCACAATATCAGGGACTTTCCGCATTAATTTAATGCCGCCCAGGTACTTCTGAAGCTTACCTAATTCCCGCCGCAGCACTGAGGCTTCTTTTTTGGGCAGTAAATCTAGTGCTCCCGATTCTTCCCGACGCTCTAAGTCTTTTAAGCGCTCCACACGAGTCTTGATAGTTTCCCAGTTGGTGAGCATTCCGCCCAACCAGCGCTGGTTAACATAGTAAGCACCGCAACGTGAGGCTTCTTGAGCAATAATTCCTGCAGCTTGGCGCTTTGTGCCGACAAACAGAAACTTCTTGCCTTGCTCGGAGGCGTTACGCATATAGTTGTAGGCTTCTTCCATCAACTGGGCAGTTTGCACCAAGTCGATGATGTGAACGCCATTACGCGCCGTGTAAATATATGGGTCCATCCGAGGATTCCAGCGACGGGTCTGATGCCCGAAGTGAACTCCTGATTCCAACATTTCAGCCAAAGAGATGACTGGCATTATTTTTTAACTCCTGATTCGGGTTTATCTTCCATTCAGGCGGATCTCTAGGTTTTAAATAGTCCTAGAAACACCCGAAATTCTGAATGTGTGAATTTAGACAACTCTCCTAGTTTAACATAATTAAACTGTTTTGAGTGATGAATCTTTGAGCCAATAATTTTTTAACTTTAGTACCAACAATCGGACTGGGTTTGGGAAAACTAAAAACAAACTATTATTTAAAGACGTGGAGCTTTTTCCTTAATGGATGCAGACGTAGAATGTTGCTTGGAGCAAAATAGGGATCATGGTGCATTAAGGCAGCAACTACCAGTGACGACAAATAAACCAAGACTTGAGCAAACGACAGCCCAGATGTGTCAGACTCCCTACCACAGCAGACTGAAACAAGGTGCCAAAGCAGCACCCTTGCCGGATAACGAGAAAGCAAGACTAAAAGCACTCCAGCGCTATCAAATTCTTGATACATCTCCAGAAGCTGGGTTTGATGACTTGACGACATTAGCCGCCCATATTTGCAGCACTCCCGTTGCTTTAGTTAGCTTAATTGATACTAGTCGGCAATGGTTTAAGTCAAAAGTTGGTGTGGATGCCAGCGAAACCCCCAGAGAGCAGGCTTTCTGTGCCCATGCCATTTTACAACCCGATCGCTTGCTAGTTGTACCAAATGCCCTGGAAGATGAGCGGTTTGCCACTAACCCCCTAGTAACATCAGACCCTAATATCCGCTTTTATGCCGGTTCTCCTTTATTAACACCCGAAGGTTTTCCTATCGGTACATTATGCGTAATTGACCAAATTCCCCGCACCTTAACTCCTGAACAAATGTCAGCCTTACAAGCTTTAGGGCGACAAGTCATGTCTCAATTGGAGTTGAGAGTTAATTTAGCAAAAGTAGAGCGTACAGTTGTCAGACGTCGGCAAGTTGAGCAAGTATTGCGACACAAAAATCAGCAACTTCACCAAACATTATTACAGTTGCAGCATACCCAAGCTCAATTAATTCAAACCGAGAAAATGTCTAGCTTAGGACAACTAGTTGCTGGCGTTGCCCATGAAATTAATAATCCAGTTAACTTTATTCACGGCAACCTACCTTATATCAGTGAGCATACTGAAGATTTACTCAACCTAATCTCACTTTATCAAAAGCATTACCCTAATCCAGCATCAGAAGTACAAAAAGAAGTAGAAATCATTGATCTAGATTTTATTGCCGAAGACTTGCCCAAGATTCTCTCTTCTTTAAAAATGGGTACAGAGCGTATCGAGCAAATTGTTTTATCCTTGCGAAACTTTTCCCGCACTGATGAAGTAGAAAAAAAGCCGATCAATATCCATGAAGGCATTGATAGCACCTTGTTGATTTTACATTCTCGACTGAAAACCACAGCCAACCAATCTGGGATTGAAGTAATCAAAGAATACGGTAACATTCCGTTAGTTGATTGCTTTGCTGGACAAATAAACCAAGTTTTCATGAATATCTTGAGCAATGCTATTGATGCTTTTGAAACAGAAGAAACCACAACAACTTTTACTCCTTCGATTACGATTCGTACTAAGGTTGTTAGTCCAGAAAACGGCGAATTGGACAGTATAGTTAGAATTTGTATTATTGACAATGGTTCAGGTATTCCGGAAGCGATTAGGAGACGAATATTTGATCCATTTTTTACAACAAAAGCAGTAGGATTAGGGACAGGATTAGGGCTATCTATTAGTCATAACATCATCGTAGAAAAGCATGGAGGTTCTATTAAGTGCTTATCCCAACCCAATCAAGGCACAGAGTTTCAGATTGATTTACCCCTTAAAGAAAGAGAATTAAATCAATCAGCAGAAAATGCAAAATACCTTTGACTTAAATAGTCGTACTAAGAAGCAGCATTTCATTTTCTATAATGAGCAAAAATGAGACAGCAATTTTTAAAAAGAAGTTGGAAGCAGCAAAAAACTCACTCTAACGCTGCATTTTTTCGTAGGCAGAATAAACACCTTGCACATTGTACCAATTAAGGAAAATTCGAGCAAGTTCTAAAGCAAGTCGTGGTTTTCCTTGATTAATTAGATATTGCAAAAAAGGTGCCATCGTACGCTCATTAAGTAGTCCACCCAGGGAAAGAGTACCCCAGAGAATACGATGCAATAAAGTCATTTGAATCATTAAACGCACATCCCAAGTTGGATGCTTTTGATAAAATAAAACGCCCATTTTGCCCCGTTGAATTTCTTGGTCAATCATACGGGGAATTTGCTCTAACGCAAAATCTGGATGCCAGTGATAACCCACCGCTTGCGGACATTTAATTAGTTTTAAACCGAGTTGTTTGAGGCGGACACCAAGTTCTAAATCTTCCCAGCCGTAGAGTTGAAATCTGGTGTCAAACAGTCCAGCTTTTTCTAACCAAATCTTAGCAATTGCTACATTTCCCGTGGCAAAATAAGCGGCAGAAAAATCAGTAATTTTGTAAGGTTCTGAAGTGGGATTATCGAAGTTACCCGTATTAATTACCGCACCATAAGTGAACAAACAATTGTTGCCAATCTCTTTCTCTCCCTGCACCAAAGCATCAGCATGGGCTTGCAAGAAATCTTCCGTAACAACTAAATCGCTGTCAATAAAAATAATAGTGTCACCTATAGCTTTTTCTACACCTAAATTGCGGGCGGCAGCAGGTCCCAGATGGTTTTGAGAATGCGCGAGCACATGAGGAAATTCTTGCTTATGCAACTCCAGCCATTCCAAGGTACCATCGGTTGAGCCATCATCAACCAGCACAACTTCATAGCCTGCAACGGCGCTATCACTACTAAGTTGCTGATATTCTAATGCTCTGAGGCATTTTTCGAGAATCGGTAGGCGATTGTAAGTGGGAATGACAATGCTGAAAAACACTTCTTTATTACCGCAGTTAATTTCTTTAGCGTATCAATTGTTTGGGCAAGAAAGCCGGAATTAGTGGACTGAGGCAGCAGTGTCACAACTAGAAGTTTGCGGCGTCTGCAAACTGATTATCTGGATTTGTGGCAGGTTCATGCCGAGCAAAAACCATAAAATTACAGAAACTAAGTGCCGCGTTATGTAAAATTAGCATCTTGATCAGGGAAAATCTGGAGAACATGACGTTTCTCGTGCAAGTTTATGCAAATTGACTGGCAAACCGCCAAAACCTACGAAGACATTCTTTACCACAAAATTGACGGTATTGCCAAAATCACCATTAATCGCCCTCACATACGCAATGCCTTCCGCCCGAAAACCGTCTTTGAGCTTTATGATGCCTTTTGTGATGCCCGTGAGGATAACAGCATTGGCGTTGTCTTATTTACCGGGGCGGGACCTCATACCGATGGCAAATATGCCTTTTGTTCGGGCGGAGATCAAGGAGTACGGGGCAAGGCGGGTTATGTGGGAGATGATGGTGTTCCCCGTTTAAATGTACTGGATTTACAGCGTTTGATTCGCTCCATGCCCAAGGTGGTAATTGCTTTGGTGGCAGGATATGCGATCGGTGGTGGTCATGTTCTGCACTTAATTTGTGACTTGACAATTGCGGCAGATAATGCTGTTTTTGGGCAAACGGGACCGAAAGTTGGTAGTTTTGATGGCGGTTTTGGCGCTAGTTATCTTGCCCGAATTGTGGGGCAGAAGAAGGCGAGAGAAATTTGGTATCTCTGTCGTCAATACACGGCACAAGATGCTTTGGATATGGGAATGGTGAATTGTGTTGTGCCTGTGGAAGAGTTGGAGGCGGAGGGTGTGCAGTGGGCAAATGAGATTTTAGAAAAAAGTCCGATCGCTATTCGTTGTTTGAAGGCGGCGTTTAATGCTGACTGTGACGGGCAGGCGGGTTTGCAGGAATTGGCGGGGAATGCGACTTTGCTGTATTACATGACAGAGGAAGGCGCGGAAGGAAAGCAGGCATTTTTGGAAAAGCGATCGCCTGATTTTCGTCAATATCCTTGGTTGCCTTAAAAATCTGCTATTTTCAAGCATTGCTGAATTGCCAGGTTAACCCCCAAATTGCCGAGAATTGCGACTTGGGGGACAATTCTACACCTTAAATAAACAAGAATTAATAAAGTTCTGCCTCACAGGTTTCTTTACCATTGCAGCTTTTAACTATTAGTCCATCAGACGAAACTTGATGTACCTTATTACCTCTTAAAAGTAGCCCACTGCCATCATTCAAAGTAATTGGATTAGCAAACTGTCCCTTGTATAAAACTGAACTATTCATTGTGCCATGAAGCTGTACAACAGTACTGCCATCAGCCTCGATCGTAATTGATTGTCCCGTGCCACTTCCACCCAGAAAATTAAACCGCCGCGTCCCCACAAAAGGCAATTTTGCTTGTGTCGCCCATCCCTTAGCAGAACACGCAGCTACCCCATTTTGAGGTGCAAGTGTAGACAAACACCAATAAGTTTTGCCATCAAAAACAACGCCGTTTTTGATGTATTTCAACTGAGAAATCGGCTGCCACTGTTGTGCACCACCCTCGCTATCATACCGATACTGTTTTCCTTTAACTTCTAAAGCCTGATCTGTTGCTCCTAGCCAATAACGACCTTCTGTAATTTGATTAAATGAGGCGCTCTTTTTTTCAATCCACCATTTGCTCACAAAAGGATCGGGGTTAGGATTTCCTCCAGGTGTGGTGACTACAAAAAGCTGATCTCCATTGTCATTGATCAAGTTAAATCTACAAAACCCCTGTCCTGTGCCAGAGCAATCTTCAATTTCTACATATCCCAAATCATAGAGTTTTCTGATAGTAAGAGAGTTTAAATTAGGTGGATCATTTTGTAAGTTTGGTCGCCAACCTTGCCGAAGCAAAAGCTGTCGCGCCTGCTTATATCGCATTCCTGGTTTTAGAGGTAAAGCTTCTGTATTTTTTGCAGATTTTCTCGCATCGCTTCCGGAAATGGCATCTGTGATTTGAGTCGTACTAACATTATTTTGGGTTGCAGGAGGACTAAGCTGGTTTTGAATTACAGATGAGACTGTTGCCAATTTGTGCGACGTGACAGCATTTGAAGCCAAGGCAGGAGATGCCTGTAACGCCAAAAGCACCAATGGCATCATTTTTTTGTAATTCATGGATAACTTGTCCTTAACGAGTATTTATGCTTTTTTAGAACCAATTTGACGTAAATTCCGGCAATTTTGTTCCATACCTGCGAAAATTAGTTTCATGCTGCCATTTAAAAGCAAAAATCGCACCTTTAACTAAGCAAAGATGCGATAAAAACCATTCAAAAGAATTTGGCTTTTGTACAAAGATGGAATTTAAGGTTGTTTCAAAATTAAACTGGTCTTGATTTAAATTTTGGCAATTGGTCAAATTTTCTCAGGTTGGAGTCATAAGTTTCGTCCAATCTTTTAAGATTAGTAAGACGGTCATTAACAACTGCAAAACTGGCTAAACAAATTGATTTTGTATTATGCTTACGCGATCATTATCTCATTTGTCAAGGGCTCAGAGGAAAGAGAAACTTTGACTTCTGCTTTGGCTTGGGCTCCACTCATGGGACAATTTACAGAGAGTGTTTCTTCAAGTAGTCGCTTTTGCTCATGCATAAGTCCATCGATATTTTCCCAAGAAGGTGCAAAAGGAGCTAAGGCTAAAGAACAAGCTCTCCACCCACCTCTAACAGGTACGCCTAATTGCTTGCACATACCCCCACGTCGTCCTTCGACGTTGTAATAGCGACAGTAGCGGCAGGCAGAAGCTGAAAAATTCGATGTGTTCATGGAGTTTTTTTAGGAATATTAGGAGTAAAAGTTATTTCCTCTTCACCTCTTTATTTTCCACTTAGCAATTTAACCTCCAAAAGCTAGCAAGCCTTGAATATATCTAGGTTGTAGTGATCCCCAAGTAAAATGAGAGCTTTATATTTTCTTTATTATTTCGTTATACATAGAAACATTCGCTATTAAGAAAAGATACGGATTTAGAAAATACTTTGATAAAACCTACTGATTCTTCTTGAAAACCAACAGGGATCAAGCCAAAATAGAAAGGCTATTTACAAAGCTCTACAAGTTTTCAGATCAAGATTAAGCTTTCAATCATTGGGTTAATTGACAGAACTAGTAGGAATTAGAAAGTCTTACCTACTCTATCTTTGGCAGCTCCAAGTTCAGAAAATCGAGCAAGGTTAGAGAGTAAATTTTTAGCTAGGAAGTCAGAGAGAGCGACAAATATAGCAACTAACGTTGCCACTTTTTGACAGCACAAAGACCACAAACACTCCAACGCTTGAGTTCACCGGGAGGAGTAGGACATTGACACTCTGGGCAAAGAGGCAAAGATTGCGATCGCGCTTGTATCTGTTTCGCCCAATTTTGAAAGGCAGAACTAGCATCTTGTGGCAAATCATGACTACTTGGTACAGAAGTCTCAACGACACGACTAGGATGCTCCTGCCATAACTTAGCCGAATTTGGTCCCCAGGTTATTGCCGAAATCTCCTGCCACTGGGTAGTCGAAAAATGAATATCTGTTAATGAAGTAGACAAGTGAACATTGAGCTTTTTTAAAATAGGGCGACGCCGGAATTTTAACTCCTGAACCCAAACAGAGCTAGAAACAGCCACATAAAGCACATCCCTAGATATAGAAAAAGGTCGCGTTTGATCAGCAACCGCCTTACCCACAACATCCGACCAAACCTCAAGCAAACGTTGGAACTCCTGCGGTCCTTGCCACTGGGGCTGATTTTCGACTGCAGCTAATATATGATTAAGAGATTTCAGCATTAGTATTCCTCCCGACCAAACTTACATACATACTGAAAACTTGCCTGATTAATATTGATAGCAACACACATATCCTTTAAGATCCTAATCCAACAACATGAAAATCAGAGATTTAAGCGATCGCTAAATTACCATTATCGAAAAATCCTAAAAAACCAATCAAGCTAAATCTGACAACTCTTCTAAAACAACCCGAAAACCTATCGCATCACTCCTTATGAGTCAAAATCTCTCATTTGAGTCCAACAGCTCACCCAAAGCGCTCAACCCAGTATTACAAGCCGCACTTAGCAGTTTGGACGTACAACTAGAAGAAGAACTAGCCCGTTACCGACGCCAAAAATCAGGACGCCCCGTCATGTCGTCTAAAGGATTAGGTCGCCACCAATCCCGTAAAGCCCTTGACCTAATTGACGTTGAGCGAGTGGAAACACAACCGCAACGACCAGCATTAGGCATGAGTACATCACCCCTCGCCTCCTTTCCACTGTTCATGGTGCAACCACAAGATGGCGCACCAACAAACGCCACACAGCAACCAACCTCATTAGATCAAGTCCAGGTTGCTCCAGACTCCCCTAATATGGTTGTCGCTGCCCCAAATCCTACGGATGACCAATCAGCCACACCTGCTCAAACACAACCCACAGCGCCGCCTGAGCGACCAACAGCAGCCGATTTAGCAACACTTTCAACGCAATCACCACCAGAAGATTACCTAGAATCATCAGAGCAACTATTACGCAGTCTCGCCCAAGAAGAAACAACACAAACAACTCCACCGCCCAAACAGTCTTTTGGGTCAAAATTATTAACACCATTGGGAGTTGGTTCAATTTTACTCTTGCTGCTTGGTGGCGCCACTGCCGCTGTAGTCTTAAGTAATCCCTCGCTGCTTGACCGCTTTTTTGGTCCCAAAACGCCAACTCAACCCCAAAGCTCAACAGACTCAACTTCCACTGTCGGAAATGCCGCCAATGCACCAGTTGTTGATGGACCTGATTTAGCTGCTGATGAATTTGTCGATTTGAATTTGAATACCCTCAGCCAGTTACAAGCTACTCCCAAAGCTTCGCCCTCAGTGCCGTCTGTACAGGTTCCCGCCCTACCTACTTTGCCGAATAACGCAGTTCCTCCTGTCGCCCCTCGTGTTGTGCCTAACACGGCTTTGCCCCGACGTGCGGCTGATTTATCCTCGGTTTTGTTAAATCAACCTCCAGCCGGCAATGCCCCCTATATGTCAGTACCACAGGCAGGCAATGCCCCTTATACGCCAATACCACAGGTTGCTCCCTTGCCAAGAGTAGCAAGCCCTGTCCCTCAGTCCAATACGACAAAATCTAATCAACCTAGCGCCGCTTCTACTAAGTCCAATACGGCAAAAACCTCAGCTAAAACGCCGGTGACACAGCAGCAACCCCCATCTGCCTCGCCAGAAACCGTTGCGGCTAGTCCTGTCGGCACACCTGGAGGTTTCTATTATGTGTTTCTGCAGGGTGAGCAAACTTTGAAGCAAGCCAGAACTATTGTTGCTGATGCTTATGTAGAAAAATTCCCCACAGGAGAGCATATTCAGATGGGAGCCTTTCCCACTGAGTCTGAGGCGAAAGCAATGGTTGAGGAACTTCAGCGACAGGGGCTTGCTGCTTCGATTTATCATCCTTAACAGCAGAAAAATTTGATTTGTGCTAGAAATCTGATTGAGGGATGCGGCTAACTGCTAAAAATATTTGTACCTTGACTTTGAGATAAAATAATGTTAGGGATTCCTCTGACCTGCAAGATGAAGGGAGCGCTGTTATGGGATTAATTGATCGCATACGGAGAGTAATTCGCGCCGAGTTTAATAGCTTAGTCTCCAATGCAGAAGATCCAGAAAAGATCATAGAACAAGCTGTGGCGGATATGCAGCAGGATTTGCTGATGTTACGGCAGGCTGTGGCAGGCGCAATTGCTACTCAAAAACGTACAGAGCGACAAGCATCTCAAGCTCAGGCAACGTCTCAAGAGTGGTTTAACCGCGCTCAACTGGCACTTTCTAAAGGAGACGAAAATTTGGCGCGGGAAGCCCTAACGCGGCGCAAGTCATATCAGGAAACGGCTGGGGCGATGCAATCTCAACTATCGCAGCAATCAGGTGTTGTGAGCAAGCTCAAAGAGAATATGCGATCGCTAGAGGGTAAAATCTCCGAAGCCAAAACCAAAAAAGACTTATACATTTCCCGTGCCCGCTCGGCTCAAGCTTCTCAAAAAATTCAGGAAATGTTAGGAAATGTTGGCACAGGCAGCACCATACAAGCTTTTGAGAAGATGGAAGAAAAAGTCATGCAGCTCGAAGCGCAGTCTGAGGTATTAGAAGATTTAAGCAGTAATCAGCTAGAAAAACGCTATGCCGCTCTAGAAGCTGGTGATGATATTGAAGCCCAGTTGGCAGCGCTCAAAGCCACTATGCCATCTAGCACAGGAACCTTACCATCTAGTAATGTTAAGACAATGCCAAATCCTGATCTGGAAAAACTATAACCCGCAAAGCGCCCGATCTGCTAATTTTTAGGCTTACTTATTTAATGAGCAGTTGACTAAAATATAACTGTGGTAAGGTTTTTGGCAACACGCTCAAGGCTATAATAGCTATTTAGATTTACAAGAGCGCCACAGTATGTATTTTCTGCTGCCACAGATTTATCAATATTTTGCTTTGACTAATCACCAATGAGTAGCACTTTTGACTGATAAGTTTTTACACTAGATAAAAAGCCTCCTGTCTGGAAGGACTAGAAAATGAATCTAAAGTCAAATAAACAGACAGCAAACTAAAAGAGCATCATACACTTGATATTAGGAGACATTGATTAGCGACTATACCTAGATAAAGAAGCCAACCAAGGACTAACACACAATCCGCCCACCTTAAACCTACTGTATACATTCCTAGAGGATAGACAAGCGTCATGGGATTATTTGATCGCCTAAGCAGAGTTGTTAGAGCTAATTTGAACGATGTGGTTAGCAAGGCTGAAGATCCAGAGAAAATTCTGGAGCAAGCCATTATTGATATGCAAGAAGACTTGGTACAATTACGCCAAGCCGTTGCTGGGGCAATTGCTACTCAAAAACGTACTGAGCAACAATACAACAAAAATCAATCAGAAGCCAATAATTGGCAGCAACGGGCACAACTGGCACTCACCAAAGGCGATGAAAACCTAGCGCGTGAAGCCTTGACTCGTAAAAAGGCAAATAGTGATACAGCAGCGCAACTAAAAAGCCAACTGGATTCGCAAGTAGGTCAGGTAGATACTCTTAAGCGTAACTTGATTGCTTTGGAAAGTAAGATTTCTGAAGCTAAAACAAAAAAGGATATGCTCAAGTCTCGTGCAGCAGCAGCTAAAGCTAATGAGCAACTACAAAGTACAATTAATGGGCTAAATACTGGCGGCTCAATGGCAGCATTTGAGCGTATGGAAGATAAAGTATTGATGATGGAAGCCAAATCTCAATCAGCGGCTGAATTGGCTGGGTCAAATTTGGAAAGTCAATTTGCTATGCTCGAATCTGGCAGTGATGTTGATGATGAGTTGGCGGCGATGAAAGCGCAGTTGACGGGCGCATCTCCCTCACAGCAAGCTTTGCCGGCTTCTGAGGAGAAAAAAGCCCCGGCGCCAGACTCGGCAGTTGATGCAGAATTGGAATCTTTGCGAAAGCAAATTGATAATTTGTAGAGATTATTGGTACAAAACCCTCTACAATTCAAGACCTGGATTAAGCAACTCACATACTCTTGAGTAGATGGGATCTATCCGGGTCTTTATTAATTGTGTTAAATGTGAGTAATAGCTATTGCTCATCTCAAAAATCGCTGAAGTGATGTAATTGTATTTTAAGGAGGGTGTTGTGAGTAGCGTTGTAATGATTACAGATTCTGAGTTTGAGACGGAAGTATTAAAAGCTGAAAAACCAGTATTAGTATACTTTTGGGCTTCTTGGTGTGGTCCTTGTCGTTTGGTATCGCCTTCGATAAATTGGGCGGCGGATACTTATGGCGATCGCTTAAAAGTTACTAAAATGGAAATTGATCCAAATCCTGTCACCGTCAGCACATACCACATTGAAGGCGTCCCAGCACTGGTACTATTTAAAGATGGTGAAGTTGCTCAAGCTAGTGAAGGCGCGATCGGCAAGCAGAAAATTCAGGAAATGATCGACACTTATCTATCATCGGTGTCATAACAGTAATCTGATAATTTGTCATTGGTTAACCTTAACCAACGACAAGCAGACAAAGGATAAATTTATGCAGTTTGCCAAACGTTTACAACCTCTGCAAAAGAATGTTTTTGCTGATATGGATCGAGCAAAAGCTAAGGCAAAAGCTTCGGGAAGAGAGATAATTGATTTATCATTAGGTTCCTCTGATTTGCCGACGTCAGAACATATTTTAGCGGCAATTAGATCGTCTTTGTCTGATTCTAGTACTCATGGTTATTTGCTATTTCATGGTACGCAAACTTTTCGGCAGGCGGCGGCAAATTGGTATACAAATAAGTTTGGTATTGCTGTTAATCCTGAAACAGAAGTTTTGCCTTTAATTGGTTCTCAAGAAGGCACTGCACATCTACCTTTAGCAATACTTAATGAAGGTGATTTTGCTTTGTTGCAAGATCCTGGTTATCCTTCTCATTTAGGTGGTGTGGCGCTAGCTGGGGGGCAAATTTATCCGATGCCATTGTTAGCAGAAAATGGCTTTTTGCCTGTATTTAATGATATTCCGACACCAGTATTAGAACAAGCGCGGATGATGGTTTTGAGTTATCCTCATAATCCGACAACTGCGATCGCTTCTTTGGCTTTTTTCCAGGAAGCTGTGGCGTTTTGCCGTCAGCATGATTTGGTTTTGGTGCATGATTTTCCTTATGCAGATTTGGTGTTTGATGACACGACGCCTGCACCTTCGGTTTTACAAGCTGATCCAGAAAAAAGCGTTTCGATTGAGTTTTTTACCTTTTCCAAGTCTTATAATATGGGCGGTTTTCGGGTTGGATATGCGATCGGAAATGCTGAATTAATTAAGGCGTTGCGACAGGTGAAGGCGGCGGTTGATTTTAATCAGTATGGTGGGATTTTAAATGGTGCGATCGCGGCTTTAACGGGTCCACAAGATGGCGTAAAGGCGATGCGTGAGGTTTTTAGAGCTAGGCGTGATGCTTTAGTTACAGCCTTACATAGCATCGGCTGGGAGGTTCCAACTCCGGCGGCGACGATGTATATTTGGGCAAAGTTGCCTCAACCTTGGGATAGTGATTCAATTAGGTTTTGCACCGAGTTGGTAGAGAAGACTGGAGTTGCGGCTTCTCCTGGTGCGGGTTTTGGCAAGGCTGGAGAAGGTTATGTGCGGTTTGCTTTGGTACATGAACCGGCAATTTTGAAGACGGCTGTGGCGCGAATTGCGGGGTTTTTGGGATAGTGTAGCCTCAGTATGAGAGACACAATTATCGAAGTAATTGTTACTGCTTTAGAGCCAAGGGATTTTGTTTTAGCTTTGTGGCAAGGCGGTTCAGCAGCGCATGGATATACTGATGAGTGGTCAGATATTGACCTTCAGGTTATTGTTGAGGACGCACTGGTTGAAGAGACATTTTCGATTGTTGAAAAAGCACTTTCTACACTAGCTAAAATTAAATTCAAGTTTAGAGTTCCTGAACCAACATGGCATGGTCATTCTCAATGTTTCTATCAGTTAGAAGGAGTGAGTCCCTTCTTAATGATTGATTTTGCTGTAATGAAGCATAGTAGCTCTAACTGGTTTTTAGAGGTTGAACGACATGGCAAAGTAGCGATCGCATTTGATAAAGCTAATCTTGTTATTCCGCCTGCTTTGAACCGAAACGAGCATTTCTTGAAAATGCAAGAAAGACTTGAGAGACTAAAAATAACATTTGATTTATTACAAACATTAGTAAAAAAAGAAATCTATCGCGGACATTGGGTAGAAGCAATTTCAAACTATCATGCTTGGACTCTTCAACCATTAATTGAACTGCTTAATATTGCGTACCGACCTGAGCGATATGATTTTAAGGCTAAATATTTTAGTCGAGATTTACCAACTGAAATTGTAGCGCGTGTAGAACCTCTTTATACAGTTGTACACTTAGCTGAACTTGCTGAAAAACAGCAGCTTGCAGAAGCAATTTTTGCAGAAGTCTTGCCTCTTGCAGAGGAGAAGCTTAAAGATTTTAGTCGTAAAAATTAAGATAAATTGTTTTATATATCTTTTTCAAGTTAGGAAGAAAAAATATGATGAACACTAACACTCAACAACCATGGCAACAAGCAGACATAATTAGCCATAGTCAACTTTTATGTCAAAGCTTCCAGCATTGGACAGGGGAAGCTTTAATCGACATCGTTGATAATCCCACCACATTATCGGAAAAGCTTTTCTTCGCTCCCTTTGTTGTAGTTTCTCACGGAATTCAAACTGATCCGATTTTCAATTATGCCAATCAGATAGCGCTAAAATTATGGCAAATGG
>JBATUR010000052.1:0-86931 GCA_049671305.1 Coleofasciculaceae cyanobacterium
TACAAAATTGGGACTAACTAATAATGATTTGAGTTATTTAAGTAACATCTTAATTGTGAGAATAATCAATGAATGAGATACCGCCAGAAGGGTTTGACGATGAAGAATATAATCAATTATTTGAAGATGATGAAGATGATGAATTTGATAGACTTCTAGAAGAAAAGACAGAGCAATTCATAAAAAGTTTGACAAGCGAGCAAAGAGAAAATATCCCAGAACTCCAAGCTTTGACGACGATATTTTTCATTAAAGAATGTAAGTTTGAGCAAGCTTTGGAAATGGTTAGGCAAACTGTCAAGGAGCTGGGTAAAGATCCTAATTATCTTGATAATTGGAGGAGTCGAGTACAAACAAAACTGAGAGAAACTTCAAATGAGGAATTAGGGCTAGATGACTCTCAACTACAGCAAATTGAACGAGCACTGTTAGGACTAGATAAATGATAAATTCTCTACATTGAATACTTTCTCTTGATTCCTCAACGCCATCAGCTATAATGAATTGCGGGTGTTGGGGCTGTGGCTCAGTTGGATAGAGCAAGCGCCTCCTGAACTAATCGGGCACTGTGGAAGAAATTCTATATGTGAATGTGGTCAAACTCGGTGAAACCTAATGAGTATGAGGCTTACCTCTTACTTTACGGCAATACCGAACCAAGCCTGAAGTTATCAGGAAGGTCGAGAGACTAGACGGCCACCACCTAAAGGCGACTTAGCTAATGGTGAAGGTATAGTCCAGAGAGTGGGGAAACTCACACAAATCTGAAGCGCTAGGTCGCCGGTTCAAATCCGGCCAGTCCCGTTTTCGTGGATCAACATTAGGGTGCATCTCCATAATTGACCAAAGAAATGGGATACAAGCCCTGTCCTTCCAGGACGGCTTTTCTGATACAATAGAATCAAGTCGCCACAGGGCATTGGGAGACTTAAAACGGACATGGAGGGAAGATAAGACTACTTCAGTAGCACCTCCCAGCGAAGTGTCAAGGAATCCTCGCTCCTTTCAGGACGAGGAGGTATGTCAAATTGTTGATTAGAAGCTTAAAAAGACAACCCAGATCCCTGACTTCTTTGTTGAAACCTTGATTGCTCTGAACGAATTTGATTCAGAAGTCAGGGATCTACAGGAAATCATACTGTTATTGGGCAAAGCGAGAATTTAATGGCAAATTGCTTGCAGAAAGGCTAATATTTTTATAAATTTATACGGATAGCGAACCGCTGAAGGTGGAAAGTTTTAAGTAAGCTTGTTGGAGTTTTCTTTATTCTTATTTTTGGCGGTTTACAGTACCCGTTAGCTGCATTCATCAGCAAGTATCGCGGGGATCGCTTTATTCAACTTAGGATCAGCATTTTTGTGCTTAGAATTTCTTTTTATTGAGGCGACTCGCACTAAATAAAAAGAGAAATGTAAGAGAAATGTGCAAATCTGGGGCATAAATATAATATCTACACAACCGGATTTATATATATTCATGTTATTAAAGATTTCTTCTCGTCAGCAATCCGAGCTGTTTACCAAAACTCGGCGCTCTAAAATACGATTATTACCTTGGCTCTTACCAGTGTTGGGGCTTTCGCTGCTATGGGGCTACAAGTCAATTGAAAGTTATTTGGTCAAACCAGAAGCGATTTTGGTTTTAGGTGGGGCTGAAGAACGCGAGTTTTATGCCACGAAAATCGCTCAAGAACATCCAAATCTCCCCATCTGGGTGTCTTCTGGTAGCTCAGAATGGTATACCGAAAGAATTTTTGCCAAAGCAGGAATTGAACGCGATCGCTTACACATCGATCGTCGGGCGGTGGATACGGTAACTAACTTCACAACAATGGTGGATGAGTTGCAAGCTCAAGGTATTGATAGCGTTTATTTAATTACTTCTGATGATCATATGCGCCGTGCCCGCGTAATTGGTGAAATTGTCTTTGGCAGTCGCGGCATTGTCCTTAAACCCCTGGCTGTGCCTTCTGGGCGTCAACCTGAGCCGATCGAAAAAGCCCTGCGAGATGGTGCTAGATCGATTCTTTGGGTGACAACTGGACATACCGGGGCAACTTTCCGTGATGCCTCTGATTTTTCCGATATTCTTAACAAGTAATGCCCAGTTTTTTAGCTATTAAACTGGTGCTTCTTTAACCAAAACATAAGGCTGAACAATTAGAGCTTGAAAGCGCTTAGTTTCCTCACTATTCCAATTGGCTAATTGTTCAGGAAATGGCTTATGCAGCAATTGTTCGCTAATCCAATGCTGTACAGAAAGAGTATCATCATTAGCGATCGCAACTCCCACCTCCAGCAAATCTAAATCTGGATTAACCACTACCACCACATCCCGCTGAATATGGGGTTTGAGCCAATCTAACTCAGCTTCATCAATGTTTTTAGCTAATTCTGCTCTTAAATCTGACATTTTTTGGCAACTTAACTTACTTTCTGCTTATTTTAGCGCCCCAAGTCATGTAGGGCATGAATTGCTGCCGCGCACTGTTCGGTCACGGCTTCTAATTCTTCACGTTTTGTGGAAGTTGGGGCATCAATTATGCTGCCAATTCTCACCGTAACAGGTACTGAACGCGGCACAGGTGAGCCTTTAACAAAAATCGCCTCAGTCCCCCACAAACTAACAGGTAATATAGGAACTTTTGCCTTAGCTGCAATCAAAGCTGCTCCTAATTTTGGCTCAGGAATTCGCGCATCTGTTGTCCGTGTTCCTTGCAAAAACAAGCCGACTGCCCATCCTTCTGACAAACAATTAATTGCCGCACGTATGGCACTCCGATCTGCCGCACCCCGCTTAACCGGATAAGCACCATACAACTCAATGCCTTGCTTAAATAAAGGAATTTTAAACAATTCTTCCTTTGCCATAAACGCCACGGGACGCCGCATAGAACAAGACAAAATCGGCGGATCAAAGTCACTGGCATGATTACTTGCTACTACCAATGGTCCCAATTTTGGCACATTTTCTGCACCATAAATCCGCCCTCGTAGATAACCATGCAGCACGGGACTAACTATCGACCACTTAAAGGCATGGTAGAGCATTAAACTGGCAACTGGTTCGCGGTCTTTGCTCATATTTATTAGTTATTAATTGTTAGTTAAACTCAAGCTGTTAACTCCGCGAGACTACCAATATTCTCCAACTTTAAGTTAGGACACATTCGTTTAATTAGACCTGTCAAAACTTTACCGGGACCAATTTCTATGACTTTTTCCATACCTGCTTCCGGCAATTGTAAGGAGATTTCTCGCCATCTTACACTACCTGTCATCTGACGCCCCAAACGTTCTTTTAAAACCTCTGGTTCATTACTAGGAGAAGGTTCCACATTTGAAAGTATCGGAAATAAGCCTTTGCTAAATGGTACTGACTGCAAAACTGACTCAAATTCAGCCGCAGCATCTGCCATTAGGGGTGAGTGAAAAGCACCAGATACCTTTAAAGGAATTGCCTTTTTTACTTTAATTTGAGTAAGCAAATCTTGCACCGCTTCTGGTGTTCCAGAAATCACAACTTGGGCGGGACTATTATCATTTGCCAGCACAACATTCGGGTTTTCTTGAAGTTTTGCGGTGAGTTGTTCTCGATCAAAACCAATTAATGCGGTCATCGTGCCACCATGCACATTATCCATTAATTCGGCACGACGTTTAACTAAATGTAACCCAGCATCAAAGTCATAAACTCTGGAAACATAGAGGGCAACATATTCCCCTAAGCTATGACCAGCAAGTAGATCAGGAATGTTACCTCGCTCAATTAAAATATCAGCGAGTATACTTTCTATGACATACAAGCAAGGTTGGGTGTAAAGGGTGCGAGATACTTTATCATCCTGGCTTTGACAGATTTCTAGTACATCCCAACCAAGTACTTGTTTGGCTTGCTCAAGTTTAACTTTAGCAAAGGGAAGCTCTCTTAAATCGACTCCCATGCCAATTGTTTGAGAGCCTTGTCCTGGAAATACCCATGCAGTCTTGGTCATCGGAGATTTCATGATTAGCGGCTTGTTTATTATCGGTTATTGCTGTCCCCATTGAGTCAAGTTTTTAGTTGATTTACCTGCATCTGCATCAACAAATTTATGAAAAGAGCCGTTGCCACTAATGGGTAAATAGCGGTTTTTGTCAATTATTAATATTTAAAAATTCAAATATATTTCTGTAGCAGCGCTAGATTATGGTTTTTTAGCTGATTATTTAATATAACAATTCTCATTTTAAAGAGATACATTCAACTAGCAATTATCCCTAATCGATAAACCTTAACTGGAGCAGCATTTTTGTCCATCAGAACTCCCATTAACCAACTCACGAACATCAGGTTCTAAAAAGTTTTGACTTTTAATAATCTCCAAAAGGTTAACATCTTTTTCCAATAGACAAGTATGACCGGAATAAGGCAATACTACCATTTTGGCATCCGATAGCAAGTTAGCCAATCGTTGGGCTTCTTGGACGGAAGGTAATAATTTGTCAGCAGCACCGGCAAGAACTAAAATAGGTTGAGTTAGGCGCTGTAGTTGCGTGTCATCAACTTCAAATTCTGTCACCATTGAGAGTCGCCAAGTTACAGTTTTTGGTGGCACAGACTGCATGGCGTTTAAAAGTGCTCTTCGATCAGTTGGGCTAATTCTACCCAAGGCAGAAAGAAAAGGTAACAGTGCTAATGATGATATTGGGTAAAAAAAATCAGGCATCCAAGGACCTAGATGTACACCCCATTTTAGTAAAGGTCGTTGATTAAAGGATGTGGCTGGGTTGATTAAAATAATTCTATTAAAAAGATGGGGCGATTTCAGCGCGACTTTTACAGCTAAACAGCCTCCAAATGATTCACCACATAAATAAACAGAACGTGATGGTTGTTTTTCTAGTTCCGCTTCAATGAGCTTAATTAAGCTATTGGCTAGGTCGTCCCAGCTTTCTAAGTCATTGGGTGGAAGGGCAAAACAACGGACATCAAAAGCCTTTTCTAAGCCTTCAGTTTGCGATCGCAATAATTGACCGGTTCCATCCATTCCTGGAAGAAAGACAAATAAAGGATAATCGTAATTGATGTGTTTTGGAGTTAGGAAACAAGAATTACTTTTAACTTCTGGCACGGTTAAATTTTCTTCAATCATCGGTACTTAAAGTTGTTGGTTTCTCATGTTTCTGACTGCTCTAACCACCACTAACTACTTTTGTAAAGTAATTTGGCAATTTCATCTTGACAGGTATTAGCAATTTGAGAAACAATGCTTTTTGCCTGTTTTCCTTGATACAATTCCCGGTGTTTTGGTTTAATCCAGTAAGGATGCCCCACTGAGACGGTAACTCGACGCTGAAGCACCATTGGATGCAAACCGGGCTGTTCAAATAGCGGTTCTGATGGATCAAATAGACGCAACAGGCGCAGGGGAACTGTCCAGTTGACTGTTTCTTCAAAAGAAGCGATCGCTACTGGTAAAATAGCTAAATCTCGCACTGGCACCCGCAGCGCCAAATGAGCAAAGCCTCTGTGAAATTTACCCATTTCCAACGGCTTTGTCAAATGCACCATTGGCTGTGCCCCTTCTGGAAACACACCAACCGATTGATGTTGTTGCAACAAGTTAGTAGCTTGAGCAAAGAAATTTTGCTGTCTGTGGTGAGGCTCCTCCAAGGGGAAGCAACCCAACTGTCTGACAATTTCTCGCATCACAGGCACTTGTCCCATGTAATGATGGCAAGCGATGCGGATCGGACGTCCTAATGCCGCCATCAGTATTGGTGCATCCATAAAGCTACGATGGTTGCTGACGACTAAAACAGCAGCATCGTCAGGGATGCGATCCTCATGGTGGACAAACAACCGAGTTCCCATCGCCGCTAGCAGTGAACGAGAAATATATAGCGGACTTTGGTCAACCATGCGCTAAGATCACTTACTCGTATCTGTTACTTAACCTTTCTTAACAATACTGATAAATGTTACTTTTTGGCAAATGTCTTAGGGTAGAGTGTGGGATTTTGACAAAATGAAGTAGAGGGGAGTACATACTACACAATGATTACAGAAGTTGCTCGGTTTCCAGTCCGATCAGCAGCTTGAGAGATAGAGAGTGAATTTAAGTCAGTCTCTTACCAATCTTAAAAATTGATGAGATTACTTATAGATAGCTTAAGTAATACTAAACTATTTTCAGTCATTTGTAACAATTAGCTGTAGCAAATTATACTTGTTTAAAGTTAACAATGTTAGAAAAGCTAATAAGAACAAGTACCTACTAAAATGAATAGTTGTAGCAATACATAATAATTAAAAGTAGATTAAATTAAGAGCGTTTTTTTCATTCAGATGAGTTATAAAGATACCAGTAGAAACACCTTTACCCTGACAACACCGCTCTATTACGTTAACGACTTGCCCCATATAGGCAGCGCTTATACAACAATGGCAGCAGATGCGATCGCACGGTTTGAAAGACAGCGAGGTAAATCTGTGCTTTTGGTTACAGGCACCGACGAACATGGGCAAAAAATCCAACGCGCTGCCGAAGACAAAGGCATGGCACCTCAAGCTTACAGCGATAAAATCTCTGCTGGGTTTGAGGCTTTGTGGCAAAAGCTTGATATTAAATATGACCGCTTTATTCGTACAACTTCCTCGCGTCATCAAGCGATAGTCAACGAATTTTTGCAGAAGTTGTGGGAAAAAGGCGACATCTACCTAGGGCAACAAAAAGGCTGGTATTGCGTAGCTTGCGAAGAATTTAAAGAAGAACGTGATTTACTAGATGACAATTATTGTCCTCTCCACCCCAACAAACAAGTAGAGTGGCGGGACGAGCAAAACTACTTTTTTGCCTTATCTAAGTATCAAAAGCAACTGGAAACTTTATATAAGGATCGACCCGATTTTATTCAACCAGAAAGCCGCCGTAATGAAGTTTTAAGCTTTGTTGCTCAAGGATTGCAAGACTTCTCAATTTCGCGGGTAAATGTAGACTGGGGCTTTCCCATGCCAGTTGATCCTAATCACACTATCTATGTATGGGTTGATGCTCTACTAGGTTATATCAGTGCGCTACTTGATCCTGAGCAAGACCCAACCCTAGAGAATGCTTTAAAAGGGCGGTGGCCGATTAATTTGCATCTAATAGGTAAAGACATTCTGCGGTTTCATGCAGTTTCTTTGCCAGCAATGCTAATGTCAGCACAATTACCGATTAGTGATCGTGTATTCGTGCATGGCTTTCTTACCAAGGATGGTCAAAAAATGGGCAAAAGCTTAGGCAATACTCTAGATCCTGTGGAATTAGTTAATCGCTATGGTGCTGACGCGATTCGCTACTATTTTCTCAAAGAAATTGAGTTTGGGCGAGACGGAGATTTTAACGAAACTCGTTTTGTTGATATTGTTAATGCTGACTTGGCAAATGATTTGGGTAACTTATTAAATCGAACCTTGGGAATGGTGAAAAAGTATTGCGGCGGTACGGTACCTAACATTAAAAGTGCAGAAATTCCAGATGATCACCCACTCAAGGCGATCGGTTTGGAATTAGGCGATCGTACAGCGAAATCTTATGAATCACTCTTCTTTAGTGAGGTAGCCCGTGAAGTTTTTACCCTAGTTCGTGCTTGTAACAAATTTATTGACGATCAAGCACCTTGGAGTCTGTATAAGCAGCAACAAACTGCCAAACTCGAACAAGTATTATATGCTGTGTTGGAATCAGCTAGACTTGCAGCTTACCTACTTTCACCAATTATTCCCAACATCAGCAGCGAAATTTATCAACAGTTAGGATTTTCAATTAACTTTAACGAAACAACCTTGATTAAAGACAGTGAAATGTATGCCACTAATGCCACCTGGGGAACCTTACCTCCCCAACAACAACTTCAGACACCAAGCCCTGTTTTTGTGCGGCTGGAACAAGCTTAAATTTGAATCGTCGTTTTTACTATAAAATTAAACGATGTTAACAAAAAAGTTGACGGTAAGGGAAGGAGGCATCAATCGTTTTTTTTAATAACAAATTGAGGAAAAAATCATGTTGAATAACTTTAGTACAGACCCAGTTTTTACACCAGAACAAGTTTTAGAAAATCGTGGTCGTGTTGCCATTTTTATAGATGGTTCCAATTTATTTTATGCCGCCTTGCAATTAGGAATTGAAATCGATTACACCAAGTTATTGGTACGTTTAACTGCAGGTTCAAGGCTGTTGCGTTCCTTCTTTTATACAGGTGTTGATCGCACTAACGAGAAACAACAAGGCTTTCTGCTTTGGATGCGCCGTAACGGTTACCGAGTCATTGCCAAAGATTTAGTGCAACTGCCAGATGGTTCTAAAAAAGCCAATTTGGACGTAGAAATTGCCGTGGATATGATGGCATTAGTCGGTTCTTATGATACCGCCGTTTTGGTTAGTGGTGATGGTGACTTAGCCTATTCTGTGGATGCCGTTAGCTACCGTGGTGTACGGGTTGAAGTAGTCAGTTTGCGATCGATGACTAGCGATAGTTTAATCAACGTTGCTGACCGCTACATCGACCTCGATAATATCAAAGAAACCATCCAAAAAACTCCCCGACAAAACTATACCTACCGCCCTCTAACAGGTATTGGAATGTTGGATGAACAAGACGACTAATCTATAGGTTATTAGTCATTAGTCATTGATTTTTGGTGATGAACTAAAGATTGATGACTATTGACTCAATGCCAAGGTTTTCAGCAAGTAAACTCAATGTTTTTTAGTTCAAAACGATGCCAAATAGCAATTGTTTTCTTGACTTTTATCTTATTATCTGCTTGTAATAGTCCAAACCGTACTGAAAAGAAAATAAAGCAAGATACCAAAGTTACGACAATTGAAGGCAGCCTAGTTTTTAATAATGTCACCCTCGATCAAGCCGATGAAAAAGGGAGCCCTGTATGGAAAGTTAAGGCAAAACAAGCGACTTATACCAAAGACAAAAAAAGTGCACAAATTGAAAAGCCAACTGGCGATTTATTTCAAGATGGCAAAATTGTCTTGCAGGTATCAGCAGATAAAGGCGAAGTACAAATTAAAGAAACAGGCAATAAAATCTTTCTCAGAGGACAGATTTCTGCCACAGATATTCGCAACAAAGCTGTGTTTCGGGGTGATGAGTTGGAGTGGAGCCCTAAAGAAGATTTATTAGTAGTTCGCAACAACTTAAAAGGGAATCATCCTCAAATCCAAGCAACAGCAAAAGAAGCACGATATTTTACCAGAACTCAACAAGTAGAATTCTTAGGTAAAGTAACGGCACTTGCCAAAAATCCTGACTTTCAAATGAAAACAGAACGCTTGTTGTGGCAAATTAAAGAACAACAAGCAAACAGCGATAAACGTATCCAAATCGAACGCTACAAAGTTAAAACAGTCACAGATCGAGTTGAGGCAGACCAGTCTCAGATTAATTTAAAAAGCAAAATTGCCACTCTTAAGCAAAATATTCAGCTAACTTCCATTGAACCACCTGTTTTGATGTCTACTAATTCAGCAATTTGGAACATCAATACTCGAACAGTGGTTTCTGATCAGCCAGTTAAAATTGTTCAACAAGTCGAGAATGTCACAATTACGGCAAATCAAGGGCAGATCAATTTAGAGAGCCAAGTTGCCAATTTAACAGGCGGTGTTCAGGGAATTAATAACAAAAATCAAGCGAATCTTTATGCCAATCAAATGACCTGGGAAATCCCAACTCAAAAGATTCAAGCATCAGGTAACGTAATTTATAAACAACTCAATCCTCCCTTTAATGTCAGTGGACCGACGGCAGTTGGGAAACTGCAAGATCAAAGTATTGTGGTCAGTGGTGGTGGTACTAGTGGCAGCCGTGTGGTGACTGAAATTATTCCTTGAAGGCTGCTAAATATTTTCGTAAGGACGTACAGCCGTACACCCCGTGACAAGGACGTACAGCCGTACACCCCGTGACAAGGGCGTACAGCCGTACGCCCCTACAAGCCAAAATAATCTTAATCTTGGCTACTTCCTACAAGCGAGTTTGAAGAATCGGAATCTTTTCAATGCGCTTCGGGTCACCCAAAAAAGCATCTTCGGAACTGGGACCGACTTTAAGAGTGGGAGAAGTACCCCAGCTTTGAGAGAGGCGTGCTAGAAGTTCATCTTGTTGTACACGAAAACCCTCAATATCGCTGCCCCAATTAATAATCGAAAACCAGACTTGACCTTGATCGCGTGTGGGCATTCTTCCTGCCAAAGCACTTACCGTATTAAGTGTCCCCGTTTTAATTGCCGTTCCCGGAGGCAACTTCCGCGCTTGCATAGTTCCCCGATGTTCTCGCCCAGCAACCGGAAAAATATCATCAACACTCAGCTTATGAGGTTGCAAAAAGCGATCAACTGTGGTGAGCATGGCACAAACAGCACGGGCTGAAAGGCGATTTTCTACACCCAAACCAGAACCATTAACCAGTTGAATTTCTGTTGTCGGGACACCGGCAGACTTAGCGGCAATTTGGGCAGTTATTTGGGGACCACCGAGATTTTTTGCCAAAATTTCTGCCATCTGATTATTGCTATAGATGTTCATCTCCTTAAGGATTTGCGTCAGAGGTAGGGAATTGTGACGCACCAACAAGAGAGTTTTGGGAATGGGGACGGTTGCGACTTTTAGACCTTTAGCGATCGCAATTTGCGGTTTCGGCGTCTTGGGCGGCATCATGTTGTATTGCCCCACAATCTCCGGCGACCAAGTGCTGCTGTTGAGTGCCTGTAGCAGTCGCTGACCCGCGATATTGGGATTTACCTCATAATTCATGTAAAAAGCATCCGCAATCACCAAACTGCCTGCTACAGTGCGGATACCCATTTGATTGAGACTATTACCAAGAGCGATCGCTTCTTCCCAGACAAAAAACGGATCGCCGCTACCACTAACCACCAAATCTCCCTGCAACACCCCATCTTTGACAGGACCCGTGGCACTAACCAAAGTTTCAAACTGATGATCCGGTCCCCATTTTTCCAAAGAAGCTAAAGTTGTAGCAATTTTAGTTAACGAAGCTGCAGGCAGAGGAACAGTGCCTTGATAATTCGCCAAAATACTTAACCCAGACTGAATCCATACCCCTTGTGCTGCAGTGCCACCTTTTGCACCCCAAACCTGCAAAAACTGACGCATTGTCGCCTCTGCCAAAGGATCTGGGTCTTGTTGAAGCGCAAACATCGGCATCGTCAGCCAATTTAATTCTTGCGCCTTCAGAGGGGTAGCAGTTGGCATACTCACATACTTCACCAGCAGAGCAACTGCAAAGGAGGCAAATAAGCCAGCGGTAAATCGTAGTAACATTCTGCTCTTTCGTCCACGGTGCTTCATTTTCAAGAATTGGCAACTCACTGAAAAATTTTAGTTATAAAAAGGCTCGAACTTCTTAATCGGCAAAAATATTAGTGTACATCAGCGCTCCCCACCCTCAAAAAAGTCGGACGTACTATCGCCTTTTTTTGCCTCACTCTTCTAACTACACTGTCAGGTAGATTACATCAGCATGGATGTTACAGCGAAAGCTTCTGGTAGAATGCGTTAAGGTTTCTATCACTTTTTTAGCAATGGCATCGACTCGCGCACGAATCGCAATAGACGCTATGGGAGGCGACCATGCCCCCGCCGAAATTGTTGCAGGAGCTATTAGGGCACAAGCAGAATTGGGCGTGGATGTCTTATTAGTTGGCGATCCTCAAGCAATTAAAGCCTCAATCAAGCAACATACTGATTCGTGTCCAATTGAAATTGTGACCGCTGAAGATGTTATTGGTATGCATGAAGAGCCTTTGGTGAGTTTGAAGCGCAAACCCAAGGCGTCGATTAATGTGGCAATGGATTTAGTCAAGCAGAAACGTGCTGATGCAGTAGTTTCAGCAGGACACTCTGGAGCAGCAATGGCGGCAGCGCTATTACGTTTAGGTCGTCTTAAAGGTATTGATCGTCCAGCTATTGGTGCAGTGTTGCCAACGATGATCGCGGGTAAGCCTGTATTAATCTTAGATGTGGGGGCAAATGTCGATTGTCGCCCCAAATATCTAGAGCAATTTGCTGTGATGGGTTCGGTTTATAGTCAGTATGTACTGGGTAATACTGAACCGAAAGTTGGACTACTAAATATCGGCGAAGAAGACACTAAGGGCAATGATGTAGCAATCCGTTCTCATCAATTGCTACAAGAAAACCCTAGGGTTTCTTTTGTAGGTAATGCTGAGGGTAGAGATGTGCTTTCAGGTAATTTTGATGTAATTGTTTGTGATGGTTTTACAGGTAATGTTTTGCTCAAGTTTGCCGAAGCTGTGGGCGAAATTGTCTTACAAATCCTGCGCGAAGAATTACCTCAAGGTATATCTGGTCAAATTGGTACGGCACTACTTAAGCCTAACCTAAAGCGCATTAAACAGCGCATTGACCATGCAGAACATGGCGGTGGTTTGCTCTTGGGCGTGGCGGGAGTTTGTATTATTAGTCATGGTAGTTCTCAGGCGCCTTCGATTTTTAATGCAATTCGTTTGGCAAAAGAAGCGATCGACAATCAGGTACTAGAACGAATTCAGTCTAATGATTTTAAAGGCAAACAATCTGCTGTTAGTCGCCAAACTGAGGAATAATGCCGCAACTAGTTAATTAAAAATGATTGATTACCATTGCATTTTTAATGTTTCTTTTTTGATGGAAGCTACTACCAATAAGTGTAGTGAGCTATATACAGCAACGGATGGAGAATCGCTTTGAATCAATTAGGGATAGGTATTGCTATTACTGGTAGCGGTTCGGCAACTCCTGATGTTGTTGTTGATAATGAGCAACTTAGTCAGGTGGTGGATACGTCGGATGAGTGGATCGCCTCAAGGACGGGTATTCGTCAACGGCGTTTGATAGGTCATGGTAGCTTAAGTGCGATCGCGTCTTTGGCATCACATCAGGCGATCGCTATGGCAGGCATTCAACCGACTGACATAGATCTAATTATCCTTGCTACTTCTACGCCAGATGATTTATTTGGCACAGCAAGCAGTATTCAACATCAAATTGGTGCACCCCAAGCTGTGGCATTTGATCTAACTGCTGCTTGCTCTGGCTTTATTTTTGGTATGGTAACTGCAGCTCAATTTATCCGTACTGGTGTTTATCAAAATGTCTTGCTGATTGGCGCTGATGTCCTCACGCGCTGGGTGGATTGGTCTGACCGGGGCAGTTGTGTATTATTTGGTGATGGTGCCGGTGCGATTATCATGCAGGCAAATCAAAGCGATCGCTTGCTGGGCTTTGAACTCCGCAGTGATGGCACCCTCAATAAAAGTCTTCAACTAGCTTATAATGCACAAACTAGAGAACTTGTCAAGGGTGTAACCGTTAGTCAAGGCAGATATCTGCCGATTACCATGAACGGCAAGGACATCTATCGGTTTGCTGTGCAGAAAGTGCCAGAAGTCATCGAAAAAGCCTTATTTCGGGCAAATCTGACCGCTGATGATCTGGACTGGCTATTGTTGCATCAAGCAAATCAACGCATTCTCGATGCCGTAGCGCAACGCCTCAAAATTCCGTCCCAGAAAGTAATTAGTAATCTTGCCCAATACGGCAACACATCGGCAGCTTCTATCCCTTTGGCGCTGGATGAAGCAGTGCGACAAGGCACAGTGAAGGCGGGTGATATAGTTGCTTCTGCAGGCTTTGGGGCTGGCTTAACTTGGGGGGCAACGATTTTTCAGTGGGGGCGGTAAAAAAGTTTAAGTATCAGAAATTGTCCTCTCTTCCTTACCACGCGGGGGAGTAATCAGAAGTTTTATTTTTTGTTGTCGCCCCATTTCGCCTGGTGGGAGAGGGAGAACATTGATATCCGATAAGATACCAAGAGATTCTGTTGTTACATCTGGACAGAAAAAAACGATTTTCCCATCTTTCCTGTTATCTACTTCAAGCCTAGCTTTTTACGAAACTCTTCATCGTATTTCGCTTTCTCCCAATTTTTGGCACGCTTAACTTGATCTGGTTGTAGACCGTAGACCCCTTGGAAATTAGCCTCTGATAAATTAGCTTTGGATAGATTAGCCGCTTCTATCATGCATCACCTCAACTGTTTCTTCCCCTGTCGCCTCATTGCGTCCCGTCACTACCAAACGTGCATCCGCCACTTATTTAACGCTTCTCCAAACGGGGGATAATTCACCACATAACTATAAAAATCAGCCCGTAGCGTCAACACCAGCGTCACTGCGTGAGAAGCTGACTCAGCAGCAGCTAGCAACGCATCCACAAACTGCTGTTGCTCTGTATCCGCGCAGCCGGTATAAAGTTCCTCAAATTGGTCAACCACTAGTAGCAGACGCGATCCTGGCTTATCTTTGAGAATTGCTGACACATCGGCTGTAAAACCATGCTGGCGCATAGATTCGGCAAGTTCTTTGGCTTTAATAGACTTATCGGTTTTGCCAAGTTTGGGTTCTAGCTGACTGATAAGAGCAGCAGCAAGCTCATAAAATGGTTGTTTATTGGGACGAAATGATTCAATTAGCCAGCTTCCCTCCTCCCGCAATTTAGGAATAAGTCCCGCCAAGACAACGGAAGATTTGCCGCTGCCAGAAGAACCAATTACAGCAACTAAAGGCTGTTGTTCTACAACTCTAACTAAGCCATCAACAAAGGTTTCTCGACCAAAGAAAAATTCTGCATTCATTTCAAGAAATGCCAACAAGCCCCGATATGGGCAATCATCGGAGCTAATTACTTTTTTTCAATTGCTCCCCGAAACAGCCGTTTAATAGGCTCTTTAACTCTCCTCAAAGCTTTTTCCGTATCTAACTCCACCTCATAGGTAATAACCCCAGGCAAAAGATTCAATGCCAACTTTGCCTTCCCTTCTACAGGAGTTTTGGGTTCATTAAGCTTGTCTCGAATCTGCCGCAATAAGTTCAGCAATTCCGCTGGGTAGTTGGCATTGGGATTATTCTCAATCAGTTCTACCTCATGCACAACCTCGATGATCGCATTCTGTGCCTCGACTTCCCCCCATTTTCTATGAGGGTTGGTTTCTTTTTGGGGGTGCTAGGCGATCGCGAGCTTCTCTAACCTCAAAGAAAAGCAAGACCGATGCAGAAATACGTCCTTAGAGTTTTGCGATCGCCCATAGCATCAGGTAGGATCATTTTCAATTGTTGAGAATCCACCCAGGAAAAAGTTTATGGCAGATATGTCCGGTCAAGACCCCTCAGAAATCATAATGGCAGCGGTTGATGAAGAACGAAAAGGCGCAACTTTCAGCGGTACGGTCATCCTTGGTATAGATCCTGAAGGTGGGGAAGCCGTTTCCTTTAGAGACTTTTTATTTGAAGATTATAAAGGCGAACTTACTGCTTATCTGGCAACAGACGGCGATATAACCAAAAGCATTGATTTAGGCGAACTCGATCATAAGAACCCCATTTTTAGGCTGCCAATTCCGCCGGGAACGGATACATCACCCTACAATACAGTCGTGTTGAGCGACAAAAAAAGCAAGAAAAAAATCCTGACGATCGATCTATAAAAGTTGTAATTTAGCTCGTAGTTCAGCCAAAGGGTGATCGCCCTTTTTTTCCTAAAGTGCGATCACCCTTAAATTAAGGTGCATCACGTTCGATCGAACTGTTTAGTTGTAAGTGATGCACCCTACTTTTTAGATACTTTTTAGAATGGAATCGGATCATAATTGGGATTTCCGGCTCGTCAGACACCCCCGGCAAGCAGGGCTGATTCATTCCACTTTTGGCTCCTCTTGTATAGGGATAGAGTCTAGTCTTATCCCCTTCCAACCCCTCTGGCATATGGATATCGGTTAACCTTGTCCCCTTCCAACTCCTTTGGCATGGAGATACCGATACCCCACCGCCCGTCAAGACCTCTTGTACATAAATAGCCTTGTTTTAACCTCTATCCCCTTCCACCCTCTCTGGTATATAGATAAGCTCAACCCCGCCATTGACTAAACTCTAGTAAGTGACCCCGGCTTGATATTAAATCTCTTATATCTCCCGACCGTCTCAGAATCGTTATCACCCAAAATCTGGAAGGTGTACCTTTCGTAGTCAACACTCTTAACTCTTCCCTCAGACTCAGCATTCCCAATTGAGGCAGCAAAGTAAGCCCCTCTGAACTTATGGTAGGTCATCCCCTCAAACAAATTCCATTCGTGCTTTACTCGCTCACTCAAAACCTTAGACCATCGAGCATTTACCTGATCCTGACTTACTTCAGTCATATCTGGCAATTAACAATGAGCCATGAGGCGACAAATCTTTTCCCATCCGAGACGATTATCATGAAGATAGTTAATGAATCTTCATAAATTGTGACTACACTACAGTCGATATCAACAAACCCCATTGAAAAACTCTTTTGGAACTGGCAAGGGCATCAAATTCAATACACCGTTATCGGTACAGGCAAACCCTTAGTCTTAATTCATGGCTTTGGCGCATCTATTGGACATTGGCGTAAAAACTTGCCCGTACTTGCAGAAGCTGGCTATCGTGTATTTGCCGTTGACTTATTAGGATTTGGTGGTTCCGATAAACCCGCCTTAGATTACACACTAGAATTGTGGCAGCAGCAAGTCAAAGACTTTTGGGACGCCCATATCGCTGAACCCACGGTATTTGTCGGCAACTCGATTGGGGCGTTGCTAAGTTTAATGGTTGTGACTAACTATCCAGAAATTGCCACGGGTGGAATTTTAATTAACTGTGCCGGTGGACTAAATCACCGTCCTGGTGAGTTTAATCTACCGTTGCGTTTGATGATGGGAGGCTTTACCAAGCTGGTAAGTTCCCAAATTACCGGACCCGTTTTGTTTAACCTGATTCGTCAAAAATCCCGAATTCGCCGCACTCTGACGCAAGTTTACCGTGATTCAGAAGCAATTACAGAGGAATTGGTAGACTTACTTTACACCCCTTCTTGTGACCCTGGCGCTCAACAAGTTTTTGCCTCAGTTCTCACAGCGCCTCCTGGTCCCTCGCCAACTGAATTGTTACCAAAGGTCAAGCATCCGTTATTAGTAATTTGGGGAGAAGATGACCCTTGGACACCCATTGCAGGCGCGGCAATTTATCAACAACAGCGTGAAAACGGACCAGATGTTGAGTTTGTAGGAATTCCTAATGCTGGACATTGCCCTCATGATGAAAAGCCAGACATAGTAAATGCCTCAATTGTCAAGTGGCTGAATGAACATCAAGATAGTTGATGGATGTAGTAGGGGCGTACGGCGTGCGCCCTGCTAGTATTTATTAGCGTAGCTGCCGATTATCTCAAAAGCTTTTTGTAGCGTTTTTTAATAAAAAAGGATTGCCAATGAATCGGGGTATCTATATTATCGCGAACGACCGAGTAATCGAACAGGCAATTGCATTACTTAATAGTATCCGACTTTACGATACAGATACACCAATTGTCTTGATTCCTTATGACGATAATTATCAAGCTGTCGCTAGCATTTTGGGTGAATCTTTTGGTGTTACAGTCTATGAAGATTTAGAGTTTATCGAGCGTTTGTCTCAACAATTACAAGGAATTTTTGGTGAGCAGTTTTTTGCCCGTCCCAATCAATTTCGTAAGCAAGCCTGCTGGTTTGGTTCTTTTGATGAATTCATCTATATTGATACAGATATTGTAGTTTTTGAAAAGATTATAGATACTTTAAATTATTTAAAAGATTATGATTTTATTTGTTGTGATTACCAGCATACTGGCGGCATCAGCAACGTTTTTACAGCAAAAGTCGTTGAAGATAATATTTTTAGCAGTGGTGAATTAAATGATATTTTTAATGGTGGGTTTTGGGGCTCCAAAAAGCAGCTAATATCCGAGGAAATCTTATACCAAAGTTTTGCCGAATGTGCTAAACATCCGGAATATTTTGACTTTTCTCAAAAGACTTCCGATCAACCGATTATAAATTACATGATTTTGAAACAAATGCCGCGACGTTTTAATATTGTACGCCGCCAAGGTGGCGCACCAGGCAGTTGGGCAGGTAGTCCACATTTTCAAAGATCCGGCACTCAAATCATTGATCCCAGGGTCAATCAGCCGCTACAATATTTACACTGGGCAGGTATTAAAATTCAACCAGGTTGTCCTTATTGGGATATTTGGAAATATTACCGTTATTTAAATGAATCAGAACCTTTGGATACAGAACTAACTAAAAATAGAACTAGCTTTTGGCAGCAAATAAACCAAAAACTTAGGAATTTAAGATAATTGTCAAAAAGTTAAACTTGAGCAGAATTTAAGGTTCTCCTCAAGGACAAAATATTCAACAATAAATTTAAACCGTCAAAGCGATTGAATGACTTTAACGGTTAAATAGAAGCGATCGCTGTTTTGGCTTGATTCATTTCAGCAGAGGCGGAATTACCAACGTAAACAAAATGCCGAAAGCCATCATCGCAAAGACTTGTTCTCTCGTAAATTGATTAGGTAGCACAACGGCAAGGATTCCTAAAATAATCAAACCAATCAGTATTTCCTTAGAAAGGAGATTCGGCATCACTAGAGTAGCAATGACGGCAAAGGCAAGTAAAGCAATTGCAGTTTCCATGTTGCTGTGTTCTCCTATGAGTTCAGTTTGAGGAAGTGCTTACTCTTCAAAATATCTTAAAAAGGCAATTACGTCAGCAACCAGTCAGTTTTTTATTGCCAGTAAAACGGGCGACCCAACGGGTACGCCCCTACGATTAATTATGTCAGGGCGACCCAACGGGTATTCTGTTTTTTATTGCCACTGGCAGCGCTAAGTTTTTCCTAGGTATTTATAACCAGCAGTACCAAATTAAGACATCGCATTTGTGTTAAAATTTAAAAAGAAACTAAGATATTTTGGCAATTATCTGAGAGGAAAGCGGCATAATCTGTAGCTTTTCTGCTATTTCCTGCCATATTCTTCAATTTTATGGAGTTTTTCGTTCTATGAGTATTGTCCCAACGAATCTGCGGAACGAGATGCAGCAGTCTTACCTAGAATACGCCATGAGCGTAATTGTCGGTCGGGCGCTGCCAGATGCGAGGGATGGACTCAAGCCAGTACATCGGCGCATTCTCTATGCCATGCACGAGTTGGGGCTGACGCCAGACCGACCCTTCCGAAAGTGCGCCCGTGTGGTGGGAGAAGTATTAGGCAAATATCATCCCCACGGCGATACAGCAGTATATGACGCCTTGGTGCGGATGGCACAAGACTTCAGTATGCGATCGCCCCTAATCAACGGACATGGTAACTTCGGTTCCGTTGACAACGATCCACCCGCCGCCATGCGATATACCGAATGTCGCCTGCGCCCCCTAACCACAGACTCCATGCTGCGGGATATCGAGTCAGAAACCGTTGACTTTATCGATAACTTTGACGGTTCCCAACAAGAACCAACCGTCCTACCCGCCCGCATTCCTCAACTCCTACTCAACGGTTCGAGTGGCATTGCCGTGGGCATGGCAACCAACATCGCGCCCCACAACCTCGGCGAGTTGATTGATGGCGTCGTGGCATTGATCCACAACCCAGATTTAACCGACCTCGACTTAATGCGTTACATCCCCGGTCCCGACTTCCCAACAGGCGGTCAGATTTTAGGCACGACAGGCATTAAAGAAGCTTATACAACCGGACGTGGTTCAATTACCATGCGGGGTGTCGCCGAAATCGAAACCATCGAACATCGAGGGCGCCCAGACAAAGAAGCCATCATCATCACCGAACTTCCGTACCAAACCAACAAAGCCGGCATGATTGAACGCATTGCCGACATGGTAAACGAGAAGCGCCTAGAAGGCATCTCCGATATACGGGACGAAAGCGATCGCGATGGCATGAGAATCGTCATCGAACTCAAGCGCGACGCCTATCCCCGCGTCGTCCTCAACAACCTCTACAAACAAACCCCCCTGCAAATGAACTTTGGGGCAAATATGCTGGCGTTGGTCAACAACGAACCGCAATTGCTCTCGATCAAAAAGTTCTTGACCGTTTTCCTCGATTTCCGCATCGAAACCATCACTAGGCGGACGCAATACGAGCTGCGGAAAGCTCAAGAAAGGGACCACCTCTTGCAGGGACTCTTAATCGCCCTCGACAATCTTGACCGCATTATCGCCCTGATCCGTAGTGCCGCCGACGCACCCACCGCCAAAGGCGAATTAATCGAAGTTTACGGACTTTCCGACGCCCAGGCAGATGCCATCTTGCAAATGCAACTGCGACGCCTCACCGCCCTAGAAGCCGACAAAATATCCGCCGAACACGAAGAGTTACAAACTCGCATTGCCGATTTAGAAGACATTTTGGCAAATCGTAGCCGCATCTTGGAGATTATTGAAAGCGAAGTTGGTCAACTCAAAACCACCCACGCCACACCACGCCGCACAATTATTCAACAGTTGGAAGGCGAATTAGGTGATATTGACTTAATTGCCAACGAACGCGCCATCATCTTACTAACGGAGCAAGGTTACATCAAGCGGATGCCCGTCAACGACTTTGCCGCCCAAGCTAGGGCAACTAGGGGCAAAGCAGCAGCACGAATTAAGGAAGATGACGGGGTTGAGCATTTCTTCACTTGTTGCGATCACGATAGCATTTTATTTTTTAGCGATCGCGGTGTAACTTACTGCCTGCGGGCATACCAAATCCCCGCCGCCTCCCGCACAGCACGAGGCGTCCCCATTGTCCAGATGTTGCCCATTCCTCGTGATGAAAAAATCACCTCAATTGTGCCCGTCTCCGAGTTTACCGAAGACGACTATCTGGTAATGTTGACCCGCAAAGGTTACATCAAAAAAACTGCACTTGCGGCATTTAGTAATATTCGGGCAAATGGCTTAATTGCAATTTCCTTAGAAGAAGGCGACCAACTGCGCTGGGTACGTCGGGCAAAAGCCGAAGACAGCATCATCATAGGTTCGCGCCAAGGTATGGCAATTCACTTCCAAACCAACCATGAGCAATTACGTCCCCTCGGTCGCGCTACACGGGGCGTCAAGGCGATGAAATTAAAAGGTAAGGATGAATTGATCAGCATGGATATCTTGCCTAGTCAGGTTGTGGCTAGCTTGGTTTCGGCAGAAAATGCTGAAGTGGAAGAAGAAGCAGAACTTGATGCAGTTAATGCTACCGAAGAGCAAGAATTGGTAGAAGCCGTCGCTGGTCAAGGACCTTGGGTGCTGGTGGTGACGATGGGAGGTTATGGCAAACGAGTCCCGGTGACCCAATTTCGCCTGCAAAATCGTGCCGGGATGGGGATCTTGGCGACCAAATTCCGCTTGTCCAAAGACACCATAGCCGCACTACGGGTGGTTAATGAAGGCGATGAGCTGATGATGGTTACCAGTCGTGGGATTATTATTCGTCAGGCAATACGGGCAATTTCACCACAGTCGAGGATGGCAACAGGGGTGAGAGTGCAGAGATTGGATGAAGATGATGCGATCGCGGCTGTGGCATTAGTGCCTTTAGCGGCTCAAGTAGAAGAAATTGAAGCAGAGGCAGCAGAGGAACTAGAAGCAGTAGAAGTAGAAGTAGAAGAAGTGGAGGCTGTAGAGGAATAAAGCTTTGGGGGGCGTCAGTTTTACGCCCCTACTGTAATTTTTTTTGGTAAGGGCTGACCAACATTACGCTTAAAATCAATCAGAGCAACACTTCACTCCTACCAACTCAAATACTCAATGGTGGTTAACCAATATAAATCAATTAAAATCTCAACTCAATTATTGCTATTTTTAAAGCAGAAGGCTGTGATTTTTTCACAAATTTCTCCCATAAGTCTCAACTCAAGCCATGCTTATCGAATTTAGTGTCGGCAACTATAGATCATTTAAAGAGCAAGTCACTTTTAGCATGGTGGCAGCTAACCTTGTTGCCAAAGATAAAAAGCTTGATGAAAACAATGTTTTTGCAGTAGATAAATTGAAGCTGCTGAAGAGTGCAGCAATATATGGCGCAAATGCTAGCGGCAAAAGCAACCTTGCCAAAGCATTATCATTTATGAAGTGGTTTATGGTGAATTCATCCAAAGAAACCCAGAGTACAGATGATATCAATGTAGAGCCTTTTAGACTTAGTACAGAAACAGAAGAACAGCCATCCTATTTTGAACTAGTATTTTTAATGGATGGTAGAAAGTATCGATATGGATTTGAAGCAAACCGAAAAGAGGTTGTTTCAGAGTGGTTATTTTACGCACCAAAAACCAGAGAAACCCAATTATTTTATCGTAACGCGAATAGCTTCAAAATATCCAAAAGTTATGATGCTGATGGGATTCAAAAGAAAACAAGAGACAATGCACTTTTCTTATCTGTATCAGCTCAATTTAATGTTGAAATTGCCGAGAAAATTTTAGACTGGTTAACGGTTGAACTGAATATTATTTCTGGTCTAAATGATCAACAGTATTTAGATTATACCGTCGATTGTTTATTAAATAATGAAAACAGAACTGATATTCTTCAGTTGATTCAGAAATTGGATTTAGGCATTGGTGACATCCTAGTTGAACAGCAACATTTTACAATTGATAATCTGCCGTTTGGGGCGTCTGATCAGCTTAAAAGTTTTCTTGTTAAAGGAGAAATTAAAGCGACTTCAATTCGTACTGATCATCGAAAATTTGATCAAGATGGTAATTATAAATCCATTGAGCAGTTTGATTTAAATAGTCATGAATCTGAAGGCACACGTAAAGTAGTTGCCTTAGCTGGATTATTAGTAGCTGTACTCAAGCAAGGAGAAATCCTGATTGTTGATGAGTTTGATGCCAGACTGCATCCATTACTCAGTCGGGCAATTGTTGAATTGTTTAATTCTAGCGAAACCAATTCAAAAAACGCTCAATTGGTATTTATGACTCATGATACAAATTTGCTGACTAATAAGCTTTTTCGTAGAGATCAAATTTGGTTTACTGAAAAGACTAGATATGGTGCAACAGATTTGTACTCTTTAGCAGAATATAAAATACCGGATGAGGCATCATTAGTCAGAAATGATGCCTCATTTGAGAGTGACTATATTAAAGGTAGATATGGTGCAATTCCCTATATCGGAAATTTGAACAATCTGCTGGCATCTCATGGCTAAAAGAAAGGTCAACTCCCGTGGATATTCAGAGAGAAAGGTTAATATCAGGGAACTTAGACAAAGGTTTTTGATTGTGTGTGAAGGAGAGAAAACTGAACCAAATTATTTTAGACGTTTTCGGGTTCCTAAGAATGTTGCTGAAATAAACATACAGGGTTTAGGAGAAAATCCGAGTAAGTTAGTGAAGAGTGCCAAAGAACTGAAAATACAAGAAGAATATGATCAAGTTTGGTGTGTTTTTGATCGTGATGATTGGACTGTAGAGGATTTTAATAATGCCATTAAGAATGCTGAGGAGCAAGGATTTCGAGTAGCTTATTCTAATGAAGCTTTTGAATTATGGTATGTGCTGCATTTTGAATATCTAAATACTGGCATTCCTAGAAGTAAATATTTTTCTAAGTTGACTTCTTTACTAGGAAAAAATTATCAGAAAAATAGCGAAATGCTCTATGATGATCTATTGGAAAAGCAGTCTGTCGCGATTAGGAATGCAGAAAAACTTATTAACTCATATGAACCTCGTACTCCAGTTTATGACAATCCATGCACAACAGTGCATCTGTTAGTGCAAGAACTCAATAAATTCATTTCATGAGTACACTTATTGAGAGAAAAATGTAAAAATGTCCCTGAATATAAACGATATTAGTGACAATTCCCATCTCATACCAGAAACCAAGGAATGGTTAAAACAAATATCGACTCCAAATCGAGCCTTTGAAGAACTAGTTGCCAAAATCGCAGTACTTGAAGAAGAACTAGAAATCTCACAAGAGCAAGTACAAACTCTCAAAAAAGAACTTGTTGCCGAACAGCAAAAAGTAGAAAATTACCAAGAAGAATTAGAAGCTTGTCATCAAGAAATGGCAGCTTTAAACCAAGAGCTACTCAATTATCATTCAGATGGCACTTAAAATCAAAATAACTGCCAAATTTTGCTCAATTACTCTGAAAAACTGCGAGACTTGGCACAATGTTTTGTATGTCCTCAATTTGGGTTAAGCAACCAGCTTTGACCGTGACTTGTCGTTAATCATGAAAAATTTTAAGCGCTTTTTGCCGTTATTTTCCTTACTTTTACCATTAAGCGGCGGCATCTTGATGGGACTGACACCCGCCCCCTATCAAGCTTGGTCTTTAGCGTGGGTGGCTTTAGTTCCCTTATGGTTTTCGGTAGTCAGAAGTCAGAGTTTGCGTCAAAGTGCCTTAAACGGTTTTGTTTGGGGTATAGGATACCACGGTTTAGCGCTATTTTGGATCACCGGCGTTCATCCGATGACCTGGATGGGAGTACCGTGGTTGGCGAGTTTAGCGATCGCTATTTTCTGCTTAGTTGCCCTTACCCTCTGCGGCGCCGTCTTAGTTGCTACTTGGTCTTTCGGTTTCTCTTGGCTCTCAAAAGCTCCAATTAAACAAAAACCCAAAATCAGCGCCTTGGTGCGCGTTCTCATTGGTACAGCCCTCTGGTGTGGCTTAGAAGGAGTTTGGAGTGCAGGTCCATTGTGGTGGACTTCCCTTTCTTATACCCAAAGTCCTCATAACTTGGTGATTTTACACTTAGGTCAGCTATCGGGACCCTCAACAGTTACAGCCGCTATTGTGGCAGTTAATGGTTTGCTTGCCGAAGCTTGCATAAGCTATTTACTTTTCAAAACTGAGCCAGAAATCAAAGCTAAAACCGCATCTATTATTTATTTAACTACAGCAATTACGCTACTTATTAGCTTACATCTAATTGGTTTTAGCTTATATAATCGTCCTTTAATTCAGCCTGCGACAACAGCCTTAAAAGTCGGAATTATTCAAGGCAATATCGGCAACGATATTAAACTATTTACTCAAGGCAAAAATATTGCTCTCGAAAACTATACCAAAGGTTACAAACAATTAGCCGATTTAGGTATTGATGCCGTTTTAACACCAGAAACCGCCTTACCGTTTTATTGGGATGTCCTCAAACAGACAAACTTCTATGCAGCAATTTTAGAAAAAGGCGTTGTTGCTTGGGTAGGCGCTTATGGAGAACAGGGAAACAGTTATACCAATAGCTTATTTACAATTACAGGTAAAGGCGAAATAGAGAGTGAATATGACAAAGTAAAATTAGTGCCATTGGGTGAATATATTCCTTTTGAACCTATTTTAGGCAAGATTATTGACCGACTTTCACCATTAGATGCCCATTTGGCAGCAGGTAATCCAAATCAACTATTTGATACCCCTTTTGGTCGAGCAATTGTGGGAATTTGTTATGAGTCAGCATTTGCTGAACATTTTCGGCGTCAGGCAGCGCGTGGTGGTCAATTTATCCTTACCGCTTCAAATAATGCCCACTATAGTCAAGTGATGCCCGCCCAGCATCATGCTCAGGATGTGATGCGGGCAGTGGAAACTGATCGATGGGCAGCGAGGGCAACTAATACAGGCTATTCTGGCATTGTAGACCCCCACGGCAGAACGATTTGGATTTCTGGAATTAATACTTATGAAGTTCACGCCGCAACCATTTATCGACGGCAAACAAAAACACTTTATGTAAGTTGGGGAGACTGGTTGACGCCTGTTTTATTATTTTTGGCTAGCTTATTGTGGTTTGTGCAAAAAATAAAAGTAAAAATCGGGAATGCGAGAGCTTACCGTGGTAGTTCCATGTAGTTCTTAAACAGTTATAAGTACTGGAGCAGCAAAATGTCTGACTTAAATCAAGGGAAACTTTTGTCCGCCTTATGTCATGGCGCAATTTTTTTGAGTTGGACGCTTTTTTCGGTTGGGATACCATTAGTGATTTTATTTACAACCGAGGATTCAGTTGTCAAAGCAAACGCCAAAGAAGCGATCAATTTCCACATCAACGCTTATATTTATACCCTTGTCTTTGTTGCGTTAATCCCTCTCCTGATTGGGTTTCCGTTGTTGATTGGGTTGGGAATTGCGAGTTTTATCCTGCCGATTATGGCACTAGTCAAGATTGTGGACAATCCTAGCCAGCCCTACCGTTATCCGTTTATTTTCCGCTTGATTTAGCCCAGCTTTTAATAAGAAGGAGCAGCGATACAAGAAATGGCAATGCCCAAAATTAAGCCAACAATAACTTGCACAGGTGTATGTCCCAGTAATTCCTTCAAACGGTCTTCATTAAACTGTTTGCCTTCACTAAATAACTCATCAATAATTTGATTGAGAATACGTGCTTGCTTGCCTGCAGCTTGACGCACACCAGCGGCATCATACATAACAATAACCGCAAAAATTAAAGCGATCGCAAACTCTGGAGAATCCCAGCCCAAAGTTTGCCCAACACCCGTTGCCAAAGCTGCCACAAAAGCCGAGTGAGCACTAGGCATTCCGCCAGTTGTTACCAAAACCCGAAGATTAAACTTACGATTTTTTGTGAGTTCAAAAACTAGTTTGGAGAGTTGAGCCACCAAACAAGCAATCAGCGCAACCAGCAGTACCTGGTTGTTTAATATAGTGCCGAAGTCCCGCATAGTTTTGTAAAGAAAAGTGTTATGGGTAAATCAGTTTTAGTTGGTTGTAGTTGTTAGTTTAGTAAAAGGTATGAGCCAACAACCAACAACCAACCTTAATGTGTACGCGCTGTAATATAATCAGCGATCGCACTTAGTGCCTGGGCTTTGTCGCCAAAAGGAGCCAATTCAGTTTTTGCCGCCTCAATTAACTCTTTTGCCTTAGCTTTGGAGCCATCAATACCCCAAAGGCTAGGATAAGTTACCTTTTTTGCCAACAAATCTTTGCCTGCCGTTTTGCCTAATTCCTCCTGAGTTGCCGTAATATCCAAGACATCATCAACAATTTGAAACGCCAAGCCAATATTTTGAGCATAGCGAGACAACCTGCCTTGATCTGCCTCATTCACCCCGGCTAAAATTCCCCCACAAACTACACAAGCTTCTAACAATGCCCCGGTTTTGTGAGTATGAATAAAATTCAGAGTATCTTCTTTGACATCAGTTCGTCCTTCTGATTCCAAATCCAGCACCTGACCACCAACTAAACCTGATGCTCCCACAGCGCGACCCAACCTGACAATCACCTGCACAACTTGTGGTGCTGGGACATCAATCGTTTTTGCCGCCACATACTCAAAGGCATAAGCCAATAAGCCATCACCCGCCAAAATGGCAATATCATCACCATAAACCTTATGGTTGGTCAGTTTGCCTCGGCGGTAGTCGTCGTTATCCATTGCCGGTAAATCATCATGAATTAACGACATGGTGTGAATCATTTCCAAAGCACAAGCCGTCGGCATTGCCATTTCGATTGTGCCACCTGCGAGTTCACAAGTCGCAAGGCAAAGTATGGGACGCAAACGCTTACCTCCAGCCAGGAGAGAATAGCGCATTGCTTCATAAATCTTTTCGGGATACATCGGCGGCAGGGAAAGGTCTAGAGCCGCCTCTACCTGAGCCTGCCGCCCTTTTAAGTACTTTAATAAATCGAAAACTGGGGATTCCCCTTGAGGGGCAGGTCGCCCATCCGTCGCTACCATGCCTTAATTCCTTGATCTTATTGTTATGTCTTACCAATTCTACGAGGCGTTGGCGTCTTATGAGAGGGCTTTAGTATAGCTGAGTACGGTATTGTTTAGTAACATCGCCACAGTCATTGCTCCAACTCCACCAGGAACCGGGGTTAAAAATTGGGCAACTTCTCGCACAGCATCAAAGTCAACGTCCCCCACCAAGCGGGATGCACCGTTTTGATCAGTAACGCGATTTATCCCCACATCAATCACCACCGCTTGGGGTTTTACCCAATCTGCAGTAACTAATTGAGGGCGTCCGACTGCAGCAATCAAAATATCAGCGCTACGGGCAATCTCCGCCAGATCAGGCGTCCTGGAATGGGCAACGGTTACCGTGGCATCGGCTTCTAGCAGCATCAACGCTAGGGGCTTTCCCACTAAAATGCTGCGTCCCACTACTACGGCGGTTTTGCCTTTGACTTCAATTTGATATTCCCGCAACAGACGCATGACGCCTGCTGGCGTACAACTACGCAAGCCTGTCTCCCCCCGCACCAAACGCCCTAGATTAACTGGATGCAAGCCGTCAGCGTCTTTATCTGGATCAATTTGATGCAGTAGTGGTACAGCGTCTAAATGCTCTGGTAGGGGCAGTTGGACGAGAATGCCATCAACTCGCTGATCTTCATTTAAAGCTTGAATGGTTTGGGAAAGTTCCTCTTGGCTGGTGTTGGTGGGAAAATGACGACCAAATGAGGCGATACCAACTTTGGCACAGGCACGCTCTTTGTTGCGGACATAGGCAGCGCTGGCTGGGTTATCGCCTACCATCAGTACGGCTAAACCGGGCGGGCGTCCATTTGTCAAGAGCAATTGTTGAACTTGCCCAGCAAGTTGGGACTGAATACGTTGAGCGAGGGCTTTGCCATCTAGTAGTTGGGCAGAATTTGAGTGCATTTTTGGGGGAACCTCTGGCTTCTTCGATTTTGTGTCTTCTAAGTAAGAACAGTTAGACCATAAACGATAACTGTTTTGTTGTCTTCAGCTTTTTGCTAAAAACATTTCAGGTTTAGATTCTGCTAGAGGGCGTTTAAAAGACGATTTTGGCTTAAATCAAGGCTAAATCGTAGTTCGAGCTTTTCAATCTTGAGATGTCCACGTTATAACCATAACCATGTAAGCGTAATAGTTTTAATAGTTATGGCAAGGCAACAGAGAGTTTTGGAAGGTCTTCCTTTTTGGTTAACTAAAGGCAGGCAATCATCAAAAATATTTTACTTTTTACCGTGCTTTTTCCTGTTTGGGGCAGGAATTGTTGGTTGTAATGGCTCACCTTTAGGAATTGGTGGAATTAATCTGAGCCAACTGGGGGTAAATATTACCAAAATTAGTGATATTAAAGGTAATAAGCAGGGTACGGTGTATCTACAAGGTCAAGTTGCGACTCGTGCACCGTTTTTGGAGGCGGGTGCTTATGAATTGCAAGATGCTACAGGTGGGATTTGGGTAGTAACTAAGCAAACTGTGCCTAATGTGGGTGATCAAGTTGTGATTAAAGGTCAATTACAATTTCAAAGTGTGCCTGTTAAGGGACAAGAATTGGGGGAAGTTTTTGTGCAACAAGAGCAAGAATTATCGCGCCAAGCGGCACCAAATAAAGGATAAAGGCAATTTATGACTGAGCAAAAAGTGGAAGTTGCGATCGCTATTCTCCACACTGCTGACCGCTTTTTGATGCAGCTACGAGATAATATTCCGGGAATTATTTACCCTGGTTGTTGGGGCTTTTTTGGCGGTCATCTCGATCCTGGTGAGACGCCAGAAGCTGCCGTTAAACGGGAACTATTGGAAGAAATTGGCTATCTACCCCCGGTTATTTCTGAGTTTCGTTGTTATTCTGACTCGGATGTAATTCGTCATGTTTTCCAAGCTCCTTTAACGGTAGAACTGGAGCAATTAGTGTTAGGAGAAGGTTGGGATTTGGGATTATTAACAGCTCAAGAAATTAGTAAAGGTGAATCTTATTCTGCTGTGGCTGGAGTGCGACCTTTGGGGCGTCCTCATCAACAAATTTTGCTGGATTTTATTGAGCAAAAGCGCTAATCTTTTTTCTATAATTGGTTTTTAAAGCATATTAAAAATGATAATTTTACTGAGAATATGTTGCTATAACAAATTGCCAGAAAACTAGTGATGGGATACCATATTTTAAGTTAAAAGTTGTCCTCTAGCTACCTGAAAGAGTGAAAGAACCAAAAAGATAAAATTACACAGAATTAATAAATGATGGCTTTGTTTTAAAGAAAGCATCAAATTATCATATAATACCAATCTTGTTGTTGCAAAAAATCTAATGAACAGGAAAATTAAAACCTGCTTCATCTATTTCTTATCTCTTATTATGGTAGTCCTGATTTTAAGGACACCTCAACCTGTGAACACAAATCAGCCAACACCCTCAGCTTCAACTGAGATACGCGGCGTTTGGCTAACTAATGTTGCTAGTCCTGTCCTTTTTATCCCTTGGCGAGTCAACAGAGCGCTTCAGCAGTTGTCTGAGATGAATTTTAATACCGTCTATCCTGTAGTTTGGAACCGGGGACATACTTTTTATCCTAGCGCCGTTGCCAAAAAATTTACAGGTCGCGCTCAAGATAGATTACTAGAATTATTAAGATTTGGGCAAGATGTTTTGGCAGTAATTGTTAAGCAGGGAAACCAGAAAAAATTGAGAGTTATACCTTGGTTTGAGTATGGTTTCATGACACCGCCTAATTCACAATTAGCACGCCAGCATCTAGACTGGATTTCGGTACGTCGAGACAGTACAAAAACCTTAAAAGAATTTCCAGATGAACAACCTAGCTTACAAAATGTACCAAAATTTATACGAAAAGGATTAGTAAGTCAACAAGTTTGGCTTAACCCACTTCATCCAGAAGTACAAACATTTATCCGTAACTTAATTGTGGAAGTGGTTACTAAATATGATGTGGCAGGAATTCAGCTTGATGATCATTTTGGCTTACCTGTGGAGTTAGGTTACGATGCTTTTACTGTTCAACTTTATCAAAAAGAACATCAAGGAAAAAGCCCTCCCGATGACCCACAAAATGAGGAATGGATGCGCTGGAGGGCTAATAAAATTAGTGATTTTATGCATCAGATTTTTAAAGCTGTGAAAGCCGTAAAACCGAATGCAATTGTGTCTTTATCTCCCAATTCTCAAGATTTTTCTTATCGCGCTTATTTGCAAGATTGGCAATATTGGGTGCAGCGGGGTTGGATAGAGGAATTGGTTGTACAAGTTTATCGAGATGATTTAACAAGTTTTCTGGAGCAACTGTCACAACCTGCTCTTCAAGTAGCGCGTAGTCAAATTCCTGTAGGTGTGGGAATATTAACAGGAACCTGGAGTCGCCCGGTTGATATTGCTCAAATTAGTGAGCAAGTTCAAGCAGTACGCGATCGCGGTTTTGATGGTGTTTCTTTCTTTTACTGGGAGAGTTTGTGGGGCTACCTCGCGCCTGAGTCACCGCGCCAACGTCGCTCTAGTTTTCGTTCACTTTTTTCAGAGGAAGCTAAATCTAATTAAGACTGATTTTTGAGCCATTTTCACTTTTGAAATATTATCAATATCTATCATAACTATGCATGATATCTTCATCAAATTTATTAAAAATGAATACAGAATTTGGTTGCAGTGGGTATTAGTAACAACTGTCGGTTTTTTATTAAGTTTGTATTGGGTAGAAATCAGCCAAAGAAGTGATATTCGAGCCACAGACGGGGCAATTGGCGGTATTGCTATTGGGTTAGCCCAGTGGCTTGTTTTAAAAGGACGTTTCTCGCCAACTGGTTGGTGGATTTTCGCTAGCATGATTAGCTGGGGCTTGCTGGGAGGCAGCCCTTTAGGTGCATTGGGTTGGGTTGCACCAAAATTTATGTCCATTCCTGTCAGAATCTTCTACGGCATAATTGAGGGCGCAATTACTGGAGTAATTATTGGAGTGGGGCAATGGTGGATTCTTAAAAACCATGTTAAACAGGCTTGGTTATGGATATTAGCAAGCATAGTTGGTTGGGTAATTGGACTTACTTTTGCCTGGGTAGTGGGAGCAGTTTTGCGTGAGTTGACAGGCGTTTTTTTTGGTGAGGTTGTGGGTTTGACTTTGGGATGGTTTATTGTTGCTGCAATTACAGGAATTGCACTTTGTAGCTTGGCAAAAGAAGCCGCCCCAAATTAAGTTCAAGTTAGGTCACAATAGAAAGTATTAGGCAGGGGCAATATTTTTGATACCAAAGGTACAACGATTCTAGACGAAAGTTTGATTAATAAAGAGCCACCAGTTAATAAATATCAAGTTGCACGGTTGATTGGGGGACATTTGCGATTGGATACGCCCAAGCAGGTATAATTGCTGCAAAATGCTGAGTTACTTGCAGAAGTTAAAAAATACAAATTTTCCTTCAAAGATAGCTTGATATCTTGAGCAGATACAAGCAACTAATGAACACTACTCAAACTATTAGCTGCCGTATTCTGTTGATAAGGAAAGATTGCACAACGGTCATCTAATCTAACTTCATCTTCAAAAGCTATACCAAAAAATTCCCATTTTGTACAAGTATCATAACGATTGTAATATTGCATTTCCGGATGGTCAGCATCATATTCCACCTTCCAAACTGCTTCGCCTAATTCTTCTTCTAACTCTTGATCGTGAACCGGATTTTGGATCAGCCAATCAATTTCTACTATGTCATACATGGGAAATTGATTACAGTAAAAAATGCCAATAGCCATTTTTAACCTTCCTTAAAATAGATGCACCTAGCAAGGCTATTATTATTTATTCCCCTAGAAGAAAACAAATCTGTCTTTAGGTAGAAAAATTCAGTCAATAACCAATTGCCTATTTTAACGAACTGTGGCACTGCCCAGAAACTAGGTTCAACATCTTTGCCGCGCCGCACTAAGTTTTGCTAGATAAAAAATTGAACCCGCAATAGCGAAGTGCTACGCGGGGCTTTAACTAACGATTTCTAAGCCTCAGTCGTCGCAGCAGCGCCAGCTTCATCTAACTGATCAATATGTAACCAAATATTTGGCGTCGGCACTTGACCAAACTTAATAAAAGCATAATCGCCCTTCATGTCTACCACTTCCCCACTAGTCTCAAAAAGATAAGGCGGAAGACGTGAATCACTAGCTTGGATTTCCACACTATTTTCCAACTTTTCCCGGTTAGCGCGAACCATAGAGCCTTTTTTAATACTTGCCATAATTACCGTTGAGTACTCCTGCCTTAAGATAACTTTGTTTAGCATTTTAAGATGAGTTAAGCCAAAGCTTGACAGTTTGGACAAAAATGAGCAGATCGTCCTGCCAGCTTCACCCGTTCAATATTCGTGCCACAAACCCGACAAGCTTCACCCTTGCGCCCATATACCCAGGCAACACCGCCATAATTGCCATTCACACCCAACACGCTCAAAAAGTCACTAAAGCTTGTGCCACCAGACTCGATACTAGTTTGCAAGACTTGGATAATTGCCTCACGTAGGCGCTCAATTTGCTTAATATTCAAATCTGCACAAAGCCTTTGAGGTGGAATGCCGCTCAAAAATAAAGCTTCATCAGCATAAATATTACCCACACCCGCCACTAATTCCTGATCCAGCAAAGCCGTCTTAATCGAGCGTTGCCGCGACTTTAGCTTACTTGCTAAATACTCAACCGAAAAATCATCGGAAAAAGGCTCTGGTCCCAGCCGAGAAAGCCCTGTAACGATACTTTCTAGTGCGACGTTAGGGGGAACCAACCACATCTTACCAAAGGTTCTAGTATCAACAAAACGCAATTCACGGTCGTTTTGAAAGAACAAGCGCACTCGCGTATGTTTTTGCAATGGTTGCTCTGTCTCAACCCAAAGTAATTGCCCAGTCATCCGCAGATGAACACCCAACCACCCCGCCGCCGTTGTGTCCCCGTGCTGCAACTCTGCCAATAAATACTTACCACGCCGCTGCCAATTGCTAATTGTGACATTTTGCAACGGGTTCAAAAAATCTTGCACAGAAAGAGGGTGGGCGATAGTGCGATGAAGCAACACATCCCCACCCAGAATTTTTTGATTCAAGGTCAATTGATTTAGACCTCGACAAACTGTTTCAACTTCAGGAAGTTCAGGCACGACTTAACGCGCTTCCGTTCCCTGGTTAGCATCGCCTTCTACCACACCAGAACCTGATGGGGCGTCAGCCGGTGTTTTCTTGGCAGCGCCTGAACTGGCGGAACCTGTCTTGCGAGTTTTTGGCTCGACAGTGGTTTGCTTGCCACCGGAAGCTGCGGGCGTTTTTGCCTTTTTCTTCGGTGGTGCAATTTCGACTACTTCATCCATTGAGTAGTTATTGGTATTAACACCTGCGTAGTTAACTTTATCAAAACGAACAATTACAGGGTATTTGATACCGCTTTGATCTACCGTCGCGACAGTACCAACATCCTGAAACCAGTAAGATTCCTTTCTGAGAATACGAACTGTAGAACCACGTTGAACCATAAGTTTTTTTACCTTGCGCTCTAACTTTACAGAGTACTACTGGATCGGGACTGTCTGTTGCATCGGCTTTTTAAGTTTTATTACTTCCGAGCATTTTGAGAGTGGGATTTGAGCTTTTTTTGGGCTAATTGTTGCTTAAATCAAGTTTAGTCTTGCCAACGGACTTGCACGAAATGAGCCGCACGTCCCCAAAGATCTGAGGTGGCGCTAATGTCGGTAATTGCCAGGTTGAAGGGAATAGAGGTTGTCAGGTGGCGTTGAGCCAGAGTGCCAAGATCTGGTGTAAGTTGAGTAGCGGTGGCTGCAGCAATACCAATTCCCAGCATTTGCTCAAGGGGACTGCGTGGCAACAACAAATGTGCACCTATGGCTAGCCCTGCCGTCAAAAACATCCCTACAGAAAGGTTTGTACCACAACGGGGATGAACTGCTAAATCCCATTCTCCGGTTTTGAGGCGACTCAAGGCGGTGGGAACGGCTCGTTTTAAGTCGGTAGTATTAACTTGACCATAGAGATAAAAGCCTTCATCGGTGGATAAGCCGCCTAAGCTATTGTTGTCTGAGGGACTTGTGGCTTGGCGCTGATCTAGTACCCAAACTGTAGCGTGTTCTAGGGCATGAACTTGGCGCACCATGAGAAGTTCTTTGAAGCCAGGAAGAAAGTTTAGCTGCTTGAGCAAGTCAGCATCTTGTGTGGGTTGTGGTGCGGCAAAGTCCCAGAAGTTGCCAGTTTGGGTAGAGGCAGTATTAGTCATGGCAGCACGACTCCTTTATTTTGCAAGTATTTTTAACTGTAGCGTTCTGATTAGGATTAGTGTTGTAAACGCTGGTGAAGTGCCGTTTCCACTTCCAGACAACTTACGGTGAAGCTGGTGCTGGTGCCGTCGGTGCTGATACAGATGGTAGTGATAGTTCTACACCCGAACCTCTGTCATATATCTCAATATCCCATTGTCCAGAACGCATGGACTCAAAAGCAATAAAGCGACCATTTCCGCTAATGGTGGGATGACGAACTTCGGCGATGATATCTTCGGTGATGCGATCGGCTTGCAAGCTTTGACGATCATAGACAAAGACATCTGGCTTACCTAGTTGCTCGGAAATATAAACAATATAACGACCATCGGCACTGATGTCTGGCTGCTCTTGCAAGCTACCTGGCTGGTTGAGTCCTGGTAAATCAATCAAACGGCGTTGTTGCACGTCGTAGAGGTAAATACTGCGCTGTGCGAGGCGGTCTGAACTAAAGACTAGGTAGCGACCATCATAAGAATAGTGGGGTTCTTGGTCGGGGGCGATGCTGTTGAGGGCGGCACCAAGGGTTTGAGTGGGTGGAGTGACGAAACCACGTGAGTTGAAGCCATCCAAAAACGAATTAAGGCAGCCACTTAATCCCCAGATTAAGCCAACTGCCAAAACTAATAAGATCTTGCGACGCTTAGAAGATTTCATTACGAGGTGCTGGCAAGGGACAGCAGTTAACATCATTTAAGCAGACTTTGCCCCACTGTAATGCCCAACGGACAAGGGCTACACGGTTGAGTGTTGCTGTTTTGGTGAGAATGTTGCTGATGTGATTATCAACAGTGCGCTTGCTGATTTCTAGCTGCAGGGCGATTTCCTGATTGGTTAAGCCAGCGGCTACGAGTTCGATAATTTGTACTTCGCGATCGCTAAGAGACGCGGGGATATATGAGTCGCCACCAGCCATAGGTATTTTTTCCTTGGTATATCTACTTACCATCTTCTTCGATTCTAGAAGATTGTTTGTGGCGTCAGACTAGGAAAATCGAGGATTAGGCTTTCTTATGTCAGAAAAGATTAATTGATCACGGATTAGCTGCTTGCTGGTTATTCAATAATGACCAATGACTGATGATAGTCTAAAAATGTCGAAATAGGGAAAGCCGTGACCAATCTTCGTGTAATCTGCCTTGGTGAAATATTATTCGATTTACTTGCTGATCAATTAGGGCGCCCACTTGAGCAAGTTGAATCCTGGAAGCCTTATCCAGGGGGCGCACCGGCAAATGTGGCTTGTGCTTTGGTTAAGTTGGGGACTGCTGCGGGTTTTGTCGGTTGTGTGGGTGAGGATGAGCCGGGAACGACTCTGGTGCAACTTTTGCAGGATATTGGGGTGGATAGTCGGGGTGTGCAACGTCATCAAGCACCAACGCGACAAGTTTATGTAGTAAGGTCTGCCAAGGGCGATCGCGAATTTGCTGGTTTTGGAGAGTTAGATACTTCTCAATTTGCTGATGCTTTTCTTGATGCTTCAAAGTTACCAGTCTCTTTGTTTGAGGAAGCTGATTTTTTAGTTTTAGGAACTTTAGAATTAGCATATCCCCAAACTCGTGAGGCAATTTACCGAGCCTTGCAACTTGCTGAACAATATGATGTAAAAGTTTTGGTCGATATTAATTGGCGTCCCATGTTTTGGTCGGATCAAAGTGTGGCTAAACCGCTAATTTTGGAACTTTTAAAGAAGGTTGATTTTTTGAAAATTGCCAAAGAAGAAGCTGAGTTATTATTTGATACTACGGATGCCGGAGCCATTACACATCGCTTAGGTTCTGTGGAAGGGGTGTTAGTTACTAATGGCGATCAAGAATGTAATTATTGCTTAAGTGATCATGAAGGTAAACTGCCGGCTTTTAAGATGGATGTTAAGGATACCACCGGGGCTGGTGATGGTTTTGTTGCAGGTTTTGTCCATCAGTTATGTCAGCATGGCTTGAAGTGTTTGGCTACACCTGAGTCGGCGAAAAGTGTGGTGCAGTATGCGAGTGCCGTGGGTGGATTAACTACTCTGAAACCCGGTGCAATTGCCGCTCAACCGACAAGTGCTGAGGTGGAGGAGTTCCTCAAGAAAATTGCTTAATGATGAGTAGGGGCGACTTATCAGTTGCCCCTCAAGCGATAGTTTTGTCGTGCTAGTGGCAATAATCAGGGTTTTGAATTAATAGTGCGAAAAAATCAGCTAACTTTTTCTTAATCAATCAATGAATCTGTTTTTTAAAGCAATTAATTTAGAGATTATTATAAATATCCACCAGGCTTGGATATTACAATCTATATGCCTCAATTTCAATCTGAAGAATTTAAACAGCAGTGGCTTTGGCGTTTTTTAACGACGCTGCTATTAGGGGGGCAGATTGTAGTTCGTATCCTGAAAGGAAAAATGCGTTATCATCAAATTCTTGAAGAGATGGTAACTGTTGGTCCTGGTTCTGTTTCTTCGGTTTTATTAACTACCTGTTTTGCGGCGATGATTTTTACTGTGCAAACGGCACAAGAATTAATAAAATATGGCGCTGTTAATACTGTGGGAGGGGCTGTTGCGATCGCTTTTTGTCGTGAACTTGCCCCAATTTTAACAGCTAGTGTTGTTGCAGGGCAAGTTGGTTCGGCGTATGCTGCTGAAATTGGGGCTATGCAAGTTACAGAACAAATTGATGCTCTTTTGATGCTGAGAACTAATCCTATTGATTATTTGGTTATTCCTCGCGTTGTTGCTTGCTGTTTGATGTTACCAATTCTAACAGTTATTGCTTTGTTTATTGGTATTGCTAGTAGTGTTTTTATTGCTAATCAACTTTATCAAATTGAGCCTAATATTTTTTTGAATTCAATTCGAGATTTTTTAACTATCAAAGATTTAATAATAGTTTTAGTTAAATCTTTTCTATTTGGCGCAGTTGTATCGCTGATTGGTTGTGGCTGGGGACTAACAACTAAAGGTGGTGTTAAGGGTGTTGGCAAGTCAGCAACTACAGCGGTAGTTACAGCTTGGGTTTGTATTTTCATTGTAGATTTTTTCTTAACTTTAGTTACTTTTCAACTATGAATAACGCTTTTAGACAACCTAACAATAAAATCGCAAAAGCTGCTGCTGATAACGAAATACTCAAAAACTTAATTGTTGATAAAATTGCTAATACGCCAAATCAGCGAATTACTTTTGCTGAATATATGGACTTAGTTTTATATCATCCAGAACAAGGTTATTATGCAACTGGAGCTGTTAATATTGGCTCGGATGGTGATTTTTTTACCTCGCCTCATTTAGCTAATGACTTTGGTGAATTACTGGCGGAACAATTTGCCGAAATTTGGGATATATTAGGGCGCCCTACTCTATTTACTTTAATCGAAATGGGAGCAGGTCAAGGGCTTTTGGCGGCGGATGTGTTGGGTTATTTGCAGCGTCGGCATCCTGATTGTTTTGCAGCTTTAGAGTATCTAATTATTGAAAAAGCGGCGGGATTAATTGCTCAACAAAAACGCTTATTAGAGCCATTATTTCCCGTAAAATGGAGTTCTTTAGCCGAAGTTGCTAAGAATTCTATTAAAGTCGGCTGCTTTTTTTCTAATGAGTTAGTAGATGCTTTACCTGTACATCAAGTTATGGTTAGAGACGGACAACTACAGGAAATTTATGTCACTATATCTAAAACCACGAATAATGAAATTGATTTTGTAGAAGTTATAGATAGTCCTTCAACGCCTCAGTTGAATCAATATTTTGAATTTGTAGAAATTGATTTAAGTAGTTATCCAAATGGTTATCGTACTGAGGTGAATTTGGCTGCTTTAGATTGGTTAAATACAGTTGCTAATTGCTTAGATCAGGGTTTTCTTTTAACTATTGATTATGGCTATTCTGCGACACGATACTATCAACTTAGCCGTCATCAAGGAACTTTGCAATGCTACTTCCAACATCAACATCATGATAATCCTTATTTGTATATTGGACATCAAGATATCACTGCTCATGTCGATTTTACGGCTTTAGAGCGTCAAGGGGAATTATCAGGGTTATGTAATGTCGGTTTTACTCAGCAGGGTTTGTTTTTGATGGCATTAGGATTAGGCGATCGCTTAACGGCTCTTTCCTGCTACGATAGCTCTCGTGGTCAAGTCGATGCTAGTGCCAAAGATGTGATGGCAATTATGCAACGTCGTGATGCCTTACATCAGTTAATAAACCCAATGGGCATAGGTGGTTTTGGTGTTTTAATTCAGAGTAAAGGCTTGAATTCTGAACTAGGAAAAACACTTAAAGGTTTAAGTATTCCTCCCATGTTTTGATACGTTACTATCTTGGTTTTGCCCTTAATTTTGAGGCAGAAAGCTCATATTTTGCCAAATCTGCTTTGTCCCTTGCTGGTAACAAATACCCCAATGGGCTCATGCATAAAATCGCGGTTTGCCCCACTGTCTATGTCCCTATTTGATGATTTGGGTTGATTGGCACTTGGGACAATTCTAAGGAATTGAAGCTTTTAGCTTACCACTTACCATGACTATGCTGCACTGACGATTTGAAGCAAAAAGCCTGTGGATCAACAAAAAATGCGATACTAAAGGCTAGGGATCACTTGAATTTGTATAGTCAATTACTTTTTAACATCAGAAACTATCTCTAAAGTTTTATTGCCGATAAGTATAAAAACTGGCATAATAAATAAAGAGCAGATAGAGACTATCTTTTATTTCTAACTCTCTGAAGCCATAAACTAGCTCAATTTTTCTGCCCAAAGTCTGTAAATTTTTCTTGTTTAAAAAACTACTAAAAAAAGGTTAAAAAAGTGCGAATAATACAAGAAGTTCGATGTCCAAACTGTGGTAGCCACGCCGAAAGACTTTATTTTGTAAAAACTGATTTAACTCAAACTCAATGTCCTGTTTGTGACTACTTAATGATTAACAAATCAAGCACAGGTAAGGTTATTGAGGCATACGCCCCAGGAATTTACGCCCGTCGCTAAGACTTATTCTGGTGGAAGGGAAAATCCCCGACTCCAAGAAGTCGGGGATCTGAGAGTTGAACCTAATACCTAAACTTTTAAGAAATACTTGTTGATGCCCTTAATTGCCCGCAGGCGGCATCTTTTTCCAAGCCACGACTGCGGCGCACACTAACAGCAATATGATGTTGTTCTAGAATATCCACAAACTCTTGAATGCGGCGTCCACTAGGGCGTTGATAATCGACTTCACTGATGGGATTATAAGGAATTAAGTTAACATGAGTCTGGAAACCCCGCAGATGTGCCGCTAACTCCACAGCGTGATCAGGAAGGTCATTTAAGCCAGCGAGTAGGATATATTCAAAGGTGACTCGACGCCCGGTTAACTGCACATATTCGCGGCATTCATCTAACAAATCATCTAACGGGTATGGCTTGGCGCTAGGGATAAGTTGTTCTCGCAATGCTTGGTTAGAAGCATGAAGACTAACGGCAAAGGTAACTTGTAGATGGTGTTGGGCTAGTTGGCGGATACGATTAGGGATGCCAACTGTTGAAATTGTAAGCGATCGCACGCCAATACCCACATCCTGATTAATCGACTGCACCGCCGCAACCACCGCTTCCAGATTCAGCAACGGTTCCCCCATACCCATAAACACCACATTACTAACACGCTGCCCAAAATCTTCCTGTACCGTTAACACCTGATCAACAATTTCATGGCATTCTAGATTACGAGCAAAACCACCTTTACCCGTCGCGCAGAAATCACACGCCATCGGACAACCCACCTGAGAAGACACACAAACCGTCAAGCGTTTACTCGTGGGAATACCAACCGTTTCAATAATATGACCATCCGCCATCCGCAATAGATACTTCACCGTACCATCAGGAGCTTCGGAACGGTAATCTAAAGTAGAGCGACCAATGGGATAATCAACTAAAGTTTCGCGCCATTGTTTCGGAAAAACGGTAATATCAGCAAAAGACCGCGCCCCTTTTTCATAAATCCAGCCGTGTAACTGACGCCCCCGATACGGGGGTTGCCCTTGCTGCTGAACCCATGCGGTTAACTGGGTTAAAGACTTACCGAGTAACGGCGTTGAAGGTTGCACTGATTGATCCAATGTAGAAACCTGAGAAAAATGAGGCGTAGCGGACATCACAAATTACAAATTCTGATTAGATCTCTATCCTAGAACGTTCTTGACAAAATGTTTTAAGTGCCAGTTTTTTAAATAAGCTTACTCGCTACTTCCACAACCAAAGCGCTATTGCGACCTAAAATTAAACAGAAGCTAGATCATTGAGCTTTTAATTAAACCAATTATTCCATCGCCCTTACGGAGAATTAATGCCAGAAGCAATATCCCTCACCCTAGCCTTTCAATTTACTTCTCCAGGACCCACTCTCATTGAGCTAGGACCGCTGACAATTCGATGGTATGGTCTTTTAATTGCCTCAGCCGTATTGATTGGTGTCAGCTTATCTCAATACCTGGCAAAGCAGCGTAATGTTGACCCAAACCTGCTGGGAGATTTGGCAATTTGGTTAGTAATTGGTGCTATACCTGCGGCGCGACTATATTATGTGTTGTTTGAGTGGAAACAATACTCTCAACATCCTGAGCAAATTATTGCAATATGGAATGGTGGAATTGCCATACATGGGGCAATTTTGGGCGGTACTTTGGCAGCGATTATTTTTGCCCGTATTCAGAAAGTCTCGGTTTGGCAATTGGCAGACTTGGTTGCACCTTCCTTAATTTTGGGGCAAGCGATCGGGCGTTGGGGTAATTTCTTTAATTCTGAAGCTTTTGGCGACCCGACTGATTTACCCTGGAAACTGTATATTCCGCCGCAACGTCGTCCGGCAACCTTTATTAATTTTGAGTACTTCCATCCCACATTTTTGTATGAATCATTGTGGAATTTGATGGTTTTTGGCTTATTAATGACCTTGTTCAATCGTAGTTTAAAAGGCAAGCCACGTCTTAAAGTGGGGACGATCGCTTTAGTATATATGGTGGCTTATAGTTGCGGTCGTGTCTGGATTGAAGGACTGCGGACTGATAGCTTGATGATTGGTGGGTTACGCATCGCTCAAATTGTTAGTTTAACTGCCATTAGTTTAGGTCTTCTCGGTCTAACATTGCTCTATATTTGGCGTCGTCCTTTGCCAGATGTAGTTTCTCCAGAAAAGCAACAATTACATACTCCACAATAGACAAGAAAAAAGCCCTAGAGTAAACTCTAGAGCTGAACCAGGGTGCATCTACCACTTCTTTATTACTTAGTAGGTCGGGTAGATCCGGAAAAGTTCGGGTAATTTAGAAAAAGTTTCTTTTATGTCTGATGCTACTGACTTAATTGGGTCGGAATCACCACAACCACCACTTGCACCCGCAGTCTACATCGTAGGTGCAGGACCCGGTGACCCAGATTTATTGACGGTTAAGGCACAAAAGATCCTTCAAAAGGCAGATGTGATTGTCTTTGCCGACTCTCTGATACCAATGCAGGTGTTGCAAGATGTGCGTCCTGATGCCGAAATTGTCCACACAAGTCAGAAAACTCTCGAAGAAATTGTGCCGTTAATGATTCAAAGAGTACAGGCACAAAAATCGGTTGTCCGTTTACACTCTGGTGATTTAAGCCTCTACAGCGCCATCCACGAACAAATGCAGGCGTTGAAAGAGGCTGAGATTCCTTTTGAAGTAATTCCGGGGATTAGTGCTTTCCAGGCAGCAGCAGCAAAGCTGGGAGTTGAGTTGACGGTGCCGGGACTGGTGCAGACGATTATCCTAACTCGCATTAGTGGACGCGCCTCTTCTGTGCCAGAGTCGGAGGAATTGGCAGCTTTGGCGGCACATCAAGCCAGTCTTTGCCTCTATTTGAGTGCTCGTCATGTAGAAAATGCTCAAAATAAGTTGTTACAACATTATCCGGTAGATACACCTGTGGCGATTTGCTTCCGTATTGGTTGGGTTGATGAGCAAATTTGGCTGGTGCCGCTAAGGGAAATGGCAGAGGTGACGCAACGCGAAAATTTGCTGAGGACGACACTTTATTTGGTGAGTCCAGCGCTGCGAGATTTAGGTAAAATACGATCTAATTGTAATGGCGTTGCACGCTCGCGTCTCTATCATCCAGAACACTCTCATTTATTTCGCCCCATCACGTAAGCTGAAAGGTAGCACCCTGAGCCTGTCGAAGTGTAGGGTATTATTTCCTAACTTTATGAAGCCCATAGACCTTTGTCCAAAATGTGCAGGACGCTTAGAGCAAATTGTTTGTTCTGGAATTGAAGTAGACCGTTGCCTCTACTGTAGAGGATTGTGGTTCGACTCGCTAGAAGCCGAAACACTTAAAACTGTTCATGGATCAGAAAGTCTCGATATTGGCAACCCTCAAATAGGTAGTAATCTCGATAAAATTAGCGAAGATCTTGATTGTCCACGCTGCAATCATAAAATGATTCGCATGGTAGATATTGACCTGCACTGTATTTGGTATGAAAAATGCCCAGCTTGTTACGGTGTTTGGTTAGATGCTGGCGAATTCAAAAACTTTAAGGACAACTTTAAAGGTAAAGGAATTGTCGGTCAAGCAAAGAAAGTTTTTAAACGAAAAAGGCAATAAAAATCGGAATTTCTGGTAAGTTGGTAAACTGATATAGTAGATAACGTAATCGGTAGGTAAACTCTTGTTAGACGAACAAGCCAAGAAAACAATTTTACGAAAAATTCCCCACGGACTCTATATCTGTGGTGTGAAAGATGGAGAAGATGTTAATTGTTTTACCGCTAGCTGGGTAACACAATCTTCCTTTAAGCCACCGCTAGTAGTTAATTGTGTTAATACGGGTCATACGTCCCACGAAATGATTAAAAAGAGTGGTGTTTTTTCCCTTACTTTCTTAGAAGCTGGACAAAAAGATGTCGCTAAGATATTTTTTCAGCCGCTACATCGAGTTGGCAATAAATTTGAGGATATCGAGTTTTATCTAGGAGAAGAAACAGGTTGTCCAATTATTTCTGACTCGCTTGGTTATGTAGAGTGTCGGGTAGTTGGTGCAGTAGAACATGGCGATCATACTGCCTTTGTAGGAGAAGTTATTAGTGCAGGTGTTCATAAGGAAGGTGAACAAATCTTGCTGAAAGATACGGGCTGGAACTACGGCGGCTAAAGAAAACAATTAAGCCTTATGTGGTTAAGAGTTAGTAGTTCTTTGTTAGAGCTATTGCAGCAATTGTCACAATTAATTCTAACTCTTAATTCACAAAATTATTTCTTCTAATACCTAAAAACTATGCCATTAATTAAAGTCCAAACATCCATTGCTGCTCCTGAACCATCTACGGTTGAAGGACTGCTCAAAGTTCTTTCCTCTAAACTGGCAAAGCATTTAAATAAGCCAGAATCTTATGTAATGACGGCATTTGAACCAGGTGTTGCTATGACTTTTGCTGGCACAACTGAGCCTGTTTGTTATGTAGAAATAAAAAGCGTTGGCAGTATGAGTCCAGCACAAACTAAAGCAATGAGTCAAGATTTTTGTCAGGTAATTAATGAAAAGTTAGCTGTGCCGACAAATCGGATTTATCTTGAGTTTGCTGATGCCAAAGGGGCAATGTGGGGCTGGAATAGCTCAACTTTTGGCTGATTTATGGTGGCAATTAAGATATTTATAATTAACCCCCCTTATTTAAGGAGGGTTTTGGGATATTTTGAGATTGAGTGCCACAATTAGTAATTTGAATTATCCTCAATCTAGGTATTTTGCCTACTCTTTTTCAACAGTCAGACTCTTCACTTTTTCTTGTGGTTGCTGTTCTTTGGTAACAGACTCTTGAAAAGGTGCAATCAGTCTTTCTAAGCGGAACTTAATACCACCTTCAGACTGTTCTAATTCTTGCACCAACACACTGCCGAGATGAACCACTGCAAGCACAATCGCACCAATTGCTAGTACATAACTATGGAGAGTGTAAAAGTGTGCCACGGTAGTTGAGTTTACCGCGCCACCTGTGAGAATTTCTCTGATTTGAGGACCAATAAAAGGAATCGCTTCAATTGTTCCCAACTCAAGTTTGAGACGCCAAAATCCTTCTTGTGTCCAACTCAAAATCATTGCTGTCCAACCCAAGCCGATGGCGCTTAAGGTAAACAAGATGCCGCTAATCCAGGCGGTGAGCCAACTTGAGCGAAACTGCCTACCCAAAAACATCACCACAACTTCCACTAGTGCCACGCCGATAACACCGTTACCTGCGAGGTTGTGGATGCTGCGAATTAGCCAGCCAAAAGAGACTTGGGTGTTAATTGCTGCCAAAGAATTGTATGCACCCCCGGCTATAGGTTGATAGTAAAATGCCAGCATCATGCCGCTGACAGCAGACAACAGCGAGAGAGTTAGGATGGCAACAGCAAGGACTGTTGCTAAACGCCTTAACACGAATTCGTACCGTGTCGTATTCATAATTATGTGTAGTATTGCTAAGGATCTTTACATTACTACATATTTTAACGAAGAAAAGCCAGAAGTGTGCTCACCGACCGAAAGATTAATGATCACCCTGCAGAGGTAGCGTCACGGTTAGGGTTGTACCCACACCAGGTGTGCTTTCAACCGCAATTTCGCCTCCCTGCAAGTCGATACACTGCTTAACAATGAGCAATCCCAAACCACTGCCAGCGACGACGCCAACCTTACCGTTTTGATTGAACATTTTGAACAACAAATCTTGATCAGCTTGAGGAATATCACTGCCTGAGTCTTGAATTTGCAAAACTACTTGTTGATCTTGGCAGGAAACATCCAGCTTGATCTCACTACCTTCAGGAGAATACTTAATCGCATTCAGCAGTAAATTTGTGAGAACATGACGCAGTAGTTTCTTATCAAGATTAACAGCAGAACATTGCTCTTGACTAGTAAAATTAATCGTGTGACGAGCCGCCGCACCTTGCTGTAGTTCTTCGGTCAAATCCTGGCAAAATTGAGTTAAATTCAGCAACGATGGATTTAAATGCAATTCATTAGCTTCTACCTTTTTTATCAACAACAAATCATTCAACAATTGATTCATGCGTCTGACATTAACTTGAATTAATTGCAGATAACTTAGTGTCTTTTCATCAGTCTCCGATTGAGTATTGTTTTCGATTAATTTGGTGCAGGCAAAAATATTATTGAGTGGGTTGCGTAGTTCTTGAGTAATCACCGAGGCAAAGTAAGAAAAGTGAGATTTTAATGTACTAAATTCCGCTTCTTTTGCCATCGCTTCACTAACTGCAACCGCTGCTCTTTTTTGCTCACTAATATCTCGTACCGTGACGACAACAGCTTCTGGTTGACTACCCAAATCACTCAGCGGACTAATCGTGTATTCATAGTCTCGCATACCTTCAACTGTAGCAAAACTAGCTTCGTCGGTGATTGGTTGTCCATTATTAAAAACATTAGCTCGTTGAGCATCCAAGCGTTCCATAAATTCGGCAGGTAACTTTAATTGCTGCCAAGTTTTACTAATAAAATCACTTTGTGTTAAGCCTAAAGCTTGTGCCGCCGAACGGTTAACATAAATATATTTTCCAGTGGCATCGTAGACAAAGAAAAATTCGGGAGTGCTAGAGAGAATATCATTGAGCATTTTCCCCAACTGCTCAACTAATGCTGTTATTTGTTGAGGTTCTGCCTCCAGGCGCTCAATTGAATTATTCGGTTCTGGAGATGGTTTGAGGGCTAGTTGTTTCAGGACAAGCTCTTGTTTAACGGCTTCTTGTTGTGTCGTTCTAAGTTGATGAAGCTCGGTAATATCTTCTAACATACAAGTGGCAAAAGCTGGCTGATTGACTGCTCCTTGGACTAGAGAATAAGTGAGGCGTCCCCAGCGCATTGATTTATCGGGAGCGTTGTAACACTTTTCTCGTTGGTAACAGTTACGTTTGCCAGCAATTAGTTGTTGAAATAAGACAGATTCAATGCCGGATTTATCTAAATTTAGCCATTGGGGCAGGACTTTCTCTAAGTCTTGGCAAGTGTAACCCAGCATTTCCTCGAAGGCGTGGTTGCTTTTGATAACATTACCTTGACTATCTAAGAGAACTATGCCTGTGGCGGCATTTTCAAACATGGCACGAAATAAAGCTTCGTGCTGTCGGGCTGTTTCTGCCTCTTGACTGGGGGTAAGGTCTTGTAATTGCCAGCGCAGACCGATGACCTGATTTTCGGCATTTTGGATGGGTGTGACGGTGCAGGAGACTGTAAAGAAGGCATCGCGCCAACGCTGAAGCTGAATTTGCCAATTTTTGAGCGACTCTCCTTTTTGCAGTTGACTGAGTTTGGCATAAAAGTCGCGACGTTCTTGGGGGTCTACAAAAACGACTAAGGGTTTGGTGATTAGGCGGTCTGGGGCAATGTTGAGCAGTTGTGCGACGGTTTGGTTTGCCTGGGTGATCGTGCCGTCTTTGGTGGTCACCAGGTAGCCATCAGGAGCAAATTTAAATAGTTCTTGGTAGCGCTGGCACTCGGCTGCTTCGGCGTCCAGGCTGAGGGCTAATTCTTCTTTTTCTTGACGCAGTGACTCGGCAGCGACTTGTAGCTCTTGGAGCGACACAGACAAGCCTTCTAGACTTTCTTTGAGGAGGTCTTGTGGCGGTGCTGACGGTACAGTTTGTCGCCTGGTAGGGTCGGGCGGCAATTCGTCTATTTGTTGCCAGAGTTCTTCTAGGCGTTGCAGAGACAATGCCAGTTGTTGGTCAAAAATTAGTTCGTTCATGGTATAACCTCATTCTTTGGTCAGAAACACCCAGCGTCTGCTTTTGGCACAATGCATAATTACCTGCTCAAGTCAGCAACGGGAGCACTTGAGCTACTCCCAAGTTGAATAGATTAACTCAGGAGCAAGTAAATATCATGCCAAATTTTTTGGGTTACCTGATTGAGAGGTGTGAGCAAGGATGCCAATGGTTTGGGACGCCTCTATAGTAATACTTTGATTATGCTTATGTTTCAAATGGCTTAAAAAAGTAAAATTTAGTATCTTTTTGTGCTACATACAGAAGGGCTTTGGTAGCCTTCTAAAAGTAAGGTGAAGTTACTTGCTGACTCCCAACTATTCCTAAAATTCTTAATAAACTTTAAAGATTTAAACATGAAGCATTTCAGTGAAGATTGGCTAAATGAATGGTGCAAAGAAAACGGCTGGACTGATTTATATGTAGAACGCTATAACTATTGGGCTTTCCCGCCAGGGGCAGTGATGCCGGAACCAATTCCAACGAAAGCACTGCGGTTAATTAAAGCTGATAAAGGGATGTGTTTTTCTGAAAAAGCCTGGTCAATTGCCGCCGTAATTGTTACTTTTTTAGCAGCAGTTATTAGCTATGTCTGCAAGTCTCCCATGCCTTTGGTTTTTGCTTTTGCTTTTTGTGCTGTGACAGCGGCGCGGCTTGAGGTTGAGGAAATTTAGAGGCTTTTGTTGATTATATGTAAATGTAATATAAGTTAATGAGTAATCCCTGCTCTAATCAGTAGGGGTTTCTTTTTGTTGTACTCTACTTTGACTCGTTTTATACGTGGAGAAAAGCATTTAGGGAAATCTCTACGTCAAACTTATTTAAGTCAAAGCGGGTTAGTTCATAAACTGAGGCAAGAAATGGCTGCATCTACTTTATTAAACTACATTGATGGACAGTGGTGTAATTCTGGTGCTACGGAATTTTTAGAAGTAGTAAACCCAGCAACTACAGAAGTATTAGCGAAGGTTCCCTTATCACCCAAAAGTGACGTTGAGGCGGCAACTGTGGCAGCGGCGGCGGCATTTGTTGGCTGGCGCAGGGTTCCTCCAACTGAACGTGTACAGTATCTTTTTAAGTTGAAGTTCTTATTAGAAGAACATTTGCAAGAGTTATCGCAAATTATTACTTTGGAGTGTGGTAAAACTTTTGCTGAGTCGAAAGCGGAGTTAGAAAGAGCAATTGAAAATGTGGAGGTTGCCTGCGGAATTCCCATGTTAATGCAGGGGTACAATTTGGAAGATATTGCTCGCGGAATTGATGAAATTATGATTCGTCAACCTGTGGGTGTAGTTGCAATTATTGCACCGTTTAATTTTCCGGGGATGATTCCTTTTTGGTTTTTACCTTATGCAATAGCTTGTGGAAATACTTGTATTATTAAGCCTTCGGAAAAAGTGCCCTTAACTCTCCAAAAAGTGTTTGAGTTATTAGAAAAAACTGGCTTACCACCAGGAGTTGTTAATTTAGTTAATGGGGCAAAGGAAGCGGTTGATGCAATTTTAGAACATCCCACAATTCGGGCAGTTAGCTTTGTTGGTTCGTCTCCTGTGGCGCGGTATGTTTATGGTAAGGCGGCGTCTTTTGGCAAGCGAGTGCAATGTCAAGGTGGGGCGAAAAATCCGATTATTATTTTGCCAGATGCAGATATGGAAATGACGACTCGCATTGCTGCCGATAGTGCGTTTGGTTGTGCAGGGCAACGCTGTTTGGCGGCTTCAGTGGCGGTGACAGTAGGAGAGGCAAGGGAGGGGTTTAGAAATGCGATCGCCTCGGCTGCAGAAACTCGCATTGTGGGATATGGTTTAGATGAAAATGTGCAGATGGGTCCTGTAATTTCTTCTCAAAGTCAAACTCGTATTGAGCAGTTAATTGAATTGGGAATTGAGGAAGGGGCGACGGTGTTGGTAGATGGGCGCAATGCCAAGATTTCTGATTATGAAAAAGGTAACTTTATTCGACCAACAATTTTGGAAAATGTCAACCCCAAAAGTGAATTAGCAGGGACAGAGATTTTTGGTCCGGTATTGGGTTTGATGCAGGTAGAGACGATTGAAGATGCGATCGCTTTAGTTAATAGTGGACAATGGGGAAATATGGCTTGTTTGTTTACAAATAGTGGTGCGGCGGCGCGGCAATTTCGCTATCAAGCTGAGGCGGGTAATATTGGCATTAATATTGGCGTAGCGGCACCGATGGCATTTTTTCCTTTTAGTGGTTGGAAAGATAGTTTTTATGGTGATTTACATGGGCAGGGGCGAGATGCAGTAGAGTTTTTTACACAAACAAAAGTTGTTGTTGAACGCTGGCCCAAAAATTGGTCACGTCAGTTTTGATAATTGAATAAGTCAAATTATATCTCAAAAATAAAATAGAGATATAGGGAGAAAGCCTGCTTTATGCAGGCTATAAAAATTGCAGAAAGCTAAAGTTTTCACTTAAGCGGATCATGTCCCCAATTTTTTAAAGAGTACCGCCAACGTGTATCTTTAATGTCACCTGATGGTTTTTGGGCGCTGTGGCGATGGACGTAACTAATGACTTTTTTTATATGAGATAAATCATCGTCGTTGTAGTCATCTTGCTTCTGCAATAATTCAATAATACGCTTGCCAGATTTATGACCAATAGATTCATCATCTCCATCTTTTTGTCCGACTTCTTTGGACTCTTCTGTATCCAACCAAGACTCAAGTTCTTTTGCTGTCATGTTGACGGCTTGATGGAAATCTTTAATTACTGATTTTGTATCGTTACTCATGAAATATTACTCCTCAATTTTTTTTAAAGCTTCCGGTTTATGAGCTGCTTCTTTGCCTGTTTTATCACTTTCAACTAAGTATTCAGGATTTTCTTTTGAGGCTGCGACGTGGTGTCCTTTAATATCTGTTGGTGAGGTTAGTTTCTTTTTTACTTCACCTTTTGTTGTGCCTTGTGAGGTTTCCCACTCCACTTTGTCACCTTTTTTAAATTCGTCTGACATGGGATTATTCCTGTTTGTTTGTTATTTATTTTGTTAGTGTGTCTATTTTTTGAAAGGTATTCATCAGTCTGATTGCAGATTGATGGTGGGGGAGTTGAGGAGGATAAATATACCTTTTGTGCGTGGTTGGTGGTGAGTTAATCAGTTAAAGAATACTAGATTAATATGTGATTCGCCTTCTACAAAAACTTAAAACTATGAAACTGTTGATATAGTATGATTAATTTAATTGCTAAAGAGGCAGAAGATGTCAACAATTAAAGTAGAAGTGCAACTGTCTTCAGAAGAGTTGTTAAGAGCGGTTGAGCAGTTAAGCCTGCCAGATTTAGAGAAATTTGTATCTAAAATTATTGTGCTACAGGCACAGCGAAAAGCTCCAACCCTGCCACAAGCTGAAGCCGAGTTGTTGTTAAAAATTAATCAAAGTGTGCCTTTAGACATTCACAAGCATTATGAAGAATTGAGTGTTAAACGACAGACTGAAACTCTTACACTAGATGAACATAGGGAGTTACTGCACTTAAATGAACAAATAGAAAAAGAACAAGCACAACGCATAGAAAACCTAGTCGAGTTGGCGCGTTTACGTGGAATTTCTCTTACTACATTGATGGAAGATTTAGGGATTCAAATGGTAACATATGTCTGAGAATTGAAGTTTAAACTCATATCAGGTAAAAGTTGATAGAATAGCTGCTAATGGTAATCTTCAAATGAAAAATTACATGGAAACTTCTCAAGATGCCTATCACAACGAAAAAAAGCCCTTACCAGCAAGATCTACGTCTATTACTGACAAAAATTTGAGAGCTATCGCTTATAGTATGGATGCTCTAATTCCAGGCTTTTATGCTTGGTTTGGGTTGCTTAAAATCCGCATTGGTGGCAGTGAGGCTGAAGAAACTTATCCAGGCACAATACATAGTTTTGCTGGTGTGGCGCTAGTATTACCAGGTTATCGAATATTTAGTACTTATCAGGGCGATTATGACCCTTGATAAGCACAATCTTCAAGGTATTGCCAAGATTACATCGAAAACTTTACCAGTAGATGATTTTGAACAATTACTAATCAATGCTGGTTATAGCAAAGTTGGCTCTGCGCCTGCCAAAGGAAATCGAGTTAAGGTTTGGTGGAGTCATTCAATTTTCTCGCGAGTTGAGTCTATTTATAGTCCTGATTTGCAACTAGCAATAACGGCTTATCATGTTTAGGAAGCATATCTCCTTTCGGCTCAGTTTAGGGTTTGGGGGATTTTTATCTAAGCCTTTCAGACTCAAGGCTGACAATTAACCTATTTTGAGATTAAAATATTGCTCATACCCTCTTAACTCATGTGTGGATGTGCAATCAATAAAGGATTGGTTTAAAAATTTGCCACCTCAAAATATCGGACTTGCCCTACTTGCGATTCTATTCATTGCCTTTGCAGGTTCTAAAGGTTTAGAGATTATCTCAAATCTTACTAAGGATTCGTCTAGCTCAAATCCTATAAGCAAAGAATCATCTAGTCCAGCTTCAAAAACTCCAGATTTAGAAAATATTAACATCATTGTTCAAGAACGAGAGTCACTAAAGCCTATAGAAGGAGTTGAAATCGAGTATATTGTTGAAGGTCCATCAGTCCGAAAATACACTGATAGAAATGGTCAGAGAGGAATTAGCATACCAAGTACAAGAGCCGTGGAGATCACCTTAAGAAAACGAGGTTTTAAGACAGCTCCAGATACTATAAATTTGCAAGTAGACCCAAAAAAAACTAAAACATTTTACTTAGAGCCAGAGCCATCTCAACCGCGACTGAATCAATCGTCAATGCTGGTTCCGTCCACTCCTGCAAGCAACTCCAGCCCATCTCCTAAACCTACACAACAAAACCTTGTTGAATCTCAACAAAATTTAGGCAGGAATTTAATAGAAAATCCAGGCTTTGAAGAAGGATTCACTAGTTGGGAGCAAAATAACCAAAATAACGCTGAACATAAATTGGAGTCTGGTTATAAAAGTTCTCAAGCAGCCTGCTCTATTCAAAAAGCATTATCTAGTCAGACCGCCGAATGGGTAGGCATCAAACAAACAATAGAAGTAAAGGCTGATCAGAAATACAGATTTCAAGCCAGGTTATCTTGGGAAAATGCTGTTGAGGTTCATCTCAAGGTTATTTTTCTTGGTCAGCCGAGCAATACATCTCAGGTTTTCAATAGTGGTAAGAAGTCCAACTCTGGTGGCTGGGTTCTACAAGGTGAGTCAGTTACAGCTCCTAAAAATACGGTTAGTGCACTTATAGTTATTTGGCATGGAGTACTTAATGAGACTAATGTCGCCAATAGTAAGCTCTGTATTGATGATGTTGTATTTGCTCCAATTGGAAACTGACTCTAGGATGAAGCAATAATAAACCTCACCCATTCCCCTGCCCCCTCACCCACTCTCGAAAAGCCCGCAAAGTAGCCGTCTCCCCATCAACTAAACTCTGCCGCAAAAACCGAGGAATAACCTCCATCTCCATCCAAGGAAAAGTCGGACTATTACTAACAGCTTCATACTCTCCATCCAATTGCTGTAAAACAAAAACTTCTAATTTATTTCCGTCATAACGCCACAATTCAGGCACACCAATCGCCGCATAAATTGGTAGCTTATCCAAAGAACCACTACTCATATCAATTTCCAAAACTAAATCTGGAGGCGGATCTTTATCTAAATCAATTTCTTGCTTACTTCTGACAAGTGGTTCATTTTGAAGATAATAACAAGAGTCCGGTTCTGCACCTTTCAACTTCTTGCTTCGCTTCATAGTTAAAGAACCAAATTTTTTCATATTGATATTTAACTCATCAGTAATTGCTCTAACCAAATCGTCAATAAAGCGGTTATTATTCTCATGAGGTCCTAAAGGTGTCATAATTTCTAAAAATCCATTGTTATAAGCTAACCGCGTTGACCTGTTATCTCCTAATTCTTTGAGTATTTGTTCAAATGTTTGCCAACTAATATTGGACAAAATTACCCGTTGTTCAGCAATTACAGGAATTAATGTTTGCATAAATTATGACCAACTAAAATGCTAAATTACTATCAATTATTACATGGTGCTATTAAAAATAAAAAAGCTTCCTAGCCAGAACTAAACTGACTAGGAAGCATCAAAATCATCTCTATAAAAACAGCAGGCGATTAAACAAGCGTAGCTAAGACATTACTTGGCAGCCTGACGCTCTTTTGCTTCCTTAATCACTTCTTCAGCAATATTATTGGGGCAAGGAGCATAGTGTGAGAAGGACATGGAGAACTGTCCACGACCAGAGGTCATGGTACGCAAGTCGCCAATGTAGCCGAACATTTCGCTCAAAGGTACATCTGCCTTGATGCGTGCGCCTGTCTGCCCTGTCTCTTGGGCTTTCATCATGCCCCGACGACGGTTGAGATCGCCGATTACATCGCCCATGTAATCATCTGGCGTGAACACATCAACATTCATGATCGGTTCGAGTAGTTGTGGACCTGCTTTGGGCACCGACTGACGATAAGCAGATTGTGCAGCAATTTCAAAAGCGATCGCAGATGAGTCAACCGGGTGGAAACCTCCATCTGTAAGCGTTAGTTTAAAGTCCATGCAAGGGAACCCAGCTAATACGCCTTTGTCAATGCAGCTCAAGAAGCCTTTCTGCACTGCGGGCCAGTATTCTCTAGGCACGTTACCGCCTGTTACTGTTGACTCAAACTGGAAGCCACTACCCGGTTCACCAGGCTCTAGGACGTAGTTGATTTTGGCAAATTGACCAGAACCACCAGACTGTTTCTTGTGGACGTAGATATCTTCCAGGCGCTTGGTAATGGACTCGCGGTATGCCACTTGAGGTTCACCTACCTCCACTTCCACGCCGTGAGTGCGCTTGAGGATGTCTACTTTAATATCCAAGTGCAACTCACCCATGCCTTTAAGAATGGTTTCGCCGCTTTCCTCATCGGTCACCATGTGGAAAGATGGGTCTTCTTGCACCATTTTGGTGAGAGCAGCTCCCATTTTTTCTTCACCGCCTTTAACCTTTGGTCTGACCGCAATAGAAATTACGGGTTCGGGGAAAACCATCGGTTCTAGGGTAGCGGGGTTTTTGGGGTCGCAGATCGTATGTCCGGTGCGGATGTTTTTCATACCGACGATCGCTACAATATCACCAGCTTGAGCTGATTCAATTTCTTCGCGAGAATTGGCGTGCATCTCCACCAAACGGCTGACTCGCTCAGTTTTACCCGTGGCAGTGTTGAGGACGGTATCACCTTTGGATAATGTACCAGAGTAGATGCGTGTAAAGGTTAGTGCACCATAGCGATCGTCCATGATTTTAAACGCTAGTGCCCGCAACGGCTTTTCTGGATCAATGATCGCAAATTTACCTGTTTCATGACCTTCTAGATCCACTTCTGGCTGCGGTCTAACTTCCGTTGGGTTGGGAAGATAGTCAACCACAGCATCTAGAACTAACTGTACGCCTTTATTTTTGAACGAAGAACCGCAGTAGGTGGGGAAAAACGCTAGGTCGCGGGTACCTTTGCGAATACACCGTTTCAAGTCCTCAAGACTCGGCTCTTCTCCTTCTAGATACTGTTCCATAACAGCATCATCTTGCTCAACCGCTAGTTCAATTAACTGTTCGCGCCAAGTCTCGACATCATCAACCATGTCGGCAGGAACGTCTTTGATCTCATAGTTCATGGGATCACCAGAGTCGTCCCAGATCCAAGCTTTACGGGTCAACAAATCAACCACGCCACAGAACTTCTCTTCCAAACCAATTGGTAGTACCATCACCAGTGGCTTGGCAGCAAGAATTTGATCAACTTGCTTGACAACGCGATAAAAATCGGCTCCGGTTCGGTCAAGTTTATTGACATAGACAATACGAGAGACTTTGGAATCGTTAGCATAGCGCCAGTTAGTTTCAGACTGCGGTTCTACCCCACCCGAACCACAGAATACACCAACGCCACCATCGAGCACTTTTAGGGAACGGTAAACTTCAATCGTAAAATCGACGTGTCCTGGGGTATCGATAATGTTGAGTTGATGACCATTCCAGAAGCAGCTAGTTGCGGCTGACTGAATTGTAATACCGCGTTCTTGCTCTTGTTCCATGAAGTCGGTCGTCGCTGCGCCTTCATGTACCTCACCAATTTTATGGATTTTTCCGGTCAGTTTGAGGATTCTTTCAGTTGTGGTAGTTTTGCCAGCATCAACGTGAGCGAAGATGCCAATATTTCGATAAAGAGTGAGGTCTTTCATAATTGCTGTATAAGGTTAAATGCGACAAACCGTTGGCGACCAAATGCAAGCGTAGCAAGTAAGGAAGTTAATTTCACTGTCAACACTGCAAGCTGGATTTCCATGAAGCGGAATATATAAAAATTCTTTTCCCGGTTTCTGGCATCATTACTAATTGTAAAGTGTGGGATGTAATCATTGCTATGTAATAGCGGAAGTATTAACCGAACCGAACCCACCGCCGCCGGGTGTTTCAATTACAAACACATCCCCCTGATGCATCTCCACTGCCGCCGTACTTGCTAATTCCTCCACATTTCCATCATTTCGCTCAACATAATTCCGTCCCAAAGCCGCCGTTTCTCCACCTTGCAAACCATAAGGAGGAATAACCCGATGACTAGAAAGAATTGCCGCCATCATTGGTTCCAAAAAACGCAAGCGACGAATTACACCATTACCACCCTGATGCCGTCCCTTTCCACCACTATAAGGGCGAATGGCAAAGCTTTCGAGTAACACGGGAAAACGCCATTCTAATACTTCTGGATCAGTTAGGCGAGAATTAGTCATGTGAGTCTGAACTGCGTCTGTACCATCATATTCAGCACCTGCACCTGATCCCCCACAAATCGTTTCATAATATTGATAACGCTCGTTGCCAAAGGTAAAATTATTCATCGTCCCCTGAGATGCTGCCATCACTCCTAATGCACCATACAAAGCATCGGTAATTGCTTGAGAAGTTTCCACATTTCCTGCAACTACGGCAGCCGGATAACGAGGGTTTAACATACAGCCTTGGGGAATGATTATTTCTAATGGTTTGAGGCAACCAGCATTGAGTGGAATGTCATCATTTACTAAGGTACGGAATACATAAAGAACTGCTGCTTTGCATACTGCAGATGGGGCATTAAAATTAGTACTTAATTGCGGTGAAGTGCCAGTGAAATCTATTTTAGCATTACGGTTTTGGTGGTCAATTGTAATCGTTACCTTAATTTGATTGCCGTCATCTAAATTAGCTGTGTAACTTCCATCTTTGAGAGTGGCAATTACATGACGCACCGATACTTCTGCGTTATCCTGCACATGACTCATATAAGCTTGTACAGTTTCTAAAGAATATTGCTCTACCATATTAAGCAACTCTTGTAAACCCCTTTTATTGGCGGCAATTTGTGCTTGCAAGTCAGCAATATTTTGAGTTATATTCCTAACAGGGTAAGTGCAAGATGTCAGAAGTTGCCGTAGTTCTGCTTCCCGAAAATGACCTTTTTCAACTAACTTGAAGTTGTCTAGTAATACGCCTTCTTGTTCCACATTTGTGCTGTTAGGTGGCATGGAACCGGGAGTAATCCCGCCAATGTCTGCATGATGTCCCCGCGAGGCAACGAAGAAGATGGGCAGTGCATCCTGAGCAAGAGAAGTTTCAAAAACTGGCGTAACTACCGTAATATCTGGTAAGTGTGTTCCGCCGTTGTAAGGATTATTTAAAACGTAGACATCTCCGGGTTTAATTGTCTTGCTATGAGCTTCAATTAAACTATTAACACTTTCACTCATTGAGCCTAAATGCACAGGAATATGAGGTGCATTAGCAACTAATTGTCCTTGTTTATCGAAGATAGCACAGGAGAAATCTAGACGTTCTTTAATATTGACCGAAGAACTAGTATTTTGTAGCGTAATTCCCATTTGTTCGGCAATTGAACGAAATAGGTTATTGAAAATTTCTAACATTACTGGGTCAGCTTTTTCGGCATTATTCGCTGCTTTTCCTTGTTGCAGATTAACGAGTGATAAAATTAAATGATTGCGCTCTGTTAGTTCAGCTTTCCAGTTAGGTTCAATAACATTTGTTCCCGTCGCCTCAATAATCAATGCTGGACCCGAAATACAATCTCCCGGTTGTAAATTCTCCCGTTTAAATACCGGAGTTTCGTGCCATTTAGCAGCGCTATACATCTGAATTGTTTCTATCGGTTTCGGTATTTCTTTTGTCCGACGTTCAATTATTGCTTCTTCGTGTTGAGCGATGTATTTTACCAATTCAGTCGAAACTGCTTCCACAACTAACGACTTTTCTGAAGCAATAAAACCATATTGTTGCTGATGTGCTTGTTCAAATCGCTGCCTCATCGCCGCAACATCTACAAAATCCACAACCAGCGCTGTATCTGTCCCTTCATACCGCAAATGTGCTCGTGGGAAAACTTGAATTTTTGACTGTGTTTCTGGCTGTGCATCCGTGTTTAAATCTGCCGTTGCCTCCCTTACTAACTGTTCTAATATTTTCTCTAGTTCAGATAGCAAATCATCATTTAGCTTCGCTTCCACTGCCTTTTCTTTTAATACCCGTACATCCGCCAAACCCATACCATACGCCGATAATACCCCAGCAAAGGGATGAATAAACACCTTTTTCATACCCAAGGCTTCAGCAATTAAACAAGCGTGTTGTCCCCCCGCACCACCAAAGCAACAAAGCGTATAATCGGACACATCATAACCACGCTGAAGCGAGATTTTCTTAATCGCATTTGCCATTTTTTCGACAGCAATTGCCAGGAAACCTGACGCAACTTGTTCAGGCGTCCGATCATCGCCCATTTCGACAACTAATTGCTCAAATTTATGGCGTACTACCTCGCTATTTAATGGCAAATTTCCATCTATACCAAATACTTTTGGGAAAAATTCTGGTTGCAACTTGCCCAGCATTACATTGGCATCAGTTATGGTTAATGGACCACCCTTGGAGTAGGATGCAGGACCCGGATTTGCCCCTGCTGAAGCGGGTCCGACGCGATACCGTGCCCCGTCATATTGCAGAATGGAACCGCCCCCCGCTGCAACGGTGTGAATTGCCATCATCGGTGTCCGCAGCCGCACTCCAGCCACTTCGGTTTCAAAAGTGCGCTCATACTGCCCGTTGTAATGTGCGACATCGGTGGATGTGCCGCCCATATCAAAGCCGATGATTTTGCTGAACCCGGCTGTGGCACTGGTTTGCACTGCTCCAACGATGCCCCCGGCGGGTCCTGATAAGATGCTGTCTTTGCCTTGGAATAATTGGGCATCTACTAATCCGCCGTTGGATTGCATAAATTGCAACGGTACGCCGCCTAGTTGACTTGCTACTTGGTCTACATAACGCCGCAAAATTGGCGATAAGTAAGCATCGATAACGGTTGTGTCGCCTCGGCTGACTAATTTCATCAAGGGCGTGACTTCATGGGAGACTGAGATTTGGCTAAAACCGATCGCTTGTGCTATTTTGGCTACTTGCTTTTCATGCGCCGAGTAACGATAGCCATGCATCAAAACTACTGCACAGGAGCGGATTCCAGCGTTGTAGGCTGTTTGTAAGTCAGTTTGGACTGTTTTTAAATTGACGGGTGTTAGTTCTTGCCCTTGGGCGCTGTAGCGTTCTTCTACCTCAATTACCTGCTGATAAAGCATTTCTGGCAGAATAATTTGACGGGCAAAAATGTCGGGACGATTTTGATAGCCAATGCGGAGGGCATCTCGAAAGCCTTTGGTAATAACGAGTACTACGGCGTCGCCTTTGCGTTCTAATAAGGCGTTGGTTGCGACGGTTGTCCCCATTTTCACCACTTCAATTTGTGCGGCAGGTATTAGAGCATTATTGTCAAGTTTTAATAGTTCACGAATTCCTTGTACTGCAGCGTCTGTATAACGTTCAGGGTTTTCTGACAATAGTTTATGAATCACCAATTGCCCATCGGGACGCTTTGCCACGATATCAGTAAATGTGCCGCCTCGGTCAATCCAAAATTGCCAAAGATTATTAGAGTTAGTAGTCATAGAAGTCCTCAGTTAAAGTGGGTGCAATTAAGCCTATTGTTACAACAGACTTCTTGGCAGAGTCAATTAGTTGTAACGTAGCTAGTTTTCTTTATTTCTGAGGTCTATGTCAGGTATGCAATCATTATCACAATTAAAAATTAATTTATACATTGATTTTTGCCTCAGTACTATTTAGGATGAGACGGTTAGGCAATTAATTTAATTTTTCGGACTATGGCAAGCAAAAAACTATATGGAATTTTTACAGTTTTAAATCTCAGAGGTTCTGTGATTCCCTCTATTTTAAGTCGAGTTATATTTTGTGGTTTATTTGGCTTTTTAGTTTCGCTGGCTTTTTATTTTAATTTACCTGTATCTCATCAAGTTTTAGGATCGGTAATTCCTAGCATTGTTTTAGGTTTATTACTGGTTTTTCGGACAAATACAGCTTATGAGCGTTTTTGGGAAGGTCGTAAATTATGGGGTAGTTTAGTTAACAATACCCGTAACTTATCGCGTTTAATCTGGGTAAGTATTAGAGAAGTTGAACCAGAAGATAAAATGCAAAAAATTGCGGCTTTGCGATTGATCGTGGCTTTTGCTATTGCGACCAAATTACATCTAAGAGGAGAAGTTGTAAATAGGGAGTTGGAAGAATTAATGCCTCTAGAACGTTATCATAATTTAAAAACTATGAATCATCCGCCCTCAGAGATTGCTTTTTGGATAGGTGATTATCTGCAAGTGCAGATGAAGCGGGAAAATTTAAGTATTTATCAACTACCTACACTACAAGGATTAATTAATAATTTAGTGGATAATTTAGGCGGTTGTGAAAGAATTTTAAAAACACCAATTCCTTTAGCCTATTCTATTCACCTCAATCAACTGTTATTTCTTTATTGCTTATTATTGCCATTTCAACTAGTAGATGAATTAGCTTGGTGGACAGGTGCGGTTACTAGTTTAGTTAGTTTTACCTTATTTGGAATAGAAGCAATTGGTATTGAGATTGAAAATCCCTTTGGTTACGATGCCAATGACTTACCTCTAGATGCAATTTGTAAAACCATGAAACGCAATGTTGAAGATTTAATTAGATTGACTCCTAGTGTTAGGCAGTGTGAAGATTTTGAGCTACCAAATCCTATATTTAGAGAAAATAATCAGTAATTTTTAACGCTTAATAGTTATCTTTTTTCTATTATTGATGTCAGTTTTTAGGAAGGCTGTGTCGCGAAAAGAAATCCCAAATAGTATTACTGGCATTATAACCAATAGCCTTATTAAATTTGATTTGGTTCGGGTCTTGAGATGCACCACCGGGCCAAGAATGTCCACCTTGTATGATATCTGTAAGTAAGACTTCTGAACCACCACGGCAATTGGCATAACGAGTTGTTTTTACATAATAGCGGTCATTTTTATTGGTACCAGAAGTTTGTTTAATTTGAGCAGGTGAGGTACATTTATCTTGTTTTCGCCAATGGGTTACAGCATCAGGAATAGAAAGAAGTGCTCCTCTTACTGTTTGTTCATCTCCTTCATAGTGTACAGCTAGATCATTTGTGCCATTAATCATTAATATTGATGCAGGATTATTCGGCTGACATTTAGATTTTAATCGTACAGGAAGTGATCCCGCAACTGAGGCAAAAGCTGCTATTTTATTAGGTAACTGACAAGCTAAAGCTTGGGTAAGTATTGCACCTCTAGAGAACCCCGAAGCATAAACTTTACTATTATCAATATTTCTAATTTTCTTAATATGAGTAATTAAGGCATCAACGAAGGCTACATCATTGACTTTACCATAAGGATTACCTCGAAGCGTCCAACGTTGATTAAGACCATCTGGATAAACGGCAATAAATCCTTTTTGTTCAGCTAAATTATTGAATTGTGTAACATCAGAAATTGCATGACCTGTACCATTATCGCCATGAAATACCAAAACTAATGGCATGGGATGATCAGGTTTATAAGATTTTGGAGTATAAATATAATAGGTTCGTGTATGTCCTTGGTCGATTAACTGACCTGTACCTTCTCCTCTGGTTATAATTGCTTTTTTTGTTATGTTTTCTTGAGCTTGAATTTTTTGACAGCCTGTTATTAAAATACTGGAAAGTAGGACGGCAATAATTGAATTAGTTAGAGGAAAGGTATGATATTTTTTCACCGTTATTTGACTTTAACCTATAAAAATAAATGTATTTTTACATATCTTAAACTTTGAGAGTTTTAAGAGTCAAGCTTATTTTAAAGATTCCACCATTTGACATATTTGCAAAACAGATTTTGCCTTAGTCATTGCTGCCAAGCTGTTAAAACTCTAACTGACTGTCCCTAGAGACATACTTAAGTACTTTGTTCCTAACTTGATAGCTTTGCTAACTGTAGACTAATTTACCAAGTACGATTAAACTACCTGAAGTATAAATTACTTAAATCAACCTGGTCAATCACAACAATTTCTGCAAGCTATGGCATATTTAACAACGCCTGATGATATTCAAGCTAAAATTTCCGAATATAGCAAAGAGTCGATACTTTGGATCGATACAGAAATTGCTGACTACCAAACTCGCAAGCCTAAATTATCTCTTATTCAAGTATTGCACAACCCCAATGATTTAACAGGTGAGCAAGTTGCTCTTTTAGATGTACTAAATCATTCAGAATTAGTGCAAGAATTCATTGATAAAATTATGATAAACCCGGCAATTGAAAAAGTTTTTCATAATGCTAGCTATGACTTGAAGTTATTGGGAAAAACTAAAGCCAAAAATGTAACCTGCACCTTAGAAATTGCTCAAAAAATCCCCTATTACCTCTTGCAATTACCTGACTTGCAACTAAAAACTTTGGCAGAACAATTGTGTTATTTTCCGCCAGTAGATAAAACTGAGCAAACAAGTGACTGGGGAGTGCGTCCCCTCACAGCAAGTCAGCTTTTTTATGCCAAAATGGACTCGGTATATGTAGCTCAAGTGCATCAACAATTGCTTAAATTAAGGCGACGTAGCGAACCAGATCCCACAACAGAAGATTTAACCGCATTGGCGCAACGTTATCAAAAAATTGAGCATCAATGGCAGTTATTAGATACAGAAATTACTCATTTGCAAGAGCGACTCAAAAAAGCCATGCAGGCACAAAATGTATCTGAAACTGAATCTTTTAAGTTATCAAGTTCTAAACGAACTACTAAAAAAGTTTCGTTTGCTCAGTTAGCACAATTAGTACAAGCTCAAGGTATTGAGTTAGATTTTTCTGTACCATTAACACAAAAGCTTCAGAAAGAATTAGGAAAAATTGTTGAGCAACTACCAATAGAAGAAGAAGTAACGACTAGTTGGAGACTATCATTAAAAGAACAGAATGATGAGGAAATACCTTTTTAAAAAGCTAATGTCAACTAAAAACTAATAAGTATTCACCTTGCTTACATCACCATAAAAAACATCATGTCTATAGATTTATTAAACCGCAAAAAAACTCACTTTGTTCTGTGGCGTCCTGCCTTTACACAACCCGCTCCAACTCTCTACATTGGTAGTGCAGATTCCCAAAACTCAGAGCAATTAACAAACCTAAAAGAATATCCGCTTCATCAATCAAAAGAATTTCCAGAACTATGGGAAGTGGCAGCTAAAGATTGCAATCTTGTTGAAGGAAAAGTCTATTTTTATTGGTTTAAAATCCGCAACAGTGACCCTTACGATCCTGCTAATACTAATCAAATAATGTACTGCTCCGATCCAATTGCGACCACTATTGATCGGCGAATATTTGCCCCAGTACCACAAGATTCAGGAGGAGTTGCTAGCTTTGATCCTGCTAGTGTAGTGCTATATAAAAATGCAACACTTATTCCTTGTGATGGTCAAGGACAAACTGCTAATTGGGAAAAAGATGCACCATTAGATACATTACCAACCAATAATCGACTTGTAATTTATGAACTACCTACACGTTGGACTAGGATTACTACAACTGGAGAAATAGAAGAGGGAAAAGGAACTTTTCGTGATGTATTAGCACTGTTAATTCCCACAGAAAATACTTTAAATTTTCCAAATCTTCAAGCTCTCAATAACCGTGCTCATCTGGTAGAATTAGGAGTCAATGCACTAGAACTTTTGCCCCCGCAAGATAGTGATGATGATCTAAATTGGGGCTATGGGACAAGTAATTATTTTGCCGCAGATTTTGATTTAGGACGCCCAGATCATCAGTCAGAATCGACAGCGACGACTGATTTAACCCAGCTAATTAAAGTTTGCCATCAGCAAGGTATACGCTTCTTTTTAGATGTGGTGATGGCGTTTTCTCGTAACAACCCCTATCACAATATTAACTTTATTGATTTCTATCTAAAATGGGGTAGCGGTGACCCAGAACAAGGCTCAAGAGATGGCTTTGGCGGAGACTTATTTAAGTATAATTATTGGGTAGAAGGCTACCACCCAATTACTGGAAAAAAGTCACATTTTGTCCCAGCACGTGAATACTTGAAAGCACATATTGCCCACTGGTTAGAATATTATCGAGTTGATGGTTTACGGCTTGATAGTGTTAACAACATTGCCAATTATGACTTTTTACAAGATTTTAAGGAATTTTCTCATCAAGTATGGCAGCAAAGGCAGGGAAAAAGTGATAGATTTTTAGTAGTAGGAGAAGAACTAAGCGTCCCTCTTGATCTGGTTAGTCAAAATCGCCTAGATGGACTGTGGAATGAAAAATTTAAGCACATTATTAGGCAGGTAATTTTAGGTAAAAATGCCTCAGACGAACCTAGCTTTGAGTGGAGTGTACGCAAATTAATCGACTGTCGTAACTTAGGATTTAGCGATGGTTCCCAAGCAGTAAATTACCTCACTTCTCATGATGTTGGTGGTTTAGGTAATGAACGTTTCTTTAATTGGTTAGTTAATAATGGCATTGAGCGCACAGAACCACGCATTAAATTAGCCTTTGTTTGCCTACTAACATCTGTGGGAATTCCGATGATTTTGGCAGGTGATGAATTTGCAGATCAACAAGATTTAGATATTGCTCTTTCCCCTGAACGAGATGTTAATAAACAAATCGATCCTGTTAACTACAGTCGTGTCAAAGATGATTGGCGGCAACGCATTTTTCAATATGTAGCGCGGTTAATTCACTTCCGCAAATCTGCTGAGGCTTTAACAGTAAATGACACTCAGTTTATTCATGTTGATTTTAGTGAGGGGAAACGAGTTATCGTCTGGCAACGTGGTAATAAAAGCGATATAGTAATAGTAGTTGCCAACTTCTCAGACTATGGTAGTCCTAATGGTGAATATCACATTCCCAACTTTCCCCCAACACCTCCAGGCAAGCAGTGGCAAGAAATAACTCAAGAAAGAATTGTTTTGTCAGAATGGATCGGTAGAGAAGGAATTTTTCCTTGGGAAGCTAAAGTCTATACCTTAATTTAATAGCCTACTAAAAATTGCTTGCTCTTAACCTTACCAGTTATATCTACTGACTTAGTTCATCTATTTAGTGGTTTATTGTTAATGCTTCTTCTCTAACCTTTTTAGAATCACTGAAATTTGCCAACTGTAATCGCTCAGGTAAGAATAAGACAAACCAAGCAATAACACTCATTACTACCTGTTCTCCACCATCTTCTAGTAGACCAAGTATTGGCTTGAAGGTAGGAGATCCGATGGCAACATGAACCATGTCAAAGAATATTCCAAACAAAGCCAGAACTAAAATCATTCTTATTAAAGATCGAGATATTCCTCTGGAGAAACGATCGCCAAAACGATAAGCTGTACCAATAAAAATTAGAAAGAACAAACCAGCGCAAGCCGTTACTAGAAGTTCTCCAAAATCTACAGCGCGTAAGTCAAACATCGGAACAAAATTAAGATGGTCACTGATCATCTTGCCCACTTTTTCATGAATCTGAACAGTGTCATCAAGCAATACATAAACAAACAAAAGGAACCATCCCAGATAAAGAGTTGAGTACCTTTTTAGTAATACAAAACCTAAACCTATGACAATCCAATACTCTTTGATATATTGATATATATCTGCATAGCTACGCTCTTCTTCAATTGAAAACAAATAACTAGGTGCAAAGCTGGTATATATATGAATCAGATGAATACAAATAAAAACTAAGTCTGTTGCAAAAAATAAGCACAAAAGCCTAGTTGACCAGTTGTTCAAATCTATTTTCATTTTGTACCTCACTGTTTTTTCACCCATGCGATATCAAAGCTCTGTAAGAGCTTCTATACCGACATTATTTTTTCAAAGCAATTTTTAATTTTCTGCAGCTCGTTAGCTACTTTGTATAGCGTGCTTAAAAATAGATGCTTAATCACACCTTAACAAGCCGTTAACCTTCGACTGTCTAACTTTGGGTAGATATATTAATAAAAAACTTCTATAGCTATTAATTTAATTACAAACAGCGAATACCAAACTCCAAGCCACGACAAACACTGGTCAGAAACTCTAAATCCAAGGTTTCTATGGTATCGCTTGTTTTGTGATAATGAGGGTTTCTTAACATCGCCGTATCAGTTACCATCATTGCTTGATAACCTTGATCCCAAAAATGTGCATGGTCACTTAGTCTTGTTAAAGGCAAAATTTTACCTTTGTTCGGCACAGGTAACCACTCAGTTAAAGTACCAACTTTACGCAGATTACGACGCAAATTAATCATGTCAGGAATTGAGCGCAAATTACCAATTAAAGCTAAGAAATTGCCTTGATTTGGGTATAAATATTGCAACGGTTCTGGATAACGTTGTGAACCTGGAGTAGCATCACAATAACCCAGCATTTCTAAAGAAATCATCAGGCGCAATTGTTGTTTTTGGCGTCGTAATTCTGCCGCATATTCCGAACTTCCGGAAGCAGTAATTAAGCCATATTCTTCCAAATCAAAAGCAACTAATCGAATCGGATATTTTGCTGGTTTAAGAGCAAAAAGTCTGGCAAATTCTAACAAAACAGCAACACCAGTGGCATTATCATCAGCCCCTGGTGTGCCTGGTACAGCGTCATAATGAGCACCAATTAAAATTGGTAGCAACTTTTCATTGCTTAGTGAAGGTAAATTTAAGATTAAATTTTGATGAGTTCTACCCCGTACCTGAAACTGATAGTTTTCAACAGTTCCCCACTCTGCGAATTGTTGTTGGATGTATTGTTGGACATAAAAATGTCCACCAGATGCCAAATAGGGGTCGCGATCGCGTACTATTTGCTTCAGATGTTCCTGCAAACGTGCCAATAAATCCAAACTGAATCTCCCTTCACATTGCCAACATCAAAACATCAAGGATTATGGACAATTTTCAGCAACTCATTTACCTCTTCTGTCAAGTGAACCAGCGGCGGCGCAACAGGCAGCGGTTGATGTAAACTAATTAATTGAGCAAGCGTCCTCTTCAACTGAGTACGCGGCACGATCGCATCCACAAAACCATGTTGTAGCAAATATTCCGAAGTCTGGAAATCATCAGGCAGCTTTTCGCGCAAAGTTTGCTCAATCACCCGGCGTCCCGCAAAGCCAATGGTCGCCTTCGGTTCAGCCAAAATAATATCACCCAGCATCGCAAAACTTGCCGTCACACCGCCCAAAGTTGGATGACTCAAAACCGGGATATAAAGCAGTTTATCTTGGCGATGACGCTCCAGGGCGCCAGAGATTTTTGCCATCTGCATCAAACTCAGCATTCCCTCCTGCATCCTTGCCCCACCAGAGGCACAGACAATCACCACAGGCAGGCGTTGGCGCGTTGCTTGCTCAATGAGGCGAGTCAGCTTTTCCCCCACCACAGAGCCCATACTGCCGCCCATAAAGCGAAAATCCATCACACCCAAAGCTATCGGCAAATTATTTAGCTTACCGATACCCGTTTGTACACCATCTGCCAACTGAGTTTTTTCTTGAGTTTCCCGTAAGCGATCGCTATAGGGTTTGCGGTCGCGAAATTTCAGCGGATCAGAAGGCTGCAAATCTTCATCCAACGCCAGCCAAGTATTAGCATCAATCAACTGACGGATACGTTCATCACTATAAACTCGTAGATGATGATTACATTCCAAACAAACCATTTGATTTGCTTGCAAGTCTTTTGTATACGCCAAAACAGCACAAGCTGGACACTTCGTCCATAGTCCATCAGCAATTTCACGCTCTTGAGGCTGTTGACTACTCGGCTCCGATTTGCGACGATTTGCGAACCAATCAAATAATGACATAAAAAAATTTTAAATCCTTAATAGTTATCACCAAACCTCAGCTTGTTCTTCTGGAGAACTCAAAAACAGTAACGCCGTCCATTTGTCCTCAGAGCGAACTTGCAACATGGCAGGGCTACCGGCACCAAAATAAGCAACCATACCCTTGTCAACAATACGACTAGGGATTTCATAAGCCGCCAGCAACTGCTGCATCAGCTCGGCTTCCCAACGGGCATTAGTAGTTTTGATGGTTATCCAGGACACAGGTAGATCTTATCAAGAGGATAGTTTTGGGTAAATCATATCGGAAGTCAGGGCTAATTTAGCGGGAAGAATAGCTGTAAATAGCTCGAAAGCAGCGCCTCACCCAAAAAAACGGTTAAAGCCGCGCCCAATGCCAGAAATGGACCAAAAGGCATTTTTTGCCCTCGTGAAAGAATACCAAGAGCGATCGCACCACCACCTCCAAACGCCCCAATGGCACAAGCTAAAAAGCCAGCAACCAGCAAATACTTCCAGCCTAACCAAGCTCCCATCATTGCCGCTAAGTAAGGATCAGCTTCGCCCATTGCTTCCTGCTTAAACAATATCGTCCCTGCCACACGGATAATATCAAGCAACCAAATGCCTAAAACAGCGCCCACTATGCCAAACATCAGTTGCTGCACTATACCTGTTAAGGGGGACGCTTGGAAAAAACCAACAGTTCCTTGAAACAGCAAACCCGCCACTAAACCCGACTGCGTGAGAGAGTTTGGTAAAGTCATCGTATCCCAATCAATGAGAGCCAGCGCCAACAACCAGCTCAAGAAAGCCCAATATCCCAAAGTTTGGACACTGACACCAAACTGCCAAAAAACCAGCAAAAACAACGCGCCTGTAATTGCTTCAACGATAGGATATCGACTAGAAATGTGGCTTCTACAATGCCTGCAACGCCCCTTCAACAGCAGCCAACCAAAAATTGGGATGTTTTCTCGTTTTCCCAGTTTATGTAGACAGTGAGGGCAGCGAGAGGGGGGCAAGAGGATCGATAATTTCGCCGGCACTCGATAAACCACAACATTGAGGAAACTGCCAAACGCCGCACCCAAAGCGAAGACAATTAAAGAAATTACACCCAGCGTTAGCGCTTCCATTTGCGATCATTAGCAATTACCAATTAGCCAATAACTAATAAATTTCCGCCTCAAGTTGACCAAAAGGCACAAAACATTCTTGAGGCAAAAGAATCACCTTACTGCGAAAAATCAGCTTGCCGCGATAAGTAAAGCGGTCGATCGCGACACCATAAGGACGTTGAGTAACTTCTGGATGAACTTCATAATAAGTATGATAGATCATACGTGCTGCTCTTAAGACAGCAGGATCGAGCAACATCCGAAGCTCCATCTCTTCTGTATAATTCTCTTGCCATTGCTGTGATGTGTACACCACCCGCCTACCTCTATTTGTTATGCTCGACTTTAATTTACCAGTGCCATTAGAGCAAGATCATTCTTGATCTAAAACCAGAAATAGGTTGAATGCCTATTGTGATCAAGACAACGTGAGGGCATCAATTAGCGCCTTTCCCATTGCACGACAGCCTAGACAATTCATTCCTTCCGACATAATATCGCCAGTGCGATCGCCATTTGCCAAAACCTGAAGCACTGCCTTTTCAATGCAGTCAGCCGCTTTTGGTTGGTTTAAGCCATAGCGTAGCATCATTGCGGCACTTAGAACTTGCGCCAAAGGATTAGCTTTATCTTCGCCTGCAATATCAGGTGCTGATCCATGTACAGGTTCAAATACACCAAGACCCGTTGCCCCTAAACTAGCAGAAGGCAACATACCAATACTGCCTGTCAGCATTGCCGCCGCGTCGGATAAAATATCACCAAACAAATTGCCCGTGACAATCGTATCAAACTGTTTGGGCGCCCTGACTAACTGCATTGCTGCCGCATCAACATACATATGAGATAGTTCAACATCCGGATACTCAGATGATAGCGCCGTGATGCGATCGCGCCACAACTGTGAAACTTCCAAAACATTCGCCTTATCCACTGAACAAAGTTTTTTACCGCGTTTTTGTGCTGCTTCAAACGCCACCCGTCCAATACGGTCAATTTCTGATTCAGTATACGCCATCGTATTAACGCCGCGTTTCTCACCAGTTTCTGTCGTAAAAACGCCCTTGGGTTGACCAAAATAAATGCCACCCGTCAGTTCTCGCACCACCATAATATCCACACCCTCCACCACTTCCCGCTTGAGAGAAGAAGCATCAATCAGTTGCGGTAAAATCGTGGCAGGTCGTAAGTTAGCAAACAAACCTAAACCCGCCCTTAGTCCCAAAAGTCCCGTTTCTGGACGTAAATGCCGAGGTAAATTATCCCATTTATAACCACCAATTGCCGCCAGTAAAACTCCATCACTATTGCGGCAAGCTTCTAGAGTTTGTGTCGGCAGAGGTTCACCTGTAGCATCAATAGCAGCACCACCAAGCAAAGCTTCAGTAAATTCAAAGCTAAGATCAAATTGCTTACCGATGATCTTTAAAACATCAACCGCAACTGCCATAATTTCCGGTCCAATACCGTCCCCAGGCAAGAGAGTTATGCGGTAAATTTGTCCCATAGTGGGTTTTTGCTCCGTAGACGATGTGAGAAGTGGAATAAATCAAACGCGATCGCCCTGATCGGTTATTTATCATAGCTGGGAAGAGACAGAAAACCAACCAATGCTAATTTAGAATTCTTGCATAAAAAGCCAGTTAACCAAAGATAATTAATAAGAGCTTCTTGATTGCTTCTACCAGTCGGCTGAAAAGACTTCAACCCAGGGCATTGCTCTATCCTCGTTCCGTGGCTGTTACAAAAAAGGAAACGCTCTTGATTTTAGTGATTAAAGCCTGACAATTTCTAGTAGGTATGAAGCTCATCACAATTACCCAAGGCAAGGCACAAGACTAGTTAAACTTTTAGCTTCTAACAACCAATTTATTATTAATACCTTTACTCACTTATGGCAAAAGAATTAGCAATTTCCACCCGTGGACTAACTAAGCAATTTGACCGACATATTGCCGTTAATGACGTTGAACTTGAAGTCGAGGCTGGAGAAGTTTATGGTTTAATAGGTCCCAATGGTGCCGGCAAAACCTCATTAATTAGGATGTTAGCCGCTGCCGAAGAGCCAACAATTGGTGAAATATATATTAATGGCGATCGCTTATTACGTGATGATGGCAACCCAACTTTAAAGCGTCGCTTGGGCTATCTCCCCGATGATTATCCACTTTATGACGACTTAAATGTTTGGGACTACCTAGATTATTTTGGTCGCTTATATCGCTTGCCTTCAACCCAACGCCGCCGACGCCTCCAGGAAGTCTTGGAATTGGTGCAACTGACAAATAAGCGGCATAGTCGCATTTCCACCCTGTCACGAGGCATGAAGCAGCGTCTGAGCTTGGCTCGAACCATCATTCATGAGCCGATTATACTGCTGTTGGATGAGCCTGTTTCAGGACTTGACCCGATCGCTCGAATGCAGTTTAGGGAAATTATCAAAGTCTTGCAAGAAGCCGGAATGACGGTTTTGATATCTTCCCACGTCCTTAGTGATTTGGCAGAACTCTGTAGTTCTGTCGGCATTATGGAACTTGGTTACTTAGTTGAGAGCGCATCCCTTGCCGAATTTTATCAACGTTTGGGACGACAGCAGATTTTCCTGTCAACATTAGGTAAATTGGATGTTCTACTCTCAGAATTAAAAAACCACCATCAAGTCGAAGATATCGAGAATTTATCAGATGGGCGTCTACAAATTCACTTTAGCGGAGGACAAGAAGATTGTGCCCAGTTATTGCGATCGCTTATTGCCGCTGGAATTCCCTTAACCGAATTCCACTGCACCCAGGAAGACTTAGAAACTATCTTCCTCAAACTCGGTCATCAGCAAGCATCTTAAAATTGTCTTTAACCAACTCATAACCCGATACGGAGACTGAAATAATCATGGCATTGAATTTAGTCAACCAAGTAGGCGAATGGAACCCGCAACTGTTTCGAGAAATTAAAGGACGACTCAAACCCCGCAATATTCTGATTGCCGTAAGCTTATCGCTTTTGGGTCAGTTACTGGTCTTAATGAGTTTTTCCGCTCAAATACCCGTTGCTGATCGTGCGGCGAGAACTAGTCGCTACTGCACAGGTAACCCGCCATATCCTGATTCCAGCAGCGTCAAGTGCATACCAGATGGCTTGGGTGGTGTTGAAATTAACTGGCAGCCCTGGTGGCAAGATGTCTTCCTGACGCTGAGTATCGCTGGCGTAGTTGCCTTATTGATCGTTGGCACATATATGCTGATCAACGATATTTCCAAAGAAGAACAACGCGGCACCCTCAACTTCTTGCGTCTGACACCTCAATCTAGTCAAAGCATTTTGATCGGTAAAATGCTAGGAGTGCCAGTTTTGCTATATCTAATTGGCTTGCTGGCATTTCCACTACACCTTGCCGCTGGGTTATTAGGTGAGATTTCTTTTGGGCTAATGCTAGGCTGGTATGCCCTCGTTGCTGCAGCTTGCCTGATGTTTTACAGTGTGGCATTGCTCTTTGGCTTAACTACTACTTGGTTAGGTAGCTCTCAGGCTTGGCTAGGTGGTGGAGCTATCTTGATATTTGTCTGGATCATGGCTGCATTTACTGGAAGTAGCAACATCGCCACCCAAACACCAGTTGATTGGATTATTTCCTTTAATCCGTCTGGCTGGTTGACTTATTTAACTGGCACAAACTCACTTGGTGGTTCTCCTGGCGACGAAGCTAAGGGCTTGACAGAATTGATGGTTTGGGGTTTGCCTGTTGGTAAAAGTGCTTTGAGTATGCTGGGCGTCATGTTGCTCAACTACGCTACTTGGACTTATTGGGCATGGGCTAGCTTAAAGCGCTGCTTCCATAACCCGAAAGCGCCTTTATTTGGCAAGCAACAAAGTTACTGGCTCACAGCTTGCTTTCAAGTAGCGATTCTTGGTTTTGCCGTCACTCCCAAAGTCTCAACGTGGCAGAGTTTTGACAAGGGAATATTTAATAACTTTCAGATGCTGATGGTGTTCAACTTGCTGCTGTTTTTAGTCTACATTGCAGCCTTAAACCCGCAACGACAAGCGATGCAAGATTGGGCACGTTATCGGCATCAAAATCGTCGTAAAAGTGGCGTGATGGCAGATTTGATTTGGGGTGAAAAAAGTCCAACGCTGGTGGCAATTGCTTTGAATTTAGCGATCGCTTCTTCCATACTCTTCACCTGGATACTATTCTGGCACAATAGCGCATCAAAGCTTTCTGCAACTTTTGCATTATTGGTTCAAATGAGTTTAATCTTGCTTTACGCCGCCGTCGCCCAACTGGTACTACTGATGAAATCACAAAAAAGCGCAGCTTTGGCAGCAGGAGCCGTGGGCTTGTTAATTGTTGTACCAGTACTGATGATTTCTTTCCTATCAATATCAAACGCCTCCCATTTCAACACAGACTTTTGGCTGTTTTCCGCTACTCCCTGGGTTGCTATCAAAGAAACCAGTACTCTGACTGTCTTCTTTGCAGTAATTGGTCAATCTTTGGCAACAGGGCTTTTGAGCCTTCAACTAACCAGAAAACTACGCAAAGCTGGAGAATCTTCCACCAAAGCCTTGCTTTCTGGACGCTCACCTCTAGCTGTTGACTAGATCTAGATTCAGACCCCCGACTTCTTCTGTGAAGTCGGGGCTTTTTTTATGATTTAACGGACTTTTTCAGTGCCTTTTTCACCATGTCAGGAATCTGAGAAGGACGCCCTGCCACCGGAATTTTTGCTTGCTTAAATGCTGCCACTTTATGTTGGGCAGTTGTTGTACTAGTGATCGGTCCCGATAATTGGGCGGCAATAATGGCACTAGCATTACCCATTTGTTTATCTACTGGAGTATTACAACCTGCCACGTAAGTAATCACTGGTTTATCAATTGCCTGATTAATATATTGCGCGGTTTCTTCTTCACTACCGCCGCCTGTGCAATCAACTAAAACAATTGCCTCGGTTTCTTGATAATTTGCCAAAATCGGTAACCAGTGGCGAAATGAGGAACCAATGATCGCATCACTGCCCAAGTTAACACTAATTGATTGCCCTAATCCTGCCTGGGTTAATGCCAGCGCTACTTCATAAGTTAGTGTGGAAGTGCGGCTGATCATGGCAATCTTTCCAGGGGTATAAAATTTACTATCTTGTGTCCCCAATAAAACTTTTCCGGGCACAATAATACCAGAACTTTTTGGACCAACTACCAAAGTATTAGTCGCCTCGGCTTTTCTAAGTAGGCGAATGGTATCTAAAGGCGGAATGCCATCACTGATGATAATAATCTGCCGGATACCAGCTTCAATTGCTTCAAGAGCAGCATCTAATGCGCCGTAAGATTCGACAAAAATAATTGTCGCCTCAATTTCTCCAACTTGGTCACAAGCTTGCTCTACCAAGTCAAAAACGGGAATACCTTGTATTTGCTTGCCACCTTGCCCTGCACTAACTCCTGCTACGATATTTGTGCCATAAGCTAGCATACGGGCGATGTGGTATGTCGCCAGAGGTTGATAAATGCCTTGTACCAGAACAGTACTTGCTGCTGTTAGGTTCATAATTGCCGGCACTTGGACTGTAAATATACGCTCAAATCACGACTCGCTTAAACTTCTTACTTGGATAGAGATAGAGAGATGGCTTTGTCAACTGCCTCATCTAAGTCCTCGATCCAGTGTACAGGTATCGCTGCCAAGCCTTCTTTGGTAAAGTCCATTTTAGCGCCAACAATCCGAATCACAAACTGAGGCAGTTTTGTCGAGGGATGAGAAGATCGCTCTAAGGTTCCTGTACCCTTATGATGTTCTTTTTTGGTATGTGAGCTTAGGTTTGGTGTTTTTGCCCTATTTACTTCCTGCAAATACGGGGTTTCTCCAACTCTTGCTAATAGGTAATTAGCCAGAACTTCGGCAATTTCTTCACTAGCTTCGGTACTGCTTAAAATATTCACCAAAATAACTTTCATGCCTTCTGTAGAAACAATTTGTTGCAGGGCGTCTTGCAGTTGCTGTACTCCCGAAGCGGTTGCCTGCAAGTCTAAACTAGCAAAGCCATCAACAATTAAACAACTCGCGGGCTTACCTTTTGCTTGATAAATTAAATCTAAGGTTGTGGCAGCAAGACAAGTACTATTACAAAGAATACCTATATTGCCTGTTGTATCTGTCCAGTTGAGTTCTTTGAGTTGTTCTAACTGCAATTTGGAGTTGTTGCCATTACGAGTCTGGGTTCCCAATGTTGCGAGTTCACTATGTCGCCCCAGCGCTTGGTCATTGGCAGTAATTTTACCATCCAGAGCCATCGCTTCACCATTAAAACTGATTGCTAAGGGATTTATTTCAATCAAGTCTAAGTCTTTTTCAATAAATAACTGGTACATTTTTTGCATAATCTCACTCACGACTTTGATGAGATTACCTTGGAGTCCCATTTTTAAGGCAAGACGCCTAGCATAAAATGGTGAAAATTCTTGATCAACTACAACCCGTTGCATTTTTTCGATCACTGCTTCGACATTGATGCCGCCGTGGCTGGAACCTAGAAGGACGGGGCAACCTAGGGCATAATCTAAAATTACTGCCAGAAAAAATTCTTGTTCGGCGTCGTAGCGGGCTTCTGCTAATAATACTTCGGGATATTGACCGAGAATGGCAAGGTTAAAAATGGCTCTTGCAGAGGCGATCGCATCAATGGTGTTTTCTACAAACCTAATGCCGCCAGCACGCCCCCTTCCCCCTGTTGGCACTTGAGATTTTAGCACAACGGGATAGGATATTCCTAAACGTTTTAGATCTCTTGGATGGTCAATGCGCTGAGACGGCAAAACAGGAATTCCTACTTCACGAAATAATTCTTTTGCCTGGTATTCTAATAAGTCCATAAATGGGATTTTGTTTAAAGGTAAAAAATGCTTCAATTAATGGCATTAACTGAAACTGTTAATCTCAGGTAAAGAAAGCTGAATCGTTTCATTACCAAAGGGTGAGTGGTGGTTAATAAACCTTGCTTACATGGGAAAAATTTTCCTTGGGTGCTCTGGAGGTGCGGTTGTTAGCCTACACCTGGCATGAAAGTGAAAAAGTTTAGGCAGTTGTACTGTAATACTATCGTATGACACATATTACAGGCTAAGTTAATAGTATTTTAATCATCAATAGTTAGAAAAAATAAATTTCCACTGCTGATAGAATGCGATCGCTTTTCTCCCTTAATCTAAATCTTATCTAGTTTTAACCTTTACTTAAAGTATACGAAGTTTAAGTTTCAATTTGTGACTTAACAGACGAAGCAAGGCGATTTTTCCAGTCTCTTTCCACTTGGTCAATATGGTAAAATCGCTTCCAAAACCAATCTAAAAAGCGACGAGGCAGCAATTTTGTCATCAAAAACAACATCGTCTTGCCACCTGTAGCGGCAATATAACGGGGACGTGGATAGCGATCCGTCAGGGAACGAATAATTACTCCTGCCACCCGCTCAGAACTCCAGGCAAGAGGCGCAGTTTGCTGTTCAATCTCTTTTATCGCCTTAATTGCCGCCCCATAAAGTTCTTTTCCAGAATCTGAAACTTTGGAGTCAACTTGCTCACCAGCAACACCAAAAAAGTCTGTAGTTACAGGACCTGGCTCAATCACACAAACTTTAATATTAAACGCTTCTAACTCCATCCGCATCACATCACTGAGCGCTTCTAAGGCAAACTTAGAGGAACTATACATCCCCCCAGCCGGAAATGCCAAACGCCCACCCAAAGAACTAATATTAATAATTCTGCCGCCGCCTTGGTCGCGCATGGTGGGAATTAAAGCTTGGGACAAAACTAATGGGGCATGAAAGTTGACAGCAAACTGTCTTTGTGCATCTTCTGGGGCAATTAACTCAACAGGTCCCATTTGCCCGTAGCCTGCATTATTAACCAAGGCATCAACTCGCCCAAAATGTGCTAAGGCTTTGGCAGCCAATGCCTTAACTTGTTCGACTTCAGCCAAGTCTGTCGGCACAACCAAGACATCAGCACCGACTTTTTGGCAATTAGTTGCCACCGCTGCTAAGTTGGCGGCGTTGCGGGCGGCTAGCACCAAACGAATGCCCAAAAACTCAGTGGCTAACCGTTGCGCTAAGGCAGATCCAATGCCTGCCGAAGCACCTGTGATTAGGATAACTTGTTCAGCTAAAGGGGCTTGAGTCATAATAGGATTTTTCGAGATCTGTGATTATTATCTAATTATCAAAAGTTGGTCAAGCACAAGCGCTAAGGCTTATATATAATTTATAATTCCAGTCTAAACTGGTCTTTACTGGAAGAGGAGAAAACGCCACACTCAAAGAAGCAGTTAACTAAGCATTCAGGTTGGTTGTCTTGTGTTATCTGAATCTTTACTTAACAATTTTTTATTCAAGAACTAACAATTAATGAGTGAGGATCATCGGGTTAACTGCCTTGATTATTAAGCGATCGCTAACATAGCGTGACCACCTCAACTATCAACGACTTAAAAAACTGGTGCTATCGGCATGAAAACAGCAACACCCAAGCATGATTTAGTAGTATTAGGACATCTTTTGCAGGCGGCTTTGCAGTCAAAACTCTCAGAAAATGTCCCGGTTCAAGTTCGCTGCCTGGATAAAGATGGGACGTTGCTGGTTATGGTGCAACATCCAGTTGATATAGTACTCAATCCTCAACAAACTTTTGGCTTTTTGGAACAGATGATTTTAGCAGATCATCCTACTGTTGGTCCCAAAGTTCAAATGCATCTTAGGGTAGCTGGCATTAAGCAAGGCTATGCTTCTCACTCGTTTTTGATACCCTCAACCAAGGCAAGGGAGACAGCTAATTTTGGTGAAATACCCCTGGGTAGACCTCTGCCGCCACCTAATCCTAGGATAGAAATACCTCCCCAACCCAACCCTGCTGCAACTTCAGAACCTCATCCTTGGGATCAACCGATAGCCGGCGATACAGAAGCCACCCAGGAGGCGGCTGAAGGCACTCCAACCAACCAACCATCAAATTCTAAGCGGGGAATGCTACCGTTGATTTTGGCAGGTGCTGGCTTGAGTGTGTTGATTTTTTCGGGTACACTCTATCTTCTAAGTCGTCCTTGTGTGGTGGGAGGATGTCAAGTAATGTCGGAAGCTGAGGCATTACAGCAAAAAAGTACCACAACTCTGCAAAAGCCGCGATCGGGTAAAGAGATCTTAGAAGCACAGCAGCAGTTGGAAGATGCCATTAAATTGTTAGAATCAATTCCACCCTGGTCGAGTCAGCATGATAAGGCTCAAGAATTAATTAAAAGTTATAATGCTCAAGCAGAGCGAGTTAGTACAATGGTAGGGGCATTGAAGACAGCCGCTAGGGCAGCTTATAAAAGTGCGGGTCCACCTCATCCGCCATTTATTTGGACAGAAATTCAGAGTATGTGGCAAGATGCAATTACACAGTTGCAACAGTTGCCGACAAATAGCAATCTTCAGCCTGTAGCGCAAGAAAAGATTGAAGATTATCAGGAAAATTTAAGCCAAACTAATCAGCGTTTGTTTAAAGAACGGCAAGCTCAAGCATATCTGCAATCGGCAAAAGATGCGGCATTAATTGCTGAGGCGCGTCAAGGTGTGGCGCAGTCGTTGGAACATTGGCAGTCTGTTTATTCTAGCTGGCAGTGGGCGATGAATCGCTTGAAGCAAATTCCCAAAGGGACGACGGCATATCAGGAGGCGCAGCAGTTGACAGCGCAGTATCTGCCGAAGGTGGCAAGTGCACGCGATCGCAAAACTCAAGAACAAATTGCTGCTAATGCTTATAATCAAGGACTACGCATGGCTCAACGTGCCAAAGAGTCTCAGATTAGTAATCAATTATCCCAGGCTGTGGCAAATTGGCGCAATGCTTTAAGTTTTGTCAATCAAGTCTCTAGTAATACTTATTATTATGGTAAGGCACAAGCGCTGGCTAGTACTTATGCTGTAGCGTTAAAGCAAACTCAAGCTCAATTACAAGTGGCGATGAAATTGCAACAAGCGAGTCGTGATTTGTCTCAAACTTGTTACAATAAAACGAAAGCTTGTACCTACACGATTGATAATAATACTATTAAAGTGCGGTTAAATCCGGCATATCTGCAAACAGTCAGACAAACTGCCTTCAATGCCCAAACTAAAGGTGATACTAATGCTCAAACAGGCGTGGTTAATCACATTTTAACTTTGGGAGAAGCCTTAGAAGCAATTAGTGATAATGCGCGAATTCCTTTGGAGGTTTATAATCCAGATGGTACTATTATTCAAGCTCATAATCCTAATGGGTAGATTAAGAATAATACGGCGTTGCTGATCGTAAGATCTGAAAATACAGCAGACGAGATTCCCGACTTCTTGGTTAAAATCTTGATGCTATGGCTCAATTTGATGGCAAAAGTCGGGGATATGCAACCAATCATATCTTGATTCAGCAACGCCAATAATACTATCTGAGTTTAAGGTAAGTGTAGTTGCATTTGTTCATTGAAAAACTGCCGAATTAAGCCCTGAGTTACCAAAACCGTGGTGATTAAATTAGCAAAAGCCAGCATTAACATGATTAAAATTTGGTAAGATGCGGCATCTAAAGGATCAATACCACTTAATAATTGACCTGTAATCATTCCTGGTAAAGTCACAATTCCTACTACCATCATTTGGTTTAAAGTGGGGATTAATCCAGCGCGAATTGCCTCTTTTCGATAAGTTGTGACGGCTTGTTGGGGAGTTGCGCCTAAACTTAAATAAGTTTCAATTTCCAAACGACTACTATTAATAGTACTAACTAAACGTTCCCCAGCAATTGCTGCCCCATTCATGGCATTTCCTAAAACAATTCCCGCTAAAGGAATTAAATATTGTGGTGAGTACCAAGTCTCAGGTTGGATAATTAAGAAATTGGTATAAATTAAGGTGAGGGCAGTACTAAAAAATAGGGAAGCAAATAAAATCGGGACAATTTGAGGAATTTTTTTGCCGATACGATTACGAGCAGTAATTGTGGCAATTGTCAACATTACCATTAAGACGAGTAAAACGGCGATCGCATTTCTGAGCTGAAAAATCACCGCCAGAATATAGCCAACACCCAATAGTTGCACAACTGTCCGCAGTGTCGCATTTGCCAAAGGAATTTCTAAGCCTAACTTTTGCCAACTAGAAATACCAATAGCGATCGCCATCATCCCCAATGCCCAAAATAAATCAAAATAATCAAGCCTGATTAAAGACTCCATTCCCCTTAATACTCACTTACGACCATTTCACTTTAAAGTTACTTTGTCCTACAAGACGTGAAACAATTTGAGAACTTTCTCATTCTCAGTAAAATATGGCGATGGAACCATTTATATTCCCTTTTGCCGCAAAATTTGATTTATTAAGTAAAAATCTTAGGTGTAAGCGAGTGAATAAAGTTCCCCCTTTTAACCTGACTAGACAGTACCAAACCATTGGAGCAGAAATTAGTGCCGCAGTTCAGGATGTTCTAACCTCTGGATGTTACATCGGTGGGGCAATGGTCGAAAGCTTTGAAAAGCAATTTGCCGACTACACAGGTGTTACAGACTGCATTGGTTGTAATTCTGGCACAGATGCCCTATATTTAGCACTCCGCGCCCTAGAAATTGGTCCAGGCGATGAAGTGATCACCACACCTTTCAGCTTTATTGCCACCGCTGAAGTTATTTCGGTAGTTGGGGCAAAGCCAGTTTTTGTTGATATTGATGCCCAAACTTTTAATTTGGATCTGAGCAAGTTAGAAGCGGCAATTACCAAACAAACAAAAGCGATTATACCAGTTCACTTGTTCGGACAGCCAATGGACATGACCGAACTGATGGCTATTGCTTCTCGGCATAATATAGCAGTTATTGAAGACTGTGCCCAAGCCGTCGGGGCAGACTGGGCGGGCTCCAAAGTCGGTAGCATGGGACATATTGGCTGTTTTAGCTTTTATCCCACCAAAAACCTGGGCGCTTGTGGTGACGGTGGTGCTGTCACGACTAATGATCCGGAAATTGTCGCTAAAATTCGGATGCTGCGAGAACATGGCATGAGTCGTATCCGCTATCGTCATGAAGAAACAGGCGTCAATAGCCGCTTGGATGCCCTACAAGCCGCCGTTTTGCAAATTAAGCTGCGTTACCTAGATGAGTGGAATCAAGCCCGTAGCGAGGTTGCAGCCCGTTATCAGGAGATGTTGCAGCCTGTACCCGGAGTTGTCATTCCTCAAGAAGTAGCAGGAGGCAAGGCGGTTTGGAATCAGTATTGTATTCGTTTAACTAAAGACGGCAGCAACAGCAAGCATCGAGACGAGATACGCAGCAAGTTACAGCAGTTAGGTATTAGTTCTACGGTTTATTATCCGCTACCGTTGCACTTGCAGCCGGTTTATCAAGATTTGGGCTATCAAGTAGGTCACCTGCCTGTTGCTGAACAAACTTGTCACGAAATTTTAGCACTGCCGATGTTTCCTGAACTAAGCGAGGAGGAACAGCAGCAGGTGGTTTATGGTTTGAAGGATTGTCTTAGTTAGTTTGTGTAGCCTTAGTACGCCAGGTTTAGTGGTTTACCCGTAGTACGCCAGGGACTTAAGTCCCTGGCTAATAGCGATCGGTTGAAACCGACTCATGATGATTCAATGGCAGTCCATTTTAATGGACTTTCGCTGTTAGCCCGGAGTTTAAACTCCGGGTGGGTGAGTGGGTTGACTATTGAGTTAAACCCGTTGTGCGGATTTAGCTGCTGCTAAGGCTTCAACCAAACTGCGGACGGCGGCAACCATTGCTATTTCGTCATTTAACTGATTGATGGCACTGCCAACGCCAACGCCTGCAGCACCTGCGGCAATTGCCATTGGTACGGTGACATTGGATAAACCGGAAGCACACATTACAGGGATTGACACGGCACGAGAAATTTCGTAGGCTGCAGCTAGTGTGGGTCCTGCTTTTTCAATTAAGCCTAATGTGCCTGGAGAAGTTGGTTTGCTGCTTGTGCCGCCTTCGGTTTGGATGATATCTGCACCAGCTTTTACTAAGTCTTCTGCTAGTTGTACTTGTTGGTCTAGGCTGAGGATGTGGGGGACGGTAACGGATAGAGTGATGGTAGGCAGAAGCGATCGCGTTTCTTTGGTTAAGGCTAACACTTCGGCTGCCTCAAAACGCCGTCCTTGAGCATAAAAGCTATCAAAGTTACCAATTTCAATTAAATCAGCACCAGCTTGCACGGCGCTAACAAATTTTTGGGGTTCCACAGCAGACACACAAATTGGCATAGTGGTTAAACCACGTACCAACCTCACTAAGTCTGAGTCAGCAGCAATATCGACAAACGTTGCACCACCTCTGTCAGCCGCTTTGACAATGGCTGCGACTTTTGTGGCATCAAAGTTATTTAAGCCGCTAATCACTTTGAGGACTTGGCTCTGGTCAAATGCTTGCTGTAGTGTAGTAGGATGCATTGTCATAAGTTGCGTTTAGTCCTTATTATTAATTCTTTTTGCACCTCCCGAATGTTATCTCACCTACATGAGTCTGGTCGAAAGGGAGGATTTTTGCCTAGACTAAAAGCATACTGGAGATTGAGTCTCATCCTGCATTAGACCCATGAATTTTCCACCTGGGAATCTATCTTCGTTCCATAATGATGTTTTGCAGCAAACTGAACTTGGTCAGTTGTGCGGACAATCGCTGTTGTTTCGCGATCGCTATGAGATAATGCGAATGCTTGGTCGTGGCGGTTTTGGGGTAACATTTCTTGCCAAAGATATCTCGTTACCCGGCGATCCTTTATGCGTGATCAAGCAACTCTGCCCAAAATTTAGTGAACCTGCAGCCTTAGAAAGTGCTAGAAAGCGCTTTGAAAGAGAGGCAAAAACTCTGGCAAAATTAGGTAACCATTCTCAGGTTCCTTTATTACTCAATTATTTTGTTGCTAATGGCGAATTTTATCTAGTTCAAGAATATATCCACGGCGCAACTTTAGCCCGCTTAATTAGGCGTAGCGGTTGTATTTCAGAAAATGCTGCCAAGCGTTTTTTACGGGAAATGTTGCCTTTATTGCATTACATTCATAAGCAGCAGGTAATTCATCGTGATATTAAACCTCAGAATATTATTCGCTGTAAGGACGACGGCAGGCTAGTCTTAATTGATTTTGGCGCGGTCAAGGAGGAAATTGCCCAAGCAGGTGATACAAGTATGAAAATGCCGACTACTCATTTTATCGGCACGGTAGGCTTTGCACCTCCTGAACAGTTTGCTTTGCGTCCGGTATTTGGTAGTGATATTTATGCTTTGGGTATTACTACTTTATATCTGTTGACGGCTAAAGGTCCCTTGGATTTTGATGCCGACAGGCAAACTGGCGAGATTATTTGGCAAGGCTCTGTACAGCTTAGTCAGCCCTTTACTAGGATTTTGGGCAGAATGCTCAAAATCTCGCTGCAAGACCGTTACAAGTCCGCTGAGGCGATTATGAGGGCGCTTAATCAAGATGCCCCTCAAGATGATTTGGCTAATTGTTTGGCGAGGCAAAATCAACCTCCAGAGGAAGAGGTATCGACAGAGGAAAATCGTAGCAATGTCCTGACGCCGGCTGCGAAAGCGGCGAGTGCGATTCGTGATTGGAAATACCGACTGCAAGCTAGAGAAAAGAGGCGAAATCAAGAAAAAGTTAATCAACTGCTGAGTGAATCTTCGAGTAAGTCTTAGCCAAAAGCACAAAAGCTCCCTAATTGAGCCGCCGATCGTGCAAACTAGAGTAAGCCTGTATCTAAATTTTACAGGCTGATCTGTTTAGCTAAAAACGATTTAATAACTCATGGTCTGGCCCTTTAAGCCCCCGTTTCGTAAACAAATTGCTCGTATTGAAATCACTGGTGCGATCGCCTCTGGTACCCGCAAACGGGTGCTAGAAGCGCTAAAAACTGTTGAAGAGAAGAAATTTCCGGCTTTACTTTTGCGAATTGATAGCCCTGGTGGCACTGTTGGCGACTCTCAAGAAATATACAGCGCTTTGATGCGTCTGCGCGAAAAAGTCAAAATTGTTGCTAGTTTCGGCAATATTTCGGCATCAGGTGGAGTTTATATCGGTGTCGGTGCTCAACATATTGTTGCTAATCCTGGTACAATTACGGGCAGTATTGGTGTAATTTTGCGCGGCAATAATTTGGAACGTCTATTAGAAAAAGTTGGCGTTTCTTTTAAGGTAATTAAGTCGGGTCCTTATAAGGATATTTTGGCATTTGACCGCGAATTAACTGAGCCTGAAAAAGATATTCTGCAAGACTTGATTGATACGAGTTATCGTCAATTTGTGCAAACCGTTGCCGATGGTCGTAACCTAGCAACAGAAAAGGTAAGAAGTTTTGCCGATGGTCGGATTTTTAGCGGCGAACAAGCTTTAGAATTGGGTTTGGTTGACCGTTTGGGGACGGAAGAAGATGCCCGTCGTTGGGCAGCAGAATTGGTTGAGCTTGATCCAGAAAAAACCAAGTGTTTTACGATTGAAGAACCGAAACCGTTGTTAAGTCGCCTTTTGCCTGGTAGCGGTAGTCGAACATCAGGGTTAGGGGCTGGGTTAAACTGGGTAGAATTTGAACTGTCAACTAGTGGTCAGCCTTTATGGCTATATCGACCTTAATTTAAATGACCGCGTTAAGGCTAAAGTTGGGAAAGCTGTTTAAGATTTGTGGCTTTTTCTTGACTTTAGGAAAATAGTATGTATATAAGTGGAGGATGCAAGCGTGGAGTGGCGAGTTCGAGCGATTCGTGGTGCAACAACTGTCTCAGAGAATACGGTTGAGGCAATTCGAGAGGCGGTGACAGAGTTATTGGACGAACTGGATGCCCACAATCAGCTCGACCTGGATGATATTATTAGTGCTACTTTTACGGCGACTCGTGATTTGGATGCGATTTTTCCAGCAGCGATCGCACGAGAGCGCCCAAACTGGGATAATGTGGCTCTGTTGGATGTTCAGCAAATGCACGTTGAGGGTAGTTTGCCGCGTTGCATCCGCTTTTTAATTCATGTTAATGTGCCTTCGCAAGTGGAGATTCATCATCCATATTTGCGTGGGGCGAAGAATTTACGACCTGATTGGAGTTTAGCGCAGGTTAGTCAGTCAGTGTCGCCGGCGGTGCAGTTTCGGCGCTGATGAATAAATCTAATTGTCTAGATACATATAGCCTTTTTCAGCTAGTTTAAGATGTTCAAAAAAGCACACATACTATCATTACTGATTTTAGGTATATTTCCCACAGCATCTTTAAGAGCTGAAGTTTTTCAACCGATGCGAGGATGTTACTTTAGAGAGAAAAAGTCAGGCAATATTCTTAATGATGCAAAATGTAAAGTAGACCTTTCATCTCAATACATTTTGAGAGATTCTAGCGCCAGGACAGCAATACCCAAAAATCTTACTATTCTTTGGTCTGATGGAGTAAAAACTTCTATAAACATCACATCGATTGAAGCTATGGGTAATGTAGGAAGATATTACAAAGGTGAAGCTATTATTGATGGTGAACCTGCTCTCTTAACTGTCTTCAATGATGGTGGGTATGGGTTTGAGGTTAAAGCAACAGGAAATAGAATATCTTTTCGTTAGGTCATTCAAGATAAGATACCCGACTTCTCTTAGAAGTCAGGTATCTGCATAAAAAGCTACAACTTCACCTCTTCAACTTTCTGATCAGGGGATTTCCCATGAAAACGTATGCCGATAAATACGTCATACATGAAACTCCAAAAATTCTTAGGCTCCATCAAACCTAACTTTTGCTCACAACCTTTTTCATCTAATAAATGCTTGGTTGCATAATAAGCTGGCTGATATTTATACCAAGGAATAGAGGGCCACAAATGATGAATTAAATGGTAATTTTGCCCACCAATAAGGATGTTTAAAATGCGGTTAGGATATACTCTAGCATTTAACCACCTGTCCCGTGAAGCATGAGGACGATGGGGCAAATAGTCAAAAAATAACCCCAAAGCAAACCCAACTACCGCCGTGGGAATAAACCAAAAATTGAGAACATATCCTAAAAAGTCATAAACACAAGAAAGATAAACAATACCAATTACTACTAAACGGCTTAAAAACCATTCCAAAAGCTCATACTTGCGCCATAGTTGACGCTTAAAAAAGAAGACTTCGTGATACAAAAACCGCACACAAATCAACCAAAGTGGTCCACCGGTTGAGACATAATGATCTGGGTCATTTTCTGGATCATTAACATTAGCATGATGCTGCAAATGTACCCGCGTAAATACCGGAAAGGCAAACCCCAACATTAAGGCGCTGCCGTGTCCCATAACAGCATTGACAATTTTGTTCTTATGTGCTGCATTATGACAAGCATCATGAATTACCGTGCCAGCGATGTGGATAGCCAGCACATTCAGACAAAAGCAACACCAATCATACCAATGCCAAAGCCAGTAACCGCAATTGGAGATGATCAGAATTGCGATCGCTACAATAAACATCAGTAGCGTTGGATTAAAATCACCTGGAGGTCCCAGGAATTCTCTGGGAACCGTTTGTGGCTTCTCGGTTGCCAGCATTGTCGTCCTCACTTTTTCACTAGTATCTTTGTGTAGTATAAGATACCTGAGCTGGATTATAAAGATTTATGAAGGCGAAAAGGTTTAATTGCTATCTAGTAAAGAGTTTAGCACCTGCCAGCATCACGGAG
>JBATUR010000053.1:0-1995 GCA_049671305.1 Coleofasciculaceae cyanobacterium
TTTAAGTTTAGCTTTGCAAATGCGTCAATATTATGGCATAAATACACATTTTATTGTTGGCGATCAAACATGGACAGGTGAAGCGCATATTGAGGGATTTAACATTAGCAAAGTACCAATACAATCTACCCAAAAACTTTTGTCTTTGTTGGAAAGTAAGGATTTTTTAAATGCCGTTGTCTTGCTACATTACGTCAACTATGGTTATGCTAAACGAGGTTGCCCCATCTGGTTAGTAGAGGGTTTGCAGCGTTGGCAAAATACGACAGTAAAACATTCGTTAATAACAATGTTTCACGAAGTTTATGCTTGTGGTTTCCCTCCTTGGAATAGTAGTTTTTGGCTGTCGCCCTTACAAAAAAGACTGGCAAGCCAATTGGCACAATTAAGTGATAGCTGCTTTACTAGTAGAAAAGAATATGCAACCCTTTTGTATAAATTGAGTCGAGGCAAGCATTCCCAAATATCGACGCTTCCTGTTTTTTCCAATGTTGGAGAGCAAAAAGAAGTATTGCCACTAGAAAAACGTGATAAAAAGATTATTATATTTGGCAGCTCTGCCATGCGAAAAAATGTTTATAAAAAGTCCTCTTCAGAGTTACTTTATGCCTGTAAACTATTAGAAATTGAGGAAATTATCGATATTGGACCCTCAACCCAGCTAATACCAACAATTGGTAGTATACCTATTATTGAAATGGGACAACTACCTGCACCAACAGTTAGCAAAATTCTGTCGCATTCTCTAGCAGGGTTTTTTAATTACATTCCTGGATACTTAGCTAAATCAACAATTTTTGCTGCTTATTGTTCCCACGGAATGCTGCCAATTAGCGCTCGTTATAACCCTTCTCAATTAGATGGAATAGAAGCAGGAAAACAATACTGGATTCCTGAAAACTCAAGAATAGGAGCAGCACTCAATTTACAAGCGATCGCAAATTTTGCCCATGTCTGGTATCAAGCTCATCAATTATCAATACAAGCAAAACTCTTTGCTGATCAAATTTACAATTTAGCCTAAAAATTAGCTGTTATTTTAAACATTGTTTGAGTCAATCAAAATGCAAAAAACAAATTTAGTTTCCCTAATTATTCGTAAATTTAAAAATATACTAGTTAAACCAGGTAGCCGACCAACAAAAATTAAACTTGGTCTTGCTAAAGGTATAGTTATGGAAATAGATCCGGCGCATCATACTCAAGACATTTATGGTCTTTATGAACAAGAAATTGCTAAAATAGTACGTGAATATGCTTTAGAAGCAAAGACAATTGTTGATGTAGGAGCTAACAATGGCTACTATACAGTTACAGCTTCTGTACTCAATTCTCAAGCCAATATTATTGCCTGCGAACCTGATTTAGAGTTGAAGCAAAAGTGTTTGAAAAACCTTAACTTAAATTCGCTTAATTTTTCTGAAAGAATTCAATGGACTCCTAAATATATAGGGTTGAATTCAAGTAATAATTCTATTACTTTAGACCAGCTTTTACTACAAGCCAAAGAACCAATATTTATAAAAATGGATATTGATGGAGGTGAATTAGAAGCACTGCAAAGCTGTACAAAAATCTTAAGTAGCAAAACTTGTTTATTGGTTATTGAAACTCATTCTGAGGAACTAGAGAAAAATTGTATATCTCATTTATCTAACCTAGGATATGAGTGTAAAATAATTCCTAATGCTTGGTGGAGAATCTTTTTACCAGAATTAAGACCAATTGAACATAATCGCTGGTTTTCTGCAAAAAAATAGCCATAACATCTGAATAGTAACTAACTATTAATTTTGTTTAGTTAAAAGCCAAGGATTTTTTCATGATAGCAATCAACTGATTCATCAAAAAACTAATTAAGGAGGTTAAATCCTTGAAATTTTTAGTAATTGGTATTCCAATTCTTGTATTGATAATTGGAATTTCATCTCTCAACTGGCGTCGTTCAGTTCAAGCTGTCCTAGTATTAGTAGTCCTTGAAGGAGCTCTACGGAA
>JBATUR010000054.1:0-130186 GCA_049671305.1 Coleofasciculaceae cyanobacterium
TATATCTATCAGTTAGATAATCAACTTGCTCCCGTAGGAGGATGGTAAACTTATAAAGTTCTTCCATAACATCAACAACTCTGTCCCGATAAGCTGAATCTTTCATCGTTCCATCTTCATTAAACTCTTGATATGCTTTGGCAACAGAAGACTGATTGGGAATCGTAAACATTCGCATCCAGCGCCCTAAAATTCGCAGCGTATTAACAGAGTTAAAAGATTGCGAACCGCCGCTTACTTGCATAACAGCTAAAGTTCTACCTTGAGTTGGTCTGACTGCGCCTAATTCTAAGGGAATCCAATCAATTTGATTTTTAATAATGCCAGTAATATTACCATGCATTTCTGGACTTGACCAAACTTGACCTTCAGACCACAAACTCAATTCTCGTAACTCTTGAACTTTAGGATGTGTTTCTTTAACACTACCACGAATCGGTAACTCACGAGGGTCAAAAAACTTTACTTCTGCACCTAATTCTTGGATAATTCGCGCCGCTTCTTCTGCTAATAAACGACTGTAAGAACGCTCTCGTAATGAGCCGTATAAAAATAAAATTCTGGGTTTATGAGTGAAGGACATTGTGCAACAAAAGTTAGGTAATAGTTAGACGTGATTGAGAATTAATCTTTATTTTGTGGCTGATTGCTAGCCTCATGTTGGTGAGTAAATTTCTACTACTTTTCAAGTATTCCCATCTCATCCAGCAGGTGCAGCTTTTTCCACAGACTCAATTAACTGACTCACTCGTTCCTTAACTTCATCACGTACTCTAGGAAAAATTTCTGGTTGTTCAGCCGGATCATCAAGTTGCCAATCTTGAAACACTTCTCGTAATACCCAATCTGTCGGAAGATTAACTCCACAACCGCATAGAGAAATTACTACATCAAAGTCTTCAGCATTAAAATCGCTCAGAGGCTTAGAGTGTTGCTCGCTAATATCAATGCCAATCTCTTTCATTGTTGCAATCGCTTCTGGTCTAACAAGACTTGCCTCTAATCCCGAACTAACTACTTCAATCTTTCCCTTACCCAATGTTTTAGCAAAGCCTTCTGCCATTTGGGAACGGGCAGAATTTTTCTTGCAAACAAACATCACACGTTTCATTATTTTTCCTCACTTATAATATCTTTAAATCCATTAGAAAGTTGCCGATAGACAATTACGGCTAATTGTGCGCCTAATATTGGCGCAACCCAATAAATCCAGTGATGCTGCCAAATTCCGCCTACTAAAGCAGGACCTAGCGATCGCACTGGGTTCATACTCGCCCCAGTAATTGGTCCCATAAATGCCGCTTCTAAGCCCACTGTTAAACCAATTGCCAGCCCCGCAAAGCCAATGGGGGCGCGGCGATCAAGTCCTGAGCCTAAAATCACAAACATTAAAATAAACGTTAAAACGGTTTCCAAAACCAACGACTGCAACCACTGATCATTTAGCGGTAATGTCGCTCCTAGTTGGGCAACGGGTCCCAAAGCAATTAACAATAATGAAGAAGCTGCGATCGCTCCCACAGATTGCGCCAAAATATAAGGCAGCACTCGACGCTTGGGGAAAAAGCCACTTGCCCAAAATGCCAAAGTCACCGCCGGGTTGAAGTGTGCGCCGCTTAAATGCCCGACGCTATAAATCAACGCCGCCACAACCGCCCCAAATACGAAACTGATCCCCAAATGAGTGATCGCACCACCGCTGATTTTGTTAACCATGACAGCACCAGTGCCAGCAAAAACTAAGATAAATGTGCCAATGCCTTCTGCATAAGCTTCTCGCCTCCATTGCCGAATTGATTCTAAAATAGTCACCCTAAAGACTGATTTGCTTACTGGCTTCATCAAACTAAAATGTTGCTTGTTTGCGTAACAACTCGCCAAGGGTTAAGTCAATTTGAGCCTTCCCACCAAACACTGTGCCAACTTTACCTCCGTCAAAGTGGATACGAGCCAGGTGGTAGGCTTGCTCAGATAGAGGAATGTATCCCACGTCATTAACAAATGTTGGTGCTTTCTGGATGTAGAATTCCACGAAATTTTGGACTTCTCGTTTGTTTTGAGCTGACTCGAAGTTAACATAAATAAACAAAGGACGGGCAAGGGGTTGATACTGAGACTTTGCTACTGCCTTAACTGAAGGCAATACTGCGCCTTTACCGTTATCAACAGCTAGTGCTTTTAACCGACTGAGGTTGGCTTCGTAGTAGGCAAAACCAAAGTAACCTAGGGCATTTGGGTCTTTGCTGACTCCATCCACTAACACATTGTCATCTTCGCTAGCTGTATAGTCTTTGCGACTTGCTCTGACTGTACCTACGGTTGCTTCGGTGAAGTAGTCAAAGGTTCCAGAGTCTTTCCCCGCACCATAAAGTTTAAGTGGTCGATTGGGCCAAGAGGCGCGGACTTGGTTCCATTTGGTAATTTTCCCTTCGGCAGCAGGTTCCCAGATTTTCTTCAACTCTGTCACTGTGATGTTTTTCGCCCAGTCGTTTTGGGGATTAACTACCACAGTCAGGGCATCAAAGGCGATCGGCAGTTCTATGTAGCGCACATTACTACGGTTGCAAAGTGCCATTTCCTCTTTTAGGATCGGGCGCGAGGCATTGCTAATATCGGTTGTACCTTCGCAGAACTTTCTAAACCCACCACTGGTACCGGAAATATTAACAGTGATTTTGAGCGGATCGGTTTGAGTTGCCTGAAACTTGGCAGCGATCGCATTTGTGATCGGATAAACCGTACTCGATCCATCAATTTTTATTGTTTGGGTTGGTACTTGACCCGATTGCACTTGATTGCTGCATGAAGAAAGGAGTGTGGCTGTAATGCTTGTTAAAGCTATATACCAAAAGCCTTTGATCAACTTCTGCACTCTTGCATTCATCGTTCTCCTCTGCTTCCTTGCATTTGGGGTACATATCTATCATTTCAAAAAAACTTGATTTGTCAAGTTAAGAAGTCCAGAAGATGAGGCGATGAAGAGTTTAAGAAAGTTGATGGATTAAGAAGGGTCAGAACAGAGACGTGCAGGTAAAATTGGACTAAAGCGGCGAAATTCCGCTAAATATTGCTCTAATACGACAAATTGCGGCAAATTTAAACTGTAATAAATCCAGCGCCCTTCTTGACGCGATCGCACCAAACCCGCTTCTTTCAGGGTTTTTAGATGGAAAGAAAGCTTAGACTGACTAACTTCCAGGATTTCACACAGTTCACAGACACATAGCTCTTGCGATCGCAAAAGTTCTAATAATCTAATTCGTAGTGGCTCAGATAAGGCATGAAAACCAGCAGCAATTAAGGCTTGTGTTGGAGGCAGAAATTCTACTTGCATCAAGTTTTATTGAAACAACTAATTAATTTTAGCCCAAACTATGCCTATCTCAACTGCCTAGATTGCAGAGACGTTTTAGCAAAACGTCTCCACCTCTAGCTTCTAATTAGCAATGCCAAAAACCCCTAACAGCAACCGCCGCCTACATAATGCCATGTAGAATCAGTAATTAATACGTTTTGGGCAGTACCTAAGTTTGCCGCCGTTTTATCGCACACCGCCGCAGGTACACCACGTTGCAAAATATGTCCTGCCGAGTCATCAAAAATTTCTTGCTCTCCTTTATAAATTGCTGTTTTCCCTGTAAAAATACAAGCACCATCTTCAGGAATTGGCACTTTAAAGGCAACTGAATCTAAACTTTCTAACAATAAATCAGCTTCTAACTGATAAGTTTTACAGTCCAAAAGTCGGTAAGGACGACGGGCGCGAATTTCTACCTGCCCAAAGCCCGCATCAACAATTTGTTGGGTATACTGCTCGTAAGTTAATGCGCCAGATAGACACATTGCCCTCAATCTTTCATCTTGTTGCAAATGCTCTGGAATGGGACTAGTTGCGATCGGGTCGCTCATCTGCAAGCGTCCACCTGGCTTTAAGACCCGAAATGCTTCTTGAAGCGCCTTAGATAGGTCTTCTGGCTCAAAAATGTTAAATAGGCAATTTTGGGCAACAACATCCACAGAGGCATCTGGCACAGGTAGAGCAAAGGCGTCTCCGTCGTGAATTTCTACAAAACTGGGGTCAAACCAAGGATTTTCTGTGGCGGCAAGTTGCAAGTTACGTGTTGCTGCTTCACGCATGGCGCTAACCGGTTCAATGGCAATGACACAACCAGGATGTCTGGAATAATAGGCAAATTGCAATGCTTCCAAACCACCACCAACACCCACGTATAATACAGTTGGGGCGTTGATTAATTCTGCCGGATGAACTGTTGTGCCGCAACCGTAATTCATCTCCTGCATCTGAATTGGAATACTAAGTCCTGGCAGTTGTACGGGACTGCTTTGGACGCAACATAACCCAACTTGTGGTGTTTCGGCAACTTCGCTATAAAATTTAGCAGTTGTTTCGAGATAGCTCATCTACATCCTATGCTGTGTCTAGGGTTTTAAGGCTACTGAAAGCAGGTATAGTTGACACCCCGAATCAGCAAAATCCTTTCTTCAAAGATGATACTAAATAATTGATTCTGACCAGTTTAATTGCAGATTTTTTTCAGATGTTTGAGCAGTATCTCTATAGGAATTAAGCTAGACTCTGACGATTAGTAACAGCGTTAATTAAACGACTTAACTTGGCATGATCTAAGTTTGATACTTGCAAGTTAGCTGACTGCAAGTAAACATCAATTGATTTAGCTTCAGTTAATGTTGCCGCCATTAAATCTGCACCTAACATATTTGCACCCAGCATATTTGCGCCGCTGAGGTTGGCTGCCAAAAGACTGGCTGGATAATACATATTAACTCCTAGCAAGTTGGCATAGCTCAGATTTGCACCTAGCAAGTTGGCATAACTAAGATCAGCACTCATTAAGTTTGCACCAAATAAATTGGCACTCAACAAGTCAGCATAACTAAGGTCAGCACCGATTAGGTTAGCACCAAATAAATCGGCACCTAAGAGGTTAGAATAACTAAGATTTGCACCTAACAAATTGGCATCGCTGAGGTTAGTATATTTTAAATTTGTACTTAATAAATTAGCATTAAATAAATCAGCATCATTGAGGTTGCTACCTAATAAATCAGCACCGCTAAGATTGGCTTCGCTCAAATCTGCACCAACTAAGGTTGCATTCAATAAATCAGCGCCAAATAAGTTGGCTCCCTTGAGGTTAGCATTACTGAGATCGATGTTACTTAAATTACTACCACTGAGATCAGCACCACTTAGATTGATACCTAACAAGGTGGTATTACTCAGATCAGCACCTGAAAGCGTTACGTCTCGAAAGTCTCTGACTCCTAATTTGTAACGTTTTAAAAGTTCTAATGCTTTCATATTTGTTTTGGGGATTTGGCTTTTATTCTGGTTTTACTTGATGATAGTATTTTTACTGACTATCGCTAGTGCAACCTGTGCTACGAGTACCAGTTGAGACTGATGGCTATCACATTCAAAAGGTTTGGCTCAATGGTAATAGTTTGACCCGTATGGCTGATACTACCTGTGAGACAAGTACCGTTTGAGACTGATAGGCATCACATATTAAGTAGCTTGTTGGTCACAGACAATACATACTGCTTAAGATGCTGTGTAATTTATACACAGAAATTATCACTTCAAATTATAAGTTTACATCTACTTTCAGATAGAGATTGCTTAGATTAGCGGGTATAAATAATCACATCAAAACTTTATGGTAAAGTTGACAGCTTTACGATCTTGTTGCCTGTCAGCAAGACCTCAACTAACCAAATCTGTGTTTGAGAAGCGATTTTTGTAACTTATGGTGGAGCCAACAACGCCATTCCAAGGAGTACGCAAAGCTTTGGCGTCTTCTGGTAAAACAAACAGCTTTAAAGCTGAGGCGGATACACTTAAACCGGTCATTTCTCGTCTTGGTGTAGACGCTTCAGGGTCAAATTGCAACTGACCTTGGTTTAGGTAAAATAGCGCACTTACCGGCTGTAGTACTTGTACATTAAATAATTGTTTGAGTTGTTCCGGTCGCAAGACGCCTTGATTTTTCAGGCAAAAACCTAGTGGTTGATCAATGGGGCAGCACCAATGAACTAGTTTATCTAAAACTCGTTTGCTAACCCATTGACGTTGCTCAATTAGTTTTACCAAACCTTGATGATCTAAGCTGTTGGCTGCTGCCACCAAACGCCCCCGCTCTACCCAAATATAAAAAATTGGCGACACAGCGGACGACGGCAAACCACTCAGTGTGAGCAAGCCTGTTTTACGATCCTTTTCCAAGATTTGCAAGATTTCTGGGAAAGAAAAGTCTGAGTTGGAGTTTTTGATTAACATAGTTGTACGAGTAGACACTTTCTTGATAAACCAGAATTGTGTTTGAGCATGATCAGCCATGAGATTATATGGGGATAGAATGCTGATTTCTTCCCATTCAAATTATTGAGATCTTTAGAGAATTAGAAAGGTTTGCTCACCTAGATATTGAACCTTCTACGCTAAATACAGGCAACCTGTTCGAGGTATCGTCGGTTGCAAACACATTAAGTTTTCATCTCTCTTTCCTAGCTGGTAGATTCATTGCCGTAGATACTTTAAAGCTGCTCTGAGCTTGTAAAAGATCTCAGTTGTATTGGTCTATGTATAATTGCTGATTTTGGGAGACTTTTAAGGTATGCTTGGTTTTTTTTAATAATAGTTCACCATCCTTAGCCATTTTGCTGCTTATTTTTAATAAATGCCTAAGAAGGCGCTGCCTCAGTTAGTTTTAGCGAAGTTATTGAGATGGTCATCACAACTTGTATATAGGTTAAGGCTTAGACTGTAATAGTCAGATGTATCCCGTGACCCCCTATAACCAGAGCAAACCAGCCGTATTTGAGAATAATCGCCTTTTTGTCCGGCAAAGTAGCGATTCTGGCTGATTAGTAAGATTAGGAATTAAAGAGTAGGAATGCCGGCGACGGAACTTTTGGGTCTTGGACAGGTCGGCAGAACCATCTATTCAAATCAAGATTTGCTCAATTTGTACTTATTTTGCCTAACAACACGTGAACATCAATTCCTCCGCCAACGCAACATCAGAAACGCCCTGCGTTTTAGTCTGCCAGCACACATCTTGTCTTGAGGCGGGTTCTGCCGCTGTACTTGCTGCCTTTGAAGCGTCTGAGGTGGCGGGTTTTACAGTCAAGGGTTGCGGTTGCCAAGGGCAGTGTAGTGCCGGTCCAACTGTGCGAATTATTCCTGAAGAAACATGGTATTGCCGGGTGCAACCTGATGACGTGCCAATAATTGTGGAACAACATCTTATTAATGGCACGCCGGTTGAAGACAAGCTTCATCCTCGCATTCATCTGCGCTTTCATTATTAAGTTGTGTTCAACTTTCTTCGTGTTTGTTGATCAATAACATCGTCACTTTAGACTGATGTAGGGTGAGTACTCTGTATGGTAACTTGCTGCCAAGGTCTTTGGGAGAAACAAGTGAACAGACTACTAATGCGTTTGGGTATTGGATTATTGTTTGCAGTTTTTGGATTGTTTACTTATTGTACAAATGTTGTGACAAATCCTATCACTGGAGAAAAGCAACGAGTACAGCTTTCGCCGCAACAGGAAGTAGTTTTAGGGCAACAAACACAAGGAAAAATGGCTGCCCGACATGGCGGACTGTTCCAAGATGCGGCATTACAAAATTATGTTAATCAGGTGGGTTCTCGAATTGTTGAAAAGTCGGCTGCAGCTCAAGCACCTTCTGCGAATGCCCGTTATCCTTATAAATTTTATTTACTAAGTGATCCTCAAACAATTAATGCTTTTGCTTTGCCTGGAGGTCCTATTTTTATTACAGTTGCACTACTCAAACGTCTCAATTCTGAGGCTCAATTAGCAGGAGTTTTAGGGCATGAGATTGGTCACGTTGTGGCGCGTCACGGTGCGGAACATTTGGCTAAACAACAGCTTAGTGGAGCCTTAGTTAATGCGGTAGGAATTGCTGCTAGTGATAATCCTAATGATGCACGACAGGCGGCAGTTTTGGCGCAAGCTGTTAATCAATTGGTGAGTCTGCGCTATGGGCGTGAGGATGAATTGGAAGCTGATCAATTAGGTTTTCGGTTCATCAGAGAAGCTGGTTATAAACCAACAGGAATTCTGGAACTTATGCAGATTCTTGGTGCTGCCAGAAAGGGTGGTACATCTCCAGAGTTTTTTAGTACTCATCCTAATCCAGAAAATCGTTTAGAAAGGCTTAAAAATTTGATTTCTCAAGCTTATCCAAATGGTATTCCTGCAAATTTAGAGGAAGGTCGCGATAGGTTTGCTAAGGTTGTGCAGCGTCGTTTGGCAGGTCAAAGTTGATCGATTTTTTCGGGTGTGTTGATAGTTGGAATGACAGATGTAGGCGCTGTCACAAGTTCTTGGAGTTGGGGTTCATTTTGCAAATGTTCTTCTAATATTGCCAGGTTGCGAATGTTGGATTTGTAGTAAGCATCAAATAAGTCTCCGACTAGAGGTACTGTTCCCACTACTGCCTCTAGTCCAATGTTAAGAATCATTTTTTTGAGGTCTTGAGAGGAGATGCCAATTTGAGTGGCAAGATAGATAATATAAGCAGAAAATGCTGTACTAACAAGGTCACCTGCCCCTGGAATTAAGCCGATAATTGGGTCTAAACCGATGCGGAATTTGGTTCCTGGAATACCAATTGCGGTATCCATAAGGCGGCTAAGTTTACGAATACGATTGAGGGTAATAAGGCGTTGGGCAGTATTCATTGATGGTTAGTTAGGTTAGGAGTTTGTTGTTAATTATTACAGATGAGATTGGCTCAAGTCTTATACCTTGAGAATGAATTACAGACAGGTGAAAATTCATAAATAGGGCAAATTTAACCAGATGGCATCATCCAAATCTAAAAATAATTCTTCGGGAAATCGTGTTGTTTATAGTGAGTTTGGTCCCGGTAGTAAACCTGCTGCTGTAGAGCGTGCTGTGCAAGAACTTCCACCAAATCAACAAAATTTGAGAGTACAAGCTTCCCGCAAAGGACGTAAGGGGAAAACTGTAACAATTATCACGGGTTTTCAAACTACATCTGAAACTTTAACTAAGTTATTAAAGCAGCTTAAAAATCAATGTGGTTCTGGTGGTGCTATTAAAGATGATACCCTTGAAATTCAAGGCGACCATACTCAGAAACTTGTGGAAATTTTATCTGAGTTGGGCTACAAAGCCAAGATTAGTGGCGGTTAATTTGGTAAAACAAGCAAATAAATTAACTTACTTCGGCAATTTGTTGAGCAAACCAAAGAGCAGCATTGATGTTAGATTCTTGACTCAATCTTTCTAAGGTTTGCTCTAATAAAACTATGGCTAAATTTTCTAAAGCCACAGATTGACTAATTTGCTGATACTTACTATTTTCCTGGAGCCGAAATGCCATAACTTGTTTACCTGAAACATTAATTACCCAATATTCGGGAATTAAAAGTGCTGCATAGAGTTGTTTCTTTTCATCCAAATCAGTTGCTAATGTTGTATCAGAAACCTCGCCCACTAAATCAGGTACTCGCCACTTAGTTAAGTCAATGCGTCGCGGTTCTCCTGGTTGCCACTGTGGTACATTTTTACCAATGTATAATACCAAATCTGGTGCAGCAGCTTGTGTATTTGGTTTTTCAATCAAGCAACGTCCAAAGGAAGCGGCTGTTTGAGTGCGATAATGATTAAACCAAAAACCAAATAACATAGTGAAAAGGTCACTTACACTAGCATGATTAATTCCTTCGGAACCCATATCAATTAAAAGTTGATTCTGATCAAAAAATAGTTTAATTATTTCTGGAGTTGGAGCATCACGCCATCTTAAATAATCTTCCCAAGTTGCAGGTTGCCATTGTGGGAAGGTGGTTGCATTTATTGTTTGAATACTTGTAGGAGTTGAGGCTGTCATAGGCATTAGCTGATTTGGGTTATGAGCTGATATTTCTACTTTTTGAGCAGGAAATACAATTAGCCTGCCGTCGCAGGCTTTGTTTCATGTAGTCGCATTTAGTCTGACTGCATTCAAGCTACTCCATACTTCTTAAACCAAGCTTGTAGACGCTTCCAACCATCCTCTGCTGCCTCTTTTCGATATGATGGGCGATAATCAGCATTAAAAGCGTGTGGCGCGTCTGGATAAATGATAATTTCTGAATCATTATTTCCCATTTTCAAAGATTGACTCATTTGCTCTACTGTAGAAAGTGGAATACCATCATCTTTGCCGCCATAAAGTCCTAAAACTGGTACTTTTAAATCAGCGACAATATCAACAGGATGCTTGGGAGTTAGAGGTGTAGATGCACTCATCAAGCGCCCATACCAAGCAACTCCTGCTTTAACATTGGGGTTGTAAGCACTGTATAGCCAGGTAATGCGCCCACCCCAACAAAATCCTGTAATTGCTAATTTATCAGTATTTCCTTTGGATGATTTTTTTGCCCAACTAACAGTTGCATCTAAGTCGGACATGACTTGAGCATCGGGAACTTTTGAGACAACTTTTGAAATAATTTCTTGCACATCACTGAGTTTAGAAACATCACCTTGACGGGCAAACATTTCAGGAGCGATCGCTAAATATCCTAACTTAGCAAAACGGCGACAAATATCCTGAATATGTTCATGGACACCAAAGATTTCTTGTACAACTAATACTACAGGGAAATTGTCACCCGTTGCCGGCATTGCCCTGTATGCTGGAATTACCCCATCTGGCACAGGAATCTTTACTTCACCTGCTACTAATCCTTGAGTATCTGTGGTGATAACTTGAGCAAAAATTGGCTGAATAGCTAGTGCAAACCCAGCAGCTAATGTTGATGTAATCAGAAAGTTGCGGCGCGTAATTTCAGCCATAAGTATTCTCGTTAAGTCCTCTTAAAATAAATTTTAGCTCTTAGTGGATTTTTTAGAAGACTTTTGCTCATCATCAGGGCATACTAAAGTAACCCCAAGACTTTCTATTTCTAATTGGTACAGACGATGAACGTTGATTTGACGGTTGCCATTCCCACCTACAACGGAGCAAAGCGTCTACCGGAAGTTTTAGTTCAATTACAATTGCAAATAACTTCTACAGAAAACTTTAGCTGGGAAGTAATTGTTATTGATAATAATAGTACAGATGATACAGCGCAAATAATTCAAGCATATCAAAATAATTGGTTGCAGCAATATCCTTTAAAATATTACTTCGAGGCAAAACAAGGGGCAGCTTTTGCCAGACGCCGTGCTTTTACAGAAGCAAATGGTGTATTAGTTGGCTTTTTAGATGATGATAATATTCCTGCACCTAACTGGGTAGAATCTGCTTATAAATTTGCTCAAGAACATCCAAAAGCTGGTGCTTATGGCAGTCAAATTCAAGGGGTTTTTGAAGTAGCGCCGCCAGAAAATTTCCAGCGAATTGCCCCTTTTTTAGCCATCACCCAAAAGGGTTCAACTCCACTACTTTATGAACCCCAAAAGAAAGTATTACCACCTTCTGCTGGCTTAGTTGTACGGAAACAAGCTTGGTTAGAAAGTGTTCCTGATCAGCCCATTTTAACTGGACGTACTCAGACTAGTATGGTGACAAGCGAGGATTTAGAAATGCTTGCCCATATCCAAGCTAATGGTTGGGAAATTTGGTACAATCCTGCCATGAAAATTGATCATAAAATTCCAGATTGGCGTTTAAAACGCGAGTATTTAATTCCATTTTTCCAAGGCATTGGCTTAAGCCGTCATGTTACAAGAATGCTCAGTGTTAAACCCTGGCAGCGCCCCATTGCAACTGTCGCTTATCTTAGCAATGATCTACGAAAAATAGCTAAACACTTATTAAAATACGGAACCAATGTTCAATCTGATTTAATTGCTGCTTGCGAAATGGAGTTATTTATCAGCAGTTTAATTAGTCCTTTTTACTTGTGGAAAAACGGCTATTATAAACGAAAAAATTAGGATAATTTACTGAGGGATTTTGAAAGAGTCAGCCTAATTTTGATGTCAAAGTACAAAAACATACAGCAATTATCATTCAAACATAGCAGTTAAATATACTGAGAATTATAGATTGCTAAATTACTAATATTATAACGACTTATGTCAATCGATTTTACCGTGGCTATTCCTACTTATAATAGTGAAAATAGATTAGCTAAAATTCTGTCAAGACTGCAAGCCCAAATTGGGGTAGAACACTTAAATTGGCAAGTTATTATCGTTGATAATAATAGTCAAGATGCCACAGCAAAGATTGCTCTTGAATATCAAGCTAATTGGATTAAACCAGGTGCATTAAAATATTGTTTAGAGTCCAGACAAGGCGCAGCTTTTGCACGAAACAGAGCAATTAAAGAAGCGAGTAGTGATTTAGTGGGTTTACTTGACGATGATAATTTACCTGCCCTAAATTGGGTAGCTGCTGCCTATGCTTTTGGCAAAAATCATCCCCAAGCAGGTGCTTATGCTAGTCAAATTCATGGTGATTTTGAAATCGAACCGCCCCAAAACTTTGAACGTATTGCACCATTTTTTGGCATAACTAAAAGAGGTTCACAAGCTCATCTCTATGAACCAAATAAGTTGATTTTACCACCAGGAGCGGGATTAGTTGTTCGTAAACAAGCTTGGTCTGCTGTTCCTCAAGTACCCATGCTTGCGGGTAGAGTAGGGAAATCTTTGGTGGGTGGTGAAGATTTAGAAGCGATGCTTCACCTCCACAAGGCAGGTTGGGAAATTTGGTACAACCCAGAAATGGAAACTTATCATCAAATACCTAGTTGGCGCTTGGAGAAAGATTATTTAGTGCGGCTTTCTTATGGAGTCGGATTAAATAGTTGCTGTCTCAGAATGCTTAATACTCGTTTTTGGCAGAAGCAAAATGTTCTCATAAGAACATTTTTAGGAAGTTGGCGGCGACTATTACTTCATTTAATTGAATCAAGAAAACAAAGGTTAGCAGCTAAAGTCAACTCCGAATCTTTTGCGGAGATAGTTGCTGCTTGTGAATTGGCATTTCACTGGGGTTATTTATTAAGTCCCTTTTATTTTATCCGAGTCAGTCTACTTAAAAAATTTACAGAATTAAGGTTTCCTCCTTCAAAGGTAGTAATCGATTACCTTGATCAAGGTTAATTTTTGAAAAAATCTTAGCGCTAACGTCAAACTTTCCTGTTTTAGCTTTGAAGCTAGATATAATAGTTGCCTTTTTAGGTAATTTGGTAATCATTAACAAATATTATTATTAGCTAGTTGTCAAGCTAAAACTAACTAAACAATTTAAAGAATTAATAAAGCTATCTTGAGTTTGTTGCCGATAATCCTCTGCTTGTCATACTATGCAAATGGTGTATTACGAGTTTGCTAGGTATCATACAGTTGAGACATTGTTATTTATGTTAGAAAGAAGAGTAAAAATACTTAATTGCCATCTAAGAATTAGTTAAATTATTTACCTTCATAAGTGTGGAGAATGCCCAAAATTCACAGGCTACAATCTGCTTTTGCTAGGCTATCTAATTGTCTAAAAGTTTTTTGTGAAAAATCTATTAATTTATTAATTTATTGTAGCGAGGAGAGCATTATGGCATTTATCCGACTCGCAGATTTGATTATTAACCTTGACTGTGTTGCTTCAGTTAAATTAAGTAGTTATAGCGGGTGTTGTGAGGGAAAAGATATACCAATTGTTAACATCTGTCTCACGATTCCGGAAGGTTCGTTGGATAATGAATTTGCTGAGGGCTCAGAAAAATGTTATTCCGTCGAAAATCTTGAATTTGAGAGCGATTTAGCCCTAAAAATTTGGAATTATTTCCTTCAATCAAGTGATGTTACAGTTTTGTTTGAGTAGGAGACAAAGCTCGTTTTCTTTTCTTACTCTCAAGACAAGGTAACGTTTGATTATTTCTCTTTCAAAGTTAAACATTGATGACTAGGTTCTTTTTATTAAGAGAAGGCGATCGCACTTTGGGGTGATGAGGCTACATACCGCTAACTTAACAGCACAACGCTGCAACGCCGCTTTGTGAGCAAACCACGATAGCTCAAAAAAGCTTTCTTTTCCTCATCTGTGAGCCGGGATCTTTGCTGCTCAACGCCTAAATATTATACTTTTTTCGCTCTCGAATCTACTTTATTCTTTCACTCTCAGTCCTGATCCGGAAAATCATCAGCAATTAGTGGCGACTTGTGAAGACTGAATAAAGACTAATTGACTTTCTTGCTAATTCCCTATTAATTGGCTTATCATGCAGATATCGTAATACACGTTATACGACTGTCTTACGAATCTACTCACTAGAGAAGACCAAAGCAATGGGCTAGCTCTCAAACCTCTTGCTTGACTTCTCCAAGTTGATCACCACCAGGGTAATTTAGCATCTCCTCTTCGATCTCATTCGTCCTGAATGTGGTGTTTTTTAGGTATTAGCAATATGGGTTTCTCCAACTCAGAAAAAAAGTCCAGTAGTCTGAAGCCGAATAATTCTAACCCCGTATCTCGTGAAGAACTACGGGAGTTTGACCTCAATAACCAACTCGCCAAACTTGCCCTTCCCCTAGCTCAAGCTTGGAAAGACAACCATCCCAATGCTCAACCGGCAACGGACGAAGATTTGGATGATTGTGTTCTAGCTGTAGCAATTGAAATGGCTGTGGCAGGCGAGGCAGTTGGTGGTCCAATGGGCGCTTTAATCGCCGCAGGTGGTGGAGTCGCTGCGGCAGGTGTCGCCTGTCGTCGAGTGCTGTAAGCAGCCCTTCTCGGAGCCTTTTGGCACAGATGAGGCAATAATCTTGCTCTTGACACGTGGAAGTATCAACAACTGAGTTTTTGTCAGGTTAGTTGTTGAGCTCTATTCACGGCAAGTGTGCCTATCTTCTGCCTAAAAGCTAAATTTCTGGCATCAGATAACTTGTCTGAAGTCTCATCTCTTCTTGTGGTGCATTTGACAACTTCCGAAAAATCCAATTGATGTCCGATGTTTAAGCATTGTGTTTCCTAAAACGGCACATAATGCAACCAAATAAAACTTCGTTTCGTGCTTGCTAGTTCCCTACATACTTGGCATCGCGCATCAACTTTGATAGCAAATCTATTCTCATTTTACCGCTTGTTGAAACAAAACTGCGCTCCTTATCTTATGACTGGCGGGCGCAACGGAAAGTAGTTGGTTCAAGGCAGAACTTTGTTGACTAAAAACAAAGTTTAGAGAATCACTCAGAAATTATACATTTACTACTGGCGCGTTTAGCTGTAAGACAAAAACACCTCTTTCATTGCACTTAAATATCTGCTTCCAGATCACCAATTCAAGGAACCTTTCTCATGTCTACTCAGTTTGATCCAGAGCTAAAAATTCACAACTCGGAATTAAAAGAACCGGAAAATAACTCTCTAGTTGATAACCCTAAAAATGGTGCATCGACTCATACTAATGAGCAACATCTCAAGCCCGCTTCACCCAAGTCATCCTTTAATATTAATGAGTTTCAGAAGTTAGATAAACTGACCACACAAAATTCCCAAAAAACAGGAATTCTTGGCTGGAAAAAACTAGGTTTAACCCAAAAAGTTACAGCCTTAGCGATCGCACTTGGCACAGTCCCCGTCTTGCTGACAGGCATCACCGCTTATAACGCCGCCAACCAAAAATTCTCTGAGCAAATTACCCAAACACAAGTTGACCGTGCGAGTAGCTTAGAAGATAAAGTCAAGCGCTTCATGCGTGAGCGTTATGCAGATATTCAAGTCCTGTCATCTCAGGCTGCTTTTACTAACTCCAAAGTCAGCGAAGCTTTGCCTCTGACTGAAAAGCAAGCAATTCTCAATCGCTATATAGATTCCTACTTAGTTTATGACAGCATTGCCATCCTCGATCTCAAAGGCGATATCATTGCCCAATCTATAGGTAACCCTTTACCTAACTTAGGCGATCGCGATTACTTTCAAGCTGTCCTCAAAACCGATCAGCCTGTAGTTAGCAGCCCCCAAATCTCCAAAGAAACTGGCAAGTATTCCATTAACTTTGCAGCACCAATCAAAGATAGTGTGACCGGTAAAACCACTACCATTGTTGTTTCGCGGCTGCCCATAAATCTTTTAGAAGATCTAATCAAAGACTTTGGCATAAATGGTGAGCAATATTTTTTAATTGATGCCTCGACGGGTAAAATTTTCTTGAGCAAAGAAAAAAATACAGAAGGAAAAGATATGACAGAAATCTTCTCCAACTTGCCTGAGTCGCGCTCAATTGTGAAGCCTGGAAGCACAATTGTTACCGACAAAACTGACAATGAAGAAGAATTAGTTGCCTATGCACCATTTTCCAAACTTGAAGGCTTGCAGGATTTGAAATGGACTGCGGCAATGGTTACACCAACCAGCGTTGCTTTTGCACCACAGCGTCAATTACTACTTATTTTGACCATAGGCACCGGCTTAACAACCTTACTCGTTAGTGTGATTGCCGCCTATTTGGCGAGACAGGCAACTCGCCCCATAGTTGAAGCTAGCGAAGCCGTTGAAAAGCTCGGACAAGGCGAACTTTACACCCGCGTTACCGTCGAAGGTGAGGACGAATTTGCTACCCTTGGTTCTAACATCAACATGATGGCAAGTCGCATTGAAAGCCTGTTATGGACACAAGCTGCTGAAACCGAACAAGTGGGCTTATTTGGTGATATTGCCGTTTCCCGCGCCCGGACTTCCGAAGACTTAAACGAGATCTTTGAAAAAGCCGTGCAAGGGGCGCTACGCATCCTGGAAGTTGATCGGGTTGTGATTTATCGTTTCCACCCCGATTGGCGCGGCTACATCGCTACAGAAGCAGTCCTGCCCGTTTGGCAGCGATCGCTCGGAGGAACTGTCGAAGATGCTTGTATTGCTCCCCACCTGATTGAAGATTATCGCCAAGGGCGCGTTGTTGCTACTGATAATGTCTTTGAAGCAGGTTTTCATCCAGAGCATTTGGAGCTCATGGAACGGCTGCAAATTAAAGCTAATTTAGTAACGCCAATTATCAGTGATGGTGAATTATATGGCTTACTAATTGCTCATCATTGTGCAGCACCTCATGATTGGCAGCAGTCAGAAATTAACTTCCTCAAAGAGTTAGCAATTAGAGTAGGATTAAGCTTAGAGCGTGTTAGTTTCTTGGAGCAAAAAGACGCCGAAACTGAGCGGGCACAACAGCTTAATGAAACCAGCACCGCAATTCGAGAATCCTTCAGCATTGAAGATATTTATCAAGCAGCAGTTTCGGGAACTCGCAATTCTTTAAAAACTGACCGAACCGTAGTTTATCTATTTGATGAAAATTGGCAAGGTAGTGTGGTTGCTGAATCTGTGGGGCAAGGTTTTACGAAAGCTTTGGGCGCCAACATTGCTGACCCTTGTTTTGCCGATCGCTATGTAGAAAAATATCTCAAAGGTCGCGTCAAGGCAGTCGATAATATCTATGAAGCTGGTTTAACTGATTGCTACCTTGGTCAACTTGAACCCTTTGAAGTCAAAGCCAATTTAGTCGCGCCGATTTTGGCATATAACAAGCTACATGGTTTACTAGTCACTCATCAGTGTTCGAGTACACGTTATTGGCAAGATCCAGAAATCATTTTCTTTAAGGAAGTCGCCACTCAAGTTGGACTAGCTTTAGACCGTGTAGACTTTTTGGCACAGCTTCAACAAGCCCGCCAAAAAGCTGAAGGTTTGGCTTTTGAGCAACGCAACCAAAAAGAAACTCTGCAACAGCAGTTATTGTCTTTACTTAGTGATGTGGAAGGCGCTGCCAGAGGAGATCTTACGGTACGGGCAGATGTCACGGTTGGCGAAATTGGCACCGTTGCCGACTTCTTTAATGCCGTTATTGAAAGTCTGCGGGACATCGTAACTCAGGTTAAAAAAGCGGCGACTCAGGTGAATAATTCTTTGGGAGATAACAAAGATGCTATGCGTTTACTTTCTTCCGAAGCGCTGCAACAGGCAGAGGAAACCACCCGGACACTGGACTCGGTAGAGCAAATGACTCGTTCTATTCAACAGGTGGCAGAAAATGCCCGTCAGGCGGCGGTGGTTGCCCGGACTGCTTCTTCAACTGCCGAAGCTGGTGGACTGGCAATGGATCGTTCAGTGAAAAATATTTTCACATTGAGGGAAACAGTAGCAGAAACTGCCAAAAAAGTCAAGCGTTTGGGTGAATCTTCCCAGAAAATTTCCAAAGTTGCCTCACTAATTGACCAAATTGCCCTGCAAACCAACCTATTAGCAATTAATGCCGGTATTGAGGCAGCCAGAGCCGGAGAAGAAGGACAAGGTTTTGCGGTAGTTGCTGAGGAAGTCGGGGAATTGGCGGCGCGATCGGCAGCAGCAACCAAGGAAATTGAAAAGATTGTTGAGAATATCCAACAAGAAACCTTGGAAGTTGTGGAAGCAATGGAATTGGGAACCGCTCAAGTAGTAGAAGGAACCCACTTAGTTGAAGAGACAAGGGTGAGTTTGATTCAGATTTTGGATGTATCTCGCCAGATTGATACTTTGGTACAATCGATTTCTACAGAAACAGTTTCTCAGGTGGAAACTTCGCAAGCAGTGACACATTTGATGAAAGAAATTGCCTTAGTTTCTGAGCGCACTTCCAATTCCACCAGACAAGTTTCTGGCTCTCTTCAAGAAACAGTGGCAATTGCTCAAGAATTGCAGGCTTCTGTGGGTACTTTCAAAGTTAACGCTGATTGATAAAGGCAAGATTGCTATTTGTTGTAGCAATACTTTTACGAGGCTGAAATAGCATCTGGATTCAGGGTGTATCTGACAGAAAAGAAAAGCATGATTCCATCAGTTAAGTCCCACCTTGACTGGTCTAGATATTAATTCAAAATTGATCATTGGGTATGCTTGCAAAAAATTTCAAAGGTTTAGTTTCCTACCAAAATGTCCACGAAAGTTATTTAAGACAGCGCCGACTTACTGGTAATGCAGGTTGGCTTCTGTTATGGGGTTTTGGTGTTGGTGCAGTAATTTCGGGTGATTTTTATGGCTGGAATTATGGTTTAGCTGCTGCTGGTTTTTGGGGTATGACTATTGCCACGGTTTTGATGACTGTTATGTATGTCTGCCTCGTCTACACTTTAGCTGAACTTGCTGGGGCACTTCCCCATGCCGGCGGTTTATATTCCTTCACTCGCCATGCTTTTGGTCCTTGGTTGGGCTTTCTTTGTGGAGTAGTGGTTGCTTTGGAATATATACTTGCCACGGCAGCAGATATTTATGGGATGAGTGAGTATATCAAACCGTTGCTGCCAGAAGTACCTAATTATTTAGTTTGGGTAATTCTGTTCACAGCTTTTGTAGCGATCGCAATTTACAGTTTCAATCTGACTTTATATGTCGGTCTTTTCTTAACGCTACTGGCGATTATGGTTTTAGTGATATTCTATGTGAATATCATAGCTGGTGGTATTTTTAAGCCAGAATTACTCTTCAATATTCCACCTGATCCTGGACAAGCAAGTTGGCTACCAAAAGGCTGGGGCGGTATGTTTGCGGCGTTGCCATATGGGATGTGGTTTTACCTAGCAATTGAAATCTTACCACTGGCTAGCGAAGAAGCTGAGGATGCATCTAGAAGTATACCCAAAGCCTTGATTTGGGGAATGTTTATCCTGATTATCATTGCTGTGTTTACCTTGGTTTTCAACACGGGTATTGGCGGCGGCGCTGCAGCAATTGGCAGTTCTGATGTGCCGTTGGGAGATGGTTTTGAGGCTTATTTTGGTAAAGGTACAACTAGTCTTTTAGTAACTTCGCTAACACTAACTCTAGGTTTAGGTGCAGGTGTGCCGGCATTAATTTACGGCTATGGACTAATTCTTTTTTCTCTTTCCCGTGCCGGATATATTCCCTGCTGGCTTTCAATTACTAGCAAAAAGAATACTCCTTATCGAGCCATAATTTTAGGGGCAGTTTTGGCATTATTTTGTGTGCTTGTCCTGGGAGGCGGCAAGGATATTGCTGTGGAAGCTGTAATTTTGAATATGTCGGTATTTGGTGCTGTGCTTTCTTATATTTTGGTCATGTTTAGCTACATCAAGCTTAAGTTGTTTTCTCCTGATTTACCTTGGACTTACAAAAGCCCTTTAGGAATTTGGGGCGCTGCGGTTGGAGCAATTTTGGCTATTGTTGCTTTGGTGGCTTGTTGCTCTGTACCTGATTTGCGTCCTGGTATCTGGGGCATAGTGGCGGTTTTGCTTGTTGCCAGTTTTTACTTCTTTTTTCATAGTAGGCATCAATTAGTTGCTGCTGCACCAGAAGAAGCGGCGGTGTTGAGGCTGCAATTGCCTAGAGATTAAGTTTTTAGCTCAGGTATTTTACAGCTAGTTTGCTCAAGAATTTTGGGTATCAAGCTGTGTTTTTATCTGCAAAACTTGAGTTTAAGGCATGAGTATATTTGGCTTTTTTAAAAATGTGCTAACAATTACTTATGCCAGTTAATGAACTTAGACTTTAGGTAATACGTCTACTTTTCTTAAATTAGAGTAAGTTAGGCTTTTTTTAACTTAAGAAAAGACAAAGTTAGGGTGTCATCTATATGTTTTTGTTTTAATCTTTGATACCTTTTGGATTAGTAGAATATTTCCGATGCTCAAAAAAAATTTTGATGGTTTGGCTTCCTACGATGTTGTCCACGAAAGTTATTTAAGACAGCGACGACTCAAAGGAAATGCAGGTTGGTTTTTGTTATGGGGTTTGGGTGTTGGTGCGGTAATTTCTGGCAATTTTTATGGCTGGAATTATGGCTTGGCTGCGGGTGGTTTTTGGGGAATGGCGATCGCTAGTTTCCTGATGGCGATTATGTATTTTTGCCTCGTCTACTGCCTTGCTGAACTTTCGGCTACCTTTCCTCATGCAGGTGGTTTGTATTCGTTTACTCGTCATGCTTTTGGTTCATTTTGGGGTTTTATTTGTGGAGTTGCGGTCACCATTGAGTATGTTTTAGCAACGGCGGCGCTGGTGACTAGTATGAGTAATTATCTCAAGCCTGTGCTGCCAAATATGCCAAATTATTTGGAGTGGATGATTCTCTACATGGTTTTTGTCGCGATCGCTATTCATAGTTTGGAATTGACTTTAAATGTCAGTCTTTTCCTAACTATGCTGGCGATTATGGTATTAGGCATATTTTATGCAAATATGTTTGCTGGTGGTATTTTTAAGCCGGAACTACTTTTTAATGTTCCTGCTGATCCTGGGCAGTCAGCAAACTGGTTACCGAAAGGTTGGCAGGGTATTTTTGCAGCTTTGCCCTACGGAATTTGGTTTTATTTAGCGATCGAAATTCTGCCCCTTGCCAGCGAAGAAACTAAAGATGTGGCGAAAAATATGCCCAAGGCATTAATTGGAGGAATGTGGACTTTAATTATTCTTTCAATTTTTACTTTGGTACTAAATTCTGGTGTTGGTGGTGGCGCGGCAGTAATTGGTCAATCTGATATTCCTCTAGGTGAGGGTTTAGAGGCTTATTTTGGTAAGGGTTCTACCAGTATTCTTGTCACAGCACTCGCTTTAAGTTTTGGTTTGGGGGCAAGTTTACCAACCCAAATTTATGGTTACGGTCGCATTCTTTTCTCTCTTTCCCGTGCCGGATATATCCCACGTTGGATTTCTGTTACTAGTAAGAAAAATACGCCTTATCGGGCATTAATTCTTGGTACTATGCTGGGATTAATCTGCGTCATAATTATTGATCAGGGAAAAGTAATTAATGTGGATGCAGTAATTTTGAATATGTCGGTTTTTGGGGCGGTAATATCCTATATTTTGGTTATGTTTAGCTATCTCAAACTAAAGCTTAGTCGCCCTGATTTATTAAGACCTTACGAAAGTCCTTTGGGAAATGGCGGCGCAATAGTGGGAGCAGTACTAGCGATTTTTGCCCTAATTGCTTGTCTGTCTGTGCCGACATACCGGGCGGGTATCTGGGGTGTTGCACTGATTTTTGTGGTGGCGAGTGGTTATTTTTTCTTCTACAGCCGACATCATTTGGTAGCTCAAGCACCCGAAGAAGCAGCCGCGCTGATGATTGAACCGTTTGAGAAGTAGATCTTTTGATGCTGTAGATCGCTTTTTACTGTCGCTTCTGTGAGCATAAATCGCTTTTTCCCTTACCTTCCTTCTGGGTAGTGCTGAGGGAAATTGCTGTTTATTTGAGATTACAATCAACCTAAAAGTTACTATCATCTTTTAAGCAATGAATCTCTCAATCTTTAGGTGGATTAATTATTTTTTGTAGCTAAATCATATTAAGAACTATGGATAATTTTGCTAAGAGAGATATTCTACTTTATCAAAACTTTATCAGTGTATTACACTACGGTTTTTACTTAAAGAGTAGATAAAGCCTTGATATAGTTCTGGTATTACACCGTAGAATCACTTAAAATGTTAATCATGAACCAAGACAGACGATTAGTTTGTCACAGTTAAATCTGTAACAATCAAGTGAACAAGAGCGATTTTACTTAGTTACTAAGTTGAACCTTTCCTAATTGATAATGACTCGAATTTGACACCTCATTGAATCGCTATCGGTATCATTTTTCCAGGGAGATTACATCTACTGTTGTTTGAATAAATGCAATCTAACCTGACTAAAAACTAGCTACCGTCACAATTCATTTTTCTGAGGAAAAAGCTTCATGATTAGCTCAACTGTCCTAAAGAAGTTATCAATCGCTACGACTGGAATAGTCTTGAGTTCCCTGGCTTTAATTGATAAAGTTCAAGCCGCAACAATTTCACCAGATTTTGTCAATTCTTATTCCTTAACCGATTTAGGAACCGTAGAAGAACTGCCAATTGCCTATGGTGGAATGACATTTTTAAAGGATGACGCCAATACATTATTAATTGGTGGTTTATCAGGTACGCCAGATGCCGGAATTTACTCGGTTAAAGTTACAAGAGACAGTAACAAACAAATTACAGGCTTTGGCACAGCCTCTCTTTTTGCTAAAGCTCCAGGAGTAGATGGAGCTGGAATTGATGCAGGTTTAACTTATGATCCGTCGGGAAAGGTTTTGTTTTACACAACTTATCCTGATAACAGCATTGGTCAACTTAAGCACGGTAGCACGCAGCCTGATAAGCAAATAGATCTAACTACTTTGGGTATTGGTGTTTCTACTGGCGCACTAGGTTTTGTACCAGAAGGCTTTGCTGGAGCAGGAAGGCTCAAAATCACTTCTTACTCAACTAATACTTTTTATGACACAACAATTACTCCAGACGGAGCGGGTACATACGATATTGTCCCACCCACAGAAAGTGTCAGTTTAATTAATGGACTTGATGCTTTTATGTATGTCAAAGCTGGCAGCCCAGGGTTTACTAAAGATAGTCTTTTGATGACTGAGTATGATACTAATGAAGTATCTGCTTATCAAATAGATGATAACGGTAATCCGATTGCAGATACTCGTCAAAGTTTTATTACTGGACTCGGTTTTCACACACCAACGGCTTTGATTGGAGTGATGGGATCGACAGTAGATCCAGTAACTGGTAACTTTCTTTTCTCAACATTTTTTGAAGGTGTACCTTCTTTGAGCAAAATCTTTCAAGCAGTTGGGACTCCCTCAGATTCCTGTTCTTTGTAATTAACGACTAAATGTTTAGCCGATTTGCCGACAGTAAAGAGCGAAGAATGAATCTGTAAAGTCAATACAAAATCTATTGTCTTAACTATTTTCTCTTTGTAATAGCTTCTGTCGGCAAATTTTTTAGCGTTTTTAATAGCCTTGTTTCTTCGTCAAGGTTCCGGATTTCTTGAATTAACATCTGTAAGACGTAATACAGATGCCGTAATACTGAAAACAGCAGTTGGGGACGACATTTATGACTCAGACAGAATTGCAATTGCTTAACCAATGGAACTACACTACATCCGATTATCCAAGCGATCAATGCATTCATCAGTTATTTGAGTCTCAAGTAAAACTTAATCCTGACAAAATTGCCATCACTTTTGAGGACAATTGCCTAACTTATCAGGAACTCAACCAGCAAGCAAATCAACTGTCCCACTATTTGCAAACACAAGTCGGTACGGAGACTTTGGTTGGTATTTGTACAACGCGATCGCTTCTGATGGTAGTTGGACTACTGGCAATTCTCAAAGCTGGCTGTGCCTATGTCCCTCTCGACCCGGCATATCCTCAAGAGCGCTTGGCGTTTATGATTGAAGACGCTCAATTATCAGTGATCTTAACCGAGTCTGATTTGGTGTCAGCGCTACCCGCTAGTGCCGAAGTTATCTGTATAGACGATACAGCAATGGCACTTTGCCCCAAAACTAACCCAAACACCGCCGTCACACCACAAAACCTGGCTTACACAATCTACACATCTGGCTCCACAGGTAAGCCCAAAGGAGTGCAAATTACTCATCAAGCAGTGGTAAATTTCCTCACCTCCATGAGCCATACTCCTGGAATGTGCGCTCAAGATATCAGCTTGGCAATTACTACAATCTGCTTCGACATTGCCGCCCTCGAACTCTACCTACCTTTAAGTGTCGGCGCTAGCATCATCATCGTTAGCCAAGAAGTCGCCTTGGATGCCTCACAGTTAATCAAAATAATTGCAGAATCTGGTGCCACGTTTATGCAAGCCACGCCAGCGACTTGGCGGCTGATACTTTCCGCCGGTTGGCAGGGTAATTCTGGGCTGAAAATTCTTTGTGGCGGCGAAGCGATGTCCAGAAAGTTAGCCAATCAACTCCTCAAAAGAGCGGCTACAGTTTGGAATATGTATGGACCAACTGAAACTACTATTTGGTCAACAGTGCATCAAGTAGAAGCAGGAAACACCTCAGTCCCTATTGGTAAAGCCATCGCTAATACCCAAATCTATCTAGTTGATCCCCAAGCAAGTCCGCTTCAACTAGTGCCAGTTGGAGAACCAGGGGAATTACTAATTGGCGGCGTCGGTTTGGCACGTGGCTACCTGAATCGAGCCGAGCTTACGGCAGAGCGATTTGTCCCCGATCCCTTTAGCAGCGAGCCTTCTGCCCGTCTCTATCGTACCGGCGACTTAGCACGCTACCTGCCTGATGGTACTCTCAAATATATCGGACGGATTGACCATCAAGTAAAAATTCGCGGCTTCCGTATTGAGTTAGGTGACATTGAAGCTGCACTATATCAACATCCCAGTATCAAAGAAGCTGTGGTGGTGGCGCGAGAAGATATTCCCGGCGACAAGCGCCTGGTTGCCTACATGGTTGCTGACCTTAGTGTAGAGCGTGTCCCCTTGCAAACCAAGTGCTTGGTTGAAGAAACTGGTTGCCCTACGCTGACTCTTAGCACGGTGGATATTTCGGCAAGTGGTATTGCTGTTGTCAATGCGCCTGCAGATTGGAAAGAAGGGCAGGAGTTAAGTTTGCGCTTACATTTGCCTGGGGTTACAGAGGAGTTGGTGCTTAAAAGTACTTTGACTTGGCGACAAAAAGTGCTGGCGGGTATCTCTTTTCAAGCGACGGCAAACCAGCAGGTTTTAATTAATCAAAGTATCAAGCAGATTATTCAAACTGAGGGTTTTCAGGTGAGTGATTTGCGGCGTGTTGAGTCGCGTGTGCCGTTGCACGGGCGTTGTTTGGTGGAGTTTGCTTCGGGACAAACGCGATCGCTTACTATGCAAAATATCGGTCGTGGTGGTATGCGTTTGCTTGCCAGTGATGCCGCACTTTGGCAAAAAGGTCAACGCTTGTTGTTGCGGCTAGAACTGCCTGCGGTGCAAGAAGAGTTGTGGCTGACGGGAACAGTGGCTTGGCATTCTGGCGAGTCGGCGGGGGTGGAATTTGATGAAATGACCAAAAAACAGCAAGCTCAAATTCATCAATGTATGGAGTCTGTGATCGAGTCTCAGGGCTTATCTTTGGTCAGAGTGCGATCGCTTCTCAAGGAAAAGCTGCCTGAGTATATGATGCCCTCGGCTTTTGTAATTTTGGATGCTTTGCCCCTAACGCCAAATTGTAAGGTAGACCGTAAGGCTTTGCCTGCACCTAATTTAAGTGAGTCGATGTCTGAGGCATTTGTTGCCCCGCGTACTGCTATTGAATCACAGTTAAGCGAAATTTGGCAGCAGGTTTTGCGGGTTAAGCAAGTCGGTGTTGATGATAATTTCTTTGAGTTGGGAGGGCATTCGTTGCTGACTGCTCAGTTATTATCTTTGGTGCGAGAGCAGTTTCAGGTGGAGTTGCCTTTGTCGGCTTTGTTTGAGTCTCCCACGGTGGCGGGACTGGCTATGGCAATTACTTCTGCGTCGCTTCCTGAATTTAAGGCAGTTACATCTAGCGTTAATGAAACAATTGCCGAACTCCATGCCGATGCCATTTTAACACCGACTATTACACCCCAAGCGGCTTATTTGGATGCTGTTGATCAACCCCAGCAGATCTTTTTGACCGGCGCGACTGGTTTTTTGGGAGCTTTTTTATTACAGGATTTATTGCAGGAAACGACGGCAACGATTTATTGTTTAGTTCGTGCCGCTAATCTTGAGGACGCTAAACAAAAGCTTCGCAAAAACCTGAAACTTTATTTATTACCAGATTTAACCCTTGACAAACGGGTTGTAATCGTGCTGGGAGATTTGGGGCAGCCTCGTTTTGGACTTTCTGAACAGCAGTTTAGTGAGTTAGCCACCTCAGTTGATTTGATTTATCACAATGGGGCGTTTGTTAATTTAATTTATCCCTACAGCGCGCTGCGATCAGTTAATGTTTTGGGAACTCAAGAAATTCTCAAATTAGCCAGCCAAATTAAGGTCAAACCTGTTCATTTTATCTCGACTTTGGATGTCTTTCAAACTCCTTTTTATGCAGGATTAAAAGCAATTTTGGAAGATGATGACTTGACTAATGTCGAAGGTTTAGCTGATGGCTATGCCCAAACTAAATGGGTGGGCGAAAAGTTGGTAATGGCGGCAAATGCCAGGGGTATTCCAGCTTCTATTTACCGACCAGGTATGATTACTGGACATAGCCAAACTGGGGCATCTCAAACTAATGATTTAATCGGGCGACTGATTCGTGGTTTGATGGAGATGGGCAAGGCGCCGGAGTTGGATTTGCAGATGTGTTTAACTCCCGTTGATTATGTCTCAAAAGCGATTATTCATTTGTCGCAGCAGCCAGCTTCTTTAGGTAAGGCGTTTCATTTAGTTAGCCCTGATGCTGTGTCTTTGAAAGAGATTGTGCAGGCAATTCAAAGCTTTGGTTATCCGATGCAGTGGAGTGATTATCCACAGTGGCAAGCCAAGTTATTAAAGGTTGCTTCCAAACAAGAAAATGCTCTAACTCCTTTGATGTTTTTGTTTACTGAATGGGTAACAGGAAATCAAAAAAGTTATTTAGAAACCTCGGCTTTAACTTCTCAATCATTTGACTGCCGCAATACTTTGGCAGGATTAGCCGGAACTAAAATTATCTGTCCAACTGTTGATGCCGAAGTTTTAAAGGCATATTTGTCCTATTTTAAGGGAGGTTGCCCATCAGCAATTTTGACTCGCTAGTTGGAGGTTTTGTACAACTGTATTGAGAATTTTTTGATCTTTACAGTTGTACTTTTAATTACACTCTCTTTGATATTTTAGCAATTAATCTCAAGCCAGTTTTTCAGTTGGGCATTTACCACTTACCCAACCATCCAAAGGTAGAAATCATGCTTCAAACCATCAAAATCAACAATGCTTCAGTATCCAGTTTAGTTACACTTTGGACACAACGTTATCTGCCAAGTCTTGCTACTTTATCTCAAACCGACAAATTGACGGCGGCTGAGTTGGTTGCAGCAGCGACACCAGAGGCAAAAAGCAAAACAGTTACCAAGCTGAAGCGTTTGATCCAAATCAATTGTGAATGTGCAGCAATTAAAACAGATGTGCTGTTTTCTTATATTCCTAATGTTGTCAATTTATCCGAGTCTCAAGCATTAGCAAAATATGTTTCACAAGTTTATGAAGCGGCACTGAAAATTTATCAGCAGTCGTCTTTATCTGTTTGGAAAAATACGTTTCCGTTGTTGTTGCATACAGGTGAAGATTTGCAGTTACCTGTGTTAGGAATGCCGGAAATTAAACAGTTACTTATAGCACTTGAACCTCTTTTAGCGGAACTACAACGGCAACATCTAATTGTCGAAGATTCACGTACAATTGGCTTTATGACCACGCAGTTTCACTTTAGTACACAGTTAGTTTTAAACAAGCTGACAGTGCCTGAGCAAGTGTTGATTAGTCCTTATTTTAAGTTCATCGAAGAACAAGTTTGTATGCCTTGGGCGCGAGTTTGTAATGCGGCGGCTTCCCATGATTTAAACTCGCCTAAGTTGATGGTTGTTGAGCAGCTTTTACCCCAAAGTTATGAAATTGCTGTTGATGTTTGTCATCGAGCTGTACGACTATATCCAAATTCTAGTAGCCAGCGTGGTTACCTAAGTCATCCAGGAATTATGGCTTCGACAATTCGAGATTTGCAGATGATGCAAAGTTATCTCTGGCTATCAGTTTTAGAGGGAAATTTGGACAGTGTGGAACAGGCATTGCTACCTTTATGTGTGATGGTTTTTCCTAGTATTGGGGTGACGTGGCGGCTGGTATCGCAAATGTTGAAACTATTAATGGAGGAAGTAACTGCTCGTGTGGAGCCACAAAACAAAAATCTTATCTTACCTTATACCGAAGCGATGCAGCAATTATTTGCTAATTTGGAATTAGTCGCTCGTTAGCCAAAAAATAAAGAGTGAAAGTAGAAGTTGCTATCACTCTTTATTAATAGTTTGCTTTGCTTAACTCGCTTATTTTTCTTTACACTCGGTTATGTCGTTGAAGACAACCGAAAGTCCTTCTTTGGAAGGGTAGGCGTGTACCTCAAACCATTTTTTCAAGGGTGAATAGAAGCCCTCAAATTTAACTGTAATTTGTTTGTTAATGGCGGTGCGATATTCCCGCTCTAAGGTTGTGCCGAGGATTTCTGGAAAGACTTCCCAGAGATTTTGACCCAAAAGTTCAGTTCGGGTTTTTTGGAGTATCTGTTCGGCTTTTTGATTGAAGTAGGTAAAACGCCACTGATGATCGACGGTAAAGAAGCCATCGGTGATGCTTTCCAGGATTTTGCTGACTTGTTGCTTTGATTCGATTAATGCGGTTTCGGCTTGTTTACGTTCGGTAATTTCCCGCTGCAGTGCTACCCAATGAGTGACTTGTCCGCTTTTGTTGGCAATTGGCACTATGTTGAGTTCTACCCAAAACTCTGAACCGTTTTTACGGTAGTTGAGCAATTCAACTTGTACGGGTTTTTGTTCTTGAATTGCCGTTTTAATTTTATCTAACTGAGAGCGATCGGTTTTCGGTCCTTGCAACAAACGCGGTGTGCGACCAATTACTTCGTCTAAATCGTAGCCGGTAATGCGGGTAAATGCTTGATTAACATACAGCAGTTCCGGTCCTGGCGCATCAACGTGTTTGGCTTCGGTGATTAAAATCCCATCTTGGGTATTTTCTACCGCCGACTCCAAGAGGCGCATCCGCTCTTCTGCCTGCATCCGGGTGGTAATATCACGCACAAAACTTAATGAAACCAACTGGTCGCAATATTCAATAATCCGACTGCTGATTTCAACTTGGATTTCTACGCCGTCTTTGCGCCGCAGCACGTGCTCAAAGATGAAGCTACCTGTTGCTTGTAGTGTTTGGTTGATCGACTTTTGACGAACTGGGCTGATTGGTCCGTCGATGTCTTTGGTTCTTAAGTTCAGTAGTTCTTTGCGAGTGTAGCCTAGTCGTCTGGCGGCATTTTGATTGGCGTCTAAAATCCGACTGGTTGAAAGGCTGATGATAAAGATCGAGTCGTTGGCGTATTCAAATAAGTGGCGGTAATTGGCTTCCGACTCCCGTAGTGATTCTTCTACCCGTTTGCGTTCGGTGATGTCACGGGCGGTGCAAATTACGGCTTCGACGCTGGAACCGACGCTGAGAATGGGGCTGAGGATGCACTCGTAGTCCCGAATACCGTTGAGGGTTGGGTAGCTGATTTCTTTGGTGTAGGGTCGTTTGGTGGCAAAGACGACTTCCCGTTGTGCGTCAATGGGTGGCATTTCTCTCAAGTCGGGTGGCAGATCTAGTTGCTGCCAGGTTTTGCCTAAAATCTGACGCTGAGGTAAACCAAATAATTGGGCGAGGGCTAGGTTTATGTAGGTAAATCTGCCAACTCGATCAATTACGCAGATCGGATCAGGAGAGGCAGAAAGTACTTGGTCAAAGATGCGCGCTTGCTGCTCAATTCTGGCGGCTAATTCTTGCCGTTCTGTGTCTTCTGGTTTGCCTGTTTCGCTTGGGTTCTGGGTTTCGATGTTTGTCTTTGCCGTTCCTCCGTTTTGTCCGTAGGTCTGATTTAAGGATGCTTCTTGGCGTAAAAATGTGTTAACGGTAAAGGATTCAGTGAGTGCGGCTTGGACTGAATTAATTTGGTTGATTTTGTTTTGGTCTGAGGTTTGATTGACTTGGGCTAGCTGTTCGTGCAGTGCCGCATATTTTGTTTCTAGTTGGTTGAGTTGTTCTTGCAGTTTCTCGACTGTGGCAGGACGTGATTCACTAATTGGTATGCCAAAGGTTTTTTTCAGGGCTTCCACCACTACTGCTGTGCGATCGCGTCCTGTTGCTTCTGCCCTTGAGCGAATTTCCTGTATGAGGTTCTCTGGAAGTCTAAAAGTTGCTATTTTGCTAGCCATGTTTAAGTAAAATAATTGTAAAGTTTATAACAAAGAGCTTTTGATGCTTGCTGGTTGCTGCCGGTGGCAACTTTGACTAACCTTTTGGGCAGATACCAAAGGTGATTGGTTTAGATCTAATTTATTTACAAAAACTCCTAAATATAGTCCAACTTTTAGCTTCACCCTTTTTTCAACCCAATCCGGCTTTCTTGCTGAAAAAGTTTACCGCCATTCAGTTGCTCTATATTTGGGTTAAATTTGAAACTGCCGAAGTAGTGCTTTCCCTGCGTTAGAGCTGACGATATCCTTTCTATTATTGCAAATATTTGCCTTGAAAGCATCATTGAATTGTGATATTCTGTCAAAAATTCCTAAGTGATACTTTATCGTTACTATAGCCAGAAGCCATAATTAAGTTTTGAGTAATCAAGCTTCTTCTGCTCAATCGGTAAATATTAGAAGATTTTTGCTAAAGACTTGAGGAGTACACCTGTGCTGTAAAGCTTATTTGTGGAGGTAAACAAGGCTTACACCGTTTACTAACAATACGCGATCGGCAATAAATAAAAATTAATTGTTATCCGACTGGTAGGGTTTTTGTGTAAGCCTTGATTAATTGTTTCGGTGCTCTTTTGAAATTGTCTTCTTTCTCAATGGGTATCGCCTCAGCAATATGTCTTAAGTTGTTTGCGCTAATTAGCTTAATTTTCGGTTGCCATCTTGACAAATCGACAGTTGGCAATAAAAAACGCCCAGGACGGGAGCGTTATCAGATAGTTGGCAATAAAAAACGCCCAGGACGGGCGCGTTATCAGGGTGCATCTACTAGACTTTAATATAGCTCACTGAGGGGTCAGACCCCTCATCATCTTCACAATACTTAATCTCTTGCTTAATTTGATGGCGGCGGTGGCAACTCTAAAGGCATTGCCCCTAGCATTCCCTTACGAAACTCATTCAACATCTGACGTGCAGTACGTTCAATATCGCCTTGATGGCGAAAATCTGCCAATGCCTGTAGATAGTCTTCGGCGGTGAAAGACTGGGGATCAAGTTCGTAGCGTTTTTTTAAGGGAGATTCAGGCAAAAGCCCAAATTCGGTGGTTTCCTGCAAATGATTGCATAATTCAATCAAAGCAACGGCTACTCGCTGATTATCATAAGAGGCTTCACCAATATCATCACAAATGGCTAATTTTAGGGCTTTTTGTTGATTGTTTAATTTTGCAGGAATGACGCCGGGGGCATCTAAAAGATCTAATTCCTCAGAAATGCGAACCCAACGCAATTGCTTAGTTACCCCAGCACGACGGGCGCTTTCTACGACACGACGCCCTAAAAGGCGGTTAATTAAGGCAGATTTGCCAACATTAGGAAAGCCGATGACGACAGCGCGAACCGGGCGGGGTTGCATTCCGCGATCGCGTCGGCGTAAATTTATACTAATACCAGCTTCTTTTGCCGCTTGTGCCACTTCCCGCACACCTTTACCTTCTTGAGCATTGGTAAAATAAGGCACTTCACCTTGCAGGCGGAACCAATTCAGCCAACGCTGCCGTACCTGTGGCGTAATCATATCAACACGATTTAGCACCAAAACCTTAGTTTTGCTACCTACCCACTGCGTGGTTTGAGGATGATGCGTAGATAAAGGAATACGTGCATCCCGTACTTCTAGAACAACATCAACTCGCTTAAGCTGTTCTTTTAAGTCTCGTTGAGCTTTGGCAATGTGACCGGGATACCACTGAATTGTCATCTAAATATTAGTCCTTAGTCGTTGGTCATTTGTATGGTTTGGCAGGAATGCGAGCGCAAATGACCAGCAACCACTTACGGAACTATTAAAACAGGACAAGGTGATAAATTGATCACGCGAGTGGTAACACTTTCGGCTGCGCCGTCTTCAGTTAGTCCCAAGCCTCGGCAACCCATTACGATTAAATCTGAGCCAATTTCGTCAGCCACATCACAAATTGTAAAAGCTGGCATTCCTTGACGAGTCATGATTTGGGCTTCAATACCTTGTTGGGCAAATAAAGCCTTAGCATTGTTTAGCAGTTCCGCCACCGCTTCGGGAGACATCATCGGTTCTGTTTCTGGGGTGGGGATGATTTCTGGGGTGCTGTCGTCTTCTAGCACTGATAGCAGAAACAAGCTGCTGCCGTATTTTTGCACGACATTAGCAACGACTTCCGCTGCTTCGCGGGCTTCTCGGCTTTGGTTAACGGGAAATAAAACTGTCTTAAACATTTAAACCCATCTCGTAATACACAAAGTCGGTTTACATTGGCATCTAAGAGTAAGAGTGTTGTTTTTTTGCCAATATTTAAATTACTTTAGTTTTATTTTATCACCGTGATTGCTTAAGTCTTTGCTACGTTTCATGAATCAGCGCCCCTAATAGTTAACGCGGACAAATGACGGCTGGCATCAGGTCGCAAGCCCATTAGGTTATGGGTACCTGATTTCGGTAAAATGTGAACGGTCTTAAAAATGAGTATTTTTTACCTTGATGCGGCGGTTGGTATCAACGAAGCCAATCCTCAAGGTAACTTATTTGTGTAAGCAAGCGATCGCTTGCCCTATGGGCATCAAAACAGCGAGACAAGCCATAGGCTAACGCTGCTGCATAGCGCAGATCAGGTAAAAGCAATTAGGAGAGATTACTGTGACAAAAAAAAGCATAGCGGATTTATCAGAGTCAGATTTAGCAGGCAAACGGGTATTAGTACGGGCTGACTTGAATGTACCTTTGGATGACAGTGGCGCAATCACCGATGATACTCGTATTCGGGCTGCTTTACCAACGATTCAAGATTTAATTAAAAAAAATGCCAAAGTTGTGCTATGTAGCCACTTAGGGCGTCCGAAAGCCCAAGTTAAAGAAAGCTTGCGCCTGACACCAATTGCTAATCGCCTTTCTGAATTGTTGGGTCAAACGGTTACTATGTGTAACGATTGTGTTGGCGATCAAGTCAAGGCTCAAATTGACAGCTTGGAAAATGGTCAGGTAGCATTGCTGGAAAATCTGCGCTTCCATGCCGGCGAAGAAAAAAATGATCCAGAATTTACGAAACAATTAGCGGCACTAGCTGATGTTTATGTTAACGATGCTTTTGGCACGGCACACCGCGCCCATGCTTCAACTGAAGGTGTAACTCATTTTCTGAAACCTTCGGTGGCTGGATATTTGATTGAGAAAGAACTTCAATATTTGCAAAGTGCTATTGAAAAGCCCAAAAAGCCTTTAGCGGCAATTATTGGTGGTTCCAAAGTTTCTAGTAAAATTGGCGTGATTGAGACGCTGCTAGATAAAGTGGATAAGCTTTTAATTGGCGGCGGCATGATTTTTACCTTCTACAAAGCCCGTGGTTTGAATGTGGGTAAATCGTTGGTGGAAGAAGATAAGCTGGAACTTGCAAAGACTTTGGAAGCTAAGGCAAAAGAGCGTGGTGTGGCTTTATTATTGCCAACTGATGTGGTAGTTGCAGATAATTTTGCACCAGATGCAGACTCAAGAACTGTTAGTATTGAAGCAATTCCTGATGGTTGGATGGGTTTGGATATTGGTCCTGACTCAGTTAAGGCATTTCAAGAGGCTTTGTCTGATTGTCAGACTGTGATTTGGAATGGTCCAATGGGAGTATTTGAGTTTGACAAGTTTGCTGTGGGAACAGAAGCGATCGCTCATTCTATGGCAGAATTAACTAGCAAAGGTGCAACCACAATTATCGGTGGTGGTGACTCAGTTGCTGCGGTAGAAAAAGTCGGTGTTGCTGAACAAATGAGCCACATTTCTACAGGTGGTGGCGCAAGTTTGGAGTTACTAGAAGGCAAGGAACTTCCTGGTATTACGGCACTTGATGAGGCTTAATTAATATTAGGTTAGTCTCAAATCCCCGACTTCTTCTGTGAAGTCGGGGATTTCCCATTCACGACTGAGTTATGATTGCCACACTGTGTTGCTTAAACTTCCCCAACTTCGGAAACTGGCAAGTATTTTTCGATTATTTGACCGAGTAATAAGCCTAAAATTCCAAAACTGATGCCTATAATCATAATATTCAATTCTGCACTACCAAAAACTATAACTTTTGGGTTAAACAAGGTTAAAAATAGGACAGAAATTGCCGAGATGCTACTGATAATTAAAGATAATCTGACGCTGAAGTTAGCAAAGCTATAGCGTTTTGTTTGATCTAAAAGATAAGCAACAAAAGGCACAAAAACGGCGGCGACATAAGCTGCATAAAAGGAGACAATTAGGTTAATAATTTCGCCACCTCTCAGGGCAACTGCTAAGGCTAAGAGAATATTGACAACGGTAACAAATAGCCGACTTTGGTTAGATATGGGCAAAAATTCAAAGTCCAAAACAGTTTTAGTTTGTACTCGTAAAATACTGCTACCGACACCTAGGGCAGGAATTAACAAAGAGATGATTAAAAGAATACCTAAAGGCTTTACACCACCACCAATCCACAACAATATAAAGGGTAGTGTTGCTTTGCCGTCTATGCCAACTGGTAAAATTTCTGCAGTTTGGGCGGCGACTAACACAGCACTGGGTAGAAAGGCAAGTAATATTAATACAGTAGCGGCTAAAAGACAGCCTTGATAGAGGCTTTTTAGGTCTTTTGCTTGAACGACAAATTGCTGGTATTTCATGTCAATTAAAACTAGGGCAATTGTCGAGAAAGAAACGCCGAGTAGCTTAGGAGTAGGAATTTGGGAAAGAGAGGGAATAAAGAGAAAAGGCGATCGCAAATAGCCGGGGAAACCATGCAACACCCACAAAGCATAAAGCAATCCCAAGAAATTGAAAATCAACAACCCCCGAAATAAAAAGCCGGCTTTCTCGACGGGTAATAAGGAAACAATTGTAAATAAAATTGCCAATGTAAGCATACTGGGCAATACTGGTACTCCCAAAACCTTGAGAATGAAGGCGCCAGAAATCATCTGCACTGCTTCAATGCCAATTAAGGAAGACCATGACATAAAACCGATCAAAAGTTTGACTTGCTTGCCGTAGCGGTTTCCCAATAATGTCCAAATCTGCTCAATTTTTGTCCAATAAAATTTTGCCAGTAATAAAAGAGTAAGTGTGCCTAAGCCTAGACAAACTGCGTACAGACTACCAGCTATACCTAAAGTTAGAGATTTTTCCGCCGTGCCTAGGAGAAATCCTAAGCCATAATGGGCGGACACTAGCAAAGCGGCTAGCGAGAAGGCGTCTAGTCTACGGTTCTCCGACATATCAATTTTGGTAACTCAACTCGCTGCCTCAATCCTCCCACAATAAACGTTTCATCTAGGTTGCACTTGATTAATTTATTTATGTCAATCTAAATTGCAATAATTTATTATGTAGCGTATGCGTGTCGGTTTTTCTTCTCACCAAAAAAAATTCATAATTATAAATTCTTTTTTAACAAATTTACTCCTTTGAGATGATTCTCAACCATTGGATAGTGGTAAATAATAGTGATGTAGTTCAAGTTTTGGTCTTTTTTTGATTTAGGAGTTTCAGATCATGCGGATTGCACAAGTTGCGCCTTTGTGGGAACGTGTACCACCTCCGGCTTACGGGGGTATTGAATTAGTCGTCGCATTACTGACAGATGAACTGGTTCGGCGTGGTCACGAGGTAACTCTGTTTGCTTCTGGAGATTCGATCACCAAGGCGAAATTAGAGTCCGTTCATCCTCAAGCTTTACGCCTCGACTCAAAAGTTAAGGAATACGGAATCTATGAAATGCTGCAAATGAGTAGTGTGTATGAGCAAGCTTCAGAGTTTGACATCATTCACTCCCACATGGGTTGTGCAGCACTGCCCTACGGAAATTTAGTAAAAACGCCAACTGTTCATACGCTTCATGGCATTTTTACCCCTGATAACGAGAAAATGTTTACTCACGCTCGCAGTCAGCCTTATGTGAGTATCTCGGATGCCCAACGAGAGCCTAGATTAGATTTAAACTGCGTCGCAACGGTTTACAACGGCATCAATCTTGGCACTTACGACTTTTATCCAGAATCAGAAAATCCTCCCTACTTGGCTTTCTTAGGGCGTATTTCTCCAGAAAAAGGTACACATCTGGCAATAGAAATTGCTAAACGCTCTGGTTGGCAGTTAAAAATGGCAGGTAAGGTTGATGCTGTTGATGTGGAATATTACGAGCAACAAATCAAACCTCTAATTGATGGTAAACAGATTCAGTATTTGGGAGAAGCGGATCACCAGCAAAAGGCTGATTTAATTGGTGGCGCTGTGGCGACTTTGTTCCCAATTACTTGGCGCGAACCTTTTGGATTAGTGATGATTGAATCTATGGCTGCAGGTACGCCTGTGATTGCGATGAATTTGGGTTCAACTTCCGAAATCATTGCCCACGGTAAGACAGGATTTTTATGCAACAACGTGGATGAGTTTGTTGAGGCAATTGCTCAAGTTGGGCAGTTAAAACGGGAAGATTGCCGCGCTCATGTGATTGACAACTTTAGTGTGAAGAAAATGGCTGATGGTTATGAGGCGGTTTACCGTCAGGTTTTGGCAGAGCGTTTTGCTCAGAATGGTCACATTAAAAGTTCAAATCCATTGACTATTCGTTAGGTGGGTATCATTTGATATCCACTTTTTTTTAGTGTAAGCAAGTGAATAAGTGTAGGGTGAGCATTACAGCAAGTAAAAATTTTTGCAAGGATAATGTCCACCCTACTATCTTTTTAAGTTTGCCATTGTGATAATAACCAAGCACTTACTTTGCCATGATTCATTTGTCGGCTTTTAGCGATCGCTTCTTCTAAAAGTGACATCTCTAAACCAGGAAATACTTGGGACTGTTCAATTTTTCTACTACCTAAATTTTGAATTTCAAACGCCAAGATCCGAACATTTTGCACATCGACAATCCAATATTCTCGAACTCCTAGGGATTCGTAAAGTAGGCGTTTTTCTCCTTGATCATCTGCCAAAGAAGAATAAGCAATTTCAATTACTAAGTCAGGTGCTGGGTAGAGATCCAAATCGATAATTGTTGCATCCCAAGGCACTATCTCTGCATTAGCACCGATGTAAAATGAGGCATCGGGTTGCACTTCTTCATAACCTGCCTTACGGTAGGTGCAGTTATCATGGGCATCTAAATCAATACCCCGCAGCCCTGCAAACAAATAGAGCATACCAATAACAGTTGCATGATCGCGAGAATGTGGATTACCTAATGGAGACATCTCTAACCTCATCCTTCCTCTAAAATAGTAACCTTTGGCTTTTTCATAGGTTGGATCGCTGACTGCTTTCAGGTATTCATCCCAGGTGGCATTTACCCAAGTATCAGTTGCCAGTTTGACTTGTAGTTGGCTCATAACAACCCTTTTTGCTACCGCTCACTCACATCTTATCGGATAGCATTCAGTTATAGCAGGATGAGATACTTCAAATCTGATTTAGACTTGTATAACGCTTGTGTTAATCAGGATTGTTAATGTTTTGCGGTCATACCAAGCTTACGCTGAAAAAACTGGACTATCCGGACAAAAAATTTGAGAAAATGTCCAGATAGTGACTTTTCTTTGAGTAGGTTGTAATACCCCTAAACTCAAACTACACTTACATGAAAGTTACTATTGTCCAGGCAAATAAGTTTAAGTCAAGCTTTGCGGTTGTTGTTCTGCTATTTTCTGTAGCTGGATGCGGTAACGGGGTTGGTCAAGTTGGTGTAATGACGAGATGCCGTCAAGCGGAAGTGGCTGTAGATGCGGCACAGAAAGAGTACGATCAAGCTATATTGAACTTAGAAAATAAGCCAACGGATCAAGAAGCTAAAAATGCCGTTATTACTAAGGCTAAGGAGTTGGGAGATTCTGAAGAGAATGCTTTCCAAATGTGTAATAGAATTAAGTAAAATATTGCGCCATTGTATTTTATTATAGATACGATGTTGCCATAAAAGTTTCATCTCAAAAGATTGATTTGCGTGGCACAATAATTAGAGAAACCAACATCGGATGAGGCAGCGCTTGCAAGTTGTCTGGGAATATATTTCAAATTACCTTAATCAATTTCCACCAGGAAAAATTACGGTGGTTGGTGTTTGTGCGGGTGATAGTCGTGATTTGATTGGTACTTTTTTTAATCACTGCCGCGCTTCGGATGTCTACGGGCGACTGGTGGAAGCTGGAAGAAGTGCTGCTGAGTCTGCAGGGTTAGCAGGGCAGCTTGAATTTATTTGTGGTGATGCAACTAAAGCTCCGTTTTATCAAGGATTTGTGCCAGCAGATTTGGTGGTGTTTTTGGTAATGTTCCTGAGACAGAATTGCCACACCTAACTCAAAGTTTAGAGTATTTATATAAGTCAAATGGCTTGCTAATTTGGACTCGTAGATGGGAAACAACGCCTTGCTAAGATTCGGGAATGTTTGCAGAAAGCTGATTTTGAAGAAGTTGGTTTTAGGATGACTCCAACTGGTAATATGGGGGTGGGAATGCATCGTTACTTGGGTAAAAGTTTGCCTCTACCTGATGAGCAACTTTTTGTGTTTTCTAGTCCTCTTGATAGACAGGATGCTTGGCCCTTTCATTAAGGTTTGTAGAACTGAGAAATTATTTGTATTGACTACATCTAATGATTACTCCAATCGTACAGCGAGGTATTAAGTCTCGCTTGATTTTTAACTCTTACCAGATGAATAGAACTGTTTTACTTCAAAATTATTTAATCTAGACTGAATGCTTATTGTCATGATTTTATGGACAAGAAGTTACTTTAATCAGCCTTTTAGCAATCCACCCCCAACTAGTATCCTTTTTATAAATTACTCTAAACCATTTCTTTTGTGCATCATCAACTGCTTCTTCGTAAAATTCTACAAAAGTTCCATTAGGCACTTTACCGACTATAGAAATATCTTGTTCTTGATTAGGTCGGCTACGAATGTTTGTAGGTGGTTTTGGATCAAAAGTAACTCCACAACCTAAACGAACCCAATATTCTTCTTTTTTATTGTCATAATTATTTAATTGTGTTTCTAATTTTTGCGAATATTGCTTTTGATAATTTAAGGTAACTATAGATAAAATAATTAATGCTAAAACTAAAAAGAAAATGATATAACTCCTATTTAGTTTAAATTTTTTTGAGTTAGTTTTAAGGGCATACTCATACTGATCTTTTTCATCCCACTCTGGATGTTTAGCAAAAACTTCCATTAAATGTTTAACTTGCTTCAGTTCAGATTTAGAAAGTTTAAACCATTCACCATGTTTTCGTCTGGGAGCATATACTGAGTGAAATACATTTTCAGTAGCCGTCTTATCGGAACATTGGATACAATCAACTACCCGTTGAGGATAAGGTGATTGATTTTTAAGAGTGTCAAATCTCTCTTTAGGATTATTACTAATACCAATTTTATAATTTCGATTTGGATCGCCAACTGATTCAACGAGATATACATATCCACATTCTCGTGCCATTGTGTGTAGAAATTGTATTATTAGTTTATCTTAGAAGATAATATAATATAATTTCGATTTTTGGTGTTGCTGAATCAAAGTATGATTTGCTTGTAGGGGTAGGTTCCTGTGCCTATCCCTTTAAGATGTTGGGGCAACCACGGTTCCTTTTCCCCTACAGATTTCATACTCTTGCTTCAGCAACGCCCGATTTTTTGGCTTCACACCTACTTCCTAATTTTTATATTGCTTTAGTCCATGTTTATGTTAGCGAAACCACCGGCAACAACATCCGCGAAGCCCGATTGCCTCCACAACTTACACTGAGCGTTATAATCTCTGCATCAATCAAATTTGCCTCACTTTTTCCTGTACCAAAATTTAGCGCATAAGCAGGGAAACAAGCGGCACTAATACTCAAACGTAAAGCATTTCCTTGGGTAATTTTGGCGCAAGTTGCCTGCAGCAAAATCTGCAATGCTACATCGTTTTGACTAGTTTCAACGTGCAAATAACCTTGTGTTAAATTATAAGCTTTTCCATCAGGATGAACTTCAGAAAGTACTGCACACAAATCGTGACTGGGTTTGTCGGAATTACACCAAATTTCAACAACAATTTCTCCTGCTATGTGCAATGCAGCAAGAGGTTTTGTGGTATAAGTAAGGACATCGGAACGGTAATCTAAATGCGATCGCTCAAAGCAACCGGCTGGTATCGCGGCATGACCTCCCAATGTAGGTACCGGACGCCACGGGTCATGTACTAAAATATCATCAGTGCAACTTTTGGGCTTATTTGTAATAAGAATACCATCATCTTCTCGAATACTTGCAAGTCCATTACTTGACAAAAAATAAGCCTGATGATTATTATTAGGAAAAGTATTAAATTTGCGCCAAAAATTACTACCCATTTCAAATAAACAAATAGGCGCTTCATCCAACAAACCTGTATCAATTTCTTTGAGAAACTGATCAAACCACCGTATTTGCAACTTATCTATTGGATTAATTGCTTCATTACCAAAGTCAACTGCACCGACTTTACGACACCAGGGTAAATGCGTCCAAGGTCCAATTAATAATTGTTGTCGGTAGCCACTCCGCCCTGCAATATCTTTATATAAACGGATGTTGCCGCGCAGGTAAGTATCAAACCAGCCCCCGATATGAAGCATGGGCAAGTCAACTTGCATCGCGCCTTTTGGTGATAGTTTTTCCCAGTAACTATCAGGCTTAGAATGTTCCAGCCATTGATGATAGAAGGCGTTTGGGGCGAATTTTCTTAAGCATTCCATCAAATCAGGTTCCGGGTGAGATGGAAGGCTGCGAGAGGCTTTGTAGAGGGTTTGGTAGGCGGCGGTATCCCCTTGTAGGCGGGCGGTTTCGGCTGATAGTTGAATTGCCCAACCGAGGTTGGTTTGCAGACAAAACGCACCCCCTTCATACGCCCAGTCTGCATACAAATCATAAGCCATCATGGCGGGGCAGATGGTTTTTAGGGCTGCTGGTTTGGTGGTGGCGGCGTATAGTTGCGTCATTGCTTGGTAAGAAAAGCCATACATTCCTACCTTTCCTGTACTTCCTGGTAACGATGCAACCCAGTTTATGCTGTCGGCGCCGTCTGCTGTTTCGTTGCTAAATAACCGAAATTCGCCCTCTGACGTGCCACGCCCTCGCACGTCTTGAATGACGACAATGTAGCCTTGGGCTGCGTACCAGGTGGGATGGGCGTATACTACGGTAGATGCGATCGCTCTTCCATAAGGTTGCCGCATCAATAATACTGGAAATTCTCCTTCAGCATCGGGACGGTAGATGTCTGCATCTAATTTTATACCGTCCCTTGTCAGCATTGATGCGGTTTCTTTGGGTCGAACCTTTAACATGGAACTAAAGCATCAGTACGATTAAGTACTCTCATATCTTCTTCATCCAATTCAACAGGTATGCCACTACGAATTAATTCTGCAAAGTCTTCGTTAGGAACCATAATACACAACGCATATAAGCGTCCACTTCCAGTATTGCTAATTTCATGAATGCCTGTAGGCGGTACTAGCAGGCTATCTCCGGCACGAATTGGCACAGTTTTGCCATCACAAGTTGCTAGTCCTTCGCCTTTGAGAACAAAGAACATTTCTACTGCAATTTGATGACGATTAGGTGGAGTTTTGCCACCTTTATCAAAGATTTCCACGCAAACTGTTAATGAAGCATTGGCAGTTTTAGGTTCAAAAATGATTGCTAAACGGTTACTATCTTTAGGACTAATTCGGTAAGCTTGATATTGCTTTGCTGACTGGACTAGGGGAATCATGCATTGAGTACTCATCAAAATTAACTCCTAATAATAGTGGTTTTTTAAAAAACAGAAATTTCAACTAACTGTTTGAAGTGATTCAATCAATAAAGTAGATTCGGTAACAAATCCAAAGCATTGATTGACGTTATAAAGTGTTGCTTTTAAACAATAATCTGGAGAAGTTGTCGCCGCACAATCTTTGAGTAAAATACAATCGTAGCCCAGAAAGTTAGCATCTTGTAGAGTTGCCATTACACATTGATCAATGTTTACCCCAACAAAGAAAAGTGTAGTTTTAGCAAGGTTGCGTAAGATACTATCTAAAGGCGTATCCCAAAATGCACTCATGCGATATTTATCAATACAAATATCTTGAGTTTGTTGTTCTAATTCATCTACAACTGCCGCTGCCCAACTGCCCAAGGTGAGTACTTGCGCCCCTCTATTTGGTAATAAATCTCCTAAACCAACTCCTTCACCTGTTGGGTTGTAAACGTGCAATAATGCGGGACTAATATTGAGTAAATCAAGACGATTTCCCCAGTTTACCCAAATAATAGGAACGTTTACATTTCTTAGTTGAGGTAGTAAAATTTTTAAAGGTTCAATTGGCGCTCTTGCTGGTGTAATATCGACACCAATATGGGCAAGCCAACCATCTGGATGACAAAAGTCATTTTGCATATCGACAACCAGAATTGCCGCTTTTGCTAAATCTAAATGCAGCTTTTTTGTTTCTGTAGGTAGTGTGATTGGTTTAGGAGTCAGGGGGGGACGAGTAATATCGGCGACTTCTGCATCTACTGCCCATGCATTTGGTGGTATACCCAGTGTACGAAGTGGTCGATTCATAAGTTTTTATTACTTAAAATTTGACTAAATACAACTGCTTGATCTGAATAAACATTTTATAGCTGAACGTTGCTTTTATTTAAGTATTAAAAATTACTTTATATAATCTTCTCTATATTACTCTTTAGGCAAAGTTTAAGAACAAGAATCGAAGCTTCGCATCCCTCTAAAGGGTTAGATGTTCTTGCTAACCTAAGTAGACATCAAGCCGATATGTCTCAGTAACTAATTCCAGAAAGCCTGGGCAAGGATTAGGGAAACAGATATTATTGATCTTAATAGTAGTGTGGATAAAGAAGGGTTAATTGGTGTTTACTATTAAAAATGTTTTAATTCCGGCTGAACAAGGTTATACAACTTTAGATGTGCAATTAGTTGGCAGTTGTATTAGTGCAATTGCCCCAAATTTAGAAGTTATTGGCACAGTAATTGATGGACAAAATAAGCTACTGCTTCCGGGTTTTGTGAATGCTCATACTCATTCTTCAGAAATGTGGCAACGCGGTATTATTCCCCCAGTTCCCTTAGAATTATGGATTGGAGAACTTTATGATTTTGCACCTCTTGAACCCCATCAAGTTTATTTAAGTGCCTTGGGTACAGCGGTGGAAACATTGCTTTCGGGAGGTACGAGTGTTGTTGATCATTTAGTGTTGATTCCTGGCAAAGAAATTGAAACTATAGCATCGGTTGTAAAAGCTTATCAAGAAGTTGGTATTAGGGCTTTTATTGGTCCCTTAATTCAAGATGAAGCACTAACTGCTGGAATACCAGATGGTGATAATAAGAGGGAACATGAAACTTATCTTCGCTCAACTCAAGCGACGTTGGATTTAATGCAAGAGACAGTTGATAAGTTTCATAATCCGACTGAAGGTGTGAATATTTTAGTTGCACCAACGGGTATTCAGCTATGCTCTGATGAGCTATTTAAGGGATGTATAGAATTAAGCGATCGCTATAATCTTTGCCGTCATGCTCATCTATTAGAAACACAGGCACAAAAGAAGCTTGCTCAAGAAAAATATGGCTGTAGCGGAGTTGAACATTTAAATCGAGTTGGTTATTTAAGTGAGCGTACTTCTTTGGCACATTGTGTTTGGCTAAGTGATAATGATATTAATATTTTAGCAGGAACAAACTCAACTGTTGTCCATAATCCACTTAGTAACTTACGATTAGGTAGTGGTATTGCACCAATTTTAAAATATATTCAAGCAGGTATAAATGTTTCTTTTGGTTGTGATGGTTCTGCTAGTAATGATTCTCAGGATTTGCTCGAAGCGATTAAGATTGGTTCAATTTTACATAACGTTACTGATATGGATTACCGCCACTGGATTACACCTCGTCAGTCAGTAAAAATGGCGTCTTTAGGTGGTGCTAAAGGATTAAATATGGCGGATGAGTTGGGTTCTTTAACTGTTGGTAAAAAGGCGGATTTAGTACTTTATGATCTTACTAATTTATCATTGTTACCTCGTACTGATCCGATTGTCTCATTAATTTTAGGTCGCCCGACAAATGCAGTTGATAGTGTTTGGATGAATGGAAAACTTGTTGTTACTGATGGTAAAGTAGTTACAATTGATGTTAATAATTTAAGACAGCAATTATTTGAACATTCAGCTTGGAGTAATAATCGTCAGTCTAAAACTGTTGGTCAAATTGAAGCGCATTATCGTAAGGTGATGGGATTAGCGGAAGGTGTGCCACAGGCTTATTCGTAAAACTATTTAAGTTTACTGACTTAAGCAGTTAGATCAACAATTAAGTCTAGGTAGACTTGCCACAAATAATAAATTAAAATTAAGTTAGCAATGGACATTAATATTCCCGAAGTTGTAGCTGAAGTAACAGCAGCATTTGAACGTTATGAACAAGCATTAATAAGTAATAATATTGCCGTGCTAGATCAATTATTTTGGCAGAGTCCGCAGACGTTGCGATATGGTGTGACAGAAAATTTGTATGGATATGAGCAAATTGCTAGTTTTAGAAAAAGTCGCTCACCTGTGCATTTAGAGCGGACATTAATCAATACTGTAATTACGACTTATGGACGGAATTTTGCCACTGCAAATACTGAGTTTCAACGTCAAGGATTGAATCGCAGGGGACGACAAAGCCAGACTTGGATGTTAATAGAATCTGGCTGGCGAATTGTTAGCGCTCATGTATCATTAATGGGTTAAAAATAGCTTGCCCTCTAACTATTTTGGCACAGTTTCGAGGGCAATTTTTATTAGTTACGAGTTCTCTTAACGTGATCCATAATTTGCTGTTTTTTCGCTTCTGAGTTTGCCGATGATGGCTGTTGAGGCAGTTTTATGGATCTACTGACGTGTTCGAGTATGCGGTTTTTGCGTTCTTCTGAGTTAGCCATTGTTGAGACTTTTGAGGGTTATTAATTAATCTTAACTTATATAAATTTGTCATTGTTAGATGGGTTACAAATAGGCTGATAAAATTTTAAATATGACACGATTTGTTCACGATCAATTTGCCAAACAATATTTAGAAGAATTGTTAACGCCTTTGGGTAAGGTAGAGACTAGTCGTGATGTGCCTGGAGAAGTCCGGCAGATTGATGTTTGGTTTGCCCCAACACCACAACCAGAGACAGATCCTCAAATCTTGGGGTTATTGGGGCGGTTTGCTGCTGGTAGTTGTGTTTTGGAACCGTTTCGCAATACACCGACAGCGACTGAGGTTCGTAGTTGTCTGGTGAAGTTGTTTGAACTTCAGGCTGGGTTACAGCGCAAGGCAAAACGAGATGAGCAGCGCATCCAGGAGGCTGATTTGCCTCGGCTATGGATTTTGGCTCCGACGGCTTCAACGGGGCTTTTGGAGGGATTTAGAGCAAGGCTGGAGCAGGAAAATTGGGGAGAAGGAGTCTACTTTTTTGGGGAATTTTTGAGGACAGCAATAGTGGCAATTCATCAATTACCGCGTACTGAGGAGACGCTGTGGTTGAGAATTTTGGGCAAGGGCACAACTCAGCGGCAGGCAATTGAGGAATTGATGGCATTGCCAAGGGAGCAGCCGTTAAGATCTAATGCATTGGATTTGTTGGCAAGTTTACGAGTCAATTTGGAAGCGAGTGACAATTTAAACCAAGAGGATCGGGAAGTAATTATGAATTTATCACCAATTTATTTGCAACGGTTGGAAGCGGCTGCACGGGAAGGCAGGCAGGAAGGCAGGCAGGAAGGAGTACAAGCGGAACGTCGCGCTACGATTGAGAACTTATTGAGAGTTCGTTTTGGTTTGGATGAGGTTTTAGCGGCTGTTGTTGATCCGATGCTGGAGTTGCCGCCAGAGGAGTTTACTTTGTTGCTGTTGCAATTGTCTCGTGAGGAGTTGTTGGCACGGTTTGGGAGGTAGAGGTGAAAATCGCTTTATCATGTGTAGAGTTTCCTACAGCAAACTCACGCTTCCAAGTCTATCTGTTTAACTACATTTAATGGTAACTCTAGCGCCTGTGCAATTTGCTCGTCGCTTAAGCCAAACTGCCGTAATTTATTGATTGTTTCAATATTAGTTTGATTTTTGAACTGACTTTTATCTGGGGTAGCGGTTGGTTGTTCAGAACCAACGTTTAAGCAACCAATTATATTATTATTAACGCTACTAATACTTTTATTACCCAAAGAAATATTCAGATTTCCTTGCCGTTCTAAAACTGATTTAAGATTAGCTTTATCAACTGGTTCATCAAAAACATTAGACAACATTTCCAAAAGTTCGTAACCGACATCTTTGGCATGACCTGCACTGCAACCATAGCTTTCTGCAATGTCACAATACTTTTGGCGATTCAATGTTCCTTCGATAATTCCACGCTGCAAGTCATTTAGATGTTTGCCTGTTTTGAGATATACAGCTTCATCCACAAATTGCAATACTTTGTGAGCCTGCATTATTTAGGTGTGTGAAAGAATTGTGATTATTATAGCCGACTTTATCCGTCTTTTTTAGTCTTTTTCCGTCCATGCAAAAAGAGCCGTCTTTTTCCGCTTTTCAGATTTGAGCGATCGATTTAGCATATTAAAGGAATCAAAAGCCTGATAAAGCAGGTGATAGAGATTCAAGACTTATAGCAACAATTAGTCCTTAATACTACCCTTCTAGATCAAAATTTCAACACTGCAATCGATAGAGCAGCAAGATTTCTTATAGATTGTCGATTAATTTGTAACTTATATTTTTATAACGCAATGCTTGAAAAGATTTTAGCGTTTATCACTCCCGGTCCTTTAAACGAAATATTTGGCTTTAGACTAAGAGTTTTCACAAGCTGGATTACTTTAGGTTTAGCTCTAGGATTAGTATCTAGTATTATAGGTCTAAGCTCAGGAGCAGCTACAACAGGTAATGCAGCAACTTTGATCATGTTTAATTTACAGCGAGCTTTATTCGGCTTCTGTTTTTTAGGCTTGGTTGGTTTGGGAATAGATGCCGTTGGTGAACGTAGATCTGAATATCCAGGCTGGTACTGGTTGCTGTTTCCAATCGTTACTTACATTTTCTTAGGAATTACGCTTTTTGTCACTATATTTGCCTTAGCTTTCCGCATCAGTTTACCTACTCCGCGTATACCTCAGCAGGGAAGACGACGTAATCCAGACGACCGTGCTATAAAAAATTGGCTGAAAAATAATTCAAACCAAAGTGGCGAGAAGTTCGTGAGGGAGAACCCGAAATTCAAACCGCAAAATAGGCTAGAGAATGCTGTATATCAAGAGATTGTACAAAACTCAAACAAGACAATCAAAGAAATCATCTCCAATATGTCAGAAGAAGAATATGAAGCATTTATTGAAATGCTAATGAGAAGGCTTGGTTTTACTTTCTTATCTTAATGTTTGAACTTTGGAGATTTATTGTATGAATTGGACTCCGTGGGGCAACGAAGGCAAGATAAACATTGACGCAAGCAATCCAGTAGTTCCTTTTCTCAGTTATTTAGGCTCAGATTGTGGACCTGGAGTGTACGCTTATAAAGTGCAGCCACGGGTACACAGTCACAAAGAATATCGTCTGCTTATCAAGAGATTAGATCAGCTAGGTGGTTCTGATCATCCACATTTAATCTTTCAGATTAATTTAAGGAAATATCCTACAATTCAGGTGTGGCATTATACGGCTGCACCGGGTGCAGATGGAAAACGGATTGGTTCTATAGAGGAAAATTGGATTAGCGTATTAGTTGGAGCAATGCTTAGATAAAAGCTTGATCGCTCTTTCATCCTAAACATTTCCTGATCTCATCGCTCGTATTCCCAACTTTTATGGCATTGCCCACTTTATCCTAATTCTTTATTATCCGGCAAAACGCGATCGCCTAATTGTGGCTTTTAAAAGCTTTCCTACAGATAGTTAAGGTTATCCTCATCTCAAAATGACATTTATCCTTACTGCTGTCTATGATTAGATGTAGTAACAGTCAAGCTAAACCTATGCCAGTTGTAGCAGCCAAGACTTATGTAGAGTATCGCAACGATGCTTATTGGGTTGAAGGAACTCGGATTTCCCTTGACTCAATTATCTATGCTTTTAGGCAAGGATTATCGCCTGAGAGCATTGTTCAATGCTATCCCTTACTGACACTCGAACAGGTATATGGAGCGATCGCATTTTACCTGGCTAATCGTGTTGAAATTGATGCTTACTTAGCAGCAGAAGAAGAAGCATTTGATGCTATGCCTCAACCACTACAGGATACTGATCCTAACTTATACAACAAACTCATAGCAGCCAAGATAAGAGAATAGGTGGCATCGTGAACATTCGCTATCAAGCTGATGCTGATTTGAATCAAGCGATTGTAACCGGAGTTTTGCGACGAAACACCATTGACTTTCAAACAGCCTTCGCTGCTGGATTAGAAGGTGTGAAAGATCCGGAAGTATTGGCAATTGCGGCACAGCAAGGGCGTATCCTTGTCAGCCATGATCGTAAAACGATGCCATCAGAGTTTGCCGAATTCCTTGCCAATAACCAAAGTGCAGGAGTTATCATCGTTTCTCGAAGGTTAGCGATTGAAGTGGTTATCGAGGAACTGCTGCTGATTTGGGAAGCATCCATTGCAGAGGAGTGGGTTAATCGTATTGCAAAACTACCTCTTTAACAAAAGGTTTTTTTGTGCAAAGCGCGATCGCTCTTTCATCCTAAACATTTCCTGATCTCATCGCTCGTATTCCCAAATTTTACGGCATTGCCAACCCTGTCCTAATTCTTTACTATCCGGCAAAACGCGATCGCCTGAAATCTGAATAACTAATCGATGCAAAGTAGCAGGTATCGTCGTCATTTCTGCTGATTTACACGCTGTGATCGTAGACGAAGTAAGGATAAAAATTCTGACAATTCGACTAAACCTTCAGCCTCTTGTCGTTCTGCTTAGGTTAGCGCTTCCCCTGCATCTTGGCGATCTAAAATAGAAGTTAGCCGTTCTCGAACCCCTTCAGGCAGTTGAAAAAGGGTTAACTCAACAGGTATTTCAATAATTTCAGCCATAATTGAGTATAAAGAAGTCTTCTTCATTGTCGTTCAGATTAGTTCCTCTATTTGCCTACCTCAAAAACAACTTATAAGCCGGATTATTACTTTCATCTCCATAGCGATAACCCAACGTATCCAAAAACGCCTGCCACTGTTTCATCTCATCTGGCGACACCTGAATTCCTACCACAATTCGACCGTAATCTGCGCCATTATTGCGATAATGAAACACACTAATATTCCAATTTGGACTCATTGAACCGACAAATTGCATCAACGCGCCGGGACGTTCTGGAAACTCGAAACGGTAAAATAATTCATGATTAGCTAAAGGTGAACGACCACCAACCATGTGCCGTAAATGCAATTTGGTCAGCTCATCATCAGTTAAATCTAAAGTTTTGAAACCACAGTTTTCAAAGTTTTCTGCTAACTTTGCTGCATCAGCACGGTTTTGAATTTGCACACCAATAAATATATGTGCTGCTGCTTTATCTGCAATGCGATAACTAAATTCAGTCAGGTTGCGTTTGCCCAAACATTCGCAAAACTTACGCAGACTTCCGGGCGCTTCGGGAATTGTTACGGCAAAGATGGCTTCGCGACGTTCACCAAATTCGGCTCTTTCTGCAACAAAACGCAAGCGATCAAAGTTCATATTAGCACCGCAAGCGATCGCAACTAAGGTTTGTCCTGTAATTTTCTCTCGTTCAACATAAGCTTTTGCACCTGCGATCGCTAATGCCCCCGCTGGTTCTAAAATCGATCGCGTATCCTCAAACACGTCTTTAATCGCCGCACAAGTGGCATCCGTATCCACCAAAATAATCTCATCCACATACTGCTGACACAAGCGGAAAGTTTCTTCCCCCACTTCCCGCACTGCTACACCGTCGGCAAATAAGCCCACATTCGCCAACCGTACCCGCTTTCCTGCTTGCAAAGATTGAGACATGGCATCAGCATCCACCGGTTCAACTCCAATAATCTTAATTTCTGGACGCAACCGCTTCACATACGCCGCAATTCCCGAAATCAAACCGCCACCACCAATTGCCACAAAAATTGCCTGAATTGGTTGCTGATATTGCCTTAAGATTTCCATGCCAATCGTACCCTGTCCCGCAATCACATAAGGGTCATCAAAGGGATGAATAAATGTTAAACCTTTTTCTGCCTCCAACTGACGGGCAAAAGTATATGCATCGTCGTAGGTATCTCCATGCAACACCACCTCTCCGCCACGGGCTTTGACGGCATCTACCTTAAGCTGGGGTGTAGTCAGTGGCATGACGATAATCGCTCGTGTTCCCAGGTGACGGGCAGCTAGCGCTACACCTTGGGCATGGTTTCCGGCAGATGCAGCTATTACGCCTTGTGCCAGCTTTTCAGTTGACAAACTCACCATTTTATTGTATGCACCACGTAGTTTGAAGGAGAATACGGATTGCAAATCTTCCCGTTTAAGTAGGAGTTTGTTATTGAGGCGTGTGGATAAGTTTGGGGCGTATTCTAGGGGTGATTCTTGGGCAATATCGTAGACACGAGCGGTGAGGATTTGTACGAGGTAGTCGCAATACATGGGGGGTTAGTAGGTGCAGGGAGTAGAGAAATTTTACTTCATTGGTGGGTTTAGATCCCCGACTTCTTAAAGAAGTCGGGGATCTGGGGGAACACTACTAGAGACGATTTTTTGACTGCTGCCCATGCCTCATAGACGAATTCCACTGCAAATCGGGAACTTTTACCATATCTACAATCGGGGAAACAATTACCAAGCAATTTTTTTTGAGCGTGAAAACTATCTTTATTTTCTGCGATTAGTGAGGCAATATCTCACAAGCAATGGAGTAGATGTTGTTGCTTACTGTCTCATGCCCAATCATTACCATTTCTTGGTTTACCTGAGAGATGAAACCCTGTCTAATGCCATGAAATTGCTCTCATTATCCTACACAAAAGCCATTAATCAGCGCTTCAATCGAGTTGGGGTATTATTTCAGGGAAGGTTTCAAAGTATCCACGTTGATCAAACCGATTATCTGGTTAATCTTTCACACTATATTCATCTCAATCCAGTGAAAGCAGGACTGGTGCAGCAGGCAGAGGAATGGGAGTTTTCCAGTTATTTGGAATATGCTGGATTGCGGAAAGGAACGTTACCCAAAACAGAATTACTCGAAACACTGATTGAGGGAAAATTGACTGATGAGCAGTTTGAAGCAGATTGTCAATTGCCCAATAGCATTGGTTTCAAGCGACTGCTGCTGGATGAGTAGCCTGGGAAGTTAGATCCCCGACTTCTTTAAGAAGTCGGGGATCTTCGGTTATATGCCATTTGACTTGCGAAGTGTTTGAACCTGCTATTTTGAACACGAACCTTCCGATGGAGGTTGGGCTTTTACAATAATTTCTCGGTAGCCTCTATCCTTGAGAACTTGGCTAAGTAGGTGTTCAACTGTCTTCTCAACGCGATCGCTTGCTGTCTTGATTAGCCAATTTTGACAAGCCGCTTCCTCAACTTTTTTGATGGCTTCACGCTGGGCTTGCCCTTGCAAATTAACAACGTCAGGACCCCATCTTAAAAAACCTCGATCAGACGATGCTAACTAACTTCAAGTCTCTGCTTGAACTAGCTGTCATATATTATCTCCACTTTGAATAATTAATGTTTTCGGGAAGTCTAAATTTAGTATAGACAACTATCCGAAACACAGGCTAACTGGAAAGCTTTCCTCGACTCTTCTAGTTAGAAACGTAGCTTAGATTGATCAAGGAAACTCAACATCTTTAGGTTGATTTTTGTAATCTAGCTCTCAAGCTATCATGAGATACGTTAGCGCCCCTTAAGCGATCTGATTGGCAGTAGCGCTTACGCGATCGCTCCCACCAAACCCTACAACCAGACGATAGAATAAGTTTGTCGCAGTATTGGTTTTCTGCAATGATCTACACATCGCCTAAGCTACTGACATTTGAAACATTCATTGAGCAATACGGCGACAACCCACGCTACGAACTCATCGACGGAGAATTAAGAGATATGGAACCGACAGGGCCTCATGAAGCCGCTGCCGGAAGCCTAGCGGGTAGAATATACTCTGAAATTCTGCGCTTGAAATTAAACTGGTTAATCCCTAAAAATTGTCTGATTAAGCCTCCAGCCTCTCAAGCAATAGCTTTGCGACCTGATGTAATTGTTTTAGATAAAGAAGAACTTAATCACGAACCCCTATGGCAGCAAGAGCCAATTATTTGTAATGGCAACACCGTAAAACTGGTTGTTGAAGTTGTTAGTACAAACTGGCAAGATGACTACGCCCGTAAAGTGGAAGAATACGCTTTTCTCGGCATTCCAGAATACTGGATTGTTGATTATAAAGGGTTAGGTGGTATTCAATTCATTGGTAGACCAAAACAGCCAACATTTACTGTTTATCAATTAGTTGGAGATAGCTACGAGCCACGACTATTTCGCTTAGGTGAAAATATAGTATCTCGCCTACTTCCAGCATTACAGCTCAAGCTTGATGATGTGATGCCATGAGATCAGTTTGATAATTCCATAATATAATCAAACAAGATTGATCACCTTTGCAAAAAAAAGTGCCGTTCTTACTTCAAACACCACCAGGTTTCAACCACCCAAATAACTCCCCAACACTTAACTTTAAATCTGCCATAAATTCCGGAACTGGCAATAACGACTCCAATTCCAAAAATATCGGTTGTTGATGAGCAGGATAGGCTAAAACTAATTTCTCAGCCGGATCAACCAACCATCCCATCTGACAACCAGCATTCAAACAATGCAGAATATTACTTGTTACTTTGGTCTGACTTTGATCAGGAGACAAAATCTCAATTGTCCAGTCTGGTGTCGCTGCAAAAACATTAGCAATATCACCATCTTCATCTAAAGGAATGCGATTCCAAGTAAAAACAGCAATATCTGGAATGATGGAACGTCCACCAAAGGTACAGCGCAATTCTGGAAGAGCTAAAGCTATTTCCGGTTTTTCAACAATATCATTGATAACTGTTAATAACCGACCTTGTAATTTGCTATGTTTTCCTTGCGGCTTCGGTTTTTGGATAATTTGACCACTGATATATTCACTCGCTGGCTCAGTTTCTGGTAATTGCAAAAAATCTGCCAATGTTAATGATTTGGTCGGAACTTGAACCATAATTTTATGTTTTAATATTGATTGACAGTTATAGTTGCCCAAACCTCTAATCAGGCATAGCAAATCCTGTACGAGGATCGCGAATATATAAGCCCAAAACTAACGAATTCATCACCATATCCCAGACTGGAGTTAATTGCTCTGCTTGGTCTGCCCAATAGTCAAAGGTAATCAAGCACTGCACTCCTGAACCCAACCCGATACAAATTCTTGAATAAGCTTCGCGCTCTTCTTCTTGAGTGTCAATAAATTTGATTTGAGCCCAAACATAGCGGGCAGTTTGACGTTTGAATTGAATAATTTCGCCTTTTTCAATGACATTTCTTGTCTCTTCTTTCAGCGTATGCTTAATCAGCCTCAATATTGGAAAATCTGCCCAATTTCCAGGTGGTAATAAATTAAAAGAAGCTTCTAAGCGAGCATCATCATTTGGGGGCTTTTTGTCAAGAAAACGAAATGATTTGATATCCGGTTCAAAATGCCAATCTTCGGGGACATCGAAGCGCAAAGCACCTCGCCCTGCTACGAAAATGCGAGTTCCTGGTGCTGAGTCCCAGTTGTGGTTTTCTTTTAGCTCTAAGGTTTCTTTCAGCCATTTGAGATTGTGCTTTTTCTTCTTAGACATAGCCACCAAGAGAATTTACATCTCTTTTATTTTGCAATAATTCTGTCTATCTGAGCCAAATTAGCGATCGCTTCAACTGCTACAAGACTTTTTGGGATTAAATCTTCCCAAATCAAGAATAAAATGCGCTTATCGAATTTCCACAGTTAAGGTCAAATTGCTCATCCCCCAAACCGCGAAGAATTGCTGAAATAACACTTCACTGGCTAACCTCATATCCCCGTCTGCATCAACAATTCCGCCCTCAATTATATGTCCGCCATCGGTTTGCAAATCTAGCCGCAATTCGCCATTATCTTGCTTATGTAGAATCAAGCTACCTCTAGCTAAAACTTGCCCCGCCCGACTATTAATTGCACACCGCATTTTTTACATTTCTCCTGCTTTCTTGAAATTAAAACGAGTTATACACTTAAATTAAAGATGCCACTCTGTCTGCATTTATGAAACCGATTTATTTACTTGGACTGACGACGCTCCTGATTAGTCAAACTGCTTTGAGTCAGGCTGAGGCTTATCCAATCTCTGCAACCCCTAGAATACGCTATCTTGCCAAAATTTCGGCTCAAGATTTGGTCAATCGAGCGATTGCCAGGGCTCAAAGCAGTGATAATCAAGGTGCGATCGCCGATTTGACGGCAGCAATTGAGATGGATAAAGATTTAGCTGTAGCTTACCACTATCGGGGCATCGTGCGGGTGGCAATGGGGGATAAACCAGGAGCGATCGCAGATTTCCAAAGTGCAGCGCTGTTGTTTCAGAAACAAGGCAAAATGAATGATTACCAAATTTCGGTTAATGCGATCGCTTATCTTCAGCGTTAGACAGATCCCCGACTTCTTCTGTGAAGTCGGGGATCTAGTTTCGCTAATGCTTCGGTGGTCCAAACTCATCGGGCAATTCCTCAATACTCTTGCCAAATACCTGACACAGCGCCTTCATCTGAGGCACAGTCAACATTGCAGGCGCTCCTCTTTCCCATCGGCTAATCGTTGCCACTGCTACACCAATCCTAGTTGCTAGCTCCTGTTGAGAAAGTCCCGCCTCTTCTCTAAGTTTCTTCAACGGAGACTGATTTTCCTCTAAATTAGAGTTGTTTTTTTTTACCACAATCAAAAATGCGACTTTGACTTGCTACTTTGACTAGTCGATGTATAATAAAAAGGACACTAAAACAGAAAGGAATTCCTGAAAGCCGCCACTAGACTAGTTCGGTGCTTTCTTAAATGCCTGCTGCCTTATTCAGTGTCTTACATAAACCGTCATCACACCACAACCATCTAGAAAAATCCTCTATTTGGTTGCCAAATTCACCTGTTGCGAATTACGTGCAAACCCGTGCGTCATCGCAGATTCCATGTGCCTACTTACGCCGCCAACGAGTTTTGTAACTACCAGGAGTGCAATATGACCTACAATACTCAACTGTTTCCTTGGTGTATTATTCGCCCTCAATCAAACATGAAGCAAAAAATAGTCGCCCGCTTTCGTCGGCGTAGCGATGCCGAAGCCCACTTGCAAATTCTTAAGCAACTACTACCCACAACCACACACACCATCATCTTTGACATCACACTAGACACAGACGAAACCAAATAATGACCAGCATCTTCCATCGCATTCGACCAGCTCAAAAGTTTAATTTCAACGCCCGTCACATTGCCCACATCCTCAAAATCCGCCATTTGTTTATAGTGAAAATAGAACGCTGGGCATACGTTATGTTTGTCCATCGCCGCGACAAAGGCGGGCAATTTGTCAGCTATCGTCAACTAAATCGCTGGGTAACTGCGATCGCTCACATGATCCAAATCAGCCCCACTCTAGAAGACCTCCGACAAATTGGACAAGGACTACACCAAGAAACCGTACAATTTGAAGACCGCTACAGCGAATCTACCCTAGACTATCTACGGCAACTTTGGGCAGAACGCCGAGAATTCCTCAGAAGCTCATTAGAATGAATAAGAACCAACTAACCTTTAAACTACATAACATCTCTGGTGTAGAATTAGAGTTTTGGGTCAAGATTTAACTAGTCAGGAGATCGAGGAAGTTATATGTCGCGATATCGAGGTCCGCGTCTGCGGATTGTGCGCCGTCTAGGCGATTTGCCAGGTTTGACGCGCAAAACGGCAAGACGTGCCTACCCACCAGGTATGCATGGTCAAGCCCGTAAAAAGAAGTCAGAGTACTGCATCCGACTCGAAGAAAAGCAGAAACTGCGCTTCAACTATGGCATTACAGAAAAGCAATTGCTGCGTTATGTCCGTAAAGCACGTCGTGCCACGGGTTCAACTGGTCAATCTTTGCTGCAAATGTTGGAAATGCGACTGGATAACACCGTCTTCCGTATGGGAATGGCAGGCACTATCCCAGCAGCACGGCAGTTGGTGAATCACGGTCATGTAACTGTTAACGGTAAGGTAGTTGATATTGCAAGCTATCAGTGCCGTGCTGGTGAAATTATCGGCGTTAAAGACCGCGAACCCTCCAAGCGCTTGGTACAACAAAACCTAGAATTCCCAGGACTCGCCAACCTGCCTAGCCATTTGGAGTTTGACAAAAACAACCTCACTGGCAAAGTCAATGGTGTAGTTGATCGCGAATGGGTGGCACTACAAATTAACGAACTGCTGGTGGTTGAGTACTACTCACGACAAGCTTAAGTTATTGGTATATTGGTCATTAGTCACTGATTAACGACTAATGACTAGCCGCCAATTTGTGACATGGTACGGCTATAGTTGCCCAGGGTTCCTGAATCTCGCTCTTTATAGTTGATTTCCGGCTTCAGCAGCAGTAGTTGACTAACTTGCTCTCTCAACTGGGATGTCTCAACACCGTTGCGTAGGGCGCTTTTTAGGTCAATCTGACCACTTTCATTGAGCAGGCAGGGGCGCAACCAACCATCTGCAGATAGGCGCATTCGGTTACAGCGATCGCAAAAACACTCTGACATCTGACTGATAAACCCTAAAGTTCCCTTTGCCCCTGGAATTTGAAATACATCAGCCGGTCCATTACCTCGGATTGTTGATTCCTTTAAACCATAAGCCTCACGGATATTTTGCCGTAATTCTTCTGAAGGTATCCAAGCCCTTTCGCCAAACAACTCAGCATTGCCAATGGGCATAAATTCAATAAACCTGACGTGCCAATTACGTTCAATTGTCAAGGCAGCTAAGTCTAGTACCTCTTGGTCATTTACTCCCGGAATCACCACCACATTGAGCTTGAGCGGGTCAAAACCGACTTGGTACGCTGATTTGATCCCTTCCCAAGTTTGCTGCCAACGTGAACGACCTCGGTTGCCGATAATTTTGTCAAAGGTTTCTGGTTGAAGTGAGTCGAGGCTGATATTGATGCGTCGCAAACCTGCATCATAGAGGTTTTGTGCCAAGGGTGCGAGGAGATAGGCGTTTGTCGTCATTGCCAAGTCTTGGGTTTCGGGCAAAGATGCGATCGCTTTTACCAATTCAACCACACCAGGACGCAATAAAGGCTCCCCGCCTGTCAGCCGAAACTTTCTAAATCCTACCGGAATAAAGACGAATTGCAGCAAAGTCAGCAACTCTTCATTAGTCAACAATTCCTGACGCAGCAGATAGTCTAGCTCTGCTCCTTCCGGCATACAATATTGACACCGAAAATTACAGCGATCAATAAGGCTGATACGAAGATAGTCTACCTGATTCATCATCTCCTTGAGGTTAGTGGGCAAGAGTTTGGCTAATTTGATTAAGGATTGAATTGCCGAACAATCCTCAATCTACATCTCTACTCCCTACTTCCTATCTTAACGGGCAAATATTTGAAGCCCTCATCGACGTAACCAACTTACCTGCTTATTTTCATTAGATGGTGTCAATGAACAACAATCACAAGTATCATGGTTTTGCGGCAGTGGAATTTCAATCACAAACTCAGTACCTTTACCGGGCATTGACTCACATCGCAGCGAACCTTTATGCTTTTCTACAACAATTTGACTGCTAATAGATAAGCCCAGTCCTGTTCCTTTGCCTATAGGTTTCGTTGTAAAAAATGGCTCAAATAAGCGTGATCTTATTTCCTCGCTCATACCTAAACCATTATCACTAATCCGAATTGTCGCTTGATTTTGTTTTGATTCGGTGCGAATGACAATTTTGCTAGGATGATTAATAATTTCTTGCTTAGAACGCTGGCTATTAGATTCATTAAGGGCATCAATAGCATTACTAATAATATTCATAAATACTTGATTGAGTTGTCCGGCGTAGCACTCCACAAGGGGCAACTCACCGTACTCTTTGATGATCTCAATATGGGAAAGTCCAGCTTCTCCTTTGAGTCGATTTTTCAAAATTAAAAGTGTACAATCAAGTCCTTCATGTATATTTACTGCCTTCATTTCTGTAGCTTCTAGGCGAGAGAAATTGCGTAAATTTAAGACAATTTGAGAAATTCTTTCTGCTCCAATTTTCATTGAAGATAAGACATCAGGTAAATCTTGTCTCAAAAATTCTAGATCGATCGCTTCAATTTGTTCTTGAATTTTCAGACTAGGATTAGGATTATCTTGTTGATACAAATCCAACAAACTCAGCAAGTCATGGACGTAGCTGCAGGCGTGGTGGAGATTTCCAGAGATGAAGTTGACGGGGTTATTGATTTCGTGAGCGACACCTGCTACTAATTGACCTAAGCCAGAAATTTTTTCAGTTTGAATAAGCTGAGATTGAGTTTGTTGTAACTCATCTACGGTTTTTTCCAGTTGTTGGGCTTGCTTTTGGGCAATGATGGTGGCACTACAAGCTTGTTCATAGAGTGCTGCTTGGTTGATGTCTATGGCTAATTGGTCACTATCACTTTCTTGATGATATTGGTTGACAACGGTATCTAAGGCTGATACAAGCTCGTTGGAAGCTGCTGCCAAAATATATTGCAGATGAGGATTAGAAAATGTAAGTTCAGTTTTGGAATGCACTATGGCTTTGACTTCGGCAATGTAGCGACGCATTTGCTGGTCTAAGTTGAGTGGTGGCTCAAAGTACATTTTTTTGACAATATCTGACAATGTACCTCCCAGATTCAGACTGCTGTCTCCGTAGAGCAACCCGTTGTGGGACTTTTCCATCAGCTCAATAGCGTCTTTCAAACTAGAACGTAATTGTTCTTGCTCGAATTCGTCTGAAGAATATACCAGTCGCATCGATAAAAATGCTGTGCGTTGGGACAGCATACGTTGACGGCCACTGACATTAACGACGGCGGCACTACTTTGGCGAACAGTGTGGATTTGATTGAGATCGAAGTAGTTGGTAAGACTCAACACGGGTAGTAGTTCCAGATGAAAATAAAACCTATCTGTTTGACAGTCGCTTGTGACTTCACCCATAACAATTTTTTACCAAATATCTAAACAGCCAGCTAATTGAAAAATGGTTTGATAGACTACCATTTAGCAAAAAACCGATTTCATTACAACTTTTATATTATGTGGGTATTATGCAGATTCCGTAAATACAAAGTTGAAGAAACTCTAAATATTAGAACGTAGATTTTGTCGATAGACTTGCTTTTCTTATTATACAATGTTTTGTTAAGAATAGTCAAACCCTTGCCTACAGGAAGTTTTAGCCATTAAATTTGGTTGTTTGTTGATTAATTATTTTCACAAATAAAAATAACTGTAGTCTTTAATACAAATTTTAGATTCAAGCTTTATTAGCTCGGCATATTAAACAAATTGAGTTTTAAGCGCGATTAATGTAGTATTTAATACAAAATTAATAATGTTAGCTGCCGCTTACCCCTAGCCAACCTATTTGCTTAAAATTTGAGGATTCAGAATTAGCTGGCAGGATAAATCTACGAACTCCAGCCATTATTATATTGAGTGGCAACCTCATCTATGCACAAAGATTCGTCTTTATTTTAGTTTTAGAGTAATGAAATAAATTTTCAATCAGATAGATTTTTGAATATCAAGGTACAGAATGGCTTAAGTTGCAGCCGCTTACTCAAGAAGCTTTTGGGTAATATTTAGATGGTTGTATTGCTCATCTTATAGTTGCAGAAATTGGCTGTTAATTAAATTAATAAGGGCGCTATTATAAGAAATACGCCCCTATTAACTTTCAACAAAATTAGAAGCGACGAGCAAATTGAGAGGTTAATGTTACTGTCAAGTCTTGGTCAGGATAAATAACCACAGCTTCAACTTTTTTGCGGTTCAAAAACAAGCCGCCGACAGCACCTAAACCAGCACCGCCAAGAAGTTCTTCAGTAGCGATAGCACGATCTCCTGTAATTGCTGCGATCGCTGCCGCCGCACCAGCCCCAACTGCTGCACCTGTTAAAATAGAACCAGTACTGGCGCCCTTTTTCACTTCTTCCATTCTGGTTACCACATTAGAAGTACCACTAATTGAGAAGGGCATTGATTGTTTATCTGCCAAACGACGGTAAATTGTTACCTCTCGCGCCACAAAACGACTACCTCTGGAAACTGGTTCAATATCGCCAGTAATTTTACTGCCTTGTGGAATTACCACCCGACCTTCATTATTAGTAATATCAGATGCAACTGTTAAAGTAATGGACATTTTTTCATCTGGCATTACTACAATTTTGTCTTTGTCATAACGTACAGGAATTGAGGTACCAGATGAAACAATTAAATTCTGTTGTTCCCTTTGAGGAAAACGATTTTGAACTTGAGCAGAAGCAGGCGTTATTGTCATCAAAGGAGCAACTGCCGCGCTAGTAATACCTAGTGCTAATAATGCAGCCGTTCCTGATTTTAAGCTATTGAAGTTGAACATAAAAACGTCTCTCCAAGTATATAGATGCCTGGGCGATTCACTGAATGACTGAAAATCGATAAAAAGGTTCCCGGCTCAATAAATTTTAAGTGACTTGCTGCGAGATAAATATATTACTCGACCTACTAGAGATTGTCTATAGTAAAAATTAGGCAGATTAGTTAGTAATTGCACTAGCTAATTTTAGAGCAAACTAAGCGATTAGATAAATTAATAGGACAAAACGAGAGAATTCACATTATCCTGATTATTAGTTATTGTTGTACTTTTAAGGTGATAGATTCATGGGTTTCTACGCACAAGTTATTGCGCCTCGAATCATGGATTGGAGTTTATCTAGTCAGGATTTAGCTAAATATCGTCAGGAAGTATTGTCTAATGTTCAAGGAGAGGTTTTAGAAATTGGCTTTGGTACAGGTATCAACCTCTCTTATTACCCAAAACAGCTAGAAAAGCTAGTCACGGTGGATGCAAATCCTGGAATGAATGCTTTGGCACAAAAACGTTTAGAAAATTCTACGATTACTGTTGATAATCGTGTCTTGAATGGTGAAAATTTGCCAATGTCAGACTGTAGCTTTGATTGTGTCGTCAGCACCTGGACGTTATGTAGTATAAAGGATGTGGAACAAGCGATCGCAGAAATTCATCGCGTACTCAAACCAGGTGGAAAATTCTATTTTGTTGAGCATGGGTTAAGCAATGAGCCAAGTGTTCAAATCTGGCAAAATCGCTTAAATTTTATCAATAAAGCTTTGTTGGTTGGTTGTCATATTAACCGCAATATTAAACAACTAATTGCTATTCAATTTGAAGACTTGACAATAGAAGAGTTTTATGATTCAAAGAGTCCTAAAATTCATGGTTATATGTATAAAGGAGTGGCGACAAAAGCAGCATAATCTTTCGCGCCTCAAATTGCAGGCAGTAGAAGAGCCTTTATATTTGTCCCAGAAGAAAATTCAACTTTTAAAACCTGCAATTTAGGTGGTTGTGCATTTAATTGCCACTATTAGAATCGGCATTATTAACTTTACTAAAATCTGGAAAAAAATAATTAGCTGTTTGGGGCAATGCTAGAGATAGTATGACCAACTGAACAGTTTTTTTATGTTGTTAGTAGGTAAGGTATAAAATACAACATTGTTAAACTTTAATTAGAGATATTCTTTAATTTAGTAAGTTTTCTTTCTTTGTCAAGTTTTGGCTATTGCTGTACACAGAAAAAGATGGTAGATTTCTAAATAATCTTTATAATTTTTTAAGGTTTGACAAAGGGGTGTGATGAAGATGAACACTGATGATTGGTATGAAGTCTGTATGAACTCTAGTCAGTTAACCGAGTTATTCGCTCAAACAACCTCTACTCAAAAAATTAGTTTTGCCGATTGGTACGAAGTAATGACAGCTCCTTCAGATAATAATTGCACTGAATATGAGATTGCTTTAATTAGGCGGCTGCTTTATGGAGTTCGGCAAGGCTTAGTGCAGGTTGTAGATGTTTAACCAAGAAGCTGACTAAATTAGCGTTGATGGATCGCGATTATCTTCTTGGTTAAATTATTGTTGTAGAAAATCGTAACTTATGCTCAAAGTCTTGTAGTTTTGGGTTAAGATATTTATAATTTTGAACGGCAGCAGATTAAGCCGCTTAGTGTGGTTAATATCGGCAGCAGGAGTTAGTCAATTTAGTTTTTCTGTATTGATAAGCTTCTCTTCTCCTTTCCTTGTCTCGATTAATATGACAAAGGACTAAAAAGCGAGCGCACATCGTATGCCTTCTAAAAAACAAACCCGTCGTAAACTCGATCTCACACATCTTGGCTCACTCAATAGCGATATCACTTCTGAACCAGAAAAGGTTGAACCAGAAAAGGTTGAACCAGAAAAGGTTGAACCAGCGAAAGCTGAACAGGCAAAACTTGAAGTGGTAAAAGTGGAACCCCAGAAGCCAGTTGAGGAACCTGTGGCTGCCGAGGCAGTCGAGACACCTGTACCCCCAGTCGTGGCAGCCGAACCTGAAGCCACCGAAGCACCCAAAGAAAATCGACAGTTTGACAGACGACCTCAGCGATATGAACCCAAGCCCTTGCAGACGCTGGAAACTGCTAGTAACGCTGCAGGAGAGGACTTCAAACTTGGAGATAAGATACAGCTTTTCGCGCCTTGGGGGAAAAAAGCGATCGCAGAAGTTTCTCTAATCTACCAAGACGAGAGCAAAAACGTTTGGGTACAATACTTCCCAGTTGAGGAAATACCTGCTAACTGGAGTTGGCTAGGAGGCTGCACACGTGCCGAGAGAGTAGTTTGTGCTAGCTGAACTCAGGCAAAATTGTCAAGCAATAAAGCTAATTTGATTTAGGTTTGGGATTTTTTGCTCTCCCGCTCCCAAACAAAGACAAAATAGAGGGACAAGGATTATAACCTTGTCCCTCAAAAATTAGCTTGCACTAATCTATAAAAGCTTTAGTAACCTTTAAAACCTCGGAAAGGCAAAAGCCACAAATCAACAAGATTCAATGGTTTAGGTGCTTCTTCTAAACCCAAATCAATTTTCTTGGTATCACGTACATAGCAAAATGTGCCAAACACCAGATCCCAAATTGTTAGTAAGCTGCCATAATTTGAATCGGTTTCTCTGACAATTTGTGAGTGATGCACGCGATGATGATTAGGCGTAACAATGAAAAACCGCACGAACTTGTCAACCTTGGGAGCAAGCGCCCAGTTACTATGTTGAAAAGCTTCGGTAAAAGCAAACGTGACCTTATAGACAAAAAAAGGTATGGGATCAATTCCAAACAGCCAAACCAAAGAAATGATAAATAAATTTGATGCCAACACCTCAAAAACATGAAAGCGATAAGCTGTCGAAATATTCATCGATAAATCGCAATGATGCACGCGATGAAACTTCCAAGCTATTGGTGTTTTATGCATCGCAATGTGCCAACAATAAGCCGAGACATCTAACAGCAGAAACGAAAAAACCCCAATTGCAGCAGGCGTAAAAACCTGATTAAATAATACTGATTGATGAAATAATGCAGGTCTTGTAGGAGAAGTAAAAGCCCAGATATAGAGTGCAGCTAGGATCAGACGAACAAAGATCGCATTAGTAGCTCCCAAAGTAAAATTAGCCGTAATTCTGCTAGTCCAGTTTTGTTTATATTGAAAAAATGGAAAAATTAATTCCAAAACACCAAAAAAAACAAGACTGCCAAAAATAATAGGAATATCTAATTGCTTTAAAGTTGTGGGGTTTAAAATATCCGCAGGCATCTTGACTCCTAAATATCCTTAATTGAGGTGAATAACTAGCCTTAACGAGAAGCATTGCTGCCAAGCTTGGAACTCTTGAGAGTTGTTTGTTATTTATATGGTATATAGACCCTGAAAAAAAAATAATTGCTAGGGCAGTCTTATTGAAAACTTTATGATTCAAAAGATTTTTTTAGATTTTGAATAAAGAAATCTTTCTTTAAGCTTTAATACAGATTCTTGAATTAGCCAGAGTCATTTTAAGAGCTTAACTTCAGATGCAGATATTGGCTGGTCTTTGGCTCCAGGCAGATGTAATTAGGAATGCTTGGTATCGTAAGCTCAGACAACCCTGTAAGAATTTGGCGATTTATTAAGGAACAGTAGCGGAGGGCTAACGCCTGTTTCGACTAAATTTGAACAAAGGTAGAGGAGTCTTAACCCAGACTTCCCTATTTTGGCGTCGATTTCAGGGAATGTAAAGTAATTGCTCACCAAAGCCGCTAGGTCTGATAAGTTTAATAATTGATTGATCATCAATGCCGCTCTTCGTCCTCACTAATTTCACCTCTCAACAGTGCAGGCGTCAGCAAAAAACTTAGGTTTGGGTAAAACATCATGTCGCTAGTTGTCCAAAAATACGGTGGTAGTTCGGTTGGTTCAGTAGAACGTATTCAAGCTGTTGCAGAACGAGTTATCAAAACAGTCAAAACAGGCGACTCTGTAGTTGTCGTCGTTTCGGCAATGGGTAAGACTACCGATACTTTGGTAAAACTAGCCAATGGCATCTCTTCTAATCCTAGCCGCCGCGAAATGGATATGTTACTCTCCACCGGCGAACAAGTGACTATTGCCTTGTTGTCGATGGCATTGCAAGAATTAGGACAACCTGCAATTTCGATGACCGGCACACAAGTCGGCATTGTCACCGAAGCCCATCATAGTCGGGCGCGGATACTTAAGGTGAACACCGATCGCCTCTCTCGACATCTCAACGAAGGCAAAGTTGTCGTCGTCGCAGGCTTCCAAGGCATCAGCAGCACCGATGAATTAGAAATTACCACCCTCGGACGTGGTGGCAGCGATACATCTGCCGTCGCCCTTGCCGCCTGCCTAAAAGCCGATCGCTGTGAGATTTATACTGATGTTCCAGGCATTCTTACCGCCGATCCTCGCCTTGTCCCTGATGCCCAGTTGATGGATGAAATCACCTCAGATGAAATGCTGGAACTTGCCAGTTTGGGCGCAAAAGTTCTGCATCCCCGTGCCGTGGAAATTGCCAAAAATTATGGCGTTGACTTGGTGGTACTTTCCAGTTGGACAGATGATCCTGGCACAAGAGTAGTTTCGCCGCTACCTCAACCCCGCTCTCTAGAAGACTTGGAAATTGCCCGCTCAGTCGATGCAGTGGAATTTGATACCGATCAGGCAAAAGTTGCCTTATTGAGGGTTCCAGACCGCCCAGGGGTGGCATCACGCTTGTTTGGTGAAATTACTCGTCAAGATTTGGATGTGGATTTAATTATTCAGTCGATTCACGAAAGTAATAGTAACGATATTGCCTTTACCGTGGTTAAGAGTATATTAAATCATGCCGAAGCCGTAGCCGAAGCGATCGCCCCAGCACTCCGCACCCAGCCCACGGCAAACCCCCAAGAAGCAGAAGTGATGATTGAGCGCAATATTGCCAAAATCTGCATCTCTGGCGCTGGTATGATTGGACGCCCTGGCATTGCGGCGCAGATGTTCAAAACCTTGGCAAATGCGGGGGTGAATATTCAGATGATTTCCACTTCTGAGGTGCAAGTTAGTTGTGTAATTGAGGCGAAAGACTGCGACAAAGCGATCGCTACTCTCTGCCAAAGTTTTGAAATTACCACCTCCCCCTTACAACTATCCAGAAAAACTAAAACTATCCCCGCCAACCTGCCCCCTGTACGCGGAGTGGCACTTGATCTCAACCAAGCACGTCTCGCCATGCGCCATGTTACCGATCACCCAGGCATGGCAGCCCAGTTATTTGGACTTTTGGCAGATAATAATATTAGCGTTGACATGATCATCCAGTCTCAACGTTGTCGAGTTATTGATGGCATTCCCACCCGTGATATTGCCTTTACCGTATCTCAAGCCGACGCCCAAGCCGCACAAACTGCTCTGCAACAAGCCTCCTCGGCTTTGGGTTGGGGAGAAATTCTGCTTGATCCTGACATTGCCAAAGTTAGTATTGTTGGGGCGGGGATGATTAGACAACCAGGCGTAGCGGCACGAATGTTTGAAGCTTTGGCGCAACATCAAATTAATATTCAGATGATTACTACTTCTGAAATTAAGATTAGCTGTGTCGTTGCCCAAGCACAAGGCGTGATTGCGTTACAGGCAGTTCATAAGGCATTTGAATTGGCGGGAACTGAAAAAATTCAATATTTTGAGATTGGATCAGTCAGCAAGCTTGCCACTTAACAATGCTGCGGCAATGGACAGAACCAAGCTGTTGGTGTATTGCCAAGTCTGTTTGCTGCCGAGTTATGAGTAAGCTTAGGCAGCTTTATTTATCAGTGTGGGCAGTACTTGAAAATTGCTGGCAAGGCGTTGGAATGACTTTGTTTGTACACGTTACAGTATTGAAATTAGTTAAAGTCAAGAAATCACTAACCAATGAAAGGAGAACGATGACATATTTAGATCCAATGGACATCATTGATGAATTGTTGTCTGAAGTTGGTTTTGATTTTGTTCGAGACTTAGAAGGAGATGACATAGTAGCAGACCTAATTTCTCGTAGCGGTTCTGTAGGCTGGGGGCTTGATACCTATGACATTCTCCAAGCATGGTCTATTAAACCAGGGGTTGGTTTCTTGGTCGATATCCATTTAGACGGTACACCAGATGATGAAACATCAATTTTAGGGACATCTATTCTGGTAAAAGTGAAAGGCAAAGCTGTCAAAAAAGGCGTGTGGGAGGTAGCTGAGTATGAAGTTGTGGAAGCCGATTTTTATCCACCCGATGACTACTTGGACGAAGAGCAATTAGAGGCGATATTATCCAACACTGAATTTTATCGCACCTTTATTGATGAAATCTCAAGCTTGCAATTACTCAATACACTTCACATTGTCGATCTAAAAGCACATAAGACTCTGAAAAGACAAATATATATTGGCACAATAGCCTGTCTTGAAACTTATTTATCTGATGCTTTTATAAATACTGTTTTATCAAAGAAATCGTATCTTAGATTTTTTTTTGCTTCGTTTAAGGATTTTAAAGAGCAAAAACTAGGAATGAATGAGCTATTGGAACGTGCTGACCAAGCAGAGGACATAGCAAAGAAGGCAATGCTAGAGGTAATCTATCATAATCTTGCCAAAGTAAAAAAAATGTATGAATCAACCCTAGCTATTTCATTTCCTGACTTTTCAGCAGTTCAAAGTGATGTAGGAATTAGGCATGATTTAGTACATAGAAATGGCAAAACAAAAAAGGATCAAGAAATCGCTATTGATACAGCGAAGGTTAATGAGGTTATTGTTAGAGTCGTAAATTTTGTTGACCAGATTGATCGAGAGTTGAAGGAAAAGGAGCAATGTAACGAAAAAAACTTATGAAAAAGAGCCAGATGTTCTTATCGCATCTTGTTGATCAGGGGGAAGTTGTAGGATTTGGGCGATTCCAACGGATTTGTTCTACTGTTGTTGCGGACTAGTAGAACTGTTCATACTCATCATGATCACCTATCCAAAACCATGTCACTGTGTCATTTTCCAAAACCCCAAGGGCACGATGGCTTCGCGTCACCCGCACAGACCAAATTCCCTCCTTGCTATTGATGCATTTGAAGTGTAACGATGGATGAAAGGGGTTCTCTGCCCACAAACTATATGCTTTTCGTGTTCCTGCTCTCTCCGACTCACTTAATTCTCGGTATTTAGACCAAAAAGAAGGTAGCGTTGCCGATTTCATAATTGCTCATAGTCCATTGGCATCGACTGCCCCTCTAAGATTTCTTGCTTCGCTTTCCTAGCTGCTGCAACTAAGTTAACTTGCGTCTGCTTAAAGGACGTATCCCAACGCTTTTCATCCTCTAATTCGGCAATATAATCCCGAATATGTTCTACAACTTTTTCTTGCAAGTCATCTGGCAACGATTCAACCATCTTGACGATTGTAGTGATAGCAGGTGAAGGCATAAGCTACTTAAGGATGAACTCAATAAAGAATTACCTTTATTTTAAGCGTTACTGAAAAAATCCAAGTTTGGGCGTAATACGTTATTGCTGTTTAGACAGACAACTAAACTTGAGCTCATCTCTATCCTTAAGCAGATGAAAGCAAAGCAGTGCTTTCAAATAACCAAAGAAAAGTAATTAGTATCTAGCTTTTAGCTGATTTATGATCTATCTGTAATACGGTATGTTGACAAGCCTACTCGTCCTTAACTGGATGGTAGCTACTTGTCATACATTTACGATGCAATTGATACGCGATTTTAATTCTGTAGTTCGACATATAAGCTGGCTTACGGGCAGTGCCTTGCTGCTTTTGGCGGCGACACCTGTTAGCGCTCAAACAACTGTCGTTCAACAAGACTTCACCGACTCAACCGCTTATGGTTGGACACCTGGGGGAACTTTTGAGCCTTGCCTTACCGCCGTCGGACCATCTGCACCCGGTTCAATTCCCAACTGTGGCAACCCGGCTGATCCTCCAGGACAAGGAGTGCTGCGATTAACTGATATTTTTTTGGATCAACGCAGTTTTGTCTTTTACGACTACGCCATTCCTTCGGATCAAGGTTTGGTAATTACCTTCGATTATTTCGCTTATGGGGGTAGAAGCCTGGGTCCTGGTTCTGGGGCTGATGGCTTGACGTTCTTTTTATTTGATGGAAGCACACCAGATCCGAGGTTTGGTGCGCCTGGTGGCGCTCTCGGCTATGCTCAAGAAGTATCTCCCACCGGTACTACCCCTGGTTTAACAAATGCTTATCTCGGTGTGGGCATTGATGAATTTGGTAACTTTGCTAATGATTATGAAGGACGAGGTAACGGTTGCCCTGACGTTTCTCCCTTTGGCGGTGGAACTGTTTTATCACCACCAACTGCCCAAATTAGAGACTCGGTAACTGTTAGAGGACCGGGTTCAGGAACTACAGGCTATTGCTTTCTGGGAAATTCTGGTAACTTAACAGACAGACCTGGTGGATTTGGCTTAGATAATCCTAATGCGACAACTCGCACTGAACCTAATACACTGCGAAGAGTTAGGGTGACTTTGGGTACTGACAACACAGTTACTCTAGAAATTGACCCAACGGGGACAGGTTTAGCTTATCAAACTATTTTGGCATCTTTTCCGGCGCCGCCAAATCGTCCCGATAGTTTTAAGTTTGGTTTTTCTAGTTCCACGGGTAGCGGCACAAATATTCATGAATTGATTAATTTGCGCTTGGAAACGATTAATACGCCGCCGCGACCTGATTTAACGGTAACTAAGACTCACCAGGGTAATTTTGCTCAAAATGGCACGGGTAGCTATAACTTAGCAGTGCAGAATTTGCCAACGGCGACGGGTCCGACTTATGGTCCGGTGGAAATTAATGATACGTTGCCGGCTGGTTTTAGTTTTGTGTCGGCAACTGGCAATGATTGGAATTGTTTGGCTAATGGACAGCTTGTGACTTGTTTTTATGATGGTCCTGCGGTTCCTCCTGGCGGTATTTTGCCAGATTTGACAATTAATGTGAATGTGACCGCACCTCCGGGTACTTATGTCAACCAAGCTGAAGTGACGACGCCTGCTGATAGTAATTTAGACAATAATACTTCACAAGATCCGACAATTATTACGGGACCAGTGGTCGGTAGTAAGACGGTGACGGTGAACAGTGGTAATGGGACGGCGCAACCAGGGGATATTTTGCAATATGCGATCGCTATTCGTAATAATACTCCTAACCTCGCCACAGGTATCACTTTTCAAGACGCAATTCCTGCTAATACTACCTACGTTCCTGGTAGTACTCAACTTAATGGTTCTCCTGTACCAGATGTGGGGGGCACGATGCCATTTACAACTGCTACGGCGGTTAATAGTCCCGACGCGACTAGTGGTCAAATTACGGCTAATAATGCCGCAAATGTAACTTTTCAAGTCCAAATTAATAACCCACTTCCCGATGGTGTTACTCAAGTTACTAATCAAGGTATTGTTACTGGTAATGGGTTTCCACCGACGCCAACTGATGAACCAGATAGCCCACCTTTTGGCAATCCAACTGTTGTTCCGCTCACTCCTACTCCTGCTCCTAATCAACAAGCAAATCTACGTTTAGTAAAGCGTATTACTAATATTATCAGAGATGGTCTGCCGTTAGCTAGTGTTGATTTTAATCGCTTTATTGATGACCCAAATGACACGAGTGATAATGCTTCTGGATGGTCGCAGTTGCCTTTATTGGGAGTCTTTCAATTAAATAATATTCCCATTAAAAGTGGTGATGAAGTTGCTTATACTGTCTATTTGCTTTCTGATGGTAATAGCCCAACAAATAACGTTCGCTTTTGTGATTTAATTCCAGATGGGACTACTTTTATTTCCAACAGTATTCAAGCAGTTATTGGTACAACGCCAATCAATAGTAATTTCTTTTCTCCTTTAGCACCACTACCTGCAGGAAATACTTGCTCTAATCAAACTAACCCTAACGGTGCGGTAATTGTTAACTTGGGTGATCTTTCTAATGTGGCGGGTAGTAATTTTGGTTTTGTTCGCTTCCGTGTCAAGATTGATTAGTGAATGAAGAAGCCTTAAATGGTTTAACTTTCAGTCACTGACAAGCTTTTTGTGTTGGGGAAACTAAGGGAATGTTACTTAACTTAGCCATTGGTTTCCACTTTAATATTGTAGTATCATTTAATTTATTTCGCTTTCAAAAAAAATGCCAAAACCTCAAAACGTCAGTGGAACAGCTTTTATAATTGCCGCCTTCCGAGATGAGGAAAATCAGGCGGAGACTCCTCTTTATACAGATCAATTTGTGCAGCTTTTTCTCAATTCTGAGATTACTGAAACTGCAAAATCCATCGCGCAAAATTTTCCAGCAGCTAAGGAGATGATTAAACTACGAACTAAATATTTTGATGATATTTTATGCCAGCACATTGCTCTTGGTTATCTACAAGTTCTCATTTTAGGTTCAGGTTTAGATACACGTCCAGTCCGGCAAAATCTGGAAGGTGTAAGTTATTTTGAAATTGATACTGAGGCGACGCTTCAACTAAAAGAAAATACCTTTAAAAGTAATAATATTGCCGCCAATGTTCGTTATGTCCCTGGAGATTATGTAAAAGATGGTTTGGTTTCTTTATTAAAACAAACTTCCTTTGATTTTGAAGCTCCTACTTATATTTTATGGGAAGGAAATACGACTTTGATTAAAAAAGAAGATGTAATTTCCGTGTTGGAGCAAATTCGTGATAATTTCTCCAAATTTCGCTTATCCTTTGATTATATGTCAGATAAAGTTATCTCCAGAACAACCGGTTATGACGATATCAATGATTATATTGATAGATACGAGAAACTTTATACACCTTGGATTACAGGTTTTGAAAACATTGAGCCATTAGCTAAACAATTGGGATTAAGAGTTGTTGAGAATTTTTCAATGACGGAACTATTTAATAAGTATCGTCCCAATTGTCCTCTGGTTTCCAATCTTTTCTATTTTTATTTTGTTTGCACATTAGAGCAATCTTAACATTTAATTTTTGCTCAGGCGGACATTATTAAGTAGTAGATCAAGCTCTTTTATGGCTTCAAAAGGATTCTTGCCTCTCAAGGCAGCAGCGATGGCAAATTCATAAGGATTTCTGCCAGTTTTCTTTACAGCAGCAATTGCAGCTTGATTAGATAAGCCACTATTACTGACTAACCAAGCAGCTAAAATATGACCTGTTCTACCAATACCACCACCACAATGCACAACAACTTTCTGTCCTTGTTGATCAGCCTTTTTTAAGAATGGTAATATATTCTGTGTAAGATTTTCAAGACTAGCTAAATGGAAATCTTTAATAGGCGCCCAACAAACATGATCTATACCAAATTGCTGTTGATATATTTCTAGGAGATTAGAGTAATTAACTAACTGTTTATCGTCAAGTAGGCAACAAACTTTTTTGATATTTTGCTCGATCATAAAGTTGAGCCAAGTATCTATTTCTTGATCAGAATATCCAGGACGGGAAGCACCAAATACAATAGTTTCATCTTTTTGAGCAGGGGCAAATTTGTAAGAATTTTTAAGCATCAAAGAGCATCCTTCACTGTAAGAAAATCTTTTCAATGCGACGATCTGGAATCAGCCATATTACCGCAACCATAACGTACAAGGCACAAGCAAACCAGGAGTTAATAAAGGAAATTGCAATTGCCAAAGCATAGAAAAACATTGAGATCTTACCTTTAAAATCTCGACCAAGTGCGATCGCTAAAGGGGAATCTTTGCCGTGGTGCCTGATCAGAATGCGGGTAAGTATAAAATAAGCGATTGCAGCGAAAAAAAGTACTGTACCATAAAGAGCAACGGGCAAAGCTGCAAAGTGATTTTCGCCCATCCAAGCAGTAACGAAAGGGATGAGTGATAACCAAAAAAGCAGATGCAAATTAGCCCAAAGTACATAACCATTAATATATTGAACTACTTGCAATAAATGATGGTGATTATTCCAATAAATGCCGATATAAATAAAACTCAGCACATAACTCAAAAAAACAGGAATAAGCGGACGCAGTGCTGCTAAATCTGCATCATAAGGTACTTTTAATTCCAGCACCATAATGGTAATAATAATGGCGATAACACCATCGCTGAATGCTTCTAACCTGGTTTTTACCATTGTTTTCCTGCTCTGATAATTTCTTTATTTAAATTTATCTAAAATTATGCAATATAACCAACTTAGTGAGAGCAATCTTAACGTTTCTGAAATTTGTCTTGGTACGATGACTTATGGGCAGCAAAACACCATTGAAGATGCTCATCAACAACTAGATTATGCCATTACTCAAGGCGTAAACTTTATTGATGCTGCTGAAATGTATCCAGTGCCAGCACGTGCCGAAACTCAAGGCAGTACTGAATCTTATATTGGTGAATGGCTAAAAAAACAACAACGAGATCAATTAATTATCGCCACTAAAATAGCAGGTCCAGGTCGTGGTATGAAATGGCTACGTGATGGGGCGAAAATGATTGATCATAACAATATTAAGCAAGCCGTTGATAGTAGTTTAAAACGATTGCAAACTGACTATATTGATCTCTACCAAATTCACTGGCCCGACCGCTATGTACCAATTTTTGGTCAGACAGTTTATGATCCAAGTCGGGAAAGAGATACAATTCCTATTGCTGAACAATTAAGCATTTTTTCTGAACTAATTCAAGCTGGAAAAATTCGTTATCTTGGTTTAAGTAATGAAACGCCTTGGGGAATTTGTCAATTTAGTAATGCGGCAAAACAATTCGATTTGCCAAAAGTTGTTTCAATTCAAAATGCCTACAATTTAATTAATCGTGTCTTTGATTCAGCATTAGCAGAAGCTTGCCATCAAGAAAATATTGGCTTACTTGCTTATAGTCCTTTAGGTTTTGGGATGTTGTCTGGAAAATATCTAATTAGTAATCCTGAAAATGCCAGAATGATATTATTTGATTTGTTTGGTCAACGTTATTTTAAAACTAATACAAAGGAAGCTGTAGCGGCTTATGTGGAAATTGCTAAACAACATCAAATTAGTCCAACACAACTAGCTTTAGCCTTTGTGCGGAGTCGTTGGTTTGTCAAAAGTACAATTATTGGTGCAACAACAATGGCACAACTCAAGGAGAACTTAGAAAGTTTAAATGTTGTGCTAGATAAAGATATTTTATCCGAAATTGATGCCGTGCATTCCCGTTACCCAAATCCTGCACCTTAAGATGTATAGCAATGCCATTAAAGTTGTAAGTTAGTATCTCAGATACCCAACTTTTTCAAGAAGTCGGAGATTTCTCTTTCACGACTAATTGAGAATTGCTCTAGGTTGATAACTAAATCTTAATTTTTCAGAGTTAATATTGCCATAACTCAAAAATATTAAATACTATGAATAATTCTGCATCTAGCCGTCTGAAAGAGTTAGCCCAAGTCTTTTTAAAACTAGGCATCATCGGCTTTGGTGGACCAGCAGCTCATATTGCCATGATGGAAGATGAGGTAGTTAAGCGACGCGGTTGGCTGACACGAGAACATTTTCTCGATTTAATTGGTGCAACTAACTTAATTCCGGGTCCAAATTCTACAGAAATGGCAATTCATGTAGGATATATTTATGGCGGCTGGTTAGGATTAATTATATCTGGTGTTTGTTTTATTTTTCCTGCAGTTTCGATTACGGCTGCCTTGGCTTGGGTTTATGTTGTTTATGGATCTTTACCCCAAGTTGCTCCTTTACTTTATGGTATTAAACCTGCTGTTTTAGCAATTATTTTAAATGCTTTATGGCGATTAGGAAAAAAGGCGGTTAAGTCACGCAAATTGTTAATCATTGGCTTGGGTGTGGTGCTATTATTATTAGTAGCAAAAATCGATCAAGTATTTGCTCTTCTAATCGGCGGTATTTTAGGAATGTTTTGGTTGCGTGGCGATAAAGACATTCCACCAAAAAGTCAGGCAAACTTACTGATTGCAGGCTTAACTACCAGTGCATTTAGCGCCTCAGTGGCTCCTGTAGCCGCCGCGAATGTACCTTTATGGCAGTTGGGTGGTTTTTTTCTCAAAATTGGTAGTATTTTGTTTGGCGGTGGCTACGTGTTGGTGGCATTTCTGCAAGGCGGATTAGTTGAAGAATACGGTTGGTTAACACAACAGCAGTTGCTAGATGCGATCGCCATTGGTCAATTTACCCCAGGTCCGATCCTTTCCACCGCTACCTTTGTCGGTTATATTATTGCTGGAATTCCTGGTGCAATTGTCTCCACAATCGGCATTTTCTTACCATCTTTTTTCTTTACAGCCGCTTTAAATCCGCTGGTTCCTCGCCTCCGTACCTCGAAATGGACAGCCGCATTTCTAGATGCAGTAAATGTTAGCTCAGTTGCACTAATGGTTGTAGTCACTTTGCAATTGGCAGTCACGACTTTAACTGTTGCTAAACCACCGTATATAGATTTTTTAGCTGTAGTTATTGCAATTATTTCTGCTATTTTAGCAATTCGTTATCAAATTAACGCTGCCTGGATAGTTCTGGGCGCAGCTTGCCTCGGTTGGGCAGCATCATACTTAGGCTAAACCTGATAAATATAGTTTTTCTTGATATTTTTTACTTTTTATTGCTCAAAACACTTGAAACGGATTGAAAGCTTCAAGCTAGACTAGTGCTAGCTCAAAGTGATACGACTCTAAAATTATGGAAACTCTTGCTTATCTTCATCTTGCTTTAGAAAATGAAGCTCCTGCTTCTACATATTGTCAAGCAACAGAAACCACCAGGGAGCGTCCAAAACTTTTTGCTCATCTCCATTGCCTTCGTTTTTCAACGTCTGCTGCCATTCATCTGCTTTCCTTCACCGTTGCCGTCGGTATTTTAGGCATCGCTCATCAGGCGTCAGCATTAGTCCAACAAGGTGATTCGGGTTCGGAAGTTACAGCGCTGCAGCAGCGTTTGCAGGAGCTAGGATACTTTCAGGGCAATGCTACAGGCTATTTTGGTACTGTGACAAAAGCGGCGGTTATGGATTTTCAGCAAGCGAAAGGCTTAAATCCTGATGGTGTTGTGGGTTCTAATACTAATACAACCTTACGTGAACTACGGCAATCTAACTCACAAGCTGCCAGTGATTCTGATAATGGTCTGCTAAAAATTGGCTCGCGGGGTGATTCTGTGACTGCGGTGCAACAAAAACTGGCAGATATCGGTATGCGTGTCGGTGAGCAAGGCGTTTTTGATCAAGCAACTGAAGAAGCAGTGCGTCAATTTCAACAAGCTAAAGGACTAACTGTTGATGGTATTGTTGGACAACAAACTCTAGCGGCACTTCCTCAAGCAGAATCAAAACCATCATTTACCGAGGAATCAAAACCTGCAATAACTGAGGAAACTGAGGAATCAAAACCATCATTTACCGAGGAAACTGAGGAATCAAAACCTTCATTCACTAAGGAAGCAAAACCAAGTCCTGCACCTAAGAACAATACCAGATGGTATGAAGATAAATCAGCTCCTTTAGCTCCATTTACCAAGTAGTTGTCAGCAAAGGTTTCTTGTAGAGACAAATAAAAATTTCGTCTCTACAAGATATACTGCACGGTAGCTAAACTAAGCATAACTTTATTAACAACTAAGTTTTTGTGGGAAAAAGTGTATCCCAACTACTCTTATAAAAACTGCTTGTTACATCGCTTTCATCCAATTGTTAATACGGCTAGTAATTGATTCAGCAATTTGATGCTTACGATACCATTTCCGGAAAGCCTGCTCGTGTTCTTCGCCTTGTAATTGATAAGTATTCCAAGCATCTAATCCTAAGCCCAAACCCCAAAACAAGAGGATGTATAAAGACCAGGAAACTTCACCCGCGCTAAGATAATTTAGACCAACTAAAAAACCATTAATAATTACATACTTCCCTGCTCGTTTTTGTAATCTATTACGGCGGACAAGATTAAATTCTTGGCGCTTTAGTCCTTCTTTTTGTTTAATTAACCATTGCTGTTCTGCTTCCTGGAGAGTGGCAGTAGAAATACCTAGTTCGGTAGCAATCTCAACCAACTGATCGCGGGTAAACTCACCATCATTTGCCTGATGTGCGATCGCTATATTGAGAATTTGCTGGATATCTTCTTGCTGATAAGAGCGACTAATTTGGGTTTGGGAGTTATTCATAATCTTGCTCGTTGATTATTAATATTGAAATCTTTTCTGCTGTAATAAACAAGCCATGCTTCAAAATAGAAGTATTGCTTATTTTATTATGGCGATACTAAAGAGGATAGCGCCGGAAAACCCCCATTCACAAAACCGAACCGCAGTGGACGGATTTTACCACCATAGAAAGATGAGGACATCTTTTACATTTCGTTACCATAGATACATCAAGACAAAAAAAAGTTTAACGCTTGATTTATAGACAGAGGTCGCCAATATGAACGGCAGTATTCGATTTGGTAATTTATTTGGAATTCCATTTTATATCAACCCATCTTGGTTTTTAGTCTTAGGTTTAGGGACTATCCAACTAGCAACTATATTTTCAGGACTGGGCGGTATATTACCCTTAATTTTAGGACTTATATCTACATTATTAATGTTTGCCTCAGTCTTGGCTCATGAATTGGGACATAGTTTTGTAGCAATTCGGCAAGGCATTAAAGTTAACTCGATTACGCTGTTTCTGTTTGGCGGTTTAGCAAGTTTAGATAAAGAAGCCGAAACTCCAGGAGAAGCGTTTTGGATCGCCATTGCAGGACCTGCGGTTAGTTTGATGTTGTTTGCCCTATTTACGGCAATTGGCGTCGGCACGGGCGTCACAGGACCCTTAGCAGCGCTTTTGCAAATCCTTGCCTCAATTAACTTGATACTTGCCCTGTTCAACTTGCTTCCTGGCTTACCTTTAGATGGAGGCAATATCCTCAAATCTTTGGTTTGGAAAATTACTGGCAAGGCTTACAAAGGCGTGGTTTTTGCTAGTCGCGCCGGTCAAGTTGTCGGTTGGATAGCGATCGCTCTTGGCTTGCTTTCAGTCCTCGGAATCAGCAATATTGGCAGTATCTGGACCCTATTCATCGGTTGGTTCTTATTACAAAATGCCAAACGATCAGCACAGTCTGCAACAGTTCAAGAAAAGCTAACTGCCTTGAAAGCAGAAGATGCTGTAATTCCTGATAGTCCCGTTGTTTCGGCTGACTTATCTTTGCGGGAGTTTGCCAACAACTACATCATCGGCAAAACGCAATGGCAGAAGTTTTTAGTAATAGATGAAGATGGTCAGTTTTTGGGGACAATTGCCATTGACGATATGAGGAATGTTCCTACCTCCAATTGGCCCAATACCCCAGTCAAAGAATTAATGCAGCCAGTGATCTCCAACGCCGTAACCTCTAATCAATCACTATTAGAAGTAATCACCTTGTTGGAACAAGAAAAAATCACTCAACTCCCCGTAGTTCGCGAAAACGGTGTACTAGTCGGACTGCTAGAAAAAAGCTCAATTATCCGTCTTCTTGAGCAAAAACAAGCAGAACCAGCCTAATATTTCAACAAGCTAAGTTGAAATAAAATATCCCTCGGACAACTTCAAATGTCCGGGGGAATTTTTTGTATAGGTTTGCTCATTGGCTGCAACTAATCCTAAAAATAAAACCTATACTCGTGGTCAGTATTACTTACAAAACAGTGAGTTAGTAACAAGCTGCAGTTGAAATATTTTAAAGCAACCAACTGTTTTTAGCAAAGTCAGCAGGTTTGTCACTTTCTTTTTGAACTGGTCTATCTGGTGGATGATAAATTATTTCATGTCCTGGACCTTTTTGGATTTGGCTTTCTCCCTTTTGGATAGTATTAACTTCTTTAGTTAGATCCTCATTAGCCTGGGCAAGTTGGAGAGCGGCTTTTTTAGCTTGAGCCAATTCTTTTTTAAGTTCATCTGTTTTTTCTAGCTCTTTCTCTAGCTTATGTACAGATTTTTTGTAATGTTGTAAATCAGCTTGCAAATCGCTAATTTGTTGTTGAAGAGCACCTTCTTTACGATAAGCTTCTTCCAAATCATCTTTCAGTTCAGTAAAAGGACTTTCTTGATGTTTTGAGGCTTCTTCTAAGGCAGCTTTTAGCTCGGTTATCGTTGCTTCCAAATCAGCTTTGGTAGGAATGGATTGTTTAGTACTTGGTTTGTCAGGCATATTCATTGATAGTGTTTCTAGGGGTTTGAGATCTGGTTTGCTAGTTTGATCATCGCTGGTTTCTTTGACTGGTTCTTCAGGGCTGGGAGATTTTTCTACCTCTTCCTTTAACAAGTCAGTTAAACTTTTTTTAGGCATTATTTAAGTTCCAATCATCTTGTAATTCATCTGCCACGCTGCAGTAGTCGGCTTGAGCTAAGGAAGCATTTTCCCCTCGCCATTGGCTAATAGATAATCCCTGCAGGGCGGCTTGTTCATGAGCTTTATAAGTCCGGATAAAATTATTAAAAGCCGGAATTCCTAATTCTTTAAGTGTATTTTGAGCCTCCAAAGCTTCTTTAAGACGACGGGAGTCTACCCGCGTTAGTAGTACTCGATAAGCTGTGCCGACCGGTTCAATTACCTTTCTGACAGTTTCAATTAGTACAACCAAATCCATCGGTGCTGGCGGTGTCGGTAAAACCAGATAATCAGCGCAGGCAACTACTGCTGCTAATGCCTCAGATCGTAGCGCTGGCGGTGTATCTACTACTGCTAAATCATAGCCTTCAATTGTTCGTAAACGACTCAAAAGAGCTGGGTCTATTTCTTGAGCCAAATCAAACTTCATACTTTTTTCTCCACGCTCAATCCACCAAGTAGCAGAACCTTGAGGATCGGCATCAACAAGCAAAACACGTCTTTTGGGTGCCAGCATTGCTGCTAGGTTTACTGACGTAGTTGTTTTACCAACACCTCCTTTACCGTTGATAATAGCGATGATCTTTGGCACTGCAAATCCCTCGAATTAGGGAATTAAATTTGTACATTGTCTTTGCAAAAAATCGCTGCGTTGACTAATTAATAATGCGAACCGGCTAGAGTTTAGCATTACCAAACTTTAAGTTTTAACAAGGCTGCTTAGTAATTGAGCTAAGTTAGCTAAAATTTGTTTCCTTTTGAGATTGCCAGCCTTTGCAAGCAGATTATTGATAGTTATCAATCAGACGTAAGATAATTTTACTATTGAGTGCCACCTTTGCTCTGTTATTTATTTTCTTGAGCTAGATGTTTAGTACTCCAGTCGTGCATTGAATCAAGAATAGGCTTGAGACTTTCTCCCAAGGTTGTCAGAGAATATTCAACTTTTGGCGGAACTTGCAAGTAAACCTCACGATGGATAATGCCATCTTCCTCTAATTCGCGCAGTTGTTGTGTCAGCATCTTTTGCGTAATGCCGCTCAAGGCTCGGTGCAGTTGACCAAAACGCCTAACCCCTGGAAACAACTCCCGCAAAATTAAGACTTTCCAGCGCCCTCCTATCACCTTTAGAGTTCTTTCTACCGGACAATTTGCCCGTTGGATATCTACTACTTTTGCTTCCATAGTATCTTTTTGGGTAGTATCTTACTTTAAAGTGCATACTTTTCATAATAACCCTAAAGGCGCTAAAGTTTAAATATGCCAAAAACCTAGCTGAGAATTAGCGGAACATTCCTCAAAAAACTTGCCTGAATACTTTGCAATTAGGAAGAGATTATGATCACAATTAGAAAGGCTGAAGATCGAGGTCATGCCAATCATGGTTGGCTCAATACTTATCACACATTTTCCTTTGCCAACTATCACAACCCCAAACAAATGGGCTTTTGCTCACTGCGAGTTATTAACGAAGATAGTGTTAGTCCTGGTGCTGGTTTTGGTACTCATGGACATCGGGATATGGAAATTATTACCTATGTCTTAAAAGGAGCTTTAGAACATAAAGATAGTTTGGGTACTGGCTCAATTATTAAACCCGGTGAAGTGCAACGGATGAGTGCTGGCGTAGGTATTAGGCATAGTGAATTTAATCATTCACAAACTGAGCCTGTTCACCTGCTGCAAATTTGGATTTTGCCAGAAAAAAACGGACTGCCAGCTAGTTATGAACAGCGTGCATTTGAACACGCCAAAAATCTTGGAAAACTACACTTATTGGCAGCAAAAGATGGTAGAGAAGGTTCTGTAACTGTTCATCAAGATGTTGATTTATATGCGATAGTTATGGAACCAAATCAACAGGTAACTCATACTCTACAACCTCAACGCCATGCTTGGGTTCAGGTGGCGCGTGGTGAAATTTTGTTAAATGGTTTACCTCTTACTCAAGGTGACGGTGCGGCAATAAGTGAAGAAAACATTGTGGTTAAAGCAACAAAAAATTCAGAAGTTTTGCTGTTTGATTTGGCATAAAGAGTTAATTAAAATTAAAATCTTTTTACGGGTTTTAATGTCAACTTTAGTGGCGAAATTTGAAATTATGACTAAAAAGGGGGCGTATAGTTAATTATACGCCCTTATGTTTAGAAATGTTATCTTTATTGCACAAATTTGATAGCAAGGATAACCCAAAAGGACTATCTTTCTACCCTGGTATTCTCCCAACATTCATTTAAGAAATGCCCATAAACTCTTGACTTTGGTTAGTCAAAAATATTAGCAAGCAAGCCTCAAAGAAAGTAAGTTGAACAACCTTGTTTATCGGCTCAAATAGCTACAAATTCTGGACTTTGCAATTGCAAGTTATTATGAGTCAATTCCATTGCCACGAATAATTGATTTTCTTGTCCAAGTAAGCAAAACTTCTAAGCAATCAATCGCTTCTGATCGCTCGTGATTATTGGGGCAATATAATAAAATAGCATCTAATAATTGCTCACCTGTATTTTCAATAGCTCGAATATTTCTCAAATCGTCTACAGTTGGAGACTGCCAATTAATAATGCGTTCACGCATTGCTTTTGCTTCAGAAGATAGTTGATTCATTTGGTTATCCTAATCCTGATAAAACTTCAATTCTCTAGACTTAAGTTACGGATTCTCTATCTACATCATTGCTGTATGTGGCTTGATTGAATCTTCATTCGTGGGTTATCTTGATAGAACAGTTAAAGTTTAACAAATGTAAGTGTAGATACAAACAATCTGATCATGTAGATCTACTCCACAAAAAGGAGTCAAACAATACTATAACCTACATAGAAATAACAATTTTACTAAATCAACTTTATTATTTTGCCATGATTGAACAGCAATTTACATAAATTAAGTATTTATTTTTAGATAAGTAATATTCTAAAACTAGACATAAATAACTTTTTTATAAAATGTATTAGATAATAAAAATCTTGTTAACAAAGTCAGGTATACTATTTTTCAATTGGATGAAGTGCCGAGAATTGAATGGTAGGTAACGATCGAAACTTTCAAAGCTTCTGGCTTAATTAATAAGTGTTAGATTAGGTAATCTAACAACTAAAAATATTTTTGAGTGTCTTCTCAGCAACTACGAATACGTGTAAGTAACAAGACGATTTCATCAATTGCCTGACGCTGTATTGTAGAAGATTGATTAGATTGGTTCACCATTAAACTAAAAACTACAGGTTGAAAACCTGGAATATCTAAATATCCAGATAAAGCAGAAACACCTGTCAATGTCCCAGTTTTTGCTTGAAGTCTACCCGCAGCTAAAGTGTTAAGAAAACGCCGCCTCAAAGTACCATTCACTCCCGCCGTAGATAGAGAATCACGATAAATGGAAGATTCAAGCGTTTTTGCCATGCCTTTTAGGGTTTGGACAATCGCTTGTGGACTCACCAAGTTTTGACGCGATAAACCTGAACCATCTATCAAATTATAGCTTTCAGGATTGACCCCTAAAGTTGTCAATGTTTCTGCTATTTTCCTAACACCAAGCTCAGTCGAATCACCACGATTACTAACACCTAAGCTGCGTAATAAAACCTCAGCATAAAGATTATTACTATCCTGATTTGTTTCTTTTAATAATATAGCTAATGGTGGCGATTTAATAGTAGCAACCTCCTTTCCTTCTGCTGTGTCTTGACTAGAAACAACAGATACTTGTGCCACACTAATTCCCTCTGCTGCCAATGCTTCACGAAAATTTTCTAAAAAATATTGGGCAGGATTAATGATTGGCAAACCAATAATTTCAGCATCGGCATTAACAGCAAGTGTACCTTGAATTTGCAACAAAGGCTGACCTAATACCGCCGTAACCGTTAGAGAATCTTTTGTTCCTACTGCAGCCGTGACTGAAGTATTTTCAATTTGCCACTGACGAGACGCTATCTTATCTGTCCAACTTACCCGCAATGGTTGCCCTACCTGTTGCGGTGACAAAGTTAATTCCACAGCATTTTGATTTAAAATTAAACTATTAACTGCTGTTCCGTAGTCTGATTGAACATCCTGCCAATCCCAAGTTAAGTTAATATTATCCCCTCGAAAGTAGCCATCCTCAACAATCAATTGTCGGACATTTGTAATGCCCTGACGTTTCAATTGTTGTGCCAAATCTTTTAATTGGGCATCCTGCAAACTAGGATCACCTCGCCCTACCAAACGTAACACGCCCTCACTGATTTGATAAACTGATGTCCGAATCTGAAAGCTTGCTCCTAATTGACTTAACGCCGCTGCCGTTGTTAGTAATTTGACATTTGAGGCAGGAATAAAAAAGCGTTCCGCATCATAATTGTAAAGAGTATTATTTGTAGATGTAGGCAATAAAGATTCAATCAAAATACCCCAACGGGCGCGACGAAACTGGGGACGATTAATTACTTCATCAATCGCTGTTTTCAGTTGATTTCTACAAATTGATTTAGAAGGTATTGCTGTTTGAGCAACTGAATTTTGCCCTAAATTTAAGTTATCCGTTGCTAATCCCGCTGGGACTTGTATATTAAAAAAAAGTAGCAAAAATCCAGTCCAATAAAACTTCATTAGGTTAATTAATTGTTAAATATGATAATAGCATGATTTATTAACCACTTACCTTGATAAAATTTGATATATATAAATATAAAAAAATGTGTTATTGCCGGAAGCTGTCGCCAAAAATTGTGATTATTAGAGTATCTATTGAAGTATTACGGCAATTTTATAACTCACGTCACGTACCCGCAAAAACGTCATCATCATAACCTGTTATCAACCAAAATAGATGACATTATTTGTTATAATTGCTACTAATTGTATGTTGTTTTTAACCGTTTAACCTTTGTTGGCGGCAACACTCTAAACGAAAATTTGCTAAGTGCTAGAAAAATTTTGTCTGCCCTTTTCAATTAAAAGTTATTAGGAGAGATATTAGTAATGACACAAACTTTAAACAACCAAATAACTGAGCTAGATGCCAATACAGTCTTCCCTGTAGTAGAAACCTTTCACTCACTCCAGGGAGAAGGCGCTTGGACGGGTGTTAATGCCTTTTTTATTCGGTTAGGAGGTTGTGATGTTGGCTGCCCTTGGTGCGACACCAAAGAGTCATGGAATAGCGCCCGTCATCCTCAACTTAGTGTAGCCGAATTGACCCAAGCAGCAAGAGCCGCTAACCCTACCATCGTCGTAATTACAGGCGGTGAACCGACAATGCATGATTTGCAACCTCTAACTAGCACTCTGCACTCAGCAGGTTTGCGAGTACACTTAGAAACATCTGGCGCACATCCGCTGAGTGGTGATTTTGACTGGATTACTCTTTCTCCTAAACAATTTAAAGCACCAATTCCTAGCATTTATGACCAGATTTCTGAACTAAAAATTGTGGTCAGCAAAAAGCATGATTTTATCTGGGCAGAACAACAAGCAGATCAGGTTCCTCCTGAAATATTGCGATATTTACAACCAGAATGGAATACACATTTAAATAGTCAGGCTTTGATTTTTGATTATATTTTGCAGCATCCTCAGTGGAGAATGAGTCTACAAACTCATAAGTTTTTGCAAGTTAAATAAAAGGCTTGGGTAATGGGAAAATTGAACAGCTAGCCTTTGCTTAAGTAATAAAACTAGTTTTGGCATTTAGTTGTTATAAGCCAGCGATTGAAAGGGAAATTTTGCTAAAAATGGAGATAATACAGGGCGCATTAGCTGTACTTTGAGCAAATTTGTAGATCTTGAAGGGACTACTGTCAGATATTCTAAGAAAAGACGGTAAATTTTTCGTCGCCCTTAACTTAAAAAACCACAATGACTTATGACAGTAGCCAAGCGTGTATATATTTTGTTATTTAACGCCAGAACAGACAATGAAGGTATTCATACGATTAGAGTAGGCGATCGCAACAAGGTGCTAATGTTCGAGTCCGAAGACGATGCTACTCGTTTTGCCTTGATGCTAGAAGCCCAAGATTTCCCAGAGGCAACCGTCGAAGCAATGGACTCAGAGGAGATTGAAGAGTTTTGTCAAGGCGCTGACTACGACTCGGAGTTTATCGAAGCAGGAATGTTGGCAATGCCACCGGAAAGCAACGTTGAGCAAACCGACTGGCAAGTTGAAGGCAAGACGCCACAAACCGACGAAATTTCAGATTTAGAGCGCATCCGCCGCCAGTTAGAGGGATTATTATAAAAGCCCAGAATTATTTTGAGGCATCAATCCCAGCCCAAGACAAGGTGAGCTATGAAGAATTTAGAACAACGGGGTCATCTGCTTACCGAGCAAGTTAACCCCAATAGTCAAAACCTTGACCAGCTAACGTCTTTAGAGTTAGTTGAGCTATTTAACGCCGAGGATGCACAAACCCTAAAAGCGATCGCCAATTGCAAAACCCAGCTCGCTCAAGCCATTAACCTCGCCGCTCATGCCCTCAGTCAGGGAGGACGCCTATTTTACGTCGGAGCAGGCACGAGTGGACGTTTAGGCGTGTTGGATGCCGCCGAATGTCCCCCCACGTTCTGTACACCACCAGAGCTGGTACAGGGCATCATAGCAGGCGGTGCAGGAGCCTTGGTTAGGAGTTCCGAAGATTTGGAAGACAGCCCAGAAGATGGTATGGAGGCGATCGCACATCGTCAAGTTACCGAACTTGATGTTGTTGTCGGCATCACCGCCGGCGGCACCACACCCTTTGTCCACGGTGCAATTCAAGCCGCACGGCAACGAGGCGCTACCACCATTTACATCGCCTGTGTCCCTGAAGAGCAAGTCAGCATTGATGCCGATTTAGATATACGCTTAATCGTCGGACCCGAAATACTGGCAGGTTCAACGCGCCTCAAAGCTGGCACCGTCACCAAAATGGCACTAAATATCCTGTCCACCAGCGTCATGATCCGACTCGGCAAAGTTTACGGCAACCGCATGGTTGATGTTGCCGTCACTAATAAAAAACTTTATGACCGCGCCTTACGCATTTTGCAAGACTTGACCGAATTGAACCGAGATGAGGCAGCAAAGTTGCTAGAAGACAGCGGCAAGCGCGTCAAACTGGCATTATTGATGCATTGGACAGGAGTCGAAGCAAAAGCAGGCGATCGCCTCTTAGCCCAACATCAGGGCAATCTGCGGGCTGCGGTGCAAAGTCAGGCAACCTAACCAATTAATCACAAAATAATCAACAACTAATTACAAAAAATGTTTAATGGCTCAGAAACTACGACAACAATTTTCATTCTTTTAGTCGCATTCGGTGTCTTGGGATGGGGCTTTAATAAAGCACAGACTTACGGCAAACTAGGAATATTAGCCTGGTTGCAATCTGTCGTTTTAACAGTTCCCTGGTTGTTATTTTTTGGCTTATTTACTGCCGGAATTTATCTAAATTTGATCAGTATTTTGGTCTTACTATTAGTGTCAACTGGGTTATATATTTTCTTGGGGAAAAAACTGCGGGCGGCAGGGCAAGATGCGGTTTTGCAAGAAAGGGCGACTCGGTTATTAAATGAAAAAGCAGAACATGAGTTGCAAAAATTAGAACACGAACAAGCAACAGAAAGCAATCTTAGCAAAGCGGAAGTTGTTCCCATTCCTGACGATGATCTTAAAGTTATTCAAGGCATTTTTGGCATCGATACTTTTTTTGCCACCGAAACCATACCTTATCAAGAAGGAGTGATTTTTAAAGGCAATATGCGGGGTGGAGAACCAGAAAATGTCTTTGCTCGTTTATCAAAAAGTTTAGCAGAGCGATTAGGTGAAAATTATCGCTTATTCTTAGTAGAAAGTCCAGAAGGTAGACCAGTTGTGATTGTGCTTCCGAGTAGTAATGATCCACAGCCTGCTACACTACCACAGAAGCTATTAGCGATCGCTCTTTTAGTCGCCATGATCGCCACAACTTTAGAATCTTCCGGGTTATTACTAAGTTTTGATTTCTTTGCCAGTCCAGAACGTATTACCGAAATTCTACCCATTAGTGGTGGGATATGGCTGATTTTTGCCGCTCATGAATTAGGTCATTGGTGGCAGGCAAAACGTCATAATGTGCGACTGAGTTTACCATTTTTCATTCCTAGTTGGCAAATTGGTTCTTTCGGTGCAATTACCCGCTTTGAATCATTAGTTCCCAGCCGCAAAGCCTTATTTGATATTTCTTTTACAGGTCCTGCCGCTGGTGGAATTGTTTCTTTAATCATCCTTTTTCTCGGTTTAATACTTTCTCATCCCGGCAGTGCTTTTCAAATACCTGTACAATTTTTTCAAGGTTCTTTGTTAGTTGGGTTATTAGCAAAAAGCTTTTTGGGAGCAAGTCTTACCGCAAATGTTGTTGATATTCACCCTTTTACAATTGTTGGTTGGCTGGGTTTAATTGTTACAGCTTTGAATTTAATGCCAGCAGGACAATTAGATGGTGGCAGGGTTGTACAGGCAATTTATGGGCGCAAAACCGCTCGACGTACAACTATTGCCACCTTAATTATTTTAGGAATTGTCGCTTTAGTTAATCCGGCAAATCCCTTAGTATTATATTGGGCAATTGTTATTTTATTCTTGCAGCGTTCTTTAGAACGTCCTAGCTTGAATGAAATTACCGAACCGGATGATACAAGAGCAATTTTAGGACTAGTTGCACTATTTTTAATGGTAGCAACGCTGATTCCTTTAACTCCAGGTTTGGCAGTTCGTTTGGGAATTGGTGGTTGAGCGGAAAGTAACTCAAAAGGTGAGGAATAAATTAGTAATTAGTAATTGTCTTGCCTGATGTTGTTCATTGTTAGTTATTACAACAAATGATCACTTATCTACCTTTTGCTGATGGAAAATGGCGCATGAATTTAGGACTTAAAGCGCTAAGTATCCCTGAGTGGATTGATATTGATCAACACTTTGCTGAAGAACTAGCTCTTAAAGACAAACTCCTAAAAAACCAATACTCAGATGTTTTTGCTAGTATTCCAGCAAGCCAAGCTAGTCAGCAAGAAGTCTTAGATTTACTGCTAAATCATTTGCTCGATTATTTTCCCCAATACTATCAGCAACGAGGCACAGTTATTGAAAATCTTTGCACAGGACAATGTTGGAATATTACTGAATTTGAAGCAGCACCGCTTGACTTAGCAGGACGTTTGGTACAAGAGGATTTATTGCTGCTACAACCTAGTTCTAATGGTTATATATTAGCTGCAGCTTCTTTATGCTTTCCTTTGCGTTGGCGACTTTCCGAAAAAATTGGGCGTAATCTTACTCAAATTCATGCACCTGTGCCAGGATATCAAGAGAAGTTAAAAGATCCTGTAGATGGTTTGTTTGAGCGTCTTAAATTTGAGCATCCATCATGGCGTATGAATTGGAGTATTGTTGATACGCCAGAACTTTTTTTACCGCCATGCCAAACTAAAGATTTAGAGACGATAATTAATAGTGAAAATGTTGGAGAAAAGCTCTTTTTACGAAGAGAACGTCAAACACTGCGGCGTTTGAAGCATCAAGATATTTTGTTTACAATTCATAGCTATGTAGATCCTCTCAAGAGTTTGGAAAATGACCCGCCATTAGCAGCTAAGTTGGCGCAAGTAATTCTACAAATTCCGACCGAGATGCAGAGTTATAAAAATATATTGCCATTTCGTGAGGCGCTTCTGGGTTATCTCAATCAAGTTGCCACAAATTGAGCAAATCATATTATCTTAAGATTATAGTTACGATTTTCCCGTTTCCTAGTTAAAAAAGCCTCTACCAAGTCTAAATTTTTTCGACAACCACAAATAATACAGCCATTCGTTACTGATTTACCGCGAGTTGCTGTAGTTAGGGAGACACGACACTGGCAACTGTATATCTTAGGGAATACGATAGTAGTAAGACATCTGTAATACAGATTGGCTGACTCCAGTCAAGAAATTGGTTGGCTTAGAGCTACCAGTTTTATTGTAGTCCCAGCTATTGCCGTCGGTTCGCATCTACTCAAAAAGTTCTTGACTAAGCTTCAGACAAAAACATTCTCTTTTTTGCTACTGACGCCAAAAGTCTTTGAGATTTCCGGAATAGCCAAACATTGGGGTGCTTAATCTATCTGGTTAGTACATTTTTGACAATGAGAGCACCTAAAGAGTGAGGTTTGTAATGTCAGATATTAATGATAAAGAATCGACCACAGCGATGATTTGTAAAAGCATAATTCGCCCCCGTTTGTTATTTCAGTCTTTAGCTTTTACGGGTATTTTATACTTATCTGTTGGTCAGCCACCGCCAGATCCAACCGAGGCAATAAATCGCTTCCCTCAAACGCGATCGGCGCTATCATTCGGCAACCCTAACACCAAATCACTTTTATCCCCAGGTTTTGAAAAATCGGTCTTGCAACACGCCTCTAAGCAATTAGGGCTACCAACTTCAGCACTAAGAATTACTCAGGCTCAATCGCAAACTTGGTCAGATAACTGCCTAGAAATACATGATCCTCAAATATTGTGCACCAAAACTCCTGTTCCTGGTTGGCAAGTTAAGGTGGCAAGTACCAAACAAAGCTGGATTTATCGCACCAATGCCAGCGGATCAATGATTAAAATTGAGCTACAGACCAATAAACCCGCTTCTGCCAGCCAATTAGCCTTAAAAACCCGATCCTCAAAATCCGATTTGCTCCCCAATAGCAAAAATTAAACTCTTGCCAAAGGTATCTAAACACCTACAGACTGAAATATAAGGAAGCATTCTTTGCTTTTATCCTTAGTTTCAATTGAGGTCTACCGAACAATGGTAAACAATCTACGCTCCTACGATATTATCGGCTTTGGTGACGAAGTTTATGGTGTACTGTCTCTAATTTCTGCTTCTCGTGAATATCGACGCCGTACCAAGAAATTTGCTCGCATCTTGCTCATGTCCAAAGGTATGCTGGCACAAGGTATCGGTGGTCATTTGGTGCGTGGAGGGTTGGCTTATTTAGACCGCTGCCAGGTTGATCAAAACCTACGAAAAGCCTTAAATCTTGGTCTGTTTGGCGATCCTGCAGCTATTTACCAAGAGTTTTTGCAAAAAGCAGGTGTAATTAATATTGCCCTTGATCCCCGCAAGGCAGATGCTGCTTTAAGGAAGATGTGCCAGGAAGCAGGTATTGACCTATTGAGCAACGTTACCATTAATTCGGTTGTCAAAGACAATCAGAAATTAGTTAGCTTTGTGACACCAATGGGGACATTTGCTGCCAAGCAATTTATTGATGTCACGGTGAATGCTGAGTTAGCACAAGCAGCGGGAGTTGCTAAACATCAAGGTTTTGAAACCTTTGGACTACCAGACTCAGAATTACCTGTAACTTTAGTTTTTGAAACTCAAGGACTTAGTGTCAGAAGACTCAAAGAATTAGAATTTAACCTGATAAAACGCTTCACCAACCCCAACGATAGCGAAGCTCAGAAAATATTATTACAGGCAGCAGGCGATAGCGAAGCGCTGCCGCGAAGCGCAGATCGCTCATTTGCCGATCAACTCCGCAAAGATTTAATCGACTCCAAAGGTAATTTTAAAACCTTATGGGCAGGTAGTGATTACATTGATGTTCGCTGTTTGGCGCTATCGATCAGCTACCATGCCTTCAGAAACCGCAAGTTATCTTTTAGTGAAACCGGGATCATGCTCGACAAAGCCAATATAGCTGTATTAGATAATAATCGCCTCAGTTGGAATGCCCTCTTATTTGCCGTCAGCGGCAGCGAAGCCGAAACCCTTGCCCGAAACTCCGCCAAGCCGACGCCACAAATGTTAGAAGAATTCAGCTACGTCGCCAAATGGTTGAAAAGCCTCGGTGCAACCGCCGTTATTCCCGCAGTCGAACTTTATATCAGACACTGCGGCAATGTCCTCGGCGTCGTCCAACCCCTGACCGGCTCAGATATGCTCATGGGCGGAGTTGCCCCCCGCGAAGCCTTGGGAACGTTTTCTTATCATTTTGACGTGCGCGGAGGTATTCCAGGAATTGGCATCAAAGCCGGGGCATTAGGGTTCAACAGCGTCAGTTTTCCGCCCCCGACTTTTAACATTGGCATCCAGCACGCCTTAATTAAAGATGTAGCAAATTTAGCCGTCGTCAGCCCCGGTTCAGGGTTTGAAGGTTATGCTTGTTCTGCCGGTCGGATTGTCGAATACAACTGCACCGTTGGTCAAGGCGTGGGCATCGCTGCAGTTATTGCTATCCTTAGTAATCGCAATTTGGCAACAGTTGGCGACATTGAGGTAAGAAAAGTATTAGATGCAACGGGTCAATCTCCTAGAGTTTATGGATTTGCCAAAATTGCCGACGCCTCAAAATTAGAGAGTTTTGAGACATTAATCGCTTAGTTAGCAACTTAAGGATTAATCGGTTTCCCAGGCTTATTTTTACCAAAATAAGCCTTCATCACCTCCAGCACAATTGGTGCTGCCGTCTTGCCGCCGCCCTTCGCGAATTGTCTTGACTGTCTCAGGTTTGAGATTCAAAGACTGGCGCCACTGTTTTGTTCTTGAGCAAGTGAGGCTTGACGCGATAGCCACCATTTGCCGGCACAGCAAACATTCCAGCTACTTGTAGAGGTGTTGCCTGCAAAAATCCCTTTCACCGTATCAACGAAAAGCTAAGGACTAATGATTTACTGATCAAGTCACTTGCAAAAGATAGATAAAATAAACGCAAGTACCTCTATGCACTCAATAGCAACGCCCTGCATGATGCTCTTCTTTTGGTAAGAGCTTCACCTAAATCTGAAATAACCACTATGTCTCAAACTGCTGCTAAAGAACAACATCCGGATACGGCTACTGAGCTTGATGTTGAACTCCGTAAGGTTTTCAAGGTATTTGATGGCGAAACCGCTGTCCGTGGTGTTGATTTGAATATTCGCCGGGGAGAATTTTTTAGTATCCTTGGTCCATCAGGTTGTGGAAAAACGACAACTCTGCGTTTGGTGGCAGGGTTTGAGATGCCCTCAGCGGGTGAGGTGCTAATTCAGGGACACTCGATGAATCATATTCCTGCTCACCGCCGTCCTGTGAATACGGTTTTTCAAAGTTATGCTTTGTTTAATCATTTGCGAGTTTCGGAAAATGTCGCTTTTGGTTTGCGCCTCAAAAAGCTCAAAGGCTCGGAAATTGAAGACAGAGTTAAACAAGCACTACAACAGGTGAAGCTAGAAGGTTTGGCAAATCGTTTTCCGGCGCAGTTATCGGGGGGACAACAGCAACGTGTGGCATTAGCGCGGGCGTTGGTAAATCGTCCGGCGGTGTTGTTGTTGGATGAACCTTTGGGAGCCTTGGATTTGAAGCTGAGGAAAGAGATGCAGGTAGAACTTTCTAATTTGCATCAAGATTTGGGCTTAACTTTTATTTTAGTGACTCATGACCAAGAAGAAGCCTTGAGTCTTTCTGATCGTATTGCGGTAATGCGGGCGGGAAAGATTGAGCAAATTGGCACGCCGACAGAAATTTATGAACGTCCTCGCACTACTTTTGTGGCTGATTTTATTGGTGATACCAATTTGTTTAGAGGACGTATTGAAGCGGCTGATACTACTTCGTTGGAGGTTGTCACAACTAATAATTTAAGAATTATCGTACAGCCAAAATCTGCTAATAATGAGGTGATTAGTTCTCAGGAGGTTGTGGTTAGTGTGCGTCCGGAAAAGATTCGCCTTAGCTTGACACCACCAGATTCAAAAATTAATTGTTTTGAAGGTCGTCTTCAACACGTAATGTATATGGGTACTCATGTGCATTATGTGGTGGAATTGCTGAGTGGCGATCGCTTAACGGTGATGTTGCCGAATGTTACTAACAAGTTGCCAGACCAAAATATTCCAGTTTATGCCCGCTGGGCAACCAATGATTGTTTGATTTTGGAGGAATAAGGGCAGATGGACACACCGGGGGTGCAGGCATTTTTACAAGAGTTGGAGATGCATTGTTTTGTCTTCGCTGTTGCCACATTTCTCGACAGCGACGGCGACCCTTTGGTAATTCATTTAAATCGTGATTAGGAAACAGTAACTTATGGAGAATATTGGGGTACAAAAGAATTATTTATTGCTAAACTTTTGGTTAGCTGTCAACCTTCAGCTTCTCTGATTTTGCGTTCTTTTACTTCAGAAATTGATCAATTTACTCAATTGCCAATTAAAGAATTACGAGGCTATATTATTATGGGAGATGGTGAGGATTTAGAGTTTGCCAAGCTAACTGCTAGAGAAATGTTTGCTTGTCATAATACCGACTCTGAAACTGGTGAACCTCTCCCATTAGAACAATCTATTCGCTATTGTTAATTAGTCATTCGTTATCTTGATAATTGATACTATCTATTACCAAAAAGCTCAAAAATGTCTTAATAACCCATCTCTTGAATCTTTTAGATAATCCCAGCCCTAAAAATAGCATATTTATATATTATGAAACATGATCAATGCAAATTTCCATACCTCAAACGTCGTCAGTTTTTACAACTTGCAGGTTTGTCAACACTGAGTAGTAAACTATTATCTAGCTGTGGTTGGACATTAGCAGAAGTGCGCTCTCAAGCAGCTCACCAAACTACCTCAAACTCTAAAGAATTATTCATATACACTTGGTCTAATTATACCGATCAAGATTTATTAAACCGCTTTAATCAAGAAACAGGCTTTGAAGCTGTTGCTAATGTTTTTGATTCTAATGAGGTAATGCTGGCTCGTTTACAAGCTGGTGGCGGTGGTGGTTATAGCATCATCTATCCATCGGATTATATGGTAGAGAAAATGGCTGGCATGGGAATGTTATCTCAGCTAGACTTCTCTCGTCTTAAAGGTTTTGAACACCTGATGCCGAGGTTTGTCAATCCTGAATATGACCCTGGAAATTTGCATAGTGTACCGATTAGTTGGGGAACTACAGGCTTAATTTATAATAGTAGAAAATTGCCAACAGCACCAGTAGATTGGACTTATCTTTGGGAAAATCAAAACCAACTAACTCGGCGCATGACTTTACTTAATGATGTGCGAGAAGTCATGGGAGCAACTTTAAAAATGATAGGATATTCTTATAATTCTAGAAATCCTCAAGAAATTAACGAAGCCTATCAAAAATTAATAGAATTAAAGCCAAATATTGCCTCATTCACTACAGATACTTGGCGAGATCAAGTATTAAGTGGAGATATCCTAATCGCCATGTGTTACTCTGCTGATGCTAATGAAGTAATTGAGGAGAAAACATACTTAAATTACGTGATTCCCAAAAGTGGCTCAACGCTGTGGATGGATACTTTAGCTATTCCTAAAACTGCACCTAATCCCGAAGCCGCTTACGCTTGGATTAATTTTATGTTAAAACCTGACGTTGCTGCTCAAATTTGTGAAAGATTAAGTTTTGCCACACCAAATCAACTAGCTTTTAATAAGTTACCTACCGAATTGAAAAAAAATCCTCGGCTATTTCCCCCAGAATCAGATTTAGAGCGTTGCGAAAGTGTTGCACCGGTGGGAGATTTGGCTGAGGTATATGACAAATATTGGACTAAGCTTACAAGTGCTTGAGAAAGTCAATAATTGTAACTCGATAGTTGGGCATAATTAAATATTAATTTAATAACGATAAAATGTATAATTTTAAGAATACAAAGCACCAGAAAAATTGATTTTTTAATTTCATACCATATCCTCGATAAACACCTGTGTCTACTCAGATTACGCCCAATTCTACCTCCAATCATAGTGCAACGGCATTTAGCGAAGCACCAATTTTACCTGCACAAATTGCCTCAAAACAGCCAACAAGGCGTCAGTTTTTACAGGTGGCTGCTTCAACTATTAGTGGAATAGCACTTTCTGGATGCGGTTGGATTTTAGGCTCAAATCGTCCCCAAGCTACTAGTAAAAATGCTGAGAATGAGCTGTATATCTATACTCAATATGGTTATACCGATGCAGATTTGTTGAACCGTTTTACTAAAGAAACAGGTATTAAAGTAGTAGCGGATGTTTTTGATGCCAATGAGGCGATGCTTGCTCGACTTCAAGCAGGTGGTGGTGCTGCTTATAGTATCATCTATCCCTCGGAATATATGGTGCAAAAAATGGTTGAGTTGGAAATGTTAACTGCTTTTGATTTCTCAAAAGTAACTGGTATGGAACGTTTATTTCCTCGCTTCCTCAATCCTGAATATGACCCCAATAATCAACATAGTTTGCCTGTAAGTTGGGGAACAACTGGCTTAATTTATAATAGCAAAAAATTAAAAGAAGTACCCCAAGATTGGAGTTATCTTTGGGAACATCAGCAGCAAATTTCCAAACGGATGTCTTTGCTTAATGATATTCGGGAAGTCATGGGAGCAACTTTAAGAATGTTGGGTTACTCGTACAATTCAACTGAACCTGAGCAAATTAAGGAAGCATATCAAAAATTAAGGGAATTAAAACCAAATATTGCTTCATTCACAACAGATACTTGGCGAGATCAGGTATTAAGTGGAGACTTATTAATAGCGATGTGCTATTCTTCCGATGCTAATGAAGTGATTAAAGAAAACGCAGACTTGCAATATATATTGCCAAAAAGTGGCTCTTCTTTGTGGATAGATACGATCGCAATTCCCAAAACAGCACCCAACCCAGAAGCCGCTTATGCTTGGATTAACTTTATGTTACAGCCAGATGTAGCAGGGCAAATATGCGATCGCTTAAGCTTTGCCACAGCCAATAAAGCTGCCTACAATCAACTATCTCCCGAATTGCAAAATAATCAAAGCTTATTTCCACCAGAATCATTATTAGAACTTTGTGAAGGTTTAGCTCCTGTGGGCAATTTTAGTGCTGTTTATGACCGTTATTGGACACAACTAACAAGTGCTTAATAATTTGTTAATTTGGTTCCGATTTTTGAACCTATAATTATTTCTTTACTCCCAAAATTAACCGTGTCTACTAACATCACTCCTCCATCTTTACCAAACCCTAGCACAACTGATGGCGTTGCCGAATCATTAACAATGAAAGAAAAAAAGCGATCGCCTGTGACTTGGTTGGAACCCTTAATCTTATTAAGTCCGGCTGGAATTTGGTTAGTCTTATTATTAGTACTACCAACTTTGGTGATTTTTGAGCTGAGTTTAGTGCCAAATATCAAACCAGGAGATATAGTCTGGCCCTCAGGGCTTGATAATTATCTACGGGTATTTACGCCAATTAATATTCAGGTAATTTTGCGATCGCTTTTCTTTGCCGTCGGTACTACAGCACTCTGCTTATTGCTAGGTTTTCCTGTAGCTTATTGGATTGCTCAAATGGCACCAAAACGTTGGCAAAATATTCTACTTTTAGGCTTTATTTTACCTTTATGGACATCCTCATTATTACGTTCCTATGCTTGGATTACCATCCTACGACCCACAGGAGTTCTTAATACAATACTAACAGCTATTGGACTGCCAGCGCTAGAATTATTAAATAGAAGTCCCGCCGTTTTAATTGGCATGGCTTATAGTTATTTGCCCTATATGGTTCTGATTTTATATGCTTCTTTAGAAAAATTAGATAAGCGTTTATTAGAAGCCTCAGCCGATTTAGGAGCGACACCTATACAAACTTTTTGGAAAGTAACAGTGCCTCAATCAATGCAAGGAATTGCTGCAGGTTCCTTGTTGGTATTTATTAGCGGATTAGGCGATTTTGTCGATCCAGAATTGTTAGGAGGAGCATCGAGTATGACGGGTGCAAGATTAATTTATAACCAATTTTTAGGTGCTACTCAAAATTGGGGATTTGGTTCAGCATTAAGTATGGTGTTGATTTTTGCTGTGAGTGCTGCGATCGCACTTTTAATTAAATATGGCGATAGCGAAGCATCCCGTTAAAATTATTGGGATGCGGCACGACTTGAATAATATAACATTTAGTATTAAAGCTGAGGCAATAATCAGCGATTAATTGGCTGGTGTTATCGTTATTATCCTAAAAATAAAGCAGCTCTAATTAAGCTAGGATCAAAGATTCAGTAAATTGAAAGCAAAGTAAGTAATAAATCGCCGCAATGGCTAACTATTCAAGGCAACATAACGTCATGATAGACACATCACATCAGCAAGAGGACATCCCTGTAGATATCTTGGCAGCTAAAGCCAAACCTAGTTTCTCCTGGCAGGGAATTTTTAGTGTGCTGATGTTCTTTTATATGTACCTACCCATTTTGGTACTAACATTTTATAGCTTTAATAATTCTTCTTATAGTGCAGGTTGGCAGGGATTTACTCTTAAATGGTATACGCGATTATTTCGCGACGCTCGTATTTTGGGAGCATTACAAAATAGTCTGATTGTGGCTTTAATATCAGTAGGAATTGCTGCAGTATTGGGAACTTTGATGGCGGTAGGTTTAGCCAGATATCAGTTTACAGGAAAATCATTATATCGAGGTGTTGCTTATTTACCCGTGATTGTTCCAGATATTGCGATCGCAGTTGCTACCCTAGTTTTTCTCGCCGTGATTGGCACTCCCCTGAGCCTGTGGACGATTGTTGCGGCTCATGTGGTATTCTGTCTGGCTTATGTAGCTATCACCGTTTCCTCGCGCATTTCGGCACTAGATCCCCATTTGGAAGAAGCCGCACTTGATTTAGGTGCAACGCCTTTTCAAGCATTTATTAAAGTCTTATTGCCAGAATTAATGCCAGCAATTGTTGCCGGTTGTTTATTATCTTTTGTCCTTAGTATGGATGACTTTTTGATTGCTAGTTTTACCGCCGGTACAGGTTCAACAACTTTACCAATGGAAATTTTCAGCCGTATTCGTACAGGTGTTAAACCAGATATTAATGCTTTAAGTGTACTCTTAATTTTATTATCAGGAGTCGTGGCTTTTATGGCGGAGTGGCTCATTCGTTATCAAGGGGAACAAAAACGAATTAAGTAGACTTTTGTCGGGGATAGCGTAGTGTTTCCTACTCAACATTATTATGTTAAAAGCAAATTTAGATAGATAGGAGCAACCTTTTGAAACAGTTACTAATAACGCTAATCACACTGGGTGTGTTGACTATTACCTTCAATACTCCGGCTTTTGCCGCCGATACTATTAATGGAGCAAAAATCTTTAGCGTTGAATGTGCAGGTTGTCATGTTAATGGCGGCAATATTATTCGCCGTGGCAAAAACTTGAAACTAAAAGCATTAAAAAGAAATCATCTAGATTCTTTGCAAGAAATTGCTTCACTAGTCAGCAATGGTAAAAATATTATGTCGGCATACAAAGATAAATTAAGCGAACAACAAATACAAGATGTTTCGGCTTATGTGTTAGAGCAAGCGGCAAAAGATTGGCGTTAGACAGCAAATATAGTAGAGACGTTCCGCTGGAACATCTCTCCGCCAGAACGTCTCTCGGCTGGAACATCTCTCCGCCAGAACATCTCTCCGCCGGAACTCCGCCGGAACTCCGCCAGAACATCTCTACAAAATTATGCTTATTTTGTTGGCACAACAAATACCGGAATTTGACGCTCTGAAATAGGAGGAGATGATAAGGTGGGAGTGCTAGATTTGGGAATTGTTGGCACAACAAAGCTTGGTAATGAATTCGTAGCACCCGGCGGCGTTAAGCTTTGAGGACTTGTTGGAGTGTTAATTTTTGGTGCCATTGAACCTGTTTGTGGCTTCGTAAAAATCAATTCTCGTTGAGGATTTGTAGGTAAAGATTGAGAACTTCCGGGAGTTGGTGACGGCGTTGGCGTTTCGGGAGTTGGTGAAGGCGTTGGCGTTTCGGGAGTCACCGGAGGAGTCGCGCTATCACTAGTTATGTAAATATGACCCAACGGCTTGCCTTGATAAGTCCTTCTAGTCAAGCGCCAACCAGGATTGAGAGTAATTTTATCAAAACCATCACTACTAACACTGGTGCTGCCGACTTCAATATCTGGAACTTGCCGACTAACACGATTGCTACCAACTAATACTAATTTGCCATCACGCGGCACAATTCTCAACAAGTAATCTAAGCCCAGATCCTGACCACCCATGCGGATCGAATAGCCATTACTATCAGTACTACGAGAACAAATGCCCGTGAAGTCAAATTTGAGCAGCAGTGGGTCAACAGTGCCTGGAGTTTCGCCCTCAGCCCAGCAAGGACGCTTACTGGAAAGTTGTTCCAAAATCAGCAATTGATGCTGGTTGTTGCCGTTCACAGGTGTCGATAAAACCACAAAATTGTTGGTATCAACCTCTTGAGTATCAAAATCAGCAGCCTTTGCGGGAGAGAAAGAACCGAGAGAAATTAAAGAAGCAGCAGCAATTAAGGCGACTTTGAGCGGTTGGTAGGTTTTCATATTTAAGGTAATCATGCTAGTCGATAGTAGTTTAAGTAGACGCTGGTTTTGAGAAATTAGCTCCCAAGTAAAAAAATTGAGCACAGATAATTGCTTATATTCTCATAGCTCATGCCTCTTAAGAATACAATCAGCTTTTGTGGCAACACCTAAAATTTAAGGGCGATCGCTTATTGTTGAATTAACCGAAAAGGTGAGAACCGTCTCATCAATGCCTCTGAGCGTCAGAGGCTGCTCATTTTTAGTAATGGCATCATCTTCTAAATATTCTGCCACCGCCGCTGAAATCAAAATCGAATTAGGTTTGGCGGCTTCTTGCAGACGCGAGGCAATATTAACCGCAGGACCGATCGCTGTATAATCTGACCGTTCATCACTGCCAAACATTCCCACCACAGCAGCTCCCTGGTGAATCCCACAACGGAACTGTACTAAAGGATTATTATCTCCACCAACTATTCCCAATGCCTTCCAACGCTCATTTAGCAACTCTAGTGCACGATACATTTCTCGTGCCGTAGCAATGGCGCGTCGGACTTGCTCGTTGGGAGTTAGCTCTTCGGGAGCGCCAAATAAGACTAAGATGGCATCTCCCATAAACTTATCAACCGTGCCGCCATGATCAAACACGATACGAGTCATGGTTTCCAAATACTCATTTAATAACTCAGCAATCCGACGCGATCGCAAAGTATTAGATAAACGAGTAAAGCCGACAATATCACTAAACAAAATCGTAATCAAACGCGGTTCTGGACTCAACTTCAACGAAAGTTCTCCCGTTGCCGCCCTCTCTACCATTGAAGGGGGCAAAAACCGCTTCAACACCGACTCGGTTAAAAACCGCTTCGACTCAATTAACTGATGATTTAAATCAATCAATTGTCGTTCACTCGCCTTAAGCGACAATAAATTACGGACTCCTGCCAACAATTCCTCATCACTAAACGGCTTAGAAAGATAGCCATCTGCCCCCTCTTGGGCTCCCTCTAGTCGCGTTGTTTCATCCGCTTTGGCTGTGACTAAAATAATTGGAGTACCTTTTAATTCCTCTAAGTTGCGAATGCGGCGAATCAGATCAATGCCCGATACCATAGGCATCATCAAATCAGTCACAATCAAGTCAGGACAATGCTCAAGAGCTACCTCGAAGCCTTCTTGTCCATTTTTTGCCATGATTACTTGATAACCCACCTGCCGCAAAATCCGCGAGATATAGCTGCGGACATCCGAGTTATCATCTACGACTTCAACGGTTAAAGTGCTATTAAGAGCAATCGTCGCCGCGTCAATGTCCCCATTGCTAACCCCGGTATCAACCTGATCAAGTATCTCAATTGCCACATCTTCTTCCGGCGAGGCAATTATATCAAGTCCTGATTCTAGTTCTCGATCAGCCCATTCCACTGAGGCACGACTAGGCTGAATTTCAGTTGAGACTTGCATAACTTGTTCGCTTGGCAAGTGGGCGTAGCCAGTTTTTAGCAAAACGCTAAAAGTTGTGCCTTCTGAGTACACCGATTCTACAGAAATTTCACCACCATGCAGTTCTACTAATTCTTTTGCCAGGGCAAGTCCTAAACCAGTACCTTCATGACTGCGGTTTACTGAGCCTTCTGCCTGCCGAAAGCGCTCGAATAGATAGGGGATTTGTTCTTGACGAATGCCGATACCTGTATCAGTAACAAGCATTCTGAGATGGTCGCCTACAGGTTCTACAATGATTGTAATTGAACCACCAGGATTGGTAAACTTCATCGCATTGGATAGAAGATTATAAAGCACCTTATCAAATTTTTCATCTAAATAAACCGCTGCGCCAGCAGTCAACTGAGTGGAAATAGTGATGTTTTTGCGATCGCAATAAGGACGGAAGTTTTCAATAATTTGGTTAATAAATTCGACAAAGTTATAGGGGTGGAAACTGGCTTGCATTCTTCCAGCATCTAGGCGTTGCAGATCAAGCAGTTGGTTAACCAATCGTAATAGTCTACGAGAATTACGCAGAGCGATCACACTTTGGTCATAAGGCAGCGGTTTTTTTGCCCCAACAACTGACTCTAATGGACCAATCATTAAAGTTAAGGGAGTGCGGAATTCATGAGAAATATTTTGAAAAAATTCGGTTCTTTGTCGATCAAGTTCCAGCAATCGTTCTGCTTGCTGCCTGGTTTTTTGATACAATCGCGACTGCTGAACTGCGATCGCAGCTTGGGAAGCTACGGCTTGAGCTAAGTCAATTTCTGAGGTGAGCCAATGACGCGGTTTACTAGTTTGCCGTAGGGTAATACTACCAATTAGCTGACCATCGGAAAGTAAAGGCACAACAATCAGCGCACTAGAGAGTTCCCGCAAAGGTAAGTCAAAGCCATTTAGTTGAGAATTTACCACCAAATCATCAATTACCACCGGCTGTTGTGTAGTTAATAGCTGCTGCAAAACTGGGTTACCTGAAATTGGCACAATTGATTGAGGTAACTGTTTTGGCGGCAACACGGCATGGCGACGATCATCAATTACCGTTTCTGTTCCCATAGCTTGACCAGATCTGCCATCATATAAGCCCACACACTGGACAAACTCATCTTCCGCCTTCCACAGCGACAAGACACAACCATCAACTTTTAAAGCCTGTCCTAATTGTTGAGTAATGGCAGTAAAAATCTCTTCCGGGTTGAGTGTTGAGCGTATCGCCGTAGTGATCGTGTTAATTAAAGCTTGCTGGGTTGCCAATGCCTGCACTTGCTCATAAGCCCGCGCCTGAGACAGCGCCAGGGCGGCTTGATCAGCCACCATCACCACCAGTTGGATTTCGTCATTTCCCCAGATATACGGCTCTCCACAGCGATGCAGCGCCATCACAGCCATCAATTCTTGCTGACTAATCAAGGGAACAATTAGGCTAGAGCGAATATTCAGTTGTTGGTAAGCTCTGAGTCTTGCAGTTTCTTGAGATTGCGCCTGTTGTGGAGCGGCAGCAATTTGATCAAAGCGATCGGATGTCAAGACATCATTAATTACTTCAACTTCGCGGGTTTCCCAAAGCGTCTGCTCTAAAGCTGGAGGATAAAAGGCTGGTTGGCTGCTTGTTGGTTGATTTTCCCCAGTTGATTCTTGATTTTTTTGGTATACAAATGATTCGGCAAGCAAGCGATCGTCTTGGAAGGGACGCAAAATGCAAATATCAGCCTCCAAAAGATGACCAACTGTTGCCACAATTTTGCGTAGGATTTGCTGTAAGGGAGAACCCCCACTGAGTCCATATTGGGCATTGCGAATCGTATTGGTAACAGTATTGAGTAGTGATTCTCGACGCAGAGCACGGCTCAATTCCTCAGTACGGACTTTGAGGACATTATGAGTCTCCATTGCCTGACTAACTACGGCTTTAAGTTCGTCAGCATTCCAGGGTTTGGTTACAAACTTAAAGACTTTACCTGCGTTAATTGCGTCTACTAGGTCTTCGACATCGGTGTAACCCGTTAAGATAATCCGGATAATATCAGGATATTTGTTGGCAGTGAGACTAAGGAATTCTGTGCCGCTCATCAGAGGCATTCGTTGATCAGAGATGATTACAGCAACATCTTGTTCATTTGCCAAAATTTCTAGAGCCTCCGGACCATTTTCTGCTCTCAATACCCTGTAATCACGGTGGAAGGTACGATAAAGCAAGTCGAGGTTATCCGGTTCATCATCGACAACCAGAAGCTTGGGTCTAATCGGTATTATTTCTTGTGGGCTCATGCACCGCTCTCCTGTTGCCACTTTTCGTCGAATAAACCCCTGATGTGCTGATTCACAGAATTTTCCCGTGTTAGATTACTTTGGGAACGAGAAATCAGGACTAATGTTATCAGTCTTAACAGGTCATGTTGGTAAGTTCGAGCAGACAACTCGTTGCAAGACATTTTCAATCTGTGGCTATGGTTCAGTGGTACACCCCAATCGATTTTAATTTTTGTTTTTCAGTAGGGTTATATTCTTTAACAAAAGTGATGTAAATACTACTTGGCTTTTTTGCTCAAGCCTCCAAGAGAAGGCGATAATCCTCTAGTGAAAAGAGAAAACGCTTCTACTCTTGCGATAGCTAAGAGCGCCTAAAACTCTGCAGTTGAGCCAAATTGCCTTTAAAAAAAAGACCTGCTCTTTTTTCAAGCGACGGATCACAAGCCGTGCTTGACTTACATACCACACTGCAAAAATCGACTTGCAGCTCTTTGATCTCGTCTAACGTTGCCCCCTGAAAAATAGCTTGTAACCTTTTGGTGTTCCCTCGGATGCTCACTGCGCTCACAGTTTTAAGTGCATAAGCTGTTTTTGACACTATTCCTGAATTCAGGCTGTTAGAAACATTCTTTGCTACTCCTGATTCATCCGGATCTTGAACATTATTGATTACGTTGGGATACGGATGAAAGGCTGCGCGTTGATTTCCGTTGGTTGATGCACTACTTTTACAATATTATCTTTACTCTAGTGTCGTTGTACTAGCAACTGAGTGCTTTGGGGTTTTCTTTCTCAGTTCACAACCCCTTTGTTGTACAATCACGACACAAGTCTGATATCATACTCTATCTTCTTGTTCGAGTTCAGGCGTCTGGTGTCCTACCCTAAAGAAGAGAAAATCTCAGCAGTAGAGCTGCAGGACAACTGTTAGCTCGATACAATTGGTTAGATATTGATCTCAAAAAACGAGTTGCCAAACGTCCCGGCATTGTAACAATTAATCTCAGGTTGGTGTTTATACAAGTTTTGACGGTTTATTTCGGCTGAATATTCTCTATTTTTTATCCAAATATACTTCTGGTTGTGAACTCCTGCTTCTTCTTCTTGACGCGCTCTGAACCAGCCCCTGCTGGTCAAAATGCCGTTTTTACCAGTGCTTCCCATTTCACGATTCGTGCCGCTCAAGTTCGAGACTTGAATACTCTTGCGGAAATTCTTACCGATAGTTTTCACCCGCCCACCGGTTTGATGCGTTGGGCGGCGCCGATGTTGCGATTAGGAATTTATGAAGATTTACGCAATCGACTCCGCTCTAATACGCCCCATTTTGCTTGTTTTGTGGCTGTTGCCTCTATGCCTACTGCGACAGGTTACCGCGAGGAATTGGTGGGTACAGTAGAATTAGCTTTGCGTACTTCTTGGCAACCTGGGTCTTCTCAGTATCCCTACATCTCTAACTTGGCTGTCAGTCATTCCTGTCGCCGTCAAGGCGTGGCTCGGCAATTATTGCTTGCCTGTGAGCGAACTTCTCTAGAATGGGGTTACTCTGACCTCTACCTCCATGTGTTAGAAAATAACCATCAAGCAAGGCAGCTTTATCTCAAGGCTGGTTATCAATTTCGTCAGTCTGAATCTGATTTGCTGACTTGGCTACTGGGGCGACCTAAACGACTGTTTTTGCAAAAGCATTCTGCACCGCCTGTTAAGAGTTGATATTCACTCACAGCACAGCCTTCTTAAAAATACTGAAGGTAATCTTGGTATCGAACTAGAAAGCCACAATTTCCACAAAAGTTACATCTCCCCCGTTATGGAAATCCTCAAACAGCTACATGAGCAACAACTACTGGTTGTTAATACCAAGCGTCGCAATGGTTTAATTCTCTACAAACGCTATCACGCTGAATTTGCAGGTCCTGGATCAGCTATTGGTGGTTTGTTTGATCTCGATTGTCAGCGTGTGCTACCTGTGGGTAATTTGTCGCTGGTTTCGGCGGAGTCGGCAGATGAAAGGCAACGGGCGTATTTGATTCGGCGGCAGTGGGTACGACTGACTCTCGAAATTACTGATAATCCTGTCCCCTTACAACGCGCTCAAAAAATCCTTAATCAGTTTGAGGGCTTTTTTGATACTGCGACAATTGCTAAAGTCCCTGATGATGCTTTTGCCTTTTTGGTTGGTGTTTTACCTAATACGATTAGGAAAGTGCGGAACACGGCGGATCGGGTTGATGTTAGTCTCAGCAATTAAAACAAGCTAGTGGTTTAGTCTTTGGGCGCCAACTGCCATAGTTGTATTTCATAGCTGAGATGACGCTCAAAAAGCCTATTGGCATCCACTCCTTCGGTAATTAGTGTATTTATCCATTTTCCTAAAAAATGCTTGAGTAGCTTGTACAACAATGGCACGGTAATCTCAACTAAATCCCCAAGGTATTTGAGGGTTGTTAGTCCGTAAGTCTGAAATTCCTTAACATATAATTCGAGACTTGGCGCTATTTGCGAGGAAATGTCTTCGGTTTTGAGCAGATTAAATCCGGCTTTTTCCATTGCGGTGTTAATCTCAGCAACTACATGGCAATTGGAAAAGATGCCTGAAGTATATGTGGCATCAGTCCGCAACATATCGGCAAGCAACACATAGCCGCCTGGGTTGAGCAGACGGGCAGCGCCATTGGCAATGTCTTCTGCCGACATATATTGACTACTTTCACTAAAAAGCAATAAATCGTAAGATCGGGCAATTTGGAAGTCTTCAAATCGGCTCAGATGAAACTTTGCCTGCCCTTTGGTATTTTTGAGAAACTGTTCTTCTTGGAATGCGTCTGGGGCAAGCCCTTCCACTGTAAAACCACGCTCTAGCATATAGGAAGCATTACCACCAATTCCACAACCAACATCCAAGATGGTTTTTGTGCCTGTGGGAATATATGACAGCAAACGCGCCGCATAAGCTTCTTGGGCTGCACGAAATCGGGGAATTGTCAAGTCATCTACAGAATCGGGCAACGGCTCCCAATAGCCGTAATGCAGGTAAGGCGATTTGGTGAGCCCAAGGTAATACTCAAGGGCGGCGTTTTGATAGCGAGTGGTTTTGGAGATGCGGAGCGGCTTTGATGGCATTAAATACAACTATGAAGCTGAATAGTTGAGACGAAATTTGGTGGTTGCCTGTCATTAAGCAATCGGTGTTTTCAATGGTAGCAGTTGATGGCTAAAATCAATCTGCTTATTTTTACACTCAACGCCAAGACGATTAGTGATGCCTACTCATTCATACCTCGTAGTGTGGCAACAGCAGAAGGAGATACCCGATTTAGGTAACGGAAGATCCAATACTTAATTACAGAATCTAAAATAACTGGAAAGGTAGCAATAAATAAGAAGATAAATTCTCGACTTTCTGGTAATCCCAGATGTCGTGATACCCCTTCTAAGATAACTTCCCAACCGTGAGGAGAGTGGAAACCAACAAAGATATCTGTAAACAAAATGATGATAAAGGCTTTGGCACTGTCGCTTAGACCATAAACAATATCATCCATAAATGATTTTAAAATGATAATGTCTTGACGGCTATTGACAAGAACTAAGACAAAAGCCAGTAAAGATAGCAAATCGGCAAAAATATTTTTAATGGCGTCGCTGCTTCTGTAATGGTATTCTTCTGCCAACTCTTGCGCTTTTTCTTGAATTCTTTCGTTTTTTTCTTCAGTAGAAATTGGCGGCGCAAATCCGAGTAGGTTTTTAAATCTTAGTTCTTCTTCAAATTTTTTGAGTTCTTCAAAAGCTTCTTCTTCTAAATCCATGTTTAAGAAAATATGAGTAGCTTCTACTGCTTCTGATTGTTTCCGAAAATGGTCAACAACTGGGCTGACCAAAAAAGTTTTCGTAACTTGTTGGGTTAAAATAGGAACAATGATAAGAGTTAGCAAAAACTTGAGGGAAATGATAGTTTTTACTTTCGAGTTGCGAAAATTTTTCACAACCTTTTCTTCGGCTTTGGGGTCTAATTCTGCCTGAATTCTATTAAACGTTCTTAAAATTGAACGTGGTAACACGCCTGTCTTATCTGTCTTACCTGTTGGGAGATTATTAACGGCTGCAGTTTTGCCGTTGTTGGGCTGTAGAATAGTCTTAGGTTCATCACTTACGCTTTCATTAGTGATTACATCATTGATATCAGCTCTAATAATTTGATTAGATGGTTTTGAAGATAAGGCTATTAAAGAGGTAGCGCTTGGTTTTGTGAAAGCTGGCTCTGAGTATTTTGCTATAATTTGATCAATGAAGTTGAGTTTTTCGACGATAATAGATTGCTTTTCATTGAGATCCAAAGGATAGTATTGAGTCGGCTTGTCGATCGCCTCTATGCTGCTTGTATTAATGCGTTTGGGTTCGGAACCACTAAAAACTGAACGACTGCTTTTAAACTCTGTAAGTCTGACTTTGATTGTTTGTAAATACTTATAGAGGTCTGACTCAAAATAAGCGACAACACTGCTACTTTGATCAGTATACTCAGCGGAAATCTTTTTGCCGCCAAAATGCTCATCTTCAATCGCTTTGATCATCAAGGCTGCTTTATAAGCTTGATCAAGAGCACGTTCAGGTGTATCTAAAAACCATTGATTAGCCGCACGTAATACACTATTAAAATTCATTTTGTTAGCTGATTTTCAGCAAAAACTCTCACCAACGCCTGACATCTTAACACTGTCAGAACTTGATAAATCTAGTGTATGTAGTATATAAAAAAAATGCAGGAAGGGTATTAAGTGTTGAAAAATTCAATTTGGATAACTGGCTCAACACGCAGTGGCAAAACAACCCAACTTGTGGCACAGTTTCAGCAATGGATAGCCCAAGGAGTGGTGCAAGCAATGCCCCGACGCTTTGTGTCGTCTCATCGTCGCAGCCTAATTACACCAGCTATTTTAGTATTTGCCGCCAATGATGACAATCGTCGGGATTTAGCCCAACAAATTACCACAGCAATTCAAGGACGATATCCTGTAGTTGCCAAAACACCTTTAGGTTTTTTTCAGGATGAAGTTAGGTTATTTTGGCCCCTTTTAATTAGGCGCTTAAATCTACGGGCACAGTTTCCCTTAAGACTACGCCCAGAAACTGAGCAACAATTAGCAATAGAATTTTGGAGTGCTACTTTAGAGCAATGGCAGCATCAACTACCTGGTGCTAATTTGGCAATGAAAGTCCGCACCCTCTTAGATTTATTACAACTAGCTGCTGTTAGTGGTACACCAAGAGAAGATGTGGTTAGTATTCTCCAACAAGGCATCTCGGAAACAGAAGGCACACCCCAACTTTGGGAAATTGTCGGAAAAATGCTGGAAGATTGGCGATGTTGGTGTTTGGAGCGAGGACTACTAACTTATGGCATTATTTGTGAATTATATTGGCGAGAATTGCTGGCAGATGCTACCTACCAAGAACACTTAAAACAACGCTATCGTGCTGTATTAGCAGATGATCTTGATGATTATCCGGCTATTGCACGAGACTTATTTGAATATCTTTTAGACCAAGGCGCAGTTGGTGCATTTAGTTATAATCCTGATGGTCAAGTGCGCTTGGGACTAAATGCTGATCCTAACTATATGTCAGGTTTGGCGGCGCGTTGCCAAATTCAAACCTTGGCGACTCCACCCGACTCCTTATGTGAGAAATTCGGAGATTTGATTAATGAGTCGCTGATTTTGGATATGCCATCGGCATTAAAATCAATACAAACGACTTCTCGTGCCGCTTTGTTACGAGAAACCGCTAATGTGATTGTCCTCGCCGTAAAATCAGGAATACCACCAGAAGAAATGGCGATTATTGCGCCTGGTTTAGATGCGATCGCACGCTACACTCTAACTGATATCTTCGCAAGTCATGGCATCTCTGTCGAACCGCTTAACGACCAACGCCCCCTAATTAGTTCTCCAATGATTCGTGCCTTACTAACACTCCTAGCTTTAGTTTATCCAGGCTTAGGGCGCTTAGTAGACCGCGATGCCGTAGCCGAAATGCTGGTGATCCTGAGTCAGAAACAAGACACAAAAGGAAACGTACAGGAAAACCAAATTATTGCTCATATTGACCCAGTGAGAGCCGGATTACTTGCAGATTACTGCTATTTGCCCGACACGGAAGAACCACGCTTGCTGGCAGTCGAGTCGTTTCCCCGTTGGGATAGGTTAGGGCAGCGGGCGAGTGCGGCTTATTTAGAAATTGTGCAATGGTTAGAACAACAGCGATCGCAACAAGCACAAAATTTACTTCCTTCCTCCTGTCTACTCGTCCTCAATAGTGCTATTGGGGAATTTTTGTGGAATGGCAGCAACTTACCCTACGACCAATTATCGGCTTTACGAGAACTGATGGAAACCGCCCAACATTATTGGGAAGTTGAGGGGCGACTGCGGCAAACTGTGTTACAATCTGATATTGGTCGGCAACAGGGCGGTGCAAATAACACCACAATTGGGCAGTTTATTCAACTGCTGCGTCGTGGTACAGTTACCGCAAATCCTTATCCTGTGAGACGCCTTGCCCCCGGTAGTAGTGGGGCGATCACTTTAGCAACTATCTTTCAATATCGCGCTAGTCGCCGCTCTCACCGTTGGCAATTTTGGCTAGATGCGGGTTCGCCGTTGTGGAATAAAGGCGGTGCTGCTAGCTTGTTTGGGGCGAATTTATTTCTTTGGGGATGGTCAGGACGCCCACTCACAGAAGACGATAAGCAAGAGGCTGATCAAGAGCGTCTACAAAGAATTTGGCGTGATTTATTGGGGCGTGCAGACGAGCGAGTTTATTTGTGTCATAGTGAGCTTGCTGTTAATGGTATTGAGCAAGATGGACCGCTTTTAACTTTAGTTCATGGGGCAGTTGAGATAGATAAAAAAGCGCTGAAACTTTAAATTTTGACGATACTCACTCTTTAGATAGACGTTAATTGTCAAGACAGTATCTATTGTTCTGATGTGGTGCTGTGATTTTTTTAGGTAAATAATTAATCCCAATTCTTGGCTCTGCAATTTGTTTCTATTTTGTCAATTTTTACGTTTGATATTTAAGAAAAGCACACCTAAGAAATTGGAGCAGTACCACAATTTATACGCCGATACATACCAAGGTTCGACGATTTTTATGAAGACTATTGGTTTTAAAAAACTGTCTTTGTTGTTGGGTGCAGCTACTTTAATGCTTGGTTTTAATGAGCCGAAAGTCCAAGCTCAAACGGTAGCTAATACAAATGAGCCAGCTACAACGCCAAGTTTATTAGATAATAAGACGCTCAATACCCCGACAAATGAGGCTCAGGTTTCCTTGTCTGAAGCTAATGCAGCTACTATTCCTGCCTTAGTGCAGTCTCAACCGCTTCCTGGCACAACTGCCACTCCGTCGGCTGTATTTAGGACTCAACCTGCCAACACTGTAGCGCCGTTGGCTCAAGCCCAAGAAACGTCGCCTGGTAATTCCAGACCTGATGTTATTGTCCCCTCAACGCCGACACCAACTACTCCTGGGACGTTTACCCCAAGTACCCCGACTCCTATGGAAGAAACACCGGCACCCGGTACGTTTACACCAAGTACCCCAACTCCGACTGCCCCATTTGATACGACGCCGGCACAAACTCCCGGCACGAGGGTTATTACCCCTGGTAGGGCAACAAGTTCTGGTTCTAGCTATGTTGGTGTGGGCGGTAACATTGGTTTGGGTGATGGCGATACAGCTATTGGTGAAGGTAGTTTTGCTATTCTGAGTAAAATTGGCTTAACTAGGAATTTTTCTGTCCGTCCGGCGGCTTTGTTTGGTGATAATGTCACGATCATGTTGCCTGTAACTTATGATTTTAGGTTTGGTGAAGGACCAACAGAAGAACTTGGCTTTACGGCGGCACCATTTGTCGGCGCTGGTGCGGCTATTTCTACAGGCGATGATAGTTCGGTTGATTTGTTATTAACTGGCGGTATTGATGTACCTTTGGGTTCGCAATTTACGGCTACGGCTTCGGTGAATGCTTCGGTGACGGGTAATGTTGCTGTTGGGCTTTTGCTGGGTGTTGGTTATAATTTCAATGGTTTCTAATTGAAGCGGTGTTTTTGTTTAGAAATAGCAGATATTTTGCTGTTTTTAAATTCTTAAAATGTAGTAGAGACGTTCCTGCAAGACGTCTCTACGATCTCAACCCCCAACGAAGCCGAGCATCGCTAATGCTATATACCAAACAATTAAAGATGCTGGTATGCCAAAGAGCAGTCCGGCAATTGCCCAGCCTCGTTGATGGGCTTTAAAATGCTGGACGCTGCGCCATCTGCGGCTTTTCCACGCCCATTCGTTGCCTTTTGAACCTAGAGCGATCGCCATTAAGAATCCAACTTGTGGTACAAAGGCGAGTAATCCAATCCAAACATGATTAGAAAAGGGCCAAAAGTAGGGCATCAAAAAGGCTCCCCAATTCCAACCTTTGATTTCATCTGGTACGGGTATTGTGGTATCAAATAAGTTGCCATGTCCAGAGGTATTGTTAGTACTATCTGAGAGAAAAGCATTTAGACTCGGAGGAATTGCTGTTAATTGCTCTGAAGAATTATTAATACCTAAGTCAGCCTTTGATGAGATGCCAGAATCGAGGGCATGGAGTGCTTCTGTGGCACTTTTAAAGCGGTTTTCTGGCGCCGGTTCGATTAGTTTCTCAATCCAGTTTTCCATTCGGGAACTGAGGCTAACTCGATCGTTATAGCAGATGCGTAAATGTCGTTGTGGTAAGTCTGCGGGCGAGATGCCGGTGAGTAGGTGAATTAAGGTTGCGCCCAAGGCATAAAGATCGGATGCTGGTACTGCTCTACCGCCAAATTGCTCCATTGGCGCATAGCCGTAAGTGCCGACAACGGTGAAGGTTGCGCCTTCTTTGGCAGCTCTATCTTGTACTGCACCAAAGTCTACTAGGTAAATTTGGTCATCGTCACCCCAAATTAAGTTACTGGGTTTGATGTCGCGGTGCAAGACGGTGGGATTGAGTTGATGGAGAAATTCAAGAATTTCTAGTACTTCTATGGCTATTTGACGGACTTGTTTGGGGGTAAAGTGTTTGCCGTGGTTGATTTGTGAGCGCAGTGATGAGCCTGGGATATATTCTTGCACTAAGCCAAACCAAAGCGATCGCTCATCGATGTGAAAGTAGTCGTAATATTTAGGAATACGTGGATGATTGAGCTGTTTGAGGATCTGTGCTTCTCGTTCAAATAACTTTAAATCATCCCACTGCACTTCGCCGCCAAATGCCAGTAACTTAACAACCACTGGCTTAAAGGGCAATATTCCCATATCTTCGGCTAGCCAGGTTTGACGCCCCGCATTGTGCCCTAGTTTTTGTTTGAGCTGGTAACGCTCATGTAATACTTGTTCCGCTTCCAGCATCTACCTTTAATTCCTTAAAGTCTCATTTCTCTAATGTAGCGACAAGTCTTTTTTTTTCAGGGAATTTTGAAGAATTTATTCTGACATTTTGTACCTGCTGGTTGGCAAATTGGCATTTGTGGCTATACAAAACAATTCAATCCTGGTTCAGAATTTTGGCAGTCTATGCTTGCTATTCTCTCCCTAGGCAGATGTGAAGCCAGTGGGTTTGCTAATTTTATCTCGGCAATTGTTACAATCGTGTCTTATTTCTGGTTTGAAAAATTATATTTACTCTTCTAGTCTGCCATTTTAACTCAATTCTGCCAAACTTGCGGCTGACGAAATTTGTAGACATCTTCGATAACTTTTACCCAACCATTGGAGACTGATTCTAAAAGTTGATCGCCTTTTTCTTTGGTAGCGACTGTGGCATCTCCTAAGACGCCACTTTTGCTGATATCTCGCGTCACCCAAGCAAAGGGTAGCTTGCCTTCCATGCTTAATAAACTAGCTTCGGGTAAGCCGTGGGGATACTCACAAACGGCTCGTTCCATTTTGACTTGTTCGGGTAATATTGATAGTAATAAGCTGGTTTCAGCGTCTCCTGCATGAATGCCAAGTTCTAGTTCTTTTGGTGATAGTAATTTTTTGGCAATATGGGGAACTGCCCAGGTAAATAAGGGGAAAACTAAGAAGTCTTCATACTTTTGATGAATGTCTCTGGCGGCAATTTCCATTACCTGTGGTTGTCCACCGTGGGCATTCATGAAGACTAATTTTCTAAACCCTGAACGGTAGATACTATCTGCCATTTCTGTTAGTATGGCAAGCATAGTTTGGGCGCTAATGGTAATCGTACCGGGGAAGTGCCAATGTTCGTTAGATTTGCCGTAGTACAAGGGTGGTAAGGCGTAGGCAGGAACGTTTGTATCGAGTTTGCTTAAGGCTTTACCGAGGACAGAAACAGCGATCGCACTATCAACAATAACTGGTAAATGTGGTCCATGTTGTTCAATTGCTCCAACGGGTTGAATGATTACCACATTTTCCTTATCTGGCATTGCTTGAATATCTGTCCAGGTAAGGTAGGGGAAAAAGCGATCGGGTGGAATAAAACTGTGCATATTAATGATTTTATCGTAATTTTTTAGAGATAATGTTATTTAGATTTTAGGCATATTTTCTAAATAAGGTTCCAGTAGTTTGATAATTTGTTGGGTTCTCTGTTTAACACCTTGAGCATTAAGATGATAACTTGTGTCATAAAACAGAGAGTTTTCATACATAAAATCTTCTGGTTTACCAAGCAAAGGAATCTCAAGCTTTTTATAAAACTGCTTTATGCTTTGAAAAAAGGCTTGTTGACTTTGACCACGATAAGCATCAAACCAGATTGTATTAGGCCATGTTGCCAGAACTGTAATATTATTTTCTTGACACCAATGAATAAAGTCACGGATTATATTCATACCATAGTTGGGCTGGATAGTTCCATTAATAATTTCCGTTGGTTTTGCTGTTGAAACTCCAGTTAATTGCTCTTTAAGATTACTAGTTTCATCCCCATACTGATTAATATTTTTGGATTGATAGTTGCTATCTACTATAAACTCAGGAGCTTTTATTTTAGCAAGAATACCCTGTCTGACTCGATCAAAAGATACTCCAGTTATGAAGCGAAACTGAGTCAATAAATCAACTGTGCGGAAGTATTGTGGATCGCGGGCAAGCACATAGCTAATATAGGCATCATTTGGGGTGTTTTGATAGGCGTAAAAATTATATTCTAGGGGCAGAAGTACAATATCTCCAGGCTTTAACCAAGGGCGGGCAAGTTTCAATAAGTAATCTATACCAAGAGCAGCGTTAGTTCCTCCATTTAAACATGGCACTTTGCTTTGTTGTTGTATTGTTTTGCAACTGATACCAAACAATGCATTTGAGCCAGAAACTATTGCTAGTTTTGGCACTTTTATTGATTGGGCAATTCGGTTTTTGATGTTGTATGTTTCATAAAGCCAACGGGTGCTTTCTACGGGAGCCCCAAGTTGCAAAAAGACGGCGGCAACGAAAATAATACTAGCAAGCAGAAATCCTAATAATAATGAGCGTAAATAGTTTGAATAAATCATCATTTAAAAGTTGAAGTATAAAAATTTACTGTGAGGAGCAGCTAAGAGAGTTTTTATAGCAGCAAATGCTAGAATTCCTAAAACTATGCCTAAGCTTTTCGTGGGTTGCCATTGTAATTTTTGCAATAAACGATTGCCCCATTTTGAAGATGTTGCTATTGGTTCTGTCAAGGCTGGTTGATGCTGCATCAAAAATTGTTGTGTATTTGGAGTAAACCAAATTGTGATTAATAAGATTAAAGTTAAGGTTTTTGTGGATGGTATTGTAGGCGATGCTAATGATATACCCTTGCTGCCGCTCATGGTTTCTAGAATTGCTAAAGCTACATTAATATTTTCTGCTCTGAAGAATACCCAGGCAATTACTACAGCAATAAATGTTAGAAAGCAGCTTAATATTCTCGTCCACCAGTAACTTTTTTTCAAATCGTGTCCTAATAACTTACGCAAGGAACGCCATTGATGATTTATGATTAGGTAAAGTCCATGTAAGCCACCCCAAATAATAAAAGTCCAACCAGCACCGTGCCAAAGTCCACCTAACAGCATGGTAATCAGAAGATTGACATTACGTTTTGCTTTGCCTTGGCGATTTCCTCCTAGGGGAATGTATAGGTAATCTCGTAAAAAATTGGATAGAGTAATGTGCCATCGACGCCAAAAATCGATGATATTCACCGCTTTGTAAGGAGAGTCAAAATTAAGAGGTATCTTACTTCCAAATATCCTAGCAATGCCAATTGCCATATCAGAATAACCTGAAAAATCAAAGTAAAGCTGTAAAGAGTAAATTACTGCCCCACTCCAAGCTTCGTAGAATGTTAAGGGTAATCCTAATGCTGCGGTATCAAATACTAAATCACCGTAGTTGGCAATCTGATCGGCAATGAGAACTTTTTTACCTAATCCGATTAGGAAAATTGTAATACCTATTGCTAGATTCTCTATGTTAAATTTATAAATTGAGCGATCGGCAAACTGAGGCATGACATCTTGATACCGGATAATTGGTCCTGCTATCAAGCGCGGAAAAAAGCTGACAAATAAGCTATAAGTTAAAAAGCTATCTGCTTTAGCTTCCCCTTTATAAACATCAACTAAATAGGCAATTTGTTCAAAGGTAAAGAATGAAATTGCTAGAGGCAAAACCAGTTTATTGAGATAAATATTTGTCCCTAATACTTGGTTGACATTAGAAGCAAAAAAGTTTGCATATTTGAAATAACCAATCAGAAATAAATTGACTGCTACACCAAAAGTTAGTATTATTTTGGGGGTAATTGAGGGGTGAATTGGCTGGTTTATGGCTTTTCCTATCCTATAGTTAAAAATGATGGAAAAGATTAATAATCCTAGATAAGCAGGATTCCACCAACTATAGAAAAATAAAGAAGCAGCAATTAGCCAAGCAATAGCAACTTGGTTATTTTTACTGCCTATCTTAAAAAACACAAAGACAGTTATTGGTAGAAAGAGAAAAACAAATTGCCAAGAATTAAATAGCATTGTCGATTTTGTTTAAGTAAGGTGACAATTTTATTTAGCGTTCCAAGCTTTCATTTTACCTGGATTCATCAAACCATAAGGATCAACTTTTTCTTTGAATTGCAATTGATTGGTATCGATGGTTTTTCTGCCTCCATCTTCTAGGATATATGTATGAGGGTTGGCGATAAATATTCCCTTTTCTTCGTGATAACGAATTATTTCATTTAATCTTTTTTCAGTAGTATAACGGACAATTTGTAAGGCAGCAGGGGCAGTTTGTCCACCAGTACGGATAAATTCTAAATGCATAATTACTTCGTCTTGGAAATAATCATACATCTCCTCGACCAAAGTCAGGTTATCCGCTGGAAATAAGCTTTGTAAATAAGTGAGATTTGGGTCAATACTACGAGCGTGTAAGGTGGTATGATTCCAGGTAAATTCAGCTAAAGCTGTACCTTTACTAGCTTCTTGTGCGGTTTTTTGGTAAGTTATTGTACCTCCATATTCTTTAATTAAATCTTGCAACGGTTCCAAACAAGACTCGGCAATCATTAATAAGGCGCAGTGTTTTCCTTGGGGAAGGTAACTTTTTAAGGCAGCAAAGTAAGAAGGGATGGGCCAAGCATTGATGCTAATAAGTTTTTTAATTAAACCATCAGCATTGCCAAGAGCTTGACCAAATTTGGCTGCTGTTATAAAATTATTGAAGGTGATAATTAATTCTGCCCAACCATAAGCTGAACCTAGGGGAATTTCTAACTCGGTAATAATGCCATTTGTACCGTAACCGTGATTAATTTTGTGAACGTCATCACCGCGTAATTCGATGACACGAGGCTGATCTTCCATTGTGATAACTCGAACGGCATGAAGATTTCCGCGATCGCGTAATTGTCCATAAGTAATCGAACCAATTCCCCCACTACCCCCCGCAATAAAGCCCCCAATTGTTGCGGTACGGTAGGTAGAAGGCACCATGCGTAGTTCCCAACCCGTCTCCCGTGCCTTCTTATCAAATGCCGCTAACTTCACTCCAGCTTCCACACAAGCAAGTCCAGGTTTAATCCAGCGAATGGCATTCAGGCGTGTCATATCAAGAATCACGCCGCCATTGAGGGGAATGCATTGTCCATAATTTCCTGTACCTGCCCCCCGCACTGTTAGCGGCACTTTATACTTAACACAAATTTCCGCTATTTTTAGAACTTCTGCCTCACTAGTCGGACGTACAACTAAATCTCCTCTTTTATCAGCTAATTGTGGTTGAAGTATCGGGCTAAAATGATAGTAATCAAGAGATAATTTGGTGACTTGAACAGGATCAGTTATCGTCTCAATTGGACTTAATTCAGAGGTAATAGCATCCCAGTTAATTGAAGTAGTCATTTGTTAGTTTATTTTTTAAATCACAGATGTTTATAAAATATTGCTGTATATTATACCAATAAATCAATATTCATCTATAGAGTTACTTTAGCTATTAAATCATCAAGTTCAGCATAGTCGGGCAAACTCATGTCAATGGCTTTTCCCTTTCTAATTACAATTCGATCATGCTGACTTCTAGATAATAGTTCACTATAACTGCGTCCTTTAAATAAAATCAAATCAGCAGATAATCCGACACCTATTCTGCCAATATTTGCTAAATTAATTAAATCTGCCGCTGTTTTTGTGACACTACAAGACCAATCTCCATAAGGTGTATCTAAATGGGCAATTCTCACCGATTGTGTAAACACTTCTAAGATATCATGGTCGCCAAAACCGTAAAATGGATCGCGACAGTTATCGCTAGCAACAGCAGCGGGAATGCCATATTGTTTGATTTCTTTTAATAAAGTTACTCCTCGCCAACGTGGTGTACGGTTAGCTTTTCTGTCTTGCAGATAGAGGTTGCACATTGGTAAACTAACAATACCAATTTTGGCTTCTTTAACTAAGTAAAGTGTTTTTTCAACAACATCTGGCGTTTGTAGGGCTAAACTACAACAGTGACCACAAACTATTTGTCCAGTAAATTTATTTCTCAAGGCAGCTTGGGCAATTTTTTGCAGACAAATTGAGTTGATATCATCGGTTTCATCTGCATGGAAATCGAGGTTTAAGTTGCGTTCTTTTGCTAGTAAAAAGATAGTATCTAGTTGACTATCTAAGTCAGGGTGCATATAGGCAACACCGCCTAAAATACCCCCAATTTCGGCAATTTTGTCAGCTAAAGTCACGCCTTCAGGAGTTTGGTAATAATCGAGGGTGACTAAAGAGACAGCTTGCAAAATTATCCTATCTTTCCATGCTGTTTGTAGTTCTTTAAATACACTTAAACTAATTTCTGCTTGCTCACCAAATGAATCAATATGAGTACGGATAGCCTGAGTGCCATGAGCATAGCTACATTTAATACCAAATTCTAGGCGACGGTAAACATCTTCAGCTTGCCAGTATTTTTGACTATCTGTTTTTGCAGTTGCAAGGGCACTTTTAAATGTACCATCAGGATTAGGTGATCTCTCCCAGATATGACCTTTATCTAAGTGGGTGTGCATATCTACAAAACAGGGCCAAACTTGCCCTCCTCGTAAATCTAGGACGGGAGTTTGATCAGTTGCCTCTGCTGCTGGCAGAATTTGGCTAATTGTACCTTCAACTATTTCAATATCGCATAAAGATAAGCCTTCAGGCGTTTGTTTTGCTATTATCCCTTTGTCGTTTAAACTGAGGACAGATATAGGAATATGAGCATTTTTTAGCCAATAGCGATCGCTTTTTAAAATCATAGCAGCATCGAATCTAAATTGTTAAAATTGACAATATATATAGAAGTTCTTGAGATGAATTACCTTTTTGCGGTAATTGCTTAGACAATTGAGTTTACCTTATTTGAATAAGAATTGCTAGATATTTAATTTTCTCTTTTAACGGCGCTTTCATGCCAATTTTTGAGAACGAAATTAGATAGCATAGTTAATAATACAAAGATTGTCACTCCTAAAGCTGCTATCAGAAATAAGGCGGCAAACATTCGAGGAATTTGCAAGTTGTAGCTTGCCATCAAAATTTGATATGCTAATCCTGAGCGTGAACCTCCTGTACCTGCTACAAATTCTGCCACTACTGCTCCAATTAACGCCAATCCTCCACTAATTCGTAACCCCCCTAAGAAGTAGGGCATTGCTGCAGGTAAGCGTAGATAAAGCAAGGTTTGCCAACGTGAGGCGCGATAAAGTTGAAAGACATTACTTAAATTGTGGTCAATACTATTTAATCCGAGAGTTGTATTAGAAACAATGGGAAAGAAAGCAACAATCCAAGCGCAGACTACTAAAGCCGCGAAAGTGCTGTTTTTTAACCAGATGATAATTAAAGGTGCAATGGCGACAATAGGTGTAGTTTGTAAAATTACGGCATAAGGAAATAAACTTCTTTCAATCCATTTATTTTGAGTAAATAAGATTGCTACCAAAAGTCCGGAAACTACAGCTAAAATAAAGGCGACAATAGTAATTTGCAGGGTAATAATTAGGGCAGCAAATAAGGTATTCCAGTCGCTAATTAGGGTTTGCAACACTAAATAAGGTCCCGGAAGTAGGTATGGTGGCATCTTTGTCACTCGCACAAAAATGTCCCAAGCAAGTAGGACAAAGATACCAACAATTATCGGCGCAATTATATCAACTGATGCTATTTTTTTTAACCCAACTAACCAAATGGGTGGCGCTAATTTAGCAGTTGTTGACTTGCTGGAATTGGAGATAATCGACTTTTTTTCTGAGGCAGGTATCATATTTTTAAAAAGTATGTTATATTTTTTATGCTATTCTTGCGACACTGGACACCTATCTTGACTTTTTTAGGGCATGGTAAGGTTTTCCGCCTCAACGTCTGTCACTGCCTGGCTTAAACGCGCCGACACTGTGCGACAATATTCATTAAACAGGCGAGATGTGCGAAATTCTTCAATGCGGGGATAAGCTGCTTCAATGGCTATATCAGCAATGACTCTACCTGGACGCGCTGCCATGACAATTACCCGATTCGATAAATATACCGCTTCGTAGATGTTATGGGTCACAAAAACCACCGTCCAATGCTTCTGCTGCCACAAAGTTAGCAAGTCGCTATTCAGCTTGCTGCGCGTCATCTCATCCAATGCGCCAAAAGGTTCGTCCATTAACATAATACTCGGTTGAGTCACCAAAGCCCGTGCGATCGATACCCGCATTTTCATCCCCCCGGATAACTCACGGGGGTAGTTGTGCTCAAACCCTGCCAACCCTACTAAATTGAGTGCTTCTTGCACCGTTGCACGAGACTTGTGCGTTGACATTCCTGCCAATTTTAACGGTAGTCGGACATTTTCCAGCACCGTTGCCCAGGGCATTAAGGCTGCTTCTTGAAAGACAAAGGCAAGTTCAGGAGCTTGATCAACACCCAAATTAATTGTACCAGAATTTAGCTTACCTAATCCGGCAATTAAACGCAGTGCCGTACTTTTTCCACATCCCGATGGTCCCACCAAACTAATAAATTCACCCTCATTAATCGTCAGGTTCATGTCTTGCAAAGCTACCGTACCATTGCCATAAATTTTGTTGACATGATTCATGGTAATTGTCGGGCGTTGGCTCATGGAAAGCACCTCGAAGTTGATATTTAGTTATTAAAATTAAGGCATAGAATGCTTAAAAAATCCATCATAAAAGAGAAATTTTTTTGTTCTGATAAGCTTCTGCACCTTTGTTGACAAACTTCAAAGTAAAGGCTTGTTTATAATCCGTTTCTTTTTTAAATACTCCCTGTGTTGTCATCGTATCAAAAAATGATTTCCAACGATCTTCTGTCATTGAGCCAATTCCTTGTTTCTCAGCTTCACCGGAAATAATAATGCCATTCTCCTTTAATTTTTGTAGCCCAAAAGCAAGCTGTTCATCTTTCATTTCAGGATTAGCTTGTTTAATTAACTGATTTCCAGGACTTGGATTATCTAGATAACTATACCAACCTTTAATTGAAGCATCAACAAATCTTTGCACTAAATCTGGATTTTTATCAACTAACTCTTTTTTAGTTTCAATTGTTGTTGAATATGCTGTATAGCCACTATCAGCTAATAGCATAACTACAGGCTCAAAACCACCTTGCTTTTGAATTATTAGTGGTTCTGAGGTAATATAACCTTGTTGAACAGCATTTTTATCAGCTAAAAAGGGACCCGGATTAAAGTTGTAAGGACGTTTTTGTTCATCGCTAAATTTATATTTAGCTTTGAGGAAGGGCCAGAATGTAGTATTGGCAGCAGCACCAACGAATATGGGTTTTCCCTTTAGTTTAGCAAGTGATTCATTGCCAACACCAGGATGAGCAATTAACACCTGTGGATCTTTTTGAAAAATTGCTGCTACAGTAATTTTAGGAATACCTGCTTCGATCGCTTTAATCGCATCTGCACCATACCCCATAAAGAAATCTACCGCACCTCCCATCAATAACTGAGTGCCATTAACTTGGGGTCCACCCATCTTAATTGTGACATCTAAACCATGTTCTTTATAAATCCCAGTCGCTACAGCTTGGTAAAAACCGCCATGTTCAGCTTGAGCAAACCAATTAGTACCATAACTCACTTTGTCTAACTTGCCACTACCCGAAGTCGTCGCCGCTGGAGTTGTATTTTCGGAAGGAGTTTTACTGGTATTATTAGTGCAGGCAGCTATAATACTAGACCCAACAGCAAGTGAACCATATTGGATAAATTTGCGGCGCTTAATTTGATAAATCTGATTCATAACTTATACCTAAACCGTGGGATAAATTTTGGGGAAGACGACTAAAATACTAGTATAGGGTTGTTGGAATTGATTAAATGCAACTTATAGTCTGTAACGTTTATTTTAATATTTAATGATTAAATAATCAAAAAAAATGTATCAAATATAACTGAAAATTTGTATTAATCGATATCTTATGGGACACCTCCACGCCTAAAATTATCGCAAAACTACTCTTACCATAATTATAAAATTAATATACTAATCACCACTAGCAATTCAATTTATGAACTCGGTAAAAACTATTCAACAATTACAATCGCAATTGATAACAACAGAAAACTTCCGACGTTATGGTCAAGTAATTTCTGCCTCTTTAGATGACAAAACTCATGATGCAGATGCTCAGTTAAACCTGATACAGGGAGTTCCTCGATTTTATATTATGCGACTCCTCCAAAAAGGTCGCCAATTTTACACCATAACTCGCCATGTTCAATGTACTCAATGTTTGGGTTCTCTAGAAGGTAAAGATTGGTTTATTGCTGTTGCTCCTCCTAATAATACAAAAAATACACCGACTCTAGAAGAAATTACCGCGTTCCGAATTCCAGGCAATTGCTTTATTAAACTAGAGGTGGGAACTTGGCACGCAGGTCCTTATTTTGACCATGAGTTTGTCGATTTTTATAACTTAGAATTGAGTGATACAAATATTGTTGATCATTTTACCCATAATTTTTTAAAAAGTGAACAGCTAAAATTTGAGATTATCTAATGAAAAAACATATTAATCCGACTGAATACGTCGAGCAAATGAGCCAAGTCCTTGACTTGCCAATTGACCCAGAATATTATCCAAGTGTAGTCAAGAACTTTGCCACAATTTGTGCGATCGCAAAACTTGTTACATTCCCTCTGCCAGACGAAATCGAAGCCGCTCCCGTATTTAAGCCATGATAGACTTACAACAAGCGGATGCTCTTGCCACTGCCACGGCGATTAAAAATGGTGAAGTTAGTGCTAAAACTGTGATCAGTGCAGCATTAGAGCGCATTACTACCCAAGATCAGGTATACAATAGCTTCACAAATGTAACCAGTGATACAGCATTATTTGCCGCAGAATGCATAGACAAAAGCCTAGCCCAAGGTGAAAACCCCGGAACCCTAGCAGGCGTTCCCTTTGCCGTTAAAAACTTATTTAATATCGCCGGCATAACCACCCTTGCCGGTTCAAAAATTAACCGCGAAAATGAGCCAGCAAAACAAGATGCTACCGCCATTGCCCGACTTAAACAAGCAGGTGCAATCCTCGTCGGCACACTTAATATGGATGAGTATGCCTATGGTTTCGTTACAGAAAATACCCATTATGGCGCAACCTGCAACCCCCACGATACCACCCGTATCGCAGGCGGCTCCTCTGGCGGTTCAGCAGCAGCGGTAGCAGCAGGGCTAGTCCCCCTCACATTGGGTTCGGATACCAACGGTTCTATCCGGGTTCCCGCCGCCTTGTGTGGGGTTTTTGGACTGAAGCCGACCTATGGGCGTTTGTCACGAGCAGGAGTTTGCTTATTTTCCAGTAGCTTAGATCATATCGGTCCGTTTGCCCGTTCGGTGCGTGATATTGCCGCAACATTTGATATTCTGCAAGGGCAGGATTTAACTGATCCCGTTTGCACAACCCGTCAGCCAGAATTAACTTTACCGCAACTAAATCAAGGTATTGAAAAGTTGCGAATTGCCGTTACTGATGGTTATTTTAGTCAAGGTGCGGAAGCAGAAACCTTAGAAGCTGTTGCCACAATTGCTGGTGCTTTAAATGTGAGCAATACAGTAACAATACCCGAATCTGACCGTGCTCGTGCCGCCGCATATATTATTACCGCTTGTGAAGGCGCCAATTTACATTTTGACAATTTGCAGACACGTCCGCAAGACTTTGACCCCGCCACACGCGATCGCTTTTTAGCCGGTACAATGATACCCGCAACTTGGTACATCCAGGCGCAACGCTTCCGGCAATGGTATCGTAATCAAGTTCGGGAAATCTTTCAAAATGTTGATATTATTCTCGCTCCCACTACTCCTTGTGTTGCCCCACCTTTAGGCGTCGAAAAGATGCTTATTGCCGGAAAAGAAGTCTTAGTTCGTCCAAATTTAGGACTATTTACGCAGCCTTTATCATTTATTGGTTTACCCGTTTTATCAGTTCCCATTCATCGCCCCAATGCCCTACCTTTAGGTGTGCAAATTATTGCTGCACCCTACAATGAAGCGCTAATTTTACGAGTTGCAGCAGTCTTAGAATCTCAAGGAATTATCTCAGCTCATCTACCGCATAATTGCAATTAATTTTAACAAACTCAGACCGCAGGTTTAATTATTCCAGCCGATAGCAAATCTTCCTCATCTTTAACAAGGCGATAACACTCACAACTGACATTCTCCAAACCTTGATGATCAAGAATCGTCATCTGCCCGCGACTGTAGCTAATTAGCCCCGCCTTTTGCAACATTCCCGCAACTACCGTCACACTGGCGCGGCGCACTCCCAGCATTTGGGATAAAAATTCATGAGTAATCGGAAACTGATCTGAGTTTAGGCGATCGCGTGTCATCAACAACCAACGGCAGCAACGCTCCTCCACCGAGTGATGAGCAATGCAAGCAGTCGATTGGGCAAATTGAAGCATCCGCGCATGGCTATAGCGCCGCAGCAGGTTATCAACTGACTCATGCCCAACAAAATCTTTGAAGACATCAGCCCTCATCCTCATGGCAACACCAGGCACCTGCACAATTGCCCTAAAAGGTGTATTCTCAACTTCCAAGAAAATAGAAAGTCCAACCATGCCCTCATTACCCACCAAACCCACTTCCGCCAGGATGCCGTCTTCTAGGATAACTAGCAAAGAAACCACGCCCTGATTAGGAAAATAGACGTACTCGATGTCTTTTTTCGGTTGGTAGATAATTTCCTTAAAAGTCAGTGAAACTGTTTCTAAATAGGGCATCATAGGCGCAGTCACCTCCCTAGGAAGAGCCGCTAAAAGCCGATTTTCAAACTTGGTTTCGGGTGATGCGAGTAAGGACATATAAAACCCTCATTGTGCCGCCAGTTTTGTTTAAAAAAGACAACTGACGGCACAAGGGGCGGTTTAAGGGTTCCGCTTCCGATGACACAAGATGAATATTCTAAAAAACAAGTTTTACGGCTAAATACTTGTACTGATACTATAATGAACTATCTTAGTACGTTGGTGTACGGATGTGTTATATTAATGAAGTTATGTACGATGATGCACCAAAGAGATCGAAGCGCTATCGCCTAGGAGGCGGAGGTAAGCAATAGACTCATCATCGAACAAATTCCCAAGATTTGATCACAGCTATCTTAATCAATCAGTTGAACAGTAGAGATGCCCTAGATCCCCTTGGACAAGGGGATCTAGGGCATCTTTAAAATTTTTTTTGATGCGTGAGGTTTAACTTTTAACAATTCCCATCTTTGTTAGAAATCATTTTCATAACTTGTTCAAACTCTTTTTTTGTGATAATTCTTCACATATTTGATTAGAGTTCCAGAAATGCAACAGCATTCAGCAGTCTGCCTTAATTTTTAGTAGGTTACCGTGAAAAAAATGTCTCACCAAATTGTCAATCTTACTTTGCCATTAGTCCTCAAAGAAGTGGAAAACGTTTTAGAGGATTATCCTGAATATCCTTATCAAGTCGCCTTTTCTGTTGAAGAATTTCGGCAGAAATTAATTGCCCATGTCTTGAGCAATGTTCCCAATCGCTATACAGTTGTTGATGATTTACAAGAACCGCCAAAAGAGACGAAATTCCTCTACCGTCCGATAGCAGAGCGATTGCGGATGGAAAATATAATTCGTGGGGGCATACTTCACATTCTCCGCGAAAATTCTGAAACGGTTGGTTTCATGATTGCTCAAAAAAACTATTCACTTAATTAGGTGAAATAGAGACATAAATAACGCCTGATGGCGATACCTAAATATTCTCAAGTAAATCACTCAATTGAGAATCATACCTCAAAGTTTTAATAACAGGAATCACGACTAATGAAAAGAGCATTATGGAAAAGTCCTGAAGACGAAGAAATATTTGCAACTTATTTAGCAAAAATGGGAATTGCTTGGTGGATTGAAGTTATTACAGAAGAACCCAAATGCATCTACTACTTTGGTCCTTTTTCTAGTAACTACCTAGCAGAAGCCTTATCAGATGGTTACATCGAAGATTTAGAACAAGAAAAGGCGCAAATAACTAACGTCGATATCAAGCGGGGGCAGCCCAAAAAGCTCACAATTTTTGAAAATGAATTTGAAGAGACTCTTACGGGAAGACTACAGCTAATTGTGCCAAGTTTTGCTGAAGCTTGGCTCGGATAAGTTACCTAAAAGGAAGAAAACAATGACTAGTAAAAACCAAGCTCAAATTGAGCAGTTGCAGAGATCATCTAGCACCAACATTCAGGACATTGGTATTGATCAATGGATGAGGCAAGTTAAAAGCCAGATGATGGCTGTTCTCAAAAAGAAACCTGATCAAGAAAAATTAAAAAATTAAGGCTGGCGGAAGGACTGAGAAAAAACAGCGCTTAATGCTTCAATGTCTGTTCCGCCACAAACTTACTGACAAAAATATCATAAACTTTGGTCAGAGAGTTCGCGAGTCTGGGCTGTTAGGAATGAAAACATACGATTGGATTGTAGTTGGAGGCGGTATTACAGGCGCTGCCCTTGCCTATGAATTGCAAAAACAAAGGTTTGATGTGCTGCTATTGGAACAAGATGCCTCATTGCAAGGCGCAACCCGTTATAGTTATGGCGGTTTAGCTTATTGGGCAGGCACGTCAGACCTCACCCAGAGGCTTTGCCAAGAAGGAAAAGAACGTTATGCTGTTTTAACCGAAGAATTAGAAACAGATATCCAGTTGCGGGAAATGGATTTATTGCTAACCATTCGCGCCCAAGATGACCCGGAAAAAGTCGCCGCAACTTATGCTAACTTTGCCACTCCTCCCAAACTATTAAGTGTAGAAGCAGCAGGCGAACTCGAACCCTTGCTGAATAAAAATGCCATTTCTGGCGCCCTCACAGTCCGTCACGGTCAAATTCAGCCTGAAATCACTAACCAAGCTTACTTGCAAGGCTTCCGCCGTGCTGGAGGCGAAATGCAAATTGCTCAAGTCATGGAATTTTTGCGACAAGGTGATACCATCTCCGGCGTGAAAACAGCACAAACTAGCTATCACGCACACCGTACCGTCATCTGTGCTGGTGGACTTAGCCGCGCCTTCCTCAAAGCCGCCGGTATCCCTGTGCGCTTATACTTCACCCGTGCTGAACTTGTGGACATACCACCAGGCGATATTCAGTTGCAAGTGCCGGTTATGCCTGCCATTACCCAACGTTTTGAACTCGAAGCCAAAGTTAGCACAGCCGAAATAGATCCATTATGGGATCAACCAGGTAATGAACCATTGCCAGCAATTTTAGATCCTGGAGCGGTGCAATTTCTGGATGGTACGATTAGGATGGGTCAACTTAGTCGCGTTCTTACCGACCCTCATGCCGCAGTTGATGCAAACCAAAGTGAAGCGGCTATACGTTCTCAAGTCGGAAATATCTTACCAGCTTTAGAAAAATTACCAGGAACTTGGCATCATTGCCGAGTCGCTTTTAATAGCAACCGTCTGGGCGTTATTGGTGCACTTAGCGGTGTGGAGGGCGCTTATATTTTTTCCGGTTTTACTAACCCTTTGGTATTTGTGCCGCCGCTGGCTGTACATTTCGCCAACTGGGCAACGGGGAATGATGATCAAATTATGGCTCAGATTAGTCCTGGGGATCAAATTAGCGTTGTTGCGCCGACACCTGCCCAAAACTAAAGTCTGCAAGTTACTGGGTTAAACTCAGTTAATCGCTACACCGTCATTGCAACTATGAACTTTTTTGATAAATTAAATCAAGCGATCGCCTACAACCAAAGTTTGCTAGTCGTCGGACTTGATCCCAACCCGGAATTAATGCCCAGCAATTACGATAATTTGGGTGACTGGCTACAATTTCAAATCAACCAAACCAAAGATTTAGTTTGTGCCTACAAGCCAACTCTCGGCTTTTATCAAGCATTAGGCGCAACTGGCATAGAGTTATTGCAAACAACTCTCAGGGCTATTCCTAATAATATTCCTGTTATTTTAGATGCCAAACATAGCGACCTCAATACTAGTAGCTTTTTTGCCAGAACTATTTTTGAACAATGGCAGGTGGATGCTGTTACGCTGAGTCCTTATGCTGGACAAGACCAAGTTGCGCCGTTTTTAGTGTATCCAGGTAAGGCGGTATTTATTTTATGCTGTACTTCTAACCAAGGAGCGATCGCCTTACAACACTATCCCACACCTGAAGCGCCCTTTTATTTGCAAGTCGTCAAAGAAGCTAGAAATTGGGGAACTCTCGAAGCGGTTGCCTTAGAAGTTGGCACAACCAATGCAGATATCTTGTCTCGTATTCGTGCCGCTGCACCAGAAAGAGTTATTTTAGCCCGTAGTATTTGGGCAGAAGGTGGAAGCGACTTGAATCAAATTTTGAATGCAGGTTTAAATTCTAATGGTGAAGGATTACTAATTCCGGTGCCTTTAGAAATGTTGACAAGTGTTCAACCGACTCTTGCTATTCAACCACTAAAAGAGGCAATTAATCAAGTTAGAAATCAAGTGATTGCCAATGCTTCTACTTGTGAGTTGTGGATGCCAGATGTTTGTTTACTTAATCAGCATCCTCAACAAGATTTAATTTTACAACTTTATGACCTTGGTTGCATATTATTTGGCAGCTTTGTTCAAGCATCTGGGGCAACATTTCCTTACTATATTGACCTTCGTAAAATCATTTCTAACCCGCAAGTATTTCATAAAATTATTAGTGCTTATGCTGAGATTTTGAAGTCACTAAATTTTGACCGCATTGCTGGTATTCCTTACGGTTCCTTACCAACAGCAACTGGTTTATCCTTGCGTTTAAATTATCCGATGATTTTTCCCCGCAAGGAAGTTAAGGCACATGGCACGAGGCGGGTAATTGAAGGTAATTTTAATTCTGGTGAAACAGTTGTGGTTGTTGATGACATTTTAATTAGTGGTAAAAGTGTCATGGAAGGTGCACAAAAGCTACAGTCTGCTGGCTTAAAGGTGGATGATATTGTGGTGTTTATGGATCATGAGCAAGGCGTTAAGGATAAGCTAAAAGATAACGGTTATCGGGCGCATTCTGTGTTGACAATTACAGAAATTACTCAAACTTTATATCAAGCTGGTCGCAT
>JBATUR010000055.1:0-18312 GCA_049671305.1 Coleofasciculaceae cyanobacterium
AATTTAATCGTAACCTCTTAATTGCCTTTGTCTATTCCCAACTTAACATTAGTAATCTTATTACTAATTCACCTTGATCGGCTTTTTCTACAAGAAACGTTAAACTTTGAAACTTTATTTCATTAAATTAAATAAAGTTCTATTTTATTAGTAGTCAACTAAATTTTATCTAAATATATTAACTCAACTCAATCCTTTTCAAGAATTTGAGGTCAAAGTTTTTTGAAAAATTGAGTAAACTTAGATACAATAAGACATCCTAAAAATAAAATATCTCCTAAATGAGCGCTATAGTACAAAAAAAATCCCTTTGCCTACCGTCATACTCATGTTTTGAAGGATAGGGAAAATGCCCCTACAAAATCAAAAACCGACAATTCTTAGCGTTGATGATTGTGTCTTTATCCAACAACTGATTACAGAAGTACTAGGTGAAAAATATAACATCTTAGTAGCCAATAATTCAGCAGAAGCTCTATCTTTAATTTACCAACAGCCGATTGCCATGTTGTTATTAGATGTATGTATGCCAGGAGTCGATGGTTTAGATCTTTGTCGAACACTGCGTAGTTTGCCGCAATTTGCCGAGTTACCAATCATTATGATAACGGGAAAAGACACTGTATTTGATAAGGTACAAGGACGCTTGGCAGGAGCAACGGCATACTTAACAAAACCTTTTGAATTAAGCGCCTTAGAAGAAGTTTGTCGCAAGTTTATCAAGCCGCCAGCCGAAATTTAGGCAGGGCTTTTCACTTCACTATTAGTTGATCAATCCAGCTTACACTAATGAGCTACACGATTAGTTTCCTAGCCAGTGAGCCAGAAAATCTGTTACATAAAAGCCGCTTTTTCGTCATTAAGGGCTAATAGTTGGCAAGGGACTAATAGTTGGAGTTGGGGTAGCAATAGTCGGTTCAGGTGTTGCCTCCACTTCAACTTTAAGGTTTAATTGATAATCAAGCGGTTGGGCATCATCAGAAATAACTACAAATTCATAAAAGCCCGTTTCTGGTAGTAGTCCCGACCAATTATTCTGATCTGAATCTTCTAAGAAAGTTGTTTTACCAGTGGGGCTATACATTGAAAGTAAAGCTTTTTGATTACCTTTAACTACCAGCTCAACCTCAAGGTTTTGACCTTCGGTAAGATAAGCAATAAAAGCTTTACCGTCTCCTGGGTTGAGGCGACTGGCAACTTCTTTACTAACAGTACCTGGTTCAAAGCCAATTTTCTCAAAAGCAACGCCTGTTCTAATCGCATTTAAACGCTCATTAACTACAGCTTGCCAGATTTGACCAACAGGCTGATTTAAAAAATCCTGCCCTCGTTCTGTGGGAAACTGCTGATAAAACTTAGCATCAGCCAAATCATAAAGCGATCGACTACTGAGACGCAACACATTAGCTTCGGCTTTGGCACGAGTCAAGTCAGCCTCGCCATAACGCCCCAACTGCTGACGGGCAGCGGCACTCAACTTAATTTGTTCAATTTTTGTCAGTAAAGAAGCAGCGATCGCATCCCACTCTGCCCTTAACTTAGCATCCTGCTGACTCGTCCCCAAAACACGCCCACGTTGGTTAGGGTATTTAGTCCAAAACGCCTCATTAACCAAACTCGTATAAAAGTTTTGATCAATACCTAAATTGGTGCGACGCTGTTGCAGGGCATTTTGGCGCTCGCGCTCTGCAGGCGTAAGCTGGTTTGTAGGTGTTGTCGGAGTAGTCGTCGGTTTAACTTCTTTACCTGGCGTCTGAGACTGTATCCACCAGTTACCACCCAACCAACCAATGCTACCTGCCACTACAATTGCCACAAAAACCAACAAAATTTTCTTAGCCAAACCGAATGATGATGAAGGTGTACTTGCCACTACAACCGCCCCAGGACTCACCGCCAATGTTGGCGACGCGACTTGTGTGGGTTCAATTGCCGGCGGCTGAGTCAGCGGGAAAACCTCTGGTGGCTTGACATAAGTAAGGGCTTGCAAGATTTCACGAACATTACTAAAACGCTCATTTGACCTTGGTTCTAGCATTTTATCCAAAACCTGACCCAGATTTTGGCTTAATTGCACCTCACGCCGCCAGTTCCACTCTAGAGTATGTAGGTCAATTAACTGCTGAGGTTCTTTAGCGGTTAGTAATACCACTGCCGTTGCTGCGAGGGCGTAGAAGTCGCTCTGAGGTCCGACAACCCCTCCAGACATCTGCTCTAGAGGGGCATAGCCCGGTTTACCCAAAAGAGTCGGCGTGGGGGCTGAGGCTTGGAGTTGATGAATGACGGTTGCCGCAATTTCTTTGACACCGCCAAAGTCAATTAGTATCGGTAGTCCATCACTACTGCGTAACATCAAGTTATCGGGTGAAATATCTCGATGAATGATGCCTAAAGAGTGAATGTATTCGAGGACGGGCAAAATTTGCAACAAAAGTTGCATGACTTCTGCTTCGTTAAAGCGCAGTCCTTGGCGTTTTCTAGCATCTAATAAGGCGTGGTAAGTTTGTCCGTCTACGAAGTCTTGGACTAAAAATAAATTGGCAACACCTTCTTGTTTGACTTTGATCAATTCTCGAAATTTGGGAATTTGCGGGTGTTGTAACTTGTAGAGAACTCCAGCTTCCCGCTCAAATAATTCTTCGGCTTTTTGTAGAGCATAAGTGCCTTGAACTTGTGGCGCAAATTCTTTGAGGACACAAAGTTCTTCAAAGCGATGCATATCTTGTGCTAGATAGGTACGCCCAAAACCACCTTGCCCTAATTCTTGCACAATGCGGTAACGAGGCGCTGCTTGGTTTGCTTGTAATACTAGTCCAGGATAAACGCCTTGATGACTTTCGTCGTCTAGTAGTTTTTCTCCACACTGGAGGCAAAAGCGAGTACCAGTGGGATTTTCATGTCCTTTGCTGCAATAGGGATGAGTCATGCTGAGGTCAGAAGCTACAAGGCGTTATTCTTACAGTATCCTTCTTTCCTTTTGGCGATCGCAGCTTTTCAACTGCTGGAGGTAAGATTTAGGCAATTATGGGTTGTGTTTGATTAGCGCAAAAACTCTTCGGCGATCATATACCATTCTTCGCGCAACTCGGCGTCTTCTGGCGAGTTTGTCAAGGGACGCCCGTTTAATTCTGGATGTTTGGCATAAAATTTTTGATTTACGCCATTATTAAAGGCAACTTCACTAATTCCTAGAGTTTGGCGGCGGCTAAAAAGTTTCTCAATGCGCGTTATTTCTGAGGCATTGGGGGCAGTATTAGGAAGGCTTGGCGACTTACCAAAATCTAATTTTGTGGAACTAATTACCGAATTCATGACTGCCCAACCAGCCCAACTTGTTAGTAAAATGATGCCTGTACCAACTGTTAGTTTAAGGGTTAGGGAGATTAAGCTACTTAGAAATAAGGACGGCTTTTTTATGTAGGGTTGTGGCGCAACAACTGGCTGATTAAAGTTAGCTGTAACTACAATGGGTGCGGGTTTCGCTTTTGGCGCAAGCACCAAGGTGAAGATTTTGGAAACTTGGGAAATCCTGGCTGGAATTGTACAAACAGAGACAACTTGCTTGATGATTGGAGAAGTGCTTTTTGTTTGTAAGCCAAGTTGATAATTTGATTGTGGAGATGGTAGCGCTTGCAAGACGGCTGCAGCATTAATAAAGCGATCATTTGGTTGATGAGCTAACATTTTTTGTAGGACAGTTTTGAGTTGAGAACTTATGTTAATTTCTTGTTCCCAACGCCATGTACCTTGATAAGCATCATATAAAGATTGTGGTTCTTTTCCTGTGAATAAAACTAAGGCGGTAACGGCGAGAGAGTATAAATCGCTATTAACAAAGACTTCACCTTTTCGTAGTTGTTCTTCTGGAGCATAGCCTTTTTTACCCAAGCGTGTTGATGTATTTATTTGGGTAAGTTTTGAAATGGCTGTTGCGGCAATTTGCTTGACGCCACCAAAATCAATTAGTACTGGCAAATGGTCAGAAGTTCTGAGGATAATGTTATCGGGTGAGATATCGCGATGAATAACGCCTTGAGAATGAATATAGGAAAGGACGGCTAACATTTGCTGCAAAAACTGAATAATTTCGGCTTCATTTAGGCGCATTCCTGACTTTAATAAGTCGAAATAAGTTTGTCCTTCGATGTAGTCTTGTACAAATAAAAGACAACCATTACCTGCGCCAAAATCGACTTGAAATAATTCCCAAAAACCTGGTAATTGAGGATGTTTTAGCTTATGAAGTGCGCCAGCTTCTCGATGAAATAATTCTTTAGCTTTGGCTAATTCGGCTGTGCCTTGTACTTGAGGGGCAAATTCTTTTAATACACAATGTTCGTTAAAACGATGTAATGCTTCGGCTAAATAAGCACGCCCAAAACCACCCTGTCCTAAATGACTAATTAAGCGATAGCGTTTGTCTAAAGTTTGCCCAACAGCAAGGGGTAGTCGTTGTCCACAACTACAACAAAAGCGGTTATTCGATTCGTTTTCGTGACCTTGGCTGCAATAGAGAGGCATAGGTTAAAGACTGAAACACTGTGGTGTAATTGCTAGGATAGGGTTTATTTTATAGCTTCAGTGCTGCTTTTGAGCATTCCGCAAAATAATTCAATTTGAGCTAATTTTTTGATATGTTGTAATTTTATCAGATTATTATTTTCTGTTGAGCAGGAAATAACTATTTAAATTAGCTTGAGTTTTTTCGACTCTTAAGGAAATAAGTATTCATTTCGCCTTTACCTTTTACTGAAATTATGCCTCGATTTTCAAAGTTATATTGTCCTTGTAAGTGTTTGTAGGTCGATTCTGTTAACTGAATTTCTCCAGCTACACCGTGAGATTCCATGCGGCTAGCAGTATTAACTGTATCTCCCCACAAATCATAAGTAAATTTTTTGATACCAATGACTCCGGCAACTACAGGACCTGTATTAATGCCGATACGAATACTTATATCTGTACCAGTTTCCTGGCAAAAAATAGTAATAGCATCTAGCATATCTAATGCCATTTCTGCGATTGCTTGAGCATGATTAATTTGAGGATTTGGTATTCCTCCTACTACCATATAAGCATCTCCAATCGTCTTAATTTTTTCCAAATTATGCTTTTCCGCTAAGTGATCAAATTCTGAAAAAATTTCGTTAAGTAGTTCAACCATTACGGTGGGAGAATTTTGTGCCGAAAGTTCCGTAAAACCCACAATATCAGCAAACATTACTGTAACTTCCGCGAGATTATCAGCAATTGTACCTGGTTGTTGTCTAAGGCGATCGGCAATAGGCGAAGGCAATATATTAAGTAATAATTTTTCGGTTTGATCACGTTGATGACGCAGTTCTGCTTCTGTTTCTAGGCGCTTAGTTATATCTCTAAAAATACCACGAGTTAGGGCGGGCTTGCCTTCAACAAATTTACAATTAATGTTTCCTTCAAGAGAGATTATTTCCTGCTTTTTGGTAATAAATTGTGCTTGTATCCGCTCAATTTTTTCTCCGGACATCGCTTTTTCAATAATTTCAATACATTGGGACTTATAGCTAGGATGAATAACATCAAATATTTTTAGTTCAGTAATTTCTGTATCATTATATCCTAGTGTTTCTCGCCAGGCTTGGTTAACATAGACAAAACTACCATCACTCGTAACGCACTGAATTAAATCAGTGGCATTTTCAAACAAATCTCGATATCTTTCTTCACTTTCTAGTAATGCAGATTCGGCTTCTTTGTGCTTAATAAACTGTACTAATTGGCTACCTATTCCTGTCAGAACTTGTAGTAAATCTTCATCATAATTAGCAATTTCTCGCGTCAAGAAAATCATTACTCCAAAGATTTTCTGTTCATCTTGTAGAGGCAAACCAAAACCACTATGTATCACCTCAATTAATGCTGGTTCTAATTTACTAACATTGGTAATATCCTTGATATTATTTATCCATTTGGGAGAACGACTTGACAAGATATCATTAGTCAAACTTAAGCTAAGTTCTTGATTATCTTTTGCTAAATTAGTTAAACCTGGTTGCCTCCAAGTTGCGATACATTTCAGAGAATTACTTGTTTTTGGTGCAAGTGTTTCTAAATTTTGTGGTGTCCAAATTTCTCCAATATCTAGATCCAAACTTTCACATAATGCTTGTAAAAGTACTGGAAAGGCTTGTTGAGTTGTTGTTGATTCTGATAAAATCTTCGTAGCTGCATATTGCGCTGCTTGATGTTGTTGCAAGCGTTTATTTTCGCTAATATCCCGACCAATATAGATAAAATCTTCCAAGTCCTCAACATCAGTTTGAACAACTGAACCGGAAAAAGCTACAACTATTTTTGAGCCAGTTTTAGTTTGACAAACTACCTCAATATTAGTTAAAATTTTATTTTTTTCATTAACATAATTTTGGGTATGAAGCAATACTTTTTCAGGAAAAATTATTGATATCGGTTGATTAACTAATTCATTTTCCTGATAGCCAAATAACTCTTTTGTTGCTCTATTTATAGTTTTAATTATGCCTCTTTGATTAGTAACTAATAAAAAAGACGGCATAGAAGTTAAAATTTTATCTAAATAATCTTTATAAGTTTCTACAGAATTTAGCTGTAAATGTGTCTCATTTGAGTTTTGGACTAAACTTTGTTCTAAGAGGCTTTTTGAAGTTACGTCTTTAATAAAAATAATTAACTCATTGTCCTGAGTTCCTGTTTGCTTTTTAGTAATATGAATATCAATATAAAGAGGTAGTTTATTATCTAAATAGCGAGCAACTCCATCTAAATCAAAACTAATTTGTCGCTCTTCTAAGATATCGTTTAAAATATCTTCAAGTCCAAAAAGTTCTGGAAATCCTAGTCGAACATCATTGCCAATTGTCACCTCGTCAGGACAATCAGCAAATCGCTCAACTTCCCAAGATTTTTCAATAATATTAAAGTCTGAATCTACGGTTAGATACTCCATTTGTCGTGGCGAAAAAACTTTTTGGGAAAAAGTATTCATGCTGAGTCTTATATCGAATTTTGCCTTCAAATCTCTTCAACTCGCACCCATCCTAAACCATAAAAAAACTACCTAGAATAGGGTGAATTTTCCGGACAACACAATTTTTAATTTAAGGTTAACATTTACCTTAGTAAAACTATTAACAATCCAAACTTAGCACCAAACCAGGCAATCGCTCTACTAACCATTTTAAGCTCAAATGATGTAATTGAGCATGAAAGACGCTCAAGTATCTAAGAACAACCACGAGAATAAACTGCTAAGAATAGCTAGACTTGTTTACAGTAAGTGTATTCATTTTAGCTCTATGAATGCCACAATAGTTTGCAGAAATGCTCACAGAAGCAGCAAAATGCCGTACAAAAGCCTTAACTAAACACCTGTCATCTGGAGAAGATGCTAAATCCCTAAAAAGATGTACTTTTGTAAAATTAAAGCATCTGCAATCGCTTTAGCTAGAATTTAACTTAAATTATTTAGCACAACAGGTACTGCTAGATTTTCTAAGTTTTAACTCTTGTACTTTATTATTGAACTAACCATGCAAATTAGCCAATGCCTTCATACAGCTATCCTAGTTTCTGATCTAGAAAAAGCCGAGCATTTCTACAGCAATATTTTAGGCTTATCTAAAGTTGACCGTATTCTCAAATACCCTGGAATTTGGTATCAAATAGATCAATATCAAATTCACTTAATGATAGATCCATCGATTAAACCAACCTTGTCAAACCCAGAAAAATGGGGACGCAACCCCCACATAGCCTTAAGCGTTACCGACTTAAATGCTGCCAAAACTCAACTATTAAACCATAACTGCCCGATACAAACCAGCGCTTCTGGTCGAGCTGCTATATTTACCCAAGACCCAGATGGTAACATTATTGAACTTAGTCAGGTTTAAGAGTAATATGCTGTTTAATTAAATGAAAATTATCGCCTATACCTACAGTGAACCCCTCTTAGAATCAGCACCAAATGCAACAATTTGGGGTTGGGAAATCGAGCATATTTATCAAGATTTAGGTAAGCGAATTGAACTAGAACAGTTATTAATTGACTGTCAAAATAAACCCGCCCAATACTTATTAATTCGCCGACTAGAAGAACTAGGCGACTCAATACAAGAAATAAGCGATCGCATTATCCAAATCGAAAACCTCGGTATCCAAATCATCGCCACAGAACAACCCTACAGCACCTCCCAAGATACCAACTTACTCAAACTTAGCGCTGAAATTCAACAAAACACCAACAGTCGTCGCCTACGCCAAGGACACGCCCGCAACCGCCTCAAAGCCTTACCACCACCGGGAAAAGCACCACTTGGCTACCGACGTGGTAAAGACCGCTACATTCTCGACCGTAGCACTGCCCCCGTTGTCAAGGAGTTTTTTGAACAATTTTTGTTATATGGTTCCCTACGCAGCGCTGTACGTTATTTAGAAAAAAAATATGGTAAGAAAATCTCCGTTTCCACAGGACGCCGTTGGTTGACCAATGTTATCTATCGAGGTGACACCGCCTACCAAACCGGAGAAGTCCTTTCTGACACCCATAGCGCCATTTTGAACCGCGAAGAAGCCGCCCAAATTGACCGCCTGCTGCGCCGCAACCGCCGACTAGCACCCCGTACCGCCAGCGCCCCCCGCTCTTTGGCAGGTTTAGTTGTCTGTGGTGAGTGCCAGTCTCACATGACAGTAACCAGTGTCACAAAACGCCGCCAAGACCAAGAATACCTCTATCTACGCCCCATAAACTGCCCCAAAAAACCGAAATGCCGCGCTATCGCCTATGAAAAGATCTTGAGTAGCACAATTAGTCAGATTTGTCAAGAATTACCTCGTGCCGTCGCAGCGCTCAATGCTCCTAATTTAGATGGAGTTAAACAATCATTTGCTGCTGAAATTGCCAACAAACAACATATATTAGAGCAACTACCCACACTGACGATAAGCGGCGTCTTGGATCGAGAAACCGCAGAATTACGGGCTTACAAACTGCGGGCAGAAATCTCCCAACTACGATCGCGTTTGGGCGCCTTACCACCAGTTAACCTAAAAGCGATCGCGCAAGCCGTATCAATTCCCCAATTTTGGAGCGACTTATCAGAATCAGAACGTCGTTTCTACTTTCGAGAATTCATCCGCGAAATTAAACTAACACGCCATGACCAAACCTGGCAATTACAACTAATATTTATTTTTTAAGCCAGAAGCCTCAAAAATTGTCCTATTGAGGGTAATTTTCAAGTAAGACGGTGCTCAGTGACCACAGCTTAGGAGAATTTTAGCATTCCCGATAAACTGCCCAAATTGCCATCGCCCGTAGGTAATGACTCGCCCGGAATGTCCCTGCTGCTGTAATAGCTTCAGGAGTTCTAAATTGCAGTCCATTTTCATACACCCGACGCACCACAACCTCCGTAAGCTCAAACGCCTCCTGCTTCATACCTTGTTGAATCAAAAAAGCCGCCAAACCAAAATTAATGCCCGTCCAAACTTCCAAAGGATGAGTTGCATCAGGGTTTTGCGGTGTACCATCTGGTTTAACGCCGTTTGCCGCGCCAAATTGAGCATTATGGAACTTTAAAAAGCAAGATTCATATACCGTTTTCAGTGCCGACTGGACACACTGCTTGGGTACAATATCCGGCAGACCTAATAATTGAGCATAAAACTGACCACATAATTGATCCGCCATGACAATATCTGAGCCGCTTTCACTATCTAAGCGATAATATTGACCATTCCAGAGTTTTTCTTGATAAATTGGTCGAGATTTTTCTAACCACTGATGATAAAGCTCAACGTGGATCTGAATTGACGGCAAGTCGGGTGTTTCTGGCAGTTGGGACGGATAATTGGAGAGGATTTTAGCGATCGCAATTGCCGCCTCCAACGCCGCTATCCACAACCCACCACAATAAGCACTAACTCCCTTCAACTGCCAATCATCAAAGGTTTGATCTGGTGCACCGGAGTTTTCGGGAATGCCATCACCGTCTAGATCAAACCTCTTTAGGTAAGCCAAAGTCTCAACAATTGCCCCCCAACATTCCCACAAAAACTCTGTATCCTGACTACCCGTTAAAATAAAATCGCGGTACACCTGCAAGACAAAATCACAACCTAAATCTTTCCACTGATTGCAATCTTGATAACTGGTGTAATTAGTATTTTCCCAAGGATGCTCATTAGGGGCACCGAGGTCGTGGGGCGTTGCACCAGCGGCTTTTCTAATCGCGCTAGCTTGGTTGTAACCAACAATCCGGGGTGTTTCGTCATTTTTGGGAATCGCCCGTGCAAAGGCTTCTAAGACGGCTTTATCCAGCTTGGGCCAAAGCATTGCTAGGGCAAAAGAGCCATATAATCGTACATCTAAACTTTCGTACCAACGGTAATCAAGACATTCCAAAACGCCAAATTGACCAACCGGATCACGGTCATCAGCGGCACTCCAAAGCGTACCACCATCAGCAAGCAGGTACAACTCATTAAACAGCGCCATCTTAAACCAATTGGGCAAATCTTCTCGGTTTAAAATTGGTGCTTGCCAAGCTTGAATTTTCTCAAGCCACAAGTCATCATGCTTAAGTGCGGTGCGGAGAATTGACCAAGCATTACTGCCATTGCGACCAAAAAAATCGGTATAGCGTCGGTAATAATTAATATTGGGGGCAAATTCTGTAATTGGGAAGTCCCACGCCAAGATAAAGGGGATTTTACGAGTTTTACCAGGACGAATTGTAAAACGAATCGCGATCGCTGCGGCAATTTGTTCGCCTGGTGAAGCGGGTGTTTCATCTTGATTATCTGGTAATTTGCCATCTGCGGCAAAAGTCCGCCAAACTTCAGCGCCATTACCTGCCGGGTTCCAGCGACTATGATAAAACACTTCTAAGCTAGGATTAGTTACTGTGGCAAAACAAAGTTGTCCTTCACCTTCTTGAATTTCGTCATGAAGTCGCACTCTGTTTAACAAACAGCCTACTCGAAAGCTATCGACGATCCATTGATTAAAGTTGCCTGTACTATCAGCCCAACGCGGTTGATATTCATAAACCGGACTACCATCATCGCGTACTTGCACCTGTGGATTGTTAATTGCATTGGTAAACCAACCCACCATATTCTGCCAAGTCAGCATAATACTTATGGTAATCGGCTGATCTGTGGGATTATGTGCCGTCCACTCAAAAACCGCCACCGGATAACTGCTTTCTTGATAAGATCCTGCCCAAATTGGCGAAAATTGTTGGCAAGTTAATTCAGTTTGAAAAACATGGTTATAAACGAACCACGATCGCGGATACAGAGCATGATAAGTTCCTGTACTATTGCCTTCTTTTAATTGAGGATACCACTGCCAACTGCTCAAAGTGCCATCTGAAGGCGCTTCGGTACACAAAGCATAAGCTTGCGCTGGAGCATTTTCTGTCTGTTCAAATATACTAAACTGACAAGCAGGTAGACTTTTAAAAGTATGTTCACCACCATCGAGATGCCATAAATTAAAGTCTCCCCGTGATGAACGTCCAATGCAACCTGCACCAAAACCCCCTAGAGGCATTCCATGCCAGGGACCATCATCAAGATTACTAGGATAGCGGACTGTATAGGGTTTGTCCCAGCCAAGTCCTAGGGGACGCTGCCAGCTACATTCCGGGATTTTTGGGTGCGGTTCGGGATTAATCATGCACTGATTTTACCGAGATTGGGCGATCGACGAAAAGTCTTTCATTGTCTTGCTTAGTCTGACAACATCTGCATGACTTCTTCCAAGGATAAACCTAATGCCTGGGCTATCTGTTCTTCATTCAATCCTAAATCGATTAAACGAGGCACGGCATTTGTAATAGTTTGTTCAGCTTGTTGTCTTGCTTGTTCAGTTTCTAGCGGACTCAAAAGCCTTCTTTGTGAAACGGGTTCATAAAAGCGTAATTCTTTACCAAGCAGTCGTAAATCTAGCCCTAATACTTGACTATGAATTGATAATACTCCATCTGCTAATAAACTAGGTGTAATCGATTGATACTTTCCTTCAACCAAACGAGAACCTTTAAGTTGTTGCTGCAAATAATCTCCAGTTGGGTCATACTGAAAGTACTCTGAGACACCCATTTTTTGATATTTCTGCGGTTTGTCAGCTTCGTCGTTTTCTTGAGTCGTTTTTGAAGTGACTTCCATAACAAAATCTGGAACTTTACCATTTTCTTCCCAAACTTTGTAACTCATTCGTTGCTTTTTTTCGACACCTTTAACGACCAAAACATCAGGCGCGACTACGGCATCAGGAACGCCTTTTTTGTAGTAGACGAACAAGTTGCCGGAAACATAAACATCATTTTGGTTTTGGAAGTAAATACTGAGAGCTTCCACGCCATAAATTAAATAATCTCGTGCTGCGTCGCTCTCCGCCATTGGTGTACCATCGGAGCTTGGGTAAAAAATGTCAGTTTCGTTATTGAGTTGGCTTTTCAAAGTCGTCATAGCCAAAAGACATCAACTTAACGGAGAATTTAAATATAGCATTTAGGCATCAGTAAAAAGCTCAGTGAAGGAAAGAGAAAGCGGACTTTTATCTAACTTATTAGTCCGCTTCAATCTGTTAGCCTGTTTTGGTAAGATCATGTGCTGGAGTTCTTGCCTCATAGACATTAACCTTACTGTTCAATTCGCGAATGCGGCGAGAAAGCAGACGGATAATATTAACAGCAATTCCTGGTGTTTCATCAATGGCATCATATAGTTGTAACTGAGTCAATACCAAACACTCACATTCTTCGAGGGCTGTAACAGAAGCAGATCGAGGTTCAGAATCAAACAAGGACATTTCACCAAAACAGGTACCCTGTCGTAGTTGTGCCAAATCGCGATCGCCTATATGTACCCGTACCATGCCGGAAACTACAATATAAAGCGATCGTCCTTCTTGTCCTTGTGTAAAGATTGTCTGATCGCGAGGAAAAGATAGCTCATCCATGACAGAAGCTAGCCTAACAAGAAAATCGTCTCGCAATTCTTGAAAAATTGGGACAGCCCTGATAAATAATAGACGCTCAACACTGGTTAACATCGGCTGTATCGGTTAGCGACGAGCTATTTTCGCTTGACTATTGTGGGAAACTATCAGTTTACCTTAACGTCTTACTTGCGCGTGATTATCTGCTGATAAATCGCTTTGTTTGCTGATTAGACAGATTGAACTAACTTACCATACCCAATTCAACAATCATCTGCTGCACCAGTGACGCTACTATCGGGTCTGAATCATTTTTTAACATCGGTAATAATTCACTGCAAGCACGAGGTGAGGCGGCTTTTAGATAAGCCAAAACTGCCTCCCGCACAAAACCCGTGGGATGACGCAAGCAAACTAGCGTCGCTTCGGGTGATAAACTACAAGGCGCGGTTCGGGCTAAATGAAAACAACAAGCTAAAGCCCAATCTGGTAGAAAGTGACGCAAATCAATTAAGCGACGAATGCGATCGCTTGGATTCATGGCATTATAAGGTACCAACTCAACCAAATACGACAATCTTTCTGCCGTAGAGCGACGGTCTAAAATTCCTAATAAGGCTCGTTTATGAGGCAAATCTAGGGTATTATCCAAAATTTCTAAACCCAAGGCAATATTTGTCCGTGACTCTGACGCCAAATTAAATGCTGCTGCTTGGATAGCACTTGCCGGATAAAGAAACTTCATCAGCAAGAAACAGCGATCAAATAAATCACTCTGCAAGTCTTCTAGCGCCCCTCGCAACAAGTCTGCCTCTCTGCCTGCCAGCTTTTCCGGACTTAAATCCAAAATAGCAGCATAAACTTGACCCAAAAACAACAATTCTTGCTCAATTAAAGTTTCAATACCACTACGCCCAAAACGATCAAGTACAGTCTCAATGCCTGCTTCTTGGGGAATTTTCAACAACGTCCGCAAAATATTACGCCGTGTGGTTCCCCAACTGGTAATTAATTGTTCAATTAACTGATTAATTGTTTCTGGGGTGCCAATTTCACCCAATGCCGTCCAAGCTTGTAATCGTACCAAATCAGGCTTGTGGACATCTACCGCCAATTCCATCAATAAAGCGATCGCTTCGTCTCCCAAGCGCACCAGCGCCATCCTTGCCGCCTCACGGGTGGATTTATAATACAACCCCCGTACCAAGGAAGAATAATACTCACTTAAATGAGTTGCCGCAATCACTTCCAGCAAAGCACAACGCACCCGCAAAGATTCATCCTGCAACAAATTAGGAATATAAAGCCTCAGTGCTTGCAAATAATCTGCCTCACCCAGCGCCCGCGTCCCCATAACTCTCTCACGTTCCCGTTTTGAGGTTAACATCCGCCGCAAAGCATTGGTGGCTTCTGCCTTTTCTGTAGGAGTTCCCCGACGCAAAATCAACGCTGCTGCCGTCCCCCGCACATTTGGATCAACGGCAGAATGTAGATAAGGTTTGATTTTTCTGACATCCAATTCTGGCTGAATTAACCAAACATAGCGTAGTGCTAATGCCAAAACGTCTGGTGGCGGTTTTTGGTCAATTAGCACCTGTACATTTTTTAGATAAGCAGCATTAGGATGTTCTAACATTGCCTCCAAACTTTGACGCTGCAAGGGTACAGATAGTCTGGGCAACAAGGGCGCCAAAACTTCTCCGACACTGGCTGGCTCAATTTGGTATAAAAGTTGAATACAAGAGCGTTTATCGGCTTCTGTACCTGGTTGTTCTAAGGCTTCCACAACTGCCCGTTTAAATGCTTTCAAGTCTACATCGGAGAAGCCCAGGCGTCCTTGTTCGGCACTTTTAACTAGTAATGATACATAGCTTGCACGTAGTAACCAACCACTAAGCAGCCAAATCAAGGAAAAAACGATAATAACTGCGATAAATACACGACTCAACCATTGCTGCAACAAAGCTTCTGGTACGTTGGGAAAAAACCAATGAAATCCGCCAATAATGGCGAGGAGGCTAATGCCTGTAATGCCTGCTGTTACTGGTTCAGCAATTCCCTGTACGGTGGTTTGGACGGAATTACGGATCGCTTCTGGTAGCGGTTGAAAAAGGACGGGTTCGATGCCGGCAATTAAGGTGTAGCGAAACAATTCATCGATGAATCTTAATAATAGTAGTCCGACAAATAGCCCTGTAATTAATTCGGGGACAACGATAACTTGTTTAACTAGCCCAATTATGAAATCAAATGTGCCTGTTAGTGTTAGTAAGCCTAAAATGGTTAGGGAAGCTGGCAGCAACATGGCGGCGACAAAAACGCCAAGTTTTTCGATGGCACGGCTAGAGATAAACCATTGACTAGTCAGTTCAAATATCCCGATTGTGCCGCTAAATACGCCGAGAAAGCCGGCAATATCGGATGTATCGGGTAGTTGTTCTTCTAATTGCGTTAAATATTGGAATTCCACCAGCAGGTACATCACTTCTGCCAAAATGAAAAAGGCAAATAAAGGGATGATGTAGGTTCTTAATGGTCCTGTGGTGCGCCGTAGTGAAAATTCGGGTTCGTTTTCGTCCCACTGCCCGGAGTTGGGGGCATCGGGGAAAGCCTGACTATAGCGTTGACTGAGGTAATATAGGGTGCCTGCGCCGACAAACATGGCAATGGAGGCGAGGACGATCACGTTTTCAATTTTCCCCACTACCAGCAAGACGAGTGGTAAGGAAAATCCGGCTATCACGTCGGCGACTAAAAGTCCGCTGGAAATTAAGGGGTAGGTGCGTTTAATTTCGCGGATATTGAAGAGTTGATTGGCGGCTACTTGCGAGTTGAGGTCGTTTAGGACTTCTACCGCATCTGTCCACAGACGTAATAAGAAGACGGTAGCCAGAGCAATGAAACCATCTAAGGCGCTAATACCGAGGGTGAAGCGTAGTAATAATAAGGGGCTAGCAGCTAGTATGGCGATCGCTACCAAAACAGTTCGCATTGGTAGAATACTTTGCAGCCAAGAATACAACACACCCAATGCCGCACACATGGCGGAACTAGCGATGTAGATAACAGGCAACCACTTCGCGCCATATTTATCCAAAAACAGCGCTATAGAACTGTATTCAAACCACAACCAGCCGATCGAAGTAGCAGTATAAAAGGCGAACATTAATAAGGTTCGTTCGCCTTCTTCTGGACGTAGGTTAACCCATTGAAGGATTTTCCGTACCCAGCCGCTTTGAACCTGTGTACGAGTTTGCAGTTTCATCTCTTATTTAGTCCTTAACCATTAGTCACTCGGTCATTAGTCTGGGGCTACTGACCGAGTGACTGATGAGTGCGATTAAAAAAGCGGCTTTCTGGCTATTGCTAACACTATTTCTTAGGAGAAAGTAGCATCATCATATTCCGCCCTTCTCGCTTGGGAGCTTGTTGCACTTCCGCTAACTTCTCCAAATCTATAGCCATACGCTTGAGTAAATCCTCAGCTAAGTCGCTGTGTTGAATTTCTCGCCCTCGGAAGGTGATCGTGGCTTTAACCTTATCTCCGTCTTCCAGAAAACGGATCGCTTGATTGACGCGCACTTGATAGTCATGCTCCTCAATCTTGTAGCGCATTTTCACTTCTTTGACATCAGCGGTGTGCGTCTTCTTGCGGGCTTCGCGGGCTTTTTTCTCTTGTTCAAATTTGAACTTGCCATAGTCCATAATCCGACACACGGGCGGATCTGCCTTGTCACTAACCAAGACGAGATCCAACTCTTTTTCCTCGGCAACTCGCAGGGCTTCTTGAGGGGTAATTATCCCCAGTTGTGCACCGTCGGTATCAATGACTCGAATCTTAGGAAATCGGATTCTTTCGTTAATTTGGGGGAGATCGCGCTGGCGTCTTTTGTCAATCACAGGCTGTTTAGTTTGTAAAATCGGTGGTGGAGGTCTAAGAAATAAGCTAGTTTACACTTGCTATTTTACTAAGTCTTCACAACTTTCTCTATGGTTGTTAATGTATCTTTCAATTTGGACGAGCAATTTGGAACGATCATTGTCTCAAAAACGTCCTTTTAGAGCGGTCAACCCCTAGAAAACACTAAAATAGGGAAAGATTATAAATGTTTTTGAAGTTGAGGCTTTTGTGACAATTTTGCCTTGGCAGCAGCGGGTGGGCAGTCAGCGTGACTGGGTTTGGCGGGGTTGGCAAACTCGCTACACTTATTTTCGTCCTCCACAAACTGACCTTAAACCGACAACGCCTGTCATGCTACTACATGGTTTTGGTGCTTCGATTGGGCATTGGCGCCATAATCTGGAAGTAATCGGTCAACATCACACGGTTTATGCCCTGGATATGTTGGGCTTTGGTGCGTCTCATAAGGCGTCAACTGATTATAAAATTGAACTTTGGGTAAATCAAGTTTATGAGTTTTGGCGGACATTTATCCGACAACCGATGGTTTTGGTTGGTAATTCTATCGGTTCTTTAATTTGTGTGGCGGCAGCAGCAGCTCATCCAGAAATGGTGAAAGGAATCGTTATGATTAATTTGCCAGATTTGTCGCTAGAAGCAGAAATGACACCGCCTTTGCTACGCCCAGTTGTTGCCAAAATTAAGGCAGTTGTGCTGTCACCATTGCTACTAAAAAGTTTGTTTTATATCGTTAGACGCCCGCCAGTGGTGCGGAAATGGGCAGGACGTGCTTATGCTAATCAAGCAGCTATTACGGCGGAGTTGGTAGAAATTTTAACCGTACCCGCCTTAGATAAGGGCGCGGCAGGGGCATTTAGTGCTTTTTTAAAAGCGATGACTTCTGAGGAGTTTGGTCCTTGTATTAAATCTATTTTGCCTAACTTAAATATTCCCATGCTTTTGATGTGGGGTCGTCAAGACCGTATGATTCCGCCGAAGTTGGCACGTCGCTTTGTTGACCTTAATCCGAACTTGGTATTAGTTGAATTAGATGATGCTGGTCACTGTCCCCAAGATGAATGTCCTGAAAAAGTAAATCAGATTTTGTTGGAGTGGTTGACGGCTAATTGTACAGCACCAACGGCAACAGATCCTTCCATATTTGTTGCTAATTGATAGGTGAATTGCTCACGATTAGAACTCATAACTGTACAAAAAAATCTTACCTTAACTAGGCTTTGAGATCTAGGTTATGCAGATGTATCTCAATTTATCTAAATCCCAACTAGTTGAGTTTTTCCAGATCAACCTGCTCCAAATATTGCAGTTAATATCCATCGCAAAATTAGAACACTAATGGCAGCTAGTATCACAATAGCTATTAATAATCCTCCAATTAATAGAGCAACAAATAGCCAATCTGCCTTCTTTTCAGACTGAG